>NZ_QYRP01000002.1:2400000-3000000 GCF_003600895.1 Nocardioides cavernaquae
CCCGGCTTCGCCGTCGCGGTCAAGCTCAACTCAGCCGACTTCCAGCGCGGCGGCTTCACCGAGGACGACTCCCGCGCCGTCGTCGCAGCACTCGCCCAGGAGGACGTCGACCTGATCGAGGTCAGCGGCGGCAACTACGAGTCGCCGGCGATGTCCGGCTCGGAGTCGCCCTCGACCCGGGCCC
Source organism: Nocardioides cavernaquae (assembly GCF_003600895.1). NCBI lineage: Bacteria > Bacillati > Actinomycetota > Actinomycetes > Propionibacteriales > Nocardioidaceae > Nocardioides > Nocardioides cavernaquae. The sequence goes on from NZ_QYRP01000002.1 coordinate 2,400,185, forward strand.
GCGAGGCCTACTTCCTCGACTACGCCCGGTCCGTACGCCGTGAGGCCGGCACCGTCCCGCTGGCCGTCACCGGCGGGTTCCGGACCCGGGCTGGCATGGAGGAGGCGCTCGCCGCAGGCGACTGCGAGGTCGTCGGGATCGGTCGCCCGACCGTCACCACGACCGACGCTGCCGACGCGATCCTCGGCGGTCACACGGAGACCCTGATCACGCACGAGATCCAGACCGGCATGCGCCGGGTGATCGGCCGGTTCGCCGACCTCAAGGCCCTCGACGGGATCCTCAACCTGACCTGGAACGAGGACCAGATGCACCGCCTCGCCCGCGGCCTCGAGCCGGACCTCAACCGCGGTCCGCTGGTCTCGGCGCTGTCGATGCTGCGTCGCAACGGGCGGATCTCCTTCAAGCCGCGCCGTGGTGTCGCATGACCCGCCAGGCCTACGACCTCGCCGGCAAGGTCGTTCTCATCACCGGCGGCAACGGTGGCATCGGAAACGCCACCGCGCGCGAGCTGTTGAGCCGCGGAGCCCGGGTGGTGATCGCGGACCTGGCCCCGGAGACGCCGCAGCGTGCCGCCGAGCTCAACGCGCAGATGGCGCTGGGCTGCGTCGCCGATGTCCGTGACCGGGCATCGCTCGATGCGGCCGTCGCGCAGACCCTCGAGCGCTTCGGGCGCCTGGACATCGTGATCGCCAACGCCGGCCTGCTGGCCAAGGCGGCGACCCTGCGCAACACCCCGATCGCCGACCTTGAGGCGACCCTCGCGGTCAACGTCACCGGTGTCGCCAACACGGTGGCCGCCGGTCTGGAGGCCGTGATCGCGAGCCAGGGCCAGATCGTGCTGATCAGCTCGGTCTTCGCGTTCGTCAACGGCATGGGGACGATCCCGTACGCCATGAGCAAGGCGGCCGTGGAGCAGCTGGGGCGCGGGTTGCGCGTCGAGCTCGCGGACCACGGCGTGTCTGTCCTCACGGCGTTCTTCTCGCTGGTGCAGACCGACATGATCGCCCGTGGCGTCGACGAGGACCCGATGGTCATGGAGCTGCTCAGGACGCTCCCCAAGCCCATGCTCAAGCGGATCACTCCAGCCGTTGCCGCGACAGCCATCGCCGACGGGCTCGAAGTCCGATCCAGCCGCGTCATCCGTCCGGCGCTGTGGCGTCCGGTCTCCGCGCTGCGCGGGCTGCTCGGCCCTGCCCTCGACGCCCGGTTCGCCAGCGACCGCCGCATCCTCGACGTCCTCGCGCGGCTCGACGCCCGCGGTGTCGCCGCACCCCGACCTGGAGCGGAAATGCCCGCACCTCGACGGAGCTCGACTCGACAGGCCACCACCCGAAAGAAGGCACGCGCATGACCACCTGGAAGTCCACCCCCAACAAGACGATCGACGTCAACGGCACCTCGTTCGCCTACCGCGAGCTCGGCAAGCGTGGCGGCGTACCGGTGGTGTTCCTGCACCACTTCACCGCCGTCCTCGACGACTGGGACCCGCGCGTCCTCGACGGCGTCGCGTCGCAGCACCACGTGATCGCCTTCGACAACCGCGGTGTCGGCGCGACCGGCGGCAAGGTGCCCACCGACATCGAGCACATGGGTGCCGACGCGATCGCCTTCATCCGTGCGCTCGGGCACGAGCAGGTCGACCTGATCGGCTTCTCGCTCGGCGGCGCCGTCGCCCAGATGGTCGCCCTCCAGGCTCCCGACCTCGTACGCCGCATGGTCGTCGCCGGCAGCGGCCCCCGCGGCGGCGGCGGGATCTGGAAGATGCCCTTCATCGTCGGTGGTGCCTACGCGAAGGCGTTCCTGCTGCGGAAGGACCCGCGCCACTTCCTCTTCTTTCCGCGCACGACGGTCGGCAAGAAGGCGGCCAACGCCTACTTCGAGCGGCTCGGGGAGCGGACGGTCGGTCGCGACAAGCCGATCTCCTCGCAGGCGCGTCTCGCCCAGCTGAAGGCCATCACCACGGCCGGGATGCACGCGAAGGACGACCTGTCGCAGATCACGATCCCGGTCTTCGTCGCCAATGGGGACAAGGACCTGATGGTCGCCAGTGAGCACTCGAAGGACATGGCTGCGCGGCTGCCCGACAGCCGGCTGCGGATCTACCCGGATTCCGGCCATGGCGGCGTCTTCCAGTACCACCAGGAGTTCGTGCCGGAGGTCCTCGACTTCCTGGGCGCCGGGTCCGCAGCGGCAGCGTCCTGAGCGGGCCTTGATGAGCACCCCTGACTTCCTGACCATCGATGCTTTCCTTCGCCCGCCGGGTGGGCGGATCAGGTGGCGACGCAGTCTCCGGCGGGCGATCGACGACGGGATCGACGGCCTTCGGGGCTCGACCGTGAACCACGCCAACAACGGCACGCACAGCCTGGCTCCGCGGGTGCTGCCGGGCGGGGTCGCCCTCGTTGCGGCGTGGGAGTCGGCGGACGCGGCCGAGGCGGCCTTCGCCGGCCCACTGCGGTGGGCGGTCGATGGCCCGGGGCGCTTCAGCCTCGACGCCGAGATCGTGCGCGTGAAGATCGGGACGGACTCCGAGCGCGACCACTGGCACGGCTGGAAGCCGAGCGCTGCTGGGGCCGAGCCGCTCATCGACGGCGAGCCCATGATCGCCATCGTGCACGGCATCCTCCGGCGCGGCCGACTCATGGAGTTCCTGCGCAACAACGTGCATGCGGCCAGCCGGGCTGCCCACCACCCCGGGCATCGCGGCAGCATCGACATCTCCTCCCAGCTGCCCTACGAGCACACCTCGATCAGCCTGTGGCGGACCTACGCCCTCGCCCAGGACTTCGCCTACAAGAAGGGCGGCCACGCGAGCGCGATGACCCATGCACTGAAGCAGAGCACCCATCGCGCCAGCGTCTTCCTGCAGGCCAGGCCGCTGGCTTGCTCGGGCACGCTCGGCATCGACAAGCCGCCGTACCCGAAGCTGCCCGAGGCCAACCGGGCCGGGATGTAGCTCGTGCCGAAGGCACCCGGGCGGGTCAGGGTCCCGGGTGCCAGGCACGCCGGAGCGCGGTCTCGTGCGAGGCGAGGGCCGAGGCACGGTCGGCCCCGAGGCCGACGCAGAACGTGACCCCCATCGGGACCAGCACCTGACGGACCGGGTCGGCGAACTCGGCGAAGTGGTTGGACAGCTCGAGGGTGATGTAGCCGTGGACGTAGCTCCACATTGCGCCGGCCGCGGCGGCCGGGTGGTCGATCGTGAGCTCGCCAACTGTGCGGAGTCTCTCGGCTGCCTCGATCACATGGGCGTATGCCGCGTTGAACGCGGGGGAGTGACCGGCTCGGCGTTCGCCCTTGGCGGGTGTGGGTCGATAGGTCGCACGAGTCGAGAGGCCGAACATCGCGTCGTACAGGTGCGGGTTAGCCCGTGCGTAGGCCAGCGTGGTGAGTGCCATCGTGAACAGGTCGGCCACGGGATCCTCGCTCGCGCCGACCGCTGCGAAAGCCTCGCCGAGCTGGTTGAAGCCGTGGTCCTCCACCGCGCTGAGCAGCTCGGGGATGCCTCCGAAGTAGTTGTAGACGACCATGCTCGACATGCCGGCTCGCGCAGCCACCGTCCTGGCCTTGATCGCCGAGGGGCCCTCCTCGGCGAGCATGGCGACCGCGGCCTCGATGAGTCGCTCGGCTATCCCGTTGGAGGGGCTGTCGGTCACCGTGGAATCTCTCGCCATGCCGGTCATCGTCCCAAACCGGCGGCAGGGATGTGCGACATGGCGTGCTCGGCCAGCGCGGTGATCGTCAGCGCCGGGTTCACGCCGGGGTTGGCCGGCAGGGCGGCGGCGTCGCCGACGACCATGTTCCGGTAGCCGAACACCTGCAGCTGGGCGTCCACGACCCCGGTCGCCGGGCTCGCGCCGATCACTGCGCCGCCGAGCACGTGCGCGGTCATCGGCCGGTTGCCGAAGACCTCGAAGACACTGCTCTGCGCGATGCCTCCGGTGCGCTCCGCCAACCACCTCGCGACCTGATGACCTGCATCGATGTACGTCGGGGCGGGCCGCTCGTCGTCACGCCCTGTCGTGAGTCGGTACCCGCTCCGCAGCAACCGCTTCCTGGCCGTGAACCGGATCGCGTTGTCGCGCGGCTGCATGACCAGCATCATCAGCGTGCGCGCTCCCCAGCCTGATCGCAGCGTGGAGATCCATCGGCGGGGGTTTCGCGCCACTGTGCCGACCCAGGTCAGGCTGCGACGGGCGGCGCCGCCCTCGCCGATGAGGAGCGTGAACATCAGCCGCATGAAGTCGCCTCGTGGTCCATAGGTGAGGAACTCGATCTGGGTGTCGCCGTCGACGACGACCCGACTGCTCGCGGTGACGTCCCGCCACGCCCCGATGTCCTCAGGCAGCAGGACGGACAGCACGGTCTCGCTGTTGGTGCGCGCGAGGTGCCCCAGTCGGTCGCTGATGGCGGGCAGGGAACCTCGGTGCTTGCAGTCTGCGAGGAGCGCGTTGGTTCCCACCGCGCCACCCGCGAACACCACCCCGCGTGTGGTGATGCTGGTTGGGTCGCTGCGCCAGCGGGCACCGGGGCGGCGCGTGGTGATCCGGTAGCCGTCGCTTCCATCAGGGGCGCCGATCGGAGTCACGTCCACCACCTCGCGCTCCGCGAGCACCCGGGCACCGTGCTTCTCGGCGAACCAGAGGTAGTTCTTCGTGAGCCGGTTGGCGGCACCGGTGCGACAACCCGTCATGCACTGCCCGCACCGGGTGCACCCCGTGCGGTCCGGGCCCTCGCCGCCAAAGTAGGGATCCGGCACGGTGGCGCCCGGCTCGCCGAAGAACACGGCCACCGGCGCCTGGGCGAAGCTGCCGCCGAAATGATCAGCGACTTCGCGGGTCAGGCTGCTCGTCACCGACTCCCACGGAGTCGTGCTGGCTCCGAGCATCCGCTCTGCTGTCCGGTAGTGAGGCTCGAGGCGCGCCTCCCATCCGGCGAGCGCCGTCCACTGGGGATGGGTGAAGAAGGCCTCGTGGGGGCGGAAGAGGACGCCTCCGTAGACGAGGCTTCCGCCGCCGACGCCGGTCTGGGTGGAGCTGAACACGTGCCGGAAGAGGACGTTGCGCATGATCCCGCGCAGTCCCAGTGCCGGAGCCCAGACGAATCGGCGACTGTCCGAGGCCGATGCCGGCAGCTCCTCGTCGGCGTACGCGCGTCCACGTTCGATCACGGCGACGCGGTGGCCCTTCTCGGCCAGGCGCAGGGCAGCGACGCTCCCGCCGAATCCGGACCCGACGACGACCCAGTCCTGGTCCAGTGGGGGATGGGTGGTGCTGCTCACGGCGACTCCTCAGGGGGTTGTCGCATCAGGATAACTTCGTTATCTTGATTGAACAAGCGGCGCCCGAACGCCGTCACAGCACCCGCAACGGAGACCGGTCATGGCACAAGAAGTACGAGGCAACCTCGAGATCGAGGACCGAGGCGCGGTGCTGGTCGCCCGCATCGACGGCGGCCCGCTCGGCCTGTTCGGCAACGACATCGCCGAACAGCTCGACGCGCTGGTCGACCGGGCTGACCGCGACCCGGCCGTGCAGGCCGTTGTCTTCATCGGCACCCACCCGGACCGCTTCGTCTCGCACGCGGAGGTGCGCTGGCTGCAGGAGGGCGGGGCGACCGTCCCCTCCGTCGGTGTCCGCGGCGCCTCCGCGCTCGCCCACACAGCGCGCGGAGTGAATCGCGCCGGCGGGCTGAAGGCGGCACTCGGCAAGACACCGCTATGGCCCGCGGTCCAGCTGGAGCGGGTGCACCAGACCTTCCTCAAGATGAACCGCAGCGGCGTCATCTTCATCGCCGCCCTCAACGGGTCGGCGCTCGGCCTCGGTGCCGAGTTCTGCTGGGCCAACGACCTGCGTGTCATGGCTGACGGGGACTACTTCATCGGCCAGCCCGAGGTCCTGCTCGGGATCATGCCGGGCGGCGGCGGCAGCCAGCGGCTCCCGCGGCTGGTCGGCAACCACAAGGCGCTGCTGGCGATCCTGTCGGGTGAGCCGTTCACGCCTGCACAGGCACTGGAGATCGGCGCCGTGGATGACGTCGTCGCCCCGGACCGGGTGCTCGACCGGGCGATCGAGCTCGCCCAGCACCTCGGCTCGCGACCGAAGGCATCGCGGGCGGCGATCAAGCGATCGGTCTACTTCGGCGGATCGGCGAGCCTGGAGGAGGGACTGCACATCGAGCGCTCGGAGTTCCTCGCCACCGCGCTCTCTGCCATCGGCCAGGAGTTGATGCTCGACTACATGGCCAATACCGACGCCGCGGGCGAGCTGCCGCTCTACCAGCCTGGCGTCTTCGACGAGGTGCTTCAGGCGGGCACCACCCGTGGGGCCGGCGCCCCGCAGAAGGAGGACCAGCGATGAGCAACCACAGCGATGTCGGCTACGGGGTCACCCGCCACGATGTCAGCTTCGCCTCGTCCGGCGACAGCTGCGCGGCCTGGCTCTTCCTGCCCGAGGGCGTCATCAACCCGCCTGTCGTGATCCTCGGCCATGGACTCGGCGCCACACGCGAGATGGGCCTCGCCGCGTTCGCCGAGCGATTCGCGCAGGCCGGCGTCGCGGCTCTCGCCTTCACCTACCGGCACTTCGGCGACTCCGCGGGCCAGCCACGGCAACTGCTCTCCATCAAGCGTCAGCTGGCCGACTGGGACGCGGCCATCTCCCACGTGAAGACCCGCTCAGATGTCGACGGCACCCGGATCGCCGTCTGGGGGAGTTCCTTCGGCGGTGGGCACGCCATCATCGTCGCCTCCCGCCACCCCGAGCTGCGCGCAGCCGTTTCGCAGTGCCCGTTCACCGACGGGCTCGCCTCGGCCAGGGCGCTGGGCCCGGTCGGGACGATGCGGTTGCTGCCGACCGTCGGGCGCGACGTCCTCGCCATGGCCACTCGCAAGGACCCCGTCCTGATCACGCTCGCGGGGGCGCCGGGGGACAAGGCGCTGATGACGGCACCCGATGCCCTGCCGGGCTACCTCGCGCTCGTTCCGGAAGGCGGCACGTTCATCAACGAGGTCGCCGCTCGCGTCGCGCCCACCATCACCCGGCACCGTCCGGGCAAGGCCGCGAAGGACGTGAAGATGCCGATCCTCTTCTGCATCTGCGACCACGACTCCGTCACCCCGCCCGAGGAGACCGTCGCCTATGCCAGGACTGCGCCTCGGGGCGAGATCAAGCAGTACGACGCCGGCCACTTCGACATCTACCTCGGCGAACCGTTCGAGGCAGTCGTCGCCGATCAGACCGAGTTCCTCACCCGCCACCTGAAGGCCTGAACCATGACGCTCTCCACGCTCATCGACCGGCGCGCCATCGACGATCCGACCGGTCCAGCCGTCGCCGACTCGGCCCAGAGCCTGACCAACGCCGACCTCCTCGGCCGCGTCCGTGCAGCAGCCGGGCATCTTGCTGACCTGGGGATCGGCGCTGGGGACGTTGTCGCCCTCAAGCTCACCAACCGTGTCGAGTTCGTCGTGCTCCTCTTCGCCGCCTGGCGCCTCGGCGCGACCGTCACGCCGATCAACCCGGCCCTGACAGACGCTGAGAGCGCACGGCAGCTCGACGACTCAAGCGCGAGGTTGCTCGTCGTTGAAGCCGGCGCGCACTCGATCGGCGACATCGCCACCCTGTCAGTCGCGGACCTGCGCATGGAGGACGGGCGAGGCGCGGCGCAGCCTGTCGAGGACCCCTCCGCCCTGGCCCTGCTGATCTACACCTCGGGCACGACTGGCGTGCCCAAGGGGGTCATGCTCGACCACGCCAACCTGGACGCCATGACGTCCATGGGGCGCGATGCCCTCAGGGCCGGTCCAGACGATCGTTGCCTGCTGATCCTGCCGCTCTTCCACGTCAACGGGATCGTCGTCAGTGTCCTGACACCGCTCCTCGTCGGGGCCAGTGTCGTCATCGCGGACCGGTTCAACCCGCAGACGTTCTTCGAGATCCTCGAGAAGGAGCGACCCACCTTCTTCTCCGCCGTTCCCACGATCTACAGCATGCTCGCGGCCCTCCCCGACGACGTACGACCAGACACCAGCTCGGTGAGGTTCGCCGTCTGCGGCGCTGCGCCGGCCTCGGCCGAGCTGCTCGCCCGCTTCGAGGACCGCTTCGGGTTTCCGCTGGTCGAGGGCTATGGGCTCTCCGAAGCCACCTGCGGCTCGACCATCAACCCGGTCGATGGCCCGCGCAAGACTGGCACCGTCGGAAGGGCATTCCCCGGTCAGGAGCTGCGCATCCTCGGCGCGGACGGCAACGAAGTGGTGACCGGCGAGGCCGGCGAGGTGGAAGTCCGGGGTGACAACGTCATGCGCGGCTATCTCGGTCGCCCGGAGGAAACTGCCGCCGTCATCAGCAGCGACGGCTGGCTTCGCACCGGAGACGTCGGTCGACTCGATGACGACGGCTACCTCACGCTCGTCGGCAGGTCCAAGGAGATGATCATCCGCGGCGGCGAGAACATCTACCCCAAGGAGATCGAGGACGTCCTCGCCAGCGACCCTGCCGTCCTCGAGGCCGCTGTCATCGGCGTACCCGACGAGAAGTGGGGCGAGGTCGTCGTGGCCTTCGTCCAGGCCCGCCCGGGCGCGACGGTCGACATTGACGCACTCCATGCGCGCTGCAGTGAGCGGCTCAGCGGCTACAAGCGCCCCGCGGTCATCCGCCTTCTGGACATGCTGCCGAAGAGCGCCGTGGGAAAGCTCGACAAGCGGTCGCTGCGTGACGGGCTTGTGCGCGCGTAACGGTGAACGTCTTCAAGCGCTCGTGGGACCTCGACATCGTCGCGGCGGGGTCTCTGGGCGTGTGCCGGTTCGATGACTTCCAGAGGACCCTCGGCATCTCGCGGAAGGTTCTCTCGGAGCGCCTGAAGTGGCTCACCGGCGCCGGGATCCTGGAGCGGCGGAAGTATCAGAACGCTCCGGACCGCTACGAATACCTGCTGACCGAAAAGGGGCGTGGCCTGCTGCCGGTTCTCGCCGCGATGAAGCAGTGGGAGGAGCGGTGGGGGCAGTGACGGTTCAGAGCAACGCCGCGAGAATCTGTCGCTCGCCGTTCTGGCAGGCGTCATGGCCGATGCTCGACGTGCGGGTGTCGACGTAGGTGGCGCGGTGGAGCCTGGCCTGCTCCTCCATCCGCGCGTTGAGCCGATCGATGAGGCTCTGGATGTAGGTCGCGTCCTGAGCCCAATCCCCCCTCCGCGAACGGTGCGCAAGCGCTGGGTCCATCGCATTTCAGTGCACAAATGTGCACTGTATCGAGGATCACGTCGACATCGCTTGGCGTGGCTCGCACGCATGGCCTAACTTCATTAGTGCACACCTGTTCACTGAAAGGAGCCGGGCATGTCGCTCATCGCTCAGAGGCTGACGTCGTCAGCGCTTGCTCGTCGCGTGCTGAACTCGTCCTTCGCCGCAGCGCTCACCACGCCCCACGGCGTCGACCGCTACGTCGAGATGATCGACCCGCTGTGGTCCAGCACCGAGATCCGCGCCGAGGTCACCGAGGTCGAGCGGAAGACCGCCGACTCCGTGACGCTGACGCTGCGGCCCAACAGCCTCTTCAACGGCTTCAAGGCAGGCCAGTTCGTCAAGCTCTCCGTCGAGATCGACGGCATCCGTCGCACTCGCTGCTACTCGCCGGCGAACTCCCAGTTCCGCCGCGACGGCCAGATCGAGCTGACCATCAAGGTCGACCCGAACGGCCTGGTCTCCCCGTGGCTGCTGGCCAACGCGAAGCCCGGGATGATCGTGCAGGTCTCGCAGGCGCAGGGTGAGTTCTTCATCCCGCTGCCGCACCCGCGCAGCATCCTGCTGATCAGCGGCGGCTCCGGCATCACTCCGGTGATGTCGATGCTCCGCACGCTCACCGAGCGCGCCTACATCGGCAAGGTCACCTTCCTGCACTACTCCTTCACCGAGGACGACGTGATCTACCGCAAGGAGATCGCCGAGATCGAGGAGAAGTACGAGGGCATCCGCATCATCCGCGCCTACACCAACGCGGACAACGGTGACCTCCAGGGCTTCTTCAGCCGTGAGCACCTGGTCGCTGCCGACAAGCACTTCGCCGAGGCCGAGACCTTCCTCTGTGGCCCGATGCCGCTGATGGACGGCGTCCGCGCCGTGTTCGAGGCCGAGGGCATCTCCGACCGCCTCCACCTCGAGCAGTTCGCGGCGCCGACGCGCACCGTAGCCACCGACGAGGCGACCGGAACCCTGACGTTCGGCGCCTCGGAGGTCGAGGTCGAGAACAACGGCCAGACCATCCTCGAGCAGGCAGAAGCTGCCGGCCTGACGCCGGACTACGGCTGCCGGATCGGCATCTGCAACACCTGCGTGTTCAAGAAGGACTCAGGTACGACGCGCAACGTCCTGACCGGCGAGATCGACAGCGACGAAGACGTGAACATCAAGACCTGCATCTCGGCGCCCTGCGGCGACGTGTCCATCGCCCTCTGACCACCACCTGACTTTCCAAGGAGCCATCATGAGCACCGCTACCGCTACCAAGCCCGCTGTTGCTGCTGCCCCCACGTCGGGCAAGAAGCTGACCCCCGAGCAGATCGAGGCCTTCGGCAAGGAGCTGGACGACCTGCGCGCCCGCATCGTCGCCGACCTGGGCGAGAAGGACGCGGACTACATCCGCGACATCGTTGCCAAGCAGAAGAAGCTCGAGCTCACCGGCCGCGCGCTGCTGTGGGCCGGCTGGTTCCCGCCGGCGTTCGTCGGTGGCGTCGCCGCCCTCTCCCTGTCGAAGATCATCGACAACATGGAGATCGGCCACAACATCATGCACGGCCAGTACGACTTCATGAACGACCCGGCGTACACGTCGAAGAACTTCGACTGGGACAACACGATCCACGCCGACTCGTGGCTGTACACGCACAACTACATCCACCACACGTTCACGAACATCTACGGCAAGGACCACGACGCCGAGGGCTATGGCGTCATGCGGATGAGCGAAGAGCAGCCGTGGCACCCGATCTGGCTGCTGAACCCGGTCTTCTGTGGCCTGCTGCAGACGTTCTTCCAGTGGGGCACCGCGATCCAGGAGTTCGAGACCGAGAAGGTCTTCAAGGGCGAGCGCACTCTGGCGGACCTCAAGCCCGCCTTCGCCCGCTTCAAGGAGAAGGCCCTCAAGCAGGCGCTGAAGGACTACGTCCTCTTCCCGGCCCTCTCCGGCCCGGGTGCGCCGTTCACCTTCGCCGGCAACGCGCTGGCCAACCTGACGCGCAACCTGTGGGCCTCGTCGGTCATCTGGTGTGGCCACTTCCCCGAGGACGTGGAGATCTTCACGGTCGCGGAGACCGAGGACGAGAGCCACGCCGAGTGGTACTACCGCCAGATCCGCGGCTCGGCGAACTTCACGGGCAGCAAGACGGTCGACATGCTCTCGGGCAACCTGAGCCACCAGATCGAGCACCACCTCTTCCCGGACATCCCGGCGTACCGCTACAAGGAGATCTCCGTCGAGGTCAAGGCGCTCTGCGAGAAGTACGGCGTGCCGTACCACCAGGACACGATGGTCAACCAGCTCCTCAGCGTCTACAAGAAGGTCTACAAGCTCTCCCTCCCGGACAGCTTCTGGACCAAGTCCAAGTAGGCAGGCATCGCCGAGATCGTCACCTTCCCGCTGCGCAGCATGAAGCAGAAGCAGACGACCGCCGCCTGAGGCGCGGGGGCGTACTGTCGAAGGTCGGAGCCATTCAGGCTCCCTCTCAGAGAGAACCCCCGCATGAGCGACACGTCGCCGCGCCAGAACATCCTCACGACGCAAGAACCGACGTTGCTGGGGCTGGGGGTCATCGGCTCGTCGGCCAAGGAGAACGAGCACCGGCTGCCGATCCACCCCGAGCACATCCCGCACCTCGACGCGGATCTGCGGGCACGCATCACGCTGGAGCACGGGTACGGCGCGAAGTTCGGCGTCGCGGACGCGTCGCTGCGCGAGTATGTCGCCGGGTTCGCATCGCGCGAGGAGCTTCTGACGAGCTCCGATGTCGTTCTGCTGCCCAAGCCGCAGCTCTCGGACCTGGAGGCGATGCGTCCCGGGACCGTGCTGTGGGGCTGGCCGCACTGCGTCCAGGATGCCGAGCTCACCCAGGTCGCGATCGACCGTCGCCTGACCCTGATCGCCTTCGAGGCGATGAACCACTGGACGCGTGACGGCGCGGTCGGGCTGCACGTCTTCCACAAGAACAACGAACTGGCCGGATACTGCTCGGTCCTCCATGCGCTCGAGATTGCCGGGCTGACCGGGGACTACGGCCGCCGGCTCAGCGCGGTGGTCATCGGGTTCGGAGCGACAGCGCGAGGCGCTGTGACCGCGCTCAACGCACACGGCGTACATGAGGTTGCGGTGCTGACGAACCGGGGCGTGGCAGCGGTGGGGTCGCCCATCCACTCCGTGCGGATCCGGCAGTTCGAGCACGACCCGGACGGCGAGAGTGACGTGATCACCGAGCGAGGGCGCGAGCCGCTGCCGGCCTACCTCGCCGAGAACGACATCGTCGTCAACTGCACCTTCCAGGACACCGACAACCCGCTGGTCTACCTGCACGACCACGACATGGCTGCGTTCCGTCCGGGCAGCCTGATCGTCGACGTGTCCTGCGATCTGGGGATGGGCTTCAGCTTCGCGCGCCCCACGAGCTTCGACGAGCCGACGTTCGTGGTGGGGGAGAACGTCCTCTACTACGGCGTCGACCACTCGCCTTCCTACCTGTGGAACTCAGCGACCTGGGAGAACAGCAACGCGCTGATCCCGTTCGTCCGGCGCGTGCTCGAGGGCGGCGCAGCATGGGACGCGGACGAGACGCTGAGCCGGGCCATCGAGGTCCGCGAGGGCCGGGTCGTCAACCCAGCGGTCCTGTCGTTCCAGGGGCGAGAGGTCGAGGCGCCCTTCCGGATTGCGTGAGGGCGCGGTCCCGGATGAGCCCTGCGCGCGAGGCACGTGTGGGAGGTCCCACAACATTCGGAATGCGCCGAAGCCCCGAAAGCGTCGCTCATGCCCTATCGTTGCTCTTGTTGAAGGGATGGCTCTGTAAGTCATCCTGGCCGCACACGATGCGCGGCTTGTATCTCGCACTTCCTGGTTTTCGGTTCGCTGGACATCAGCACAGGTAGATGTCTTCAGCGGCTCGGGGCACGTTGCCCCTGGCACGTAAAACAAAGGAAATCATCATGGCTCAGGGCACCGTCAAGTGGTTCAACGCTGAAAAGGGCTTCGGCTTCATCGCTCAGGATGGTGGCGGCGAGGACGTGTTCGTTCACTACTCCGCGATCCAGACCAACGGCTACAAGTCGCTGGACGAGAACCAGAAGGTCGAGTTCGACCTCGCCGCTGGCCCCAAGGGTCCGCAGGCTGAGAACGTTCGCGTTTCCTGATTTCTCTCGACGAGCCCCGACCGCTTCGGCGGGCGGGGCTCGTTGTGCATTTTGCGGATGTCCGTCGCGGCGGTGTTCGCCCGAACGGGGCGATCGTCGGTTAGCGTCCGAGGATGGACAGCAATGGGCACCGCAACCCGTCCGAGGTCGATGAGGACCGCAACTGGTTCGACAAGCTCGCCTCGCGTGCGCACGACGTCGCGTCGCGCGACATCTTCTTCCTGATCATCGTCGGGCTCACGGTGTTGTGGGCACCGAGCTACTTCCTGATGCACAAGCTCGATCACTGGTACATCGCCTTCGTGCTCCCGGCCGAGATCGTCACGCTCTTCCTGGTGGTCCTGCTGGAGAACCACAACCGGCGCTCGGAGCAGGCTCTGCACCGCAAGCTGGACGCCTTCGCCGTGGCACTCGCGGCCATCGCCGCGGAGTCGTCCTCTGCGGAGGTTCGCCAGCACGCCGAGGAGCTCCGGGCTGCGGTCGGCCTGCAGGATCGCGAGAGCACGGACGACTGAAACCGTAGGATCCGCGCATGGAAGCGGCGGCGGATCGGTATCACATCAATCCGGAGACCGGTCTGCCCAACAAGTGCCTCGATGGTGATCACTGCACCTTCGGCGGCGACCCGTTCCACTACCCCGACAGGCACGATGCCCAGGTGGCCTGGCAGGCGCGGCAGCTCGAGCGCGGCATCCTCGCCTACCGCAACGTGATGCGGGCGAAGGAGAAGGAAGAAGAGGACGCCGCGCTCGCCAAGGTCGCGGGCAACGCCAAGGGCCTCTCGAAGAAGCTCTCCTGGGGCGTCGCCCGCTCGATCCTGGTCAAGAACATCTCCAAGTACGTCGTGAACTTCCTCGGCGTCTTCATCGCGTACGCCGTGGCGTCGGGCAAGTGGCTCAGCGAGGACTGGATCCGGCGGCTGCTCCCGACGATCGCGACCGTCGTACTCGTGGCGCTCCTGACCTGGTTCGGCCTCAAGCTCTACAAGGGGAGCAAGGAGGCAGCGGTCGTCGTCAAACGGCGCACCAGGGCTACCGGTGCAGGACCTCGGGTCCGAGCCACTCGCAGGCGATGAGGGCCAGCTCGAGGTCGAGCCGATCTTCGTCAAGGGGACGACCGCGGACCTCTGCGGCCTTCTCCAGGCGGTAGCGCACGGTGTTCTTGTGGACGTTCAGCCGGGACGCGGCTGACGCGAAGCTGCTGCCCTCGGCCAGGAAGGTCCGTGTGGTCTCGCGCAGACGCGCGGTGGCCTCGTCGTCATCTGCGAGCGCTCCGAGGGCGGAGGCGACGAGCCGTCGGCTGGTGTCGATGTCGCGGAGGAGCAGGGTTGCCGCCCGGACGTCAGGATCGGACCAGAAGGTTGCGCGTGCGAGTCGCCCGCGAGCATTCAGTGCGAGCTGATGCGCCGCCCGCGCCTCCTGGTGTGTCGAGCGGAATCCTTCGAGGCCCACGGAGGGACTTCCGACGGCGACGTGCGCACCGATCCGCTCCGCCTCATCGAGAACGGCGCGGCTGAGGGTGTCGGCGCGCGCGTTGGTCCTCCCGAACGGAAGCCAGGCCCACGCGGTCGAGCGGTCCTGCGGGATGAAGAGGCCGCTTCCGGCACCGAGCTCCTTGCCGATGGCGGCGAGCAGGCGCTCGAGAGCGCGGAGGTCGTCTGGCGAGCCCACGCCGTCGAGCCAGAGCACGAGGCCGACGTGGTGCTGGCGAAGGCGATAACCCAGCGCTGCTTCGGTCGCGGCCGTTTCGC
The DNA here is from genome assembly GCF_003600895.1 of Nocardioides cavernaquae. Classification (NCBI taxonomy): domain Bacteria; kingdom Bacillati; phylum Actinomycetota; class Actinomycetes; order Propionibacteriales; family Nocardioidaceae; genus Nocardioides; species Nocardioides cavernaquae. The sequence continues at coordinate 2,415,322 of NZ_QYRP01000002.1, forward strand.
CGACCTTGCCTGCGAGTACGTCGCTCAGCGTTGCGCTCCGCACCGAGTTGCTGTTGGCGAGCCAGCGCACGCGCTCACTCTCGTACTCGGCGACGACCTGGGTCGACACGGCGTCGATGTAGCGGAACGACGCCTCCACGAACCTGTGTGTCGCTTCGATCGCAACCGGGCGATCGGGAGCGTGACCGTCCACGCGGTGCAGCGCCCACGAGAGGGTCGTCTCCTGGCCGAGGCGATACGCGCGGAGCAGCGCCACGGGGTCGGTGCCCCGCTGCGCGAGCCGGCGGGCGTACTCGGCAGCGGCCGGTGGTGCGGTGGCCTCGGGGACGGCGAGGCCGTAGCGGAGGATCCTGCCGAGGGCGTCGATGTTGCTCTCGATGCTGGCGTGGAGAAGCTCCTGCACTGCCGGATCGCCGCGTAGGTCGGTGATCTCGCCGGTCAGGCGTTCCTGGACGAGTGTCGTGAGCTCGGCGAGGTGCTCCCCGAGCTCGGCGCCCACGGTCAGGACCACGGAGTCGACGGCAGCCGTGAACTCCTCGTCGGGTTCGTGCACCCTGCGCTCTCCTCTGACTTGGTCGATTGTGCCAACAGATTCGATGGTTGCACGCTGCGGGCGGCGCGGAGATGTATCCGGGATACAAATCAGTCGACAGAGTCTGTTCGGGATCGCCAGTGACATCGGTCACTGGTGATCCGATCGTTGAAGTGACCCCGACGAGAGGAACCGACGTGTCCGTGGCCTACCTTCCCTGGAGCCGACCTGCCGACTTCGACCCGCGGCCCTGCGTGCGGGACGCCGAGCAGGAGCTCACGTACGCCGAGTTCTCGGCCCGGGTGGACGCGGCCGCCGAGCAGCTGGCCGAGCTCGGCGTCCAGCCCGGATCGGTCGTGGCGATCATGCTCCCCAACCGGGTCGAGCTGCTCGTCGCGATGGTGGCCGCGTGGCGCCTCCGTGCCGCCGCGACACCGATGAACCCGACCTTCACCGCCACCGAGGCCGCGCACCAGCTCACCGACTCGGGAGCCGTCGTGCTGGTCACCGACCGGACCGAGCCGATCCCGGACGGGCCGAGCGTCCTTCCGGTCTCCGAGCTGCGGCGGGAGTCCCGTGGCGCCGGTCTGCCCGCGCCTGCGACGGACCTGGCCGATGTCGCGCTGCTGATCTACACCAGTGGGTCGACCGGTCGGCCCAAGGGCGTCGTGCTCAGTCACGACAACCTCGGGTCGATGGCCGACATGATGGGCAGCTTCACCGGGATCACCGGCGACGACCACTGCCTCCTGGTCCTGCCGCTCTTCCACGTCAACGCCATCCTGGTCAGCTGCCTCGTCCCGATGTGCGCCGGCGGTCAGGTCAGCCTCCTCCAGCGGTTCCACCCGGTCGACTTCCTCGAGAACATCGCCCGTCTCCGCCCGACGTACTTCTCGGCGGTCCCGACGATCTATGCCTACCTGGTCGGGGCGGTCGAGGCCGGGGCGCCGGCGGACCTGTCATCGGTGCGCCTCGCGATCTGCGGCGCGGCACCGGCTCCGGCAGGACTGCTCGCGAAAGCTGAGAAGCTCTTCGGCTTCCCGATCTGTGAGGGATACGGGCTCTCCGAGGGCACGTGTGCCTCGACCTGCAACCCGTTCGACGGCGAGCGCAAGCCCGGCTCGGTCGGCGTCCCGCTGCCGGGCCAGACCATCGGCATCATGGCCCCCGACGGCACGCTGCTCCCGACGGGCGAGCGCGGCGAGGTCGTGATCCAGGGCACCAACGTCATGCAGGGCTACCTGAACAACCCGGAGGCCACGGCGCAGGCGCTCGGCGACGGCTGGCTGCACACCGGCGACGTCGGCATCCTCGACGAGGACGGCTACCTCACCATCGTCGACCGGATCAAGGACATGATCATCCGCGGCGGCGAGAACATCTACCCCAAGGAGATCGAGACCGTCCTCAACGAGCACCCGGCCGTTGCCGAAGCGGCCGTGGTCGGTGCGCCGGATGCCGCCCTGGGTGAGGTCGTGGCGGCGTTCGTGGCCGTCGCGGACCCGACGGCGATCGATGAGGATGCGCTCAAGGCGCACTGCGCGACCCACCTCGCCAAGATCAAGGTGCCCGTCTCGATCGCGGTGCTGGACGCGCTGCCGAAGAACCCGGTAGGCAAGACCGACAAGCCCACACTGCGCCGGCAGCTCGCCGACCTGTCCCAGGGAGCGTAGCCATGCCGTTCACCCAACCCACGCTGCCGCCGGTCGATCCGGCCGAGTTCCGCACCCGCCCGCTCATGGACCGGCTCAAGCTCCTCACCACGTTCTGGGCCGAGAACGGCTACGGCAGCCCGTACATGCTGCACGCGATCTACGTCGCGAAGTTCCTGCTGATCTCCACGCTTGGCGGACTGCTCGTCGTCACGCTCACCTCCCCGGGCATCGGCTCGATCCTCGACGCCGGCACCTGGTGGCACGAGCCGATCATGTACCAGAAGCTCATCCTCTGGGTGGCCTTCCTGGAGGTCTTCGGCATCGGTGGTGCCTGGGGTCCGCTGACCGGCCACTTCAAGCCGTTCTACGGTGGCGCACGCTACTTCTCCCGCCCCGGCCTGCTGCGGATGGCGCCCTGGCCGGACAAGGTCCCGCTCACCGGTGGCGTCCGACGCACGCCCGTTGATGCGGCGCTCTACCTCGGCTACCTGGCCAGCCTCGTCGTGGCCCTGGTGCTTCCGGGGGTGCAGTACGACGCGTCCCTGCCGCACTCCGACGGGGGAGTTGTCCGGCACTGGGCGTTGTTCGCCCCGATCGTTCTGCTCGTCGTGCTCGGGCTGCGTGACAAGGTGATCTTCCTGTGCAGCCGCGGCGAGCAGTACCTCCCGGCGATGCTCTTCTTCGCGTTCCTCGAGCCGCACGACATGTTGATCGCCGGCAAGATGCTGATCGTGGTCGTGTGGGTCGGCGCGGGCTGGTCCAAGGTCGGCAAGCACTTCGAGAACGTCGTGCCCGTGATGGTGTCGAACACCCCGTGGGCGCAGAAGTTCGCGCGCAGGGCGCACTACCGCGACTTCCCCCACGACCTGCGACCGTCGACGCTGGCGAAGCTGATGGCGCACGTGGGCGGCACCACGGCCGAGATCATCGTGCCGCTGATCCTGCTCTTCACGACCAGCTGGACCGTCACTCTCTGCGGGGTGATCTTCATGGTCTGCTTCCACGCCTTCATCACCTCGACGTTCCCGCTCGCGGTGCCGTTGGAGTGGAACATCCTGTTCGGGTTCATCGCGGTCGCGCTCTTCGCGGGCTACCCGAACGGTGACGGCTACGGGATCTTCGACTTCAGCGAGCCGTGGATGCTGCCGGTCATCGCGGTGGGCCTGCTGTTCTTCCCCGTGCTCGGAAACCTCCGCCCGGACCTGGTCTCCTTCCTGCCCTCCATGCGTCAGTACGCCGGCAACTGGGCGTCGGCGCTGTGGACCTTCGCCCCGGGTGCCGACGAGAAGCTGAAGCGCGCGGGCATGCCGGTGGGCCTGCACCGTGAGCAGCTGGCGGCACTGGGCATCGAGACGGACGTCGCCGCGATCAACATCGACCTGTTCGTGGCCTGGCGCTCCATGCACAGCCAGGGGCGCGGGCTGCTGTCGGTGCTGCGCACCTACCTGGGCGACGACGGCCTGGACCGACGCGACGTCTGGGAGGGGGAGACCGGCGCCAACCTGCTGCTGGGATGGAACTTCGGTGACGGCCACATCCACGGCATCCGGTTCCTGGAGGCCCTGCGCGAGTCGTGCGGGTTCGAGCCCGGCGAGTTCGTTGTCGCCTGGGTGGAGTCGCAGCCGGTGCACAAGAACTTCCAGGAGTGGTTCGTCTTCGACGGTGCCCTCGGGGTGGTCCAGCGCGGCACGTGGAAGGTCGCCGACTGCGTGGCCGAGCAGCCATGGCTGCCCAACGGCCCGGTCCCGCTCAACGTGACGTGGAGCGCGGCGGGGGCGGCGTCGTGACGTCAGCGGTCATCGTCGGCAGCGGACCCAACGGGCTCGCTGCAGCGGCCGCCCTGGCCCGCGCCGGGGTGAGCGTCACGGTGCTCGAAGCGGCCGACGAGATCGGGGGAGGCACCCGCACGAGCGAGGCGATCCTTCCGGGTCTGCTGCATGACCACTGCGCCGCGGTCCACCCGATGGCGGTCGGCTCGGCCTTCCTCCAGGGCCTCGACCTGGGCCGCCACGGACTCGAGTGGCGACTCCCCGAGATCGACTGCGTGCACCCTCTCGACGACGGGACTGCCGGTGTGCTGCGCCGTTCCGTGGCCGAGACGTCGGCCGGCCTCGGCGTCGACGGCAAGAAGTGGAAGCGGCTGTTCGGGAAGACCTCCGCGTCGTACGACGAGCTGGCCGAGGACATCCTCGCCCCGTTGATCCGCTTCCCCTCCCACCCGGTCAAGCTGGCCCGGTTCGGTGCCCCCACGACGCTGCCCGCGTCCACGCTCTCCCGCTACTTCCACAGCGAGCAGGGCAAGGCGCTCTTCGGTGGCGTCGCGGCCCACGCCTTCCAGCCGCTGACCCGGCCGCTCAGCTCCGCGATCGGACTGGGCATCATCACCGCCGGACACCGGCACGGCTGGGCGGTTGCCGCAGGCGGATCGCAGTCGATCACCAACGCGCTGGCCGCCGTCGTCCTCGAGAACGGCGGCACCATCGAGACCGGCGTCCGGGTGACGAGCGCCGACCAGCTGCCGCCGTCCGATGTCGTGCTCTACGACCTCGATCCGGCGCAGGTGGCGGGGATCCTCGGCGACCGGCTCCCGAGACGCGCCGCGAAGGGGTACAACAAGTTCCGCTTCGGTCCGGGGGCCTTCAAGGTCGACTTCGCGGTCGAGGGTGGCGTGCCGTGGGCCTCCGAGTCGGCGCGGCGCGCGGGCACGGTCCACCTCGGCGGCACCTTCTCGGAGATCGCCGCGACCGAGCAGGACGTGTGGGCCGGCCGCATGCCGGAGCGCCCCTTCGTGCTGGTCGGTCAGCAGTACCTCGCCGACCCGCAGCGCTCCGTCGGCAACGTGCACCCGCTCTACTCCTATGCCCATGTCCCGCACGGCTACACGGGGGATGCGACGGAGGCGATCATCAGCCAGGTCGAGCGCTTCGCGCCCGGCTTCCGCGACCGCATCGTCGGCAAGGTCGTGCGCACGACGCCCGGATTCGCGGCGTACAACGCGAACTTCGTCGGGGGCGACATCCTCACCGGCGCGAAGAGCATTCCCCAGCTGGTGTTCGGTCCGCGACCGACCATGCGTCCCTACGACGTCGGCGTGCCCGGTCACTTCATCTGCTCGGCCGCGACCCCGCCGGGGCCGGGCGCGCACGGCATGTGCGGAGCGAACGCCGCCGAGCGGGCGCTGCGCTACCTCGAGAGGAGCCAGTGACCGGTTCGCCCGCTTCACCCGCCTCGGACCGAAGGCAACCTTTTGCTGCTCCGCCGCGTCCTACACTGCGGAAACGTCCAACGGGGGAGCACTGCATGAAGCGTCGAGGTCGGATTCGTCGGGTGGTGCTTCCGGCACTGTGGTTGCTGATCGGGGCGTTGATCGCCGCGAGCCTGGTCAAGCTGGCCTTCCTGGGCGGCAGCGCCTCCGCCCGGGAGGACAACCCGCTCAAGCCGACGGGGGAGGTGCCGGCGCAGACCGTGCCGGTCGAGGTCCGCGACATCGAGAACACGCTCGTCGTCGAGGGCACGATCGAGCTCGACCCGGCCAAGTCCGCGCTCTCCCCGGCCGAGGGCACCTTCGTCTACTCTTGGGTGAGGGAGGGCCAGGCTGTCGCGGCGGGGGAGCGGCTCTTCCAGATCCGCAGCGAGGGCGAGCCGGTGGAGATCGCCGAGGCCATCGAGGAGGCGCAACCCGATGCGCGCCGCAAGCCCCGGGCCCCGATCGTGCCGACAGCACCCAGGCCGACGTACACCAATGTGGTGGCGCCCGTGGCCGGCAAGGTCAGCGGCTTCGCGGTCGCCCTGGGAGACCCGGTGTCGAAGGGCCTGGCGATCGCATCGGTGCAGCCGCGCACCTTCAAGGCGGTCGGCAACATCACGCCGCTGGACCGCTATCGCCTCCTGAACAGGCCGTCGACGGCACGCGTCACGATCAAGGGTGGCCCCAAGCCGTTCAAGTGCCTGCAGCTGGCGATCGGCGACGCAGCCGCTGCTGCGCCGTCGAGCGGCGGCGAGGGCGGCGAGATGGGCGGCGGCGAGGGCGGCGGCGAGGGCGACGCGGCCACGACGATCACCTGCCGGGTGCCCGAGCGCGTCACGGTGTTCGACGGGCTGAACATGTCGATGGACGTCGCCGCCGGCGCCGCCAGCGAGGTCCTCGCAGTGCCCGTGACCGGTGTGCGAGGGCTGCTCGGGACCGGCACGGTCTGGGTGGTCGGAGACGACGGCCTGGAGACCGAACGCCGGGTGCGCCTCGGCATCACCGACGGCAAGGTCGTCGAGGTGAGGTCCGGGCTCAAGCCCGGCGACAACGTGCTGCGCTACGTCCCCGGTGCCCCGCAGGGTGAGGGCGACATGGAAGGCATGGAGGGCGAGGTGATCTACCGGTGACCGCCGAGCTGGTCCGGCTCGAGGCTGTCACCCGCACCGTCGTGCTCCCCGACGACACCGATCTCCACATCCTCACTGGCGTCGACCTGCAGGTCCACGAGGGCGACCACATCGGCATCGTGGGGCGTTCGGGCACCGGCAAGAGCACGCTGCTGAACCTCCTCGGACTGCTCGACCGACCGACCTCCGGCACCCTGACCTGGTCCGGCAAGGACGCCTCGAGGCTCCGGGCCCGCGAGGCGGCCCACATCCGCGGCCGCGACCTCGGCTTCGTGTTCCAGCAGTTCAACCTGCTGCCCGGGCGCACCGCCATCGAGAACGTGATGGCCCCGCTGATGTATGCCAGCGGGCGGGAGTTCTGGCAGCGGCGCCGGCTCGCGGGCGAGATGCTCGAGCTGGTCGGCCTCTCCAAGCGCGCCGACTCCATGCCACAGAACCTCTCGGGCGGCGAGCAGCAGCGGGTCGCGATCGCGCGGGCGCTGGTGCGCTCACCACGCGTCGTACTCGCTGACGAGCCGACCGGTGCCCTCGACCTGGAGACCGGCCAGGCAGTGATGAGCCTGCTCGACGCCGCGACCCTCGAGTCCGGCGCCGCGCTGATCACCATCACCCACGACACCAACGTGGCCGCCATGGCCCGCGAGCGCTTCCGCCTGGAGGGCGGTCGCCTCCACGTGCTGACGGACCTGACCGACGTGGTCGCATGAGGCGACGGGCCGATCGCTGGGCCACCGGCTTCATCGCTGCGACCGTCGAGGCCTGGCACGAGTTGCGTATCCACAAGCTGCGGGTGCTGCTCTCGCTGGTCGGCGTGATGATCGCGGTCGCCTCGCTGACCTCGGCCATCGCTGCGGCGGGCATCGCCAAGCAGGTGCTGGTCGAGCAGTACGAACACGAGGGACGTCCGGCGCTGCTCGGGGTGTGGGCCTACTCGAACGAGGGGATGTCGCCATCGCCCGACGTGGTCCGGCCCGCCTTCTTCGCCGCGGCCGACAAGATGGACATCCGCTACGCGGCGATGGCTTCCTCCCGCGGGATCATGGCCACGAACGCCGGGCTGAGGCAGGACGCGGAGATGCGCGTCATCGACCCCGACTACGCCATCCTGCACCGGATCGTGGCCGCCCGCGGGCGCTGGCTGGAGCCGGCGGATGCCCGCAACATGTCGCCGGCGGTCGTCGTCGGTGAGCGGATCATGTCCAAGCTCGGCCTCAAGACCAGCCAGCTGCCGGTGACCATCGAGCTCGGCGGCGCCGTCCCGGTGACGGCGACCGTGGTCGGCACCGCGCCCAAGGGCTACTCCGGCCACACCATCTACATGCTGGCCGAGGCCTACGAGCACTGGTTCGCGGCCGACGAACCGCTGACGGACGCGCAGTACGAGATGTGGGTGCCTCCAAAGGAGGCCAAGAAGCTGAGCTTCGAGGTACGCCGCGTGCTAGCGGCCGAGCTGCCCGGCTACCAGGTCGACGTCGGTCGCCAGGACTACCTGGCCTACGCCGACGAGGATCCGCTGCGTGAGGTCACCCTGGTGGTGAGCGTGATCGCCGGAGTCATCCTGCTGCTGGGGGCGCTCAGCCTGCTCAATGTCGCGCTGGTGACGATCCAGCAACGCGTGCGCGAGGTCGGCATCCGGCGCAGCTTCGGAGCCACGACCGGCCGGGTCTTCTTCTCGGTGATGATGGAGAGCGTCGTGGCAACCGTGGTGGCAGGCGCGGTCGGCGTGATGCTCTCCGTCGCGCTGATCACCAACCCGTGGGTGGCCGACAAGCTGCTCGACGGCATCGACGACGTCCCGCCGTTCCCGCTCGAGGCCGCGTTCCTCGGCCTGGCCGTCTCGGTCGGCGTGGGTGCGCTGGCCGGCGTCCTTCCTGCGCTGCTCGCCGCGCGGGTCAAGATCGTCGACGCCATCCGGTTCTAGGGCTCAGCCCGGGATCAACAACCGAAGTGCGTTGATCGCCGGTCATCTGGGTGTTTCCGCAGCGCCCACGTTGCTGACACGGTGGGTGCGTGACCACGTGGAAGAACTGGGCCGGCGACGAGACCTGCACGCCCGCGGCGATCGAGCGACCGGAGTCGGTGGACGACGTCTGCGCAGCCGTACGCCGCGCGGTCGACGCCGGCCGCACCGTCCGGGTGGCGGGTGCCGGTCACTCCTTCGGCGACCTGGTCTGCACCGACGGCGTCCTGATGTCGCTCGACGCGCTCAGCGGCCTCCAGCAGGTCGACCGTGAGCGCGGACTGGTCCGGGTCGCGGCCGGCACCCAGCTCCACGCCCTCAACCGGGTGCTCGACGCCGAGGGGCTGGCCTTCGCCAACCTCGGCGACATCGACGTGCAGAGCGTGGCCGGTGCGGTCTCGACGGGCACCCACGGCACGGGGAAGCTGATCGGAAACCTGGCCACGATGGTGGAGTCGCTGCAGCTGGTGACGGCCGGGGGAGCGGTCCTCGAGCTCACCGGCGACGACGCGGAGAACCTGGCCGCCGCGCGCATCAGCCTGGGAGCGCTGGGTGTGGTCACGGCGTACACGCTGCGGGTCGTGCCCTCCTTCAACCTGCGTGGCGTCGACCAGCCGATGCCGCTCGGCGAGGTGATGGACGGCCTGGACGATCTCGTCGACGGGAACGACCACTTCGAGTTCTTCTGGTTCCCGCACACCTCCGTCGCGCTGACCCGCCGGAACAACCGGACCGACGAGGAGGCCGCGCCGGAGGGCAAGGTCGCGGCGTACGTCCGCAACACGCTGGTGGAGAACCAGCTGCTCGACCTGGTCTGCCGGACGGGCCGTCGCTTCCCCGGTCAGATCCCGCGCCTGAACCGGCTGGTCACCCGGGCGCTGACGCCCGCGACCCGCGTCGACAAGAGCTACCGGATCTTCGCCTCGCAGCGGTCGGTTCGGTTCACCGAGACCGAGTGGGCAGTGCCGCGCAGCGAGCTGGAGGCCACGCTCACCGAGCTCCAGGACCTCGTCCAGGGCACCGACTACGCGGTGAACTTCCCGTTCGAGGTGCGGTTCGTCGCCGGGGACGAGGCGTCGCTGCTCAGCCCGGCCTATGGCCGGGAGTCCGCCTACATCGCGATGCACTGCTACCAGGGCATGCCGTGGCAGGACTTCTTCCGGCGCGCGCAGGAGATCGCGGTGGCACATGGCGGCCGCCCCCACTGGGGCAAGCGGCACAGCCTTGACGCGTCGACCCTCGCGACGCTCTACCCGGAGTGGGACCGCTTCCAGGAGGTCCGGTCGACCCTCGATCCCGACGGGGTCTTCGCCAACGACCACCTGCGTCGCGTCTTCGAGGCACGATGACGACCTTCGCTCTCGACGGCGCCACTCCCACCCGGGGCCAGGGCTATGCAGCGCTCGCCGCGGCCACCGCCGGCCTCGAGCCGCCGTTCGCCGTGGTCGACGTGGATGCGCTGCAGGCCAACGCCCGGGCGCTGGTCCGCCGGGCCGCAGGCAAGCCCGTGCGGCTCGCCTCGAAGTCGGTGCGGTGCCGAGGGATCACCAACGCCGTCCTGGCCACCGACGGCTTCCGAGGGATCCTCGCCCTCACTCTCCCGGAGGCGCTCTGGCTGGCGGAGGACTGCGACGACGTGGTCGTCGGCTACCCGACCACCGACGCCGCTGCGCTGCGTCGGCTGGCCGGCGATGAACTGCTCGCGAGCCGCGTGACGATCATGGTCGACTCCGCCGACCAGCTGGACCTGGTCGAGCGGATCGTGGGCGACAACGGCCATCCGATCCGGGTCTGCCTGGACCTCGACGCCTCGTTGGAGCTGCTCGGTGGCCGGCTCCACCTCGGCCCGCGGCGCTCGCCCGTGCACTCGGCGGATGCCGCCGTGGCACTCGCGCGCGACGTCGTACGCCGCAAGGGATTCACGCTCGTCGGACTCATGGCCTACGAGGGCCAGACCGCCGGCGTCGGCGACAACGCACCGGGTCCGCTCGCGAAGCGGCTGACCGTCCGGGCCATGCAGAAGGCGTCCGTCATCGAACTCGCGCGGCGTCGTGCCGACGTCGTCGCAGCCGTACGCCGCGTCGCGCCGCTGGAGTTCGTCAACGGGGGAGGCACCGGCAGCATCGAGCAGACCGTGGCTGAGGACGCCGTGACCGAGGTGGCTGCGGGATCGGGGCTCTACTGCCCGACGCTCTTCGACACCTACCGCTCGTTCCGGCCGCACCCGGCAGCGTTCTACGTGCTGCCTGTCGTCCGGCGCCCGTCACCGGAGTTCGCGACGGTGCTCGGTGGCGGGTGGGTCGCGTCGGGTGCCTCCGGTGCCGACAGGTTGCCCACGCCGAGCTGGCCGCCTGGCCTCGAGCTGACCGCGCTCGAAGGGGCCGGTGAGGCACAGACCCCGCTGACCGGGCCGGGCGCCGCCGCGCTCCAGATCGGCGACCGGGTCTTCTTCCGGCACGCCAAGGCGGGTGAGCTCTGTGAACGGGTCGACGAGCTGCACCTGGTCCGCGGCGGCGCCGTCGTCGCGACCGTCCCCACCTATCGCGGTGAGGGCAGGGCGTTCCTCTGACCGGTCGCGTTACGATCCGGGGATCACTGACCTGCACACGCGCAAGCTGCGCTACTTCATCGCCGTCGCCGAGGAGCTCCACTTCAGCCGGGCCGCGGCGCGGCTCTTCGTTGCCCAACAGGCGTTGTCCCGCCAGATCCGCGAGCTCGAGGACGAGCTCGGCACGCCGCTCTTCCTCCGCAGCTCCCGCCGGGTCGAGCTCACCGCAGCCGGCGTGGTCTTCCTCGCCGGTGCGCGTGCGGTGGTCGATGCGCTCGACGAAGCCGTTGCCACGACGGTCCGGACCGGGCGGTCGGTCACGGGCACCCTCCGCGTGGGCTTCTGCCCTGGCGCTGCGCTGGAGCTGACCGAGCCGATCCTGTCGGGGTTCCGTGACCGCTACCCGGACGTCACGGTGGAACTGCACGAGGTGCCGCTCTCCGATCCGAGCGCTGGCGTCGCGGGCGGCGCCTCAGATGTCGGCATTGTGCGTGCACCGCTTACGACGGACGGGATCGAGGTCGAGACGCTCTTCACGGAGCCGCTCGTCGCCGCTGTCTCGGTGCGGCACCGGCTCGCTGACCGCGCGACGGTCAACGTCGCCGAGCTGTTGACCGATCCGATCACGTTGACGCGGACCGAGGACGCGGCGTACCGGGCGTTCTGGAGCCTTGAGGCATTCCGCGACGGCGCAGCGCCCCGGATCGTCGAGACCAGGTCAGTGACCGAGGAGGTCCAGTTCGTCTCCGCGGGCGGCGCGATCGGTGTGACCGCTGCTGCCGCGATCCGCTACATGCCGCACCCGAGCATCCGCTTCATCCCGATCAGCGACGCTCCCCGATCGACGTGTGCTGTGGGATGGCGTGCGGACGCAGCGAACCCCCTCATCGACCGCTTCCGCGAGGTGGCCCGCGCGGTGCTTGAGCAGGCGCCGCAGCTCGTCAGCGCCATCGAGGACCCGTTCGGCGCATCAGCTGGAACGGGATCAACAACGACAGTGGGTTGATCCCGCCCGAACTGGGTGTTTCCCCGAAGGCCCTGCCCGCTGGGACTGTGAGACATGCCCGACCTCGCCCGCTCCGTGCCGTCCAGCCGCTGGTCCGTCGTCGCGGCGTTCGCGATGGTCGCCGCTGCAACCCAGCTCCTCTGGCTCAACTTCGCCGGTGTCACCACTGTCGCGTCGGAGCACTACGGCGTCTCCGAGACGGCGATCGGATGGCTCGCGTCGGTCTTCCCGCTCCTGTACGTCGTCCTCGCGATCCCGGCGGGCAAGCTCCTGGACCGCTGGTTCCGTGGTGCCCTGGCCGCGGGCGCGCTGCTCACCCTCGTCGGAGCCGCAGTGCGCCTGGTCGCCGACGACTTCACCTCGGTGCTGATCGGGCAGGTGCTGATCGCCGACGCGCAGCCGCTCGTGCTCAACGCGATCACCGGCGTGAGCCGCAACTACCTGGTTGAGCAGGACCGGGCCACCGGCATCGCGATCGGCACTGCCAGCACGTTCGCGGGCATGCTCCTCGCCTTCGTGCTCGGGTTCGTCTTCGCCGGCGGTGACCAGCTGCGCACGATGCTCGTCGTCTCGACCGTCTTCACGGCCGCAGCGGCAGCCCTGCTGCTTCTTGCACTGAGAAGGCCGGGGGAGCAGCACGTCACGGTCGCCGGATCGAAGGGTTCCGTGAAGGCGACCTGGTCCGACCCCTTCATTCGCCGGCTCTGCTTCCTGGTCGCCCTTCCGTTCGGCACGTTCATCGCGCTCACCACGTTTGCCCAGCCGCTGCTCGAACCCGCGGGCGTCAGCGCCGACACCGCGAACCTGATGCTGATCCTCAACGTGGTGGCCGGGATCGTGGGTTGCGCGGTCGTCCCGGTCCTTGCCACGCGGCTTGGTCGGGAGGTGGCGTTCATGGTCGTCGGCCTCGTTGCCGCGGGCGTCGGCTGCGCTGCTCTGGCCTTCGCCCCGAGCGCAGCGGTCGGCTTCCTCGCGCTCCTCGCTGTCGGCCTGCTCCTCGTGCCCGCGCTCCCGATCGTCCTCGCCCTCACCGAGCGCCGCACGGGTGAGGCCGAGGGCACGGCAGCAGGGTTGATCTGGCTGGCCGGCAACCTCGGCGGACTGGTCATCGCGACGGTCGTCGGGTTCCTGGTCGACCACCCGACGCCCGCCTTCCTGGTCGCGGCGCTCGCCGCGCTCGCCGGCGTACCTGCCGTGCTGTCCCTGCGCGAGCACGAGGACGTGCGGCCACTCCGCCCCGGTCCCGTGGCGGCTGTCGCTTGCCTGCTCGCCGTCGCGCTGACCATCACCGTCGCGCCCGCGCAGCCGCCTGCGAGTGCAGCGGTCACGTCGGAGAAGCAGGTCGTCGCGCAGGTGCAGGTGAAGCGCGGATACCTGGTTGGCCGCGGTATCGCCGACGTCACCGGCGAGCCCGCCAACAACGGGATGATGGGCTACGGCGACCTCGCGCAGCTCACCTCCGGCATCCACCAGCGCCAGCGATCGCGCGCCTTCATCGTGGTCGACCGGCGCACGGGCCGCCGGGTCGTTCACGTGGTCGCCGACATCGGGATGATCTTCCAGAGCGTCCGCGACGAGGTGCTCGAGCGGCTCCGGGCGCGCTACGGGGCGAAGTACGGCGAGAGCAACGTGATGCTCACCGCGACGCACACGCACGCCGGGCCGGGCGGCTACTCCCACCACGGCCTCTACAACGTCACCACCGGGGGCTTCCACCGCAAGACCTATGAGGCCATCGTCAGCGGCATCGTCACGTCGATCGTCCGCGCGGACGCCGACCTCGCTCCGTCGAAGCTCAGCTTGCGTTCGACGACGCTGCACAACTCGAGCGTCAACCGCGCGCGGCCGGCCTTCGACCGCAACCCCGCCGCCGACCGGGCCTTCTTCCCCGGAGCGATCGACCCGCTGAACACCACGCTCCAGGTGCGGCGCAAGCGGAAGCTGGTCGGCGCGATCAACTGGTTCCCCGTGCACAACACGAGCATGACCACGCACAACACCTTGATCAGCCCCGACAACAAGGGCTACGCGGCGTACCACTGGGAGCGCGATGTCCGCGGCGTCGACTACGTGCGGCAGACCGATCCCGGGTTCATCGCCTCGTTCGCCCAGACCAACGCCGGCGACATGTCGCCCAACCTCGCCCTGAAGCCGGGCACCGGCCCGACCACGGACGAGGTCGCGAACACCCGCATCCTCGGCACCCGGCAGTACGCCGCGGCGGAGCGCACCGCCCGCACCCGCGGCACGGCCGTCCGGGGTGGCGTCGACTCGCGGATCATCTACGTCGACCTGGCCAACTTCACGGTCAGCGGGAAGCACACCCCTGACGGCAAGGATCACCGCACCTGCCCGGCCGGGCTCGGTTCGGCGTTCACCGGCGGCAGCACCGAGGACGGCGGCGGCGGGCTCCCGCTGCTCGAGGAGAACGACGGTCTGCTCAACCCGGTGGCCGACCTGATCATGAGCGCGCTCTACACGGTGAGCCCGGCGTTCAAGGAGTGCCAGTCGCCGAAGCGCCTCCCGATGCCGGTCGGCGCACTGGACCTGGTGCAGCAGAAGGTGCCGGTCCAGCTCATGCGCATCGGCCAGCTCAACCTCGTCGGCATGCCCGGCGAGGTGACGATCGTGAGCGGCCTGCGACTGCGGCGGACCGTCGCGGCCATCGTCGGGGCGCCGCTCAGGAACGTGCTCGTCCAGGGCTACGCCAACGCGTACCTGCACTACGTGACCACGCCGGAGGAGTACTCCGCCGACCAGTACGAAGGTGCCAGCACGCTGTTCGGCCGCTATGAGCTTCCCGCGTTGATGCAGGTCAGTGCACGTCTTGCGACCGCCATGCGTGGGGGAGTCGCTGTGCCGCTGGGCCTCAAGGAACGGGACCGCAGCAGCGAGCAGGTAGTCAGCCCGCTCACCGATCTGCCTCCGGACGCAGCTCCGCTGCTCGGCTCCTTCGGGCAGGTGACCGCAGCCCCCGCGTCGGCGTACACGAGGGGGGCGCTGGTGTCGGTCACCTTCGCCGCGGCCAACCCCAACAACAACCTGCACCTCGGCGGCACCTATCTGGCCGTCGAGCGGCGCGTCGACGGTGGCTGGCGACGCATCGCGGACGACGGCGACTGGTCGACGAAGTTCACGTGGGCAATGGGATTCCCGAACTCGACGGCCACCATCACCTGGCAGACAGGCGCGACGACGGTGCCCGGGACCTACCGGATCCGCTACTTCGGTGATCAGCGGTCCGGCGGGTCCACGAGCCCGTTCGTCGGCACCAGTCCGGCGTTCAGCCTTCGCTAGGGAGTTGTCTCGGCGCCGGGGCTCACGTCGTCCGCAGGGGTGTCGAACCCGCACTGCTTGCGCTCCTGCTCGACCTGGAGCGTGAGCCGCTCCTTCCCGGCCGCGTGGGCCTCGGCGACCGTGCCGGAGTAGATCGTGTTGTCCTTCGACTCCAGGTTGACCGCCGAGACGTCCTCGCAGAGGTGGAAGACCTTGCCCTCCTTGGTCCAGTAGACGAGGTCGCGACCGGTCGCGTCCTGGACCTTGTTGCTCTCCTCGGTGTACTGCTCGACCGAGGGCGGGTTCCAGTCGATGCCGATCGTGGTCGCGACGAGCATGACCACCACGCCGATGCCGCCGGCGAGCGCCTTCTGGTTCTTGCTCATGTCCTTGTTCATCAGGATCAGGACGATGAGCGGCAGGAACGCGATCACGGTGATGATCGCGCCGAGCTGGTTCTGGACGAAGAAGCGGATCGTGTCGCTCTTGCGTGCGGGGTCGAGGCGGTTGGCCTTCTTCCACAGCAGCGAGCCTGCGATCGCGAGGACGCCGATCACGACGATCAGCGCGATCAGCAGGACCATGTTGACCGGGGTCTGCCGCAGCACCCCGAAGATCCCGTAGAGCTCGCCGCCGATCGCCACCAGCCACAGGGCGGCTGCGATCAGGCGGAGTTTCGTGGCCTGGCCGTTGGCCTCGGCCGTCGGCTTCCAGGTGGCGTCGTTCTTCGGTTCATCGCCGGACTCGTGGTCGACCCGGACGACCTTCTTGTCAGTCATTGCGCACCCCTCGAGAGTGTGGTTTGTGCGAGGAGCGTACGACGAGTCCGGCCAGCGGCATCAGCTCTGGAGCGCCCGGATCTTCCTGCTGGAGAAGGGCCCGCCGAGCAGGCCGCTGATGTAGCAGAGGTTGAAGGAGCCGGCGGTGAGCGGAACGATGCTCCACACCATCAAGGCGATGCCGACAGGTGAGTGACGCAGCAGGATGCCCGCCGCCAGGAAGGCCACAAAGGCGCCGAGCCGGAAGACCCGCCCGGCCGGGCTGTTGATGAAGCGGCTGAAACCGGTCTGGTTGAAGCGTGCTGCGGCACTCATCGTCATCACACCCCTTGGGCGACTTCGTAGATCTTGTCGGCGACCAGGCCGTGCGCCTCGCGGTGCACGGTGATGGCGGCTTCGGCGTCGGGCGCCTCGACCAGGCAGAAAGCCTTGCGGCTGGACTCGTCGACCCAGTACGCGCGATAGGTCACGCCGTACTTCTCCTGGATCGCGACGTCGGCCTCGTGTGCCTGGGCGACGTCGGCGACCGTGGCGCCTTCGGGAAGTTCCTCGTGGACGTCCATGAAAAGCGGCATTTCGATTCTCCTTCGGGTGAGTTCCTGCGGTGACACACTGAGTCTCATGCCGTCCGCGCTCACCGGCCATGACCGGGACGCCGCCGCAGATGACCGTTCGCCCGGAGCTGGCGCTCGTGCTCAGAGCGGGCCCGATCTGGCCTCTGCGCTGGCTCGCCTGCGGCTCGACGGCGCGATCTTCCTGCGCGGCGTCTACAGCGAGGCATGGGCCTACGAGTCGGTCCCGGGGGCGGACGCGAGCGCCCTGCTGGCGCCCGGCGCTCCACGCGTGATCCTCTTCCACGTCGTCGCGAGCGGGCGGGCCTGGATCGAGGTCGACGGCGAGGAACGGCTGTACGCCGGAGCCGGCGACGTGATCGTCCTTCCCTACGGCGACACGCACCGGATGGGTGGATCGGGTGCTGCGACCTGCACTCCGCTCGGCACGCTGATCGCACCTCCGCCCTGGTCGGAGATGCCGGTCGTGCAGCTGGGCGGCGGGGGAGCGCAGACCGAGCTGGTCTGCGGCTACCTGACCTGCGAGGACCCGCTCTTCGACCCGAAGCTGCGGGCGCTCCCACCGATCTTCGTGGTCTCCCCGCCCCAGGGCGCCGCCCGCGACTGGGTGCGCGCCGGCATCGACTACGCCCTGAGCCAGACCTCCATGGTGCAGACCTCGATCAGCGGGGGACATCTCGAGGGTCCCGTCCAGATCCCCGAGTCGCTCCTGGTCGAGGTGCTCAAGCTGCACCTGGCCTCGGCGCCCGCAGCGCAGCAGGGGTGGCTACGCGCCATCAGGGACCCGCTTCTCGGGCGCGCCCTGGCGGCGATCCACCGGGAGCCCGAGTGCAAGTGGACCGTGGACAGCCTCGCGCGTGAGGCCAACACCTCCGGGTCGGTGCTCGACGAGCGGTTCCGCGAGGTCCTCGGACTCGCTCCGATTCGCTACCTCGCGGGCTGGCGCATGCATGTTGCCGGAGATCTCCTGCGCAGCTCGGACCTGCCCGTCGCTGTGGTCGCGCGTCGCGTCGGGTACGACGCCGAGGAGGCGTTCAGCCGGGCCTTCAAGCGGACACACGGCGAGTCGCCCAGCGTGTGGCGGACCCGTCGCAGCCAGGGCCTCTCCTGACTGCCGCAGGCTGGCTCCTAGCCCAACCCGAGGATCCGCGCGCCCTCGAGCGCCACATGGATCCGCGCTGCATCCACGGGGTGCGTGAGGTCGCACCCGACCAGCTCCTCCAGCCGACGCAGGCGATAGCGGACCGTGTTGCGGTGCAGGTGCAGCGTCTTCGCCGCCGCCGAGGTCGATCCACCCGCAGCCAGCCAGGTCCGTGCGGTCTCCAGGATGATCGCCGCCTCGTCGGCCGGAAGGACGAGGACCGGCCCGAGGGCGCGGCGTACCAGGCTGGTCGCGGCGTCGGACGACGCGGCGACCAGGACGGCGAGCGGATGCTCCTCGAACCTGATCACCTCCGCACTCCCGGGGGTCGCCGCCGCGAGCGCCAGGCGGGCCTCCTGCCGTGCATCGTGCGAAGCATCGATGCGGTGGAAGACGGCGCTGATGCCGACCCGAGCGGTGCTCAGCTCGGCGAGTGCCTCGACCAGGCGTGCCACGTCGAACCCCAGGGGGAGGACGACGAGGCCCTCGTGACGGTCGTGGTCGAGGCGCCAGGCGCCGGCCAGGTTCTGGCGCCGGAGAATGCGCTCCACGTCGGGTAGGGCCTCGGAGCCCGGCGAGGTGCACTCCGCCGACACGACGACGAACCCGCCGTCCTGCGGAAGGCCGAGAACGGTGGCGGCGCGCCAGTCCTTCTCGGCACCGGTGGTCTCCCCGTCGAGCAGCGCACCGACCATCACGCCCCGGAGCTGTTCGCTGCGTCGGGCGCGGTCGACGAGAGTCGACCGATACGCGTCGGTCACGGTGCTCGAGAGTTCGTCGACCACTGCCCAGATGTCGGCGGCAGCGCGCAGCAGGTTGTCGCGTGAGTCATCGTCGGCCCGATCGACGAGCCTCTCCCAGAGGAACCGGCCGCCCACGCGAAAGGCCTCGAGCACATCGGAGTACGCCATGCCCTGCTCCGCGCGCCTGAGCCCGGTGGCGCGGGGCGCATCGCGGTCGATCGAGGGCTGCCCCGCGAGGATGCCCAGGATGTAGCGGACGTTGTCGGTGCACGAGCTGACGACGTCCTCGAAGTCGATGTGCTCGCCCTGGTAGGCCGGGATGGCAGCGGTGATCCGCTCTGCCATCTGGAGTCCGAGCTCCGCCGCGTCGGGGAGCGTTCGCCTGCTGAGCGCCTGCAGGGTCGGGTCGACATCACGAGTGGTCACGGGCAGACGGTAGCGCTGCCGATTGTGCACGTGCACCAGCCCGGACCCCCCAACTCTGTGGTCCCGTCCGAAGCCAGGACGCAGGTCAGCGCGCCATGGTTGTCGCGACGCCCCAACCACCCTCCGGGAGACGCACATGACCAGCACGAAGCTGGCCGGCCTGAACCAGGCCGGCCCGAACCAGACGGGCCCGAACCGGACCAGCATGGCCAGTCAGGCGGCGCCGCTCGACGCTCTCCTCGTGGAGGCTGCGCGGGGCCCACTGCGCCGCTTCCTTCCGGACAGCGCGACCGCGAAGTGGGCAGTCTCGATGGCCCGGCAGCCCGGCGCGACCGTACGCCGCCTCCGCGCGCTCGGCGGTGAGGCGGGACGCATCGCCCTCGGCAGCTCGGAGCTGGCGCCGGACCGCCGCGATCGCCGCTTCACCGACGTCGCCTGGTCGCAGAACCCGCTGCTCAAGCGCCTCGTGCAGCTCTACCTGGCGGGCGGCAAGACGGTCGAGGAGCTCCTCGCCGATGCGGACCTGACGCTGACGCAGCGCCGACGCCTGCAGTTCCAGGTCGAGAACGTCCTGGCCGCGATCGCGCCGAGCAACATCCCGCTGGTCAACCCCGAGTCGGCCAAGGCGGTCATCGACACCGCCGGCCTCAGCCTGGTGCGTGGCGGTCGGCAGCTGGTCAGGGACCTCGCGTCCAGCCCCCGGATCCCGGAGATGGTGGACACCTCCGGCTTCAAGCTCGGCGACAACGTCGCCGCGACCCCTGGTGCGGTGGTGCTCCGGACCGAGGTGCTCGAGCTGATCCAGTACCAGCCGCAGACCGACGAGGTCCGTGAGGTGCCGCTGATGATCGTGCCGCCGACGATCAACAAGTTCTACGCGATCGACCTCTCGCCCGAGCGCAGCCTGGTGGAGTTCAGCGTGCGCCAGGGCCGGCAGATCTTCGTGATCTCCTGGCGCAACCCGGATGCGCGGCACGCCGACTGGGACTTCGACACCTACGTCCGCGCCATCCTCGATGCCCTCGACGCGGTCGAGGAGATCACGGGCAGCAAGCAGACCGTCCTGGGCGGCATCTGCTCCGGCGGCATCCTGGCCTCGATCACCGCGGCGTACCTCGCCGGGATCGGGCGCCAGGACCGCCTCGCCGCGCTCTGCCTCGCCGTCACCGTCATCGACAACGCGAACGCCGGCACGGTCTCCGCGCTGGTCGACCGGCGCGGTGCCGAGCTGGCCAAGCGGCTCTCGCGCCGCAAGGGCTACCTCGACGGCAACGCCCTCGCGGAGATCTTCGCGTGGCTGCGCCCCGGTGACCTGATCTGGAACTACTGGGTCAACAACTACCTGCTCGGCAAGCGGCCGCCGGCGTTCGACATCCTGTTCTGGAACGCCGACACGACCCGGATGACGGCCGGCCTCCACGCCGACTTCGTCGACCTGGCCATGGAGAACAAGCTGCTCCGAGCGGGCGCGGTCACGGTGCTCGGGGTGCCGATCGACCTCAAGGCAGTCACCGTCGATGCGTACGTCGTGGCGGGCATCGCCGACCACATCACGCCGTGGGAGAACTGCTACCAGTCGACGCAGCTCTTCGGCGGCAAGACCCGGTTCGTGCTGTCGACCAGCGGCCACATCGCCGCGCTGGTGAACCCTCCGGGCAACCCGAAAGCGTCCTTCCGCACCAACGACGAGAACCCGGCAGATGCGAAGGCATGGCTGCGTGAGGCGGAGACGCACCAGGGCACCTGGTGGACCGACGTGGCAGCCTGGCTGAGTGCCCGCAGCGGGGACCTGAGGCCGGCGCCGAGGGAGCTCGGCACCGCAGTGCTGCCGCCACTGGCCGAGGCCCCCGGCACGTACGTCTTCGACAAGTGAAGGGCGGCATGAAGAGCACTCCCACGACAGGACGGGCGCCCATGAGCGACGAGCTCCTCTGGATCACGGTGATGGGGCAGCAGGTCCGCGTCTCGATCCGGCGTGCTGTTCGTGCGTCCGGCGACGAACCGGTTGCGCCGACGGTGCCGCTGGTGCTGTGCAACGGCATCGGTGCCAGCCTCGAGCTCCTGCAGCCCTTCGTCGACGAGGTCGATCCCGCGATCGAGGTCGTGCGCTTCGACGTCCCCGGAGTCGGGGGATCGCCGCTGCCGAAGCTGCCCTACAACTTCGCGGGGCTGGCGTGGTTCCTCAGCCGGGCGCTCGACGAGCTCGGCTACGACCGCTTCGACGTCCTGGGTATCTCATGGGGTGGGGGACTGACCCAGCAGATCGCCTTCCAGCACCGACGGCGCTGCCGGCGGCTCGTGCTGGTGAGCACGGGGACGGGCTCGCTGATGGTGCCCGCGCGCCCCGGCGTACTCGCGAAGATGGTCACGCCGCGCCGTTACCGCGACAAGGAGTACGCCAAGCAGATCGCGGCCGAGCTGTACGGCGGGCGCCTGCGTGACGAACCGGGCCTGGCGGGGGCGCTGCTGCACGACCAGTCGCGCGTCGGCTCGCGGCGGGGCTACCTCTACCAGCTGCTCGCGGGGGTCGGCTGGTCGAGCCTTCCCGCGCTGCCGCTGATCCGCCAGCGCACCTTGATCCTGGCTGGCACGGACGACCCGATCATCCCGTTCGTCAACGCGCGGATCATCGCGCGGCTGATGCCGCACGCCACGCTCCACGCCTACGACGACGGGCACCTCGGGCTGGTCACGCTGGCCGACGAGCTCGGTCCGCTGGTGTCGCGCTTCGTGCTCGCGGAGTGAGGTGACGCTCGTCGTGCCTCGCGGCGGGTGACCGTAGAGCGGACAGTTGGCGTTTGGAAACATGAGGGGAACATCACATTCGCTAACCTTCCAGTGACCTAGCTCGACGACTGGCCCGCGACCCGGACCCGAGCGTCGACCACGTGCTCAGCCCGGCCATGGTGACCCCCGGCCGGCAGGAAGGGGTCCGGATTCCATGACCTCGCAGACCATCAGCAGCCAGACGACCAGCAGTGGTGACAGCCCGTCGGAGGCGACCTCCTCCGGTGAGATCGAGGTGGCGAGCGACCACATCGATCCCGAGCTCCGCGCAGACATCGCGCACGTCACGACCCTGCTCGGGGACGTCCTTCGCCGCACCGAGGGTGAGGAGTTCCTCGAGCTGGTCGAGCAGGTACGCACTCTCGATGACGAGTCCCGAGCCCGTGTGCTCGCCGCACTGGACATCCCGACGGCCACGCGGCTCGCCCGTGCCTTCACGGCGTACTTCCACCTGGCCAACACCACCGAGCAGGTGCACCGCGCGCGTGCCTACCGCCGCGACCGGCAGGAGGCCGGCGGCTGGCTCGAGCGCGCTGTCGCCCGCGTCACCGAGGGCGGGCTCAGCGACGAGCTCGCCGCCCAGGTCGCCTCGCTCGCGGTCCGCCCGGTCTTCACCGCGCACCCCACCGAGGCCGCCCGCCGCTCGACGCTGGACAAGCTGCGTCGCATCGCCGCCCTGCTCGAGCTGCCCGAGGACCACGCCCGCACCCGCCGGATGGCGGAGGCGATCGAGCTGCTCTGGCTCACTGACGAGGTGCGCATCGAGCCGCCGAACCCGGTCGACGAGGCGCGCAACGGCATCTACTACCTCGAGTCCCTGTCGCGCGAGTCGATCCCGGAGGTGCTCGACGAGCTCCGCGCGCGCCTCGACGACGCGGGCGTGCCGGTGCCGCCGGCCTGGCGCCCGCTGCGTTTCGGCAGCTGGATGGGTGGCGACCGCGACGGCAACCCGCGCGTCACGCCGTCCATCACCCGCGAGATCCTCGTGCTCCAGGCTCGCCACGGCATTGGCGTCATCCGCGACATGCTCGCCGAGCTGCGACGCACCCTCTCGGTCAGCGAGCGGATCAGTCCGGTCGACCAGGAGGTCCGCGACCGCGCCGTTGCGATGCTCGCGGTGCTTCCCGGGGTGGACCCGCGCTACCCCCGGCTGAACGCCGAGGAGCCCTACCGCCTCTACCTGACCTGCGTCGACGTCCGGCTCCAGCTCACCGCCGACCGGCTCACGCGAGGCACACCGCACCTGGCGGGCCAGGACTACCGCGATGACGACGAGCTGCTCGCCGACCTCGAGCTGCTGCACCGCTCCGTCCTCACGCACCAGGGACCGACGATCGGCACGGGCCAGGTGCAGCAGGTGGTCGACGCGGTCGCCGCGAGCGGCCTCACCCTCGCGACGCTCGACATCCGCGAGCACGCCGAGAGGCACCACCAGGCGCTGGGTCAGCTGGTCGACCGGCTCGACATCCTCGACCGTCCGTACGCCGACCTCGACCGGCCGACGCGCACCGCACTGCTGGCCCGGGAGCTCGGCAGCCGACGCCCCCTCGCGCCGTACCCGCCCGCGCTCGACGAGCAGGGTGCAGCCACGCTGGCCATCTTCGACACCGTCCGCTGGGCGCTCGACGCGCTCGGCGAGCGGGTCATCGACAGCTACATCATCTCGATGACCCAGGGTGCTGACGACGTCCTCGCTGCCGCACTACTGGCGCGGGAGGCCGGCCTGATCGACCTCACCGGGGGCATCGCGCGGATCGGGTTCGCGCCGCTCCTGGAGACGCTCGTCGAGCTCGAGCACGCGGGCGAGATCCTCGACAAGCTGCTCATCGACCCGGCGTACCGGCGGCTGGTGGCGCTCCGGGGCGACGTCCAGGAGGTCATGCTCGGCTACTCCGACTCCAACAAGCAGGGCGGCATCGCTGCCTCGCAGTGGCTGATCCAGAAGGCACAGCGGCAGGCGCGCGACGTCGGCCGGCGCCATGGTGTCCAGGTCCGGTTCTTCCACGGCCGGGGCGGCTCGGTCGGACGCGGTGGCGGCCCGACGTACGAGGCGATCATGTCGCTGCCGCCGGGTGCCGTCGAAGGCACCGTGAAGCTGACCGAGCAGGGCGAGGTGATCAGCGACAAGTACGCCCTGCCGCAGCTCGCGCGCGAGAACCTCGAGCTGATGCTCGCGGCGACCCTCGAGGCCACCGTGCTGCACCGCAAGGACCGTCGCGCACCCCGCGATGCCGCTGCGTGGGACGCCGTGATGGAGAAGGTCGCGCTGGCGGCCGAGGGTCGCTACCGCGAGCTGGTCGCGCGGCCCGAGCTGCCGGCGTACTTCCTCGCGGCGACGCCCGTGGACCAGCTCGGCGCGCTGCGCCTGGGCTCGCGGCCCTCGCGCCGCCCGGACTCGTCCGCCGGCCTCGACGGCCTGCGCGCGATCCCGTGGGTCTTCGGCTGGACGCAGTCGCGCCAGGTCGTCCCCGGTTGGTACGGCGTGGGCACCGGCCTCGCGCACGCCGCCGGTGACCTCGAGGCCCTGCAGAAGATGTACGCCGGCTGGCCGTTCTTCCGCGCCTTCATCGACAACGTGGCCATGACGCTCGCGAAGACCGACCTCGGCATCGCGCGCAACTACGTGGCGACCCTCGCGCCGGAGCTCGGTGCCGAGATCCTCGAGGACCTCGAGACCGAGTTCGCGCTCACCCTGGCCCAGGTGCTCGCGGTGTGCGGCGACGCGGAGCTGCTGGCCCGCCAGCCCTCACTGCGCGCGACCCTCGAGGTGCGCGAGCGCTATCTCGCGCCGCTCCACCACCTGCAGGTCCAGCTGCTCGCGCGCCACCGGGCGGGGGAGAGCGACCCCGAGCTCGAGCGCGCTCTGATGCTGACCACCAACGGCATCGCCGCGGGCATGCGCAACACCGGCTGACGTCGACACGGCGCAACCTTGGCGTCGACACGGCGCAAGGTTGCGCCGTGTCGACGGGTCAGCCGCGGGTGATCGCGGCGATGATCTCGGGGCGGAGCTGACGGGCCGAGATGACGGCGTCGACCGAACCCACTCGCACGGCGCGGTGGATGTCGTGGACACCGTCGAACTCACCGGCGACCTCGCTCAGTTTCTCGGCACGCACCGACGCACGGAGCCGGCCGAGCTCGACGGCCAGCCGACCGCGTTCGGCGGGCGCAGCATCGGCCACCAGGGTCTCGAGCTCCAGCACCTGCGCGTCGCGCGCAGTGCGCTTGTCGACCTCCGCGGAGAACACGACGGCTGCCGCGGGAGCACCACCGATCACCGACGCGAACGATCCCTCGAGAGCCAGCACGGTCATGCGCGGGTTCAGCGCCTTGGAGAACACCACGAAAGCGCCGCCGTGGTAGCGCGAGATCACCACGAACACGATCGGGCCGTCGAAGTTCGTGATCGCACGGCCGATCTCGGCGCCGTACTCCAGCTGGAGGTTGCGCATCGAGTCCGGTGAGCCGTCGAAGCCGGACAGGTTCGCCAGGACCACCAACGGCCGGTTGCCGCTCGCCGCATTGATCGCGCGGGCTGCCTTCTTCGACGAACGCGGGAACAGCGTGCCGCCCGTGTAGACATCGGGACCGTCCGCCGGCGGGAAGCCGCGGCGCGGCACCGGCTTGGACTCGATGCCCAGCAGGCACACGGGATGGCCGCCGAGGTGGGCGTCGAAGACCACCGCGGTGTCGGCGTCGGCCATGCCGGCCCAGCGCTCGAGCGTCGTGTGGTCCTGGTCCGCGACGGCCCGCATCACGGTCCGGATGTCGAAGGCCTTCTTGCGATCCGGGTTGGTGGCCGCGGAGAAGATCTCGCCGACGGTCGTGAAGTCACTCGACGGGTCCGTGTGCGGGAACGACGAGACGTCCCGGTCGTCCGGGTCGGACGTGACGGCGCGCCGCGGACCGGCCTCGCCGGGCGCGGCGTACGTGTGCTCGTAGTGGGCCATCAGCACCTCGAAGGCGCCCGGGAGGTCGGGAGCCCAGTACTGCGCCTGGCCGTTCTGGCCCATGACCCGGTCGTAGCCGCCGATGCCGAAGTTGTCCTCCGCGGAGACGCCGCCGGAGAAGTCGAGCGACTGCTTGCCGGTGAGGACCATGGCGCTGTCCGGCGTCATCACGAGGATGCCCTTCGTGTGCATCAGCATGGTTGCCTCGGCGTTCCAGTAAGGCTGCGCGCCGACGTTGATGCCGGCCACCACGACGTTGATCTCGCCGCCTGCCTGGGTGAACTCGATGATGCGGCGCAGGCCGGCGGCCACCCAGTCCATGTTCTCCGTGCCGGAGTCCATGGAGATCCGGGCGCCGGCCGAGAGGGCATACCACTCCAGCGGCACTCCCATCTGCTCGGCGAGGTCGATGGCCGCGATGACCCGCGTGCACTCGGCCTCGGCGACCGCGCCCAGGGCTTTCGTCGGGTCGCCGCACAGCACGACGCGCGTGACGCCCTCGGGGTGGAGGTCGGTCGGGGTGGAGACGACGCCGGCGATGATGCCGGCCTTGTTGAGGCCGCGCGGACGGTCGACGGGCACGAGTACGCCGGTGTCGTCGAGGTCGTGCTCCACGAACGAGCCCCGCGGCCCGGTCAGCAGCGGTAGCAGCTCGTAGGGGTAGACGAGTCCGCGACGCTTGGCGCGGAGCACCTTGCTGTCGTAGCTGTCGAGGGTCTTCAGCGGCTCGGTCGGAGGAGCCTCGATCGAGCTCACGACGCGGCCGCCGGGCCCGGGGGCGAAGCGGAGGGACATCGGGACGGGGCTGCCGTCGGGTCCGGCAACGCGGCCGACCGCGAGCACCTCGGCGATGCCGGCGGCGTCGGTGAGGGGTGTGATCTTCCGCTGCAGACCGGTGATCTGCTCGAGGTCGCCCTCGACCACGGGCCACACGTGCACCCAGACGTGGTTGAGGTCCAGCCTTGCGCCGGCCGCGCCGCGCGACGTCCGTGCGCGGCGTACGGCCTCGAGGCAGCTCTCGATCGCCCGCTCCGCGTGGGGTACGCCGGTCACGCGGCCGTCCTCGTCACGGACCACGGCGAGCTGGCGCACCTGGGCGAGCGCGACGAGCCGACGGTCGTCAGCGTTCTCGCGGGCGACGCACTCGTAGAGGAGGACGTCGTCGGGTGCGTCGAGGCGGGTGATCTGGAAGTCGCGCAGGCGCCACAGGTCCAGGCGCCGCGCGACCATCGGGTGCACGCCGTGGACGAGGTCGTCCTCGACGACGGGCTCCTCGGTGGCGTCACCGGGGCGGAAGGTGAAGTAGTCGACCCGGCGCTCGTCGCCGGTGCAGACCGCGACCGTGATCCGGCGTGCCCGGGTGATCAGGTCCGTGCCGGCCAGCGCGTCCTGCAGGACGGCCGCGACGTCGGTGGACGACTCGGGAGCCGTGGGCCAGAGCAGGTAGAGGTCCGCGACGGCGGCTGCGGTAGCTCCCGCGTCGGCGAGCGCGGCAGCCAGGCCGGTCACGAGCACGGAGGAGGGGTCGGCCAGCTCGTCGTACGAGCCGCTGGTCGTGACCAGCTGCCGCCCGGTCCCGTCGAGGTCGTAGGCGGCGCGCAGGAACGAGCGCCCGTCGCGCTGCGTGACCGTGAGGTCCCGCACGAGGTCGCGATAGTGGCGACGCGTCATCACCTCGAGCATCGGGTCGTCGCCACCGTCACCACCGCTGGCAAGGCGCTCCCCGAGCTGTGCGCTGAGGAGGGCGACGATCTGCTCGGGGATCGCGGCGAGGGCCTCGATCCGTGCGACGCGGTCCGCGGCGGCCGGGGCACCGGCGAGCGCGGCCACCTCATCGCGTACGCCGCTGAGCACGGCCGCGCGGTCCGCGTCGACCAGCGGCTGGTCGAACCAGCGGAAGCGGATGCTCCGGGCGAGGTCGCCCACGACGGGGAACCGGCGCTGTGAGGCGCCCTTGAGCCGTTCGAGCTGCTCGCGGATGTCGCCGGCGCGCTCGGGGTCGGGGGCCGGCTCGCTGATCCAGCGCTGGAGCAGGGCGATGACGATGTCGGCGTCGGAGGCCGGTCCCTGCTGGGCGAGGAAGATCCGCAGGACCGCGTCCTCGAGGCGCGGAGTGCGGTCGAGGTCGGTGACCCCGTAGTGGGCGAGGACCCGGGAGAGCCGCTGGCGGAAGTGCTCGGGCAGGCCGCCTCGCTCGGGGTCGAGGCTGCGCAGGTAGGTGTGGAAGTGCTCGCGCGAGCTGTGCACGCGCAGCTCCGTGCGGCGTTCGTCGTCTGCCGGGCGGTCGCGGTGGAGGTCGGCGACATCGGTGAACAGGTCGACCAGCGCTGCGTCCGACGCGATGACGTCCACGCCGGAGGCCCGCAGCTCGTCGCGCGCGGCGAGGTACTCCTTCAGTGCACCGGCCCGGTCGCCCGCGGGCACGTCGTAGCCGAGGATCAGGCCGGTGAGGTCTGCCCGGGCGCGGTCGGCGCGCTGCTGCAGCGTGGGCACGGCGGTGTCCGTGGGCAGGAACAGCGCGGCGCTGTCGTCGTCGGCGACCGCTGCCGCGGTCGAAGCGTCACCGTCGACCGCGACCGGCTCCAGCCGGAGGAGGGGTGCGCCGGTCTCGACCTGGGAGCCGGTGATCACGAGGAGGTCCCGCACGCGAGCAGCGAACGGCGCGTGGATGACGGTCTCCATCTTCATGCTCTCCAGCACGAGCACGGGAGCGCCGGCGGCGACGACGTCGCCGATCGCGGCCGGGGTGGCGACGACCAGGGCGGGAGCGGGCGAGCGGACGATGCCGCCCTCGTCGCGGCTGATGCGGTGGGTGATGCCGTCGACCTCGACCAGGTGGACCGGGCCGTGGACCGCCGAGACGATGCGGTGGCGGTGCTGGCTGGACTGGCCACCGACCACCAGGTGGGCGTGGAAGGTGTCGAGCCACTCGAGCTCGACGTCGGCGGTGACGGATTCACCGGTCGGCTGCGCGCCGGCCGTGATGGTCACCCGGTAGCGGCCGGCGGCGGGCTGCACGGCCGTGAGCCGGTACGTCGTGCCGCGGAGCTTGACCTCCACCGGCTCGCCGACCTTGTGCTGCACCTGGGGACGGCCACCGTGGGCGGTCTCCAGCAGGCGAGTGCGCTCGACGGCGAGCTCCTCGTCGTACGCCGTGATGGCGGCGACGAGCAAGGCGACCTCGCGGTGGGTGTCGGGGGCGAGACGTCCCTCGCCGCGGGCCCGGTCGATCCACGCGGTGTCGGCCCAGGCGGGCTCGCCCGTGAGGACCTCGGGCTGGTCGAGGAGGTCGAGGATGAAGCCCTTGTTGGTGGTGCCGCCCTCGATCACGACGGTGGTCTCGGCCATCGCGCGGCGCAGGCGGGCCAGCGCCTCGTCGCGGTCGCGGCCGTAGGCGATGACCTTGGCGATCATCGAGTCGAAGTCGGCGGGGATGACGTCACCCTCGCCGAGGCCGGTGTCGACGCGGACGCCGGGACCGCTGGGCAGCTTGAGCAGCGAAACCCGGCCCGGTGCGGGGGCGAAGTCGCGGTCGGGGTCCTCGGCGTTGAGCCGGGCTTCGACGGCGTGGCCGATCTCGTCGGGACGTCCGCCGTCGTTGTTGAGGGCCTCGAGACGCCCACCTGCGGCGACAGCGATCTGGGCCTTCACGAGGTCGACGTTGGTGGTCAGCTCGGTGATCGGGTGCTCGACCTGGAGCCGGGTGTTGACCTCGAGGAAGGCGAAGGACTTCTCCTCGGGCTGGTAGAGGAACTCGACGGTGCCCGCACCGGCGTAGCCGACCGCGACGGCCAGCCGCTCGGCCGACTCCTTCAGCAGGTCCACCTGGGAAGGCGAGAGCAGGGGAGAGGCGGACTCCTCGATGACCTTCTGGTTGCGTCGCTGCACGGAGCAGTCACGCACGCCAAGGGCCCAAGCGGTGCCGTGGCTGTCCGCGATCAGCTGGACCTCGACGTGGCGCGCGCCCGTGACGACGCGCTCCAGGAAGACGATGCCGTTGCCGAAGGCGCGCTCTGCCTCGTCGCGCGTGCGCTGGTAGGCGTCCTCGAGCTCGGCGGCGGTGTTGACCTTGCGGATGCCGCGTCCGCCGCCGCCGGCGGTGGCCTTGAGCATCATCGGGTAGCCGATCGTCTCGGCGGCCGCGAGCGCCTCCTCCAGCGTGTCGACCGGCCCGTTGCTCCAGGGGGCGACCGGCACGCCGACCTTCTCGGCGATGCGCTTCGAGCCGATCTTGTCGCCGAGCTGGCGCATCGCCTCGGCGCTGGGGCCGATGAAGGTGACGCCCAGGCGGTCGCACAGGTCCACGAACGTCGGGTCCTCGGCGACGAAGCCCCAGCCGACCCAGACGGCGTCGGCGCGGGTCTCGACGAGTGCGCGCTCCAGCACGGCGAGGTCGAGGTAGGGCCGTGCGGAGGCCGGGCCGAGCCCGTAGGACTCGTCCGCCTCACGCACGAACATGGCGTGCCGCTCGACGTCGGTGAACAGTGCGATCGTCGTCAGCTCCTGGCCGGACGACGTCAGGTCGCGGACGGCGTGGATCAGCCGCATGGCCGCCTCGCCGCGGTTCACGATCGCGATTCGGGAGAACACCACTACCTCCGGTTGCGCCTCCGAGGCGCCTAGGAAAATGTGCAGGGAAACGTGTCGAGAAAAGGTGAGGGAACCATCATGATCGAAACATGAGGAAATACTCAACTAAAACTTGAGAATACCCTCATGTTTCTGTTTTCATGGTGTGCGTGACCCCAGACACCGCTCTCGCCACCACGGCCATTGACACCGCCTCCGGTTCCTCCACGACTTCGGTCAACGGCGCCTCCAACGGTGCCTCCAACGGACTTCCCGACCACACCGGCAAGCGCCTGCTCGACCGCCTTGCGGCCGGCACTCCCTTTGCCGTTGCCTTCGGTGGCCAGGGCGCCGACTGGCTCGAGCCGCTCGCGGAGCTGGTGCGCGTGCACCGCCTCGAGCTCGGTCCGATCGTCACCGCCGCCGAGGCCCGCCTCGCACCCGTTGCGGCCGAGCTGCTCCGCGCGGATGCGGACTTCCGGCCGGTGGCGTGGCTCGACGCGGTCGTCGAGTCCCACTCCGCCGAGGTCGAGGACGCTCCCGAGATCCCCTCGCGTGAGCGCCTCCTCTCGCCGTCCCGGTCGCTGCCCGGCATCACGCTCAGCCACCTCGGTGCCCTCCACGCGCTGCGCGACATGGGTCTCGACCCGCGCGGTGCCGTGGCCAAGATCGGCCACTCGCAGGGTTGCCTCCCGATCTCCGTCATCGACGGTGCCGACGAAGCCGACGTACTCGCGCTCTCCCGCCTGATCGGTGCGGCAGCCGAGGTCGTCGGCGTACGACGTGGTCTCCTGGGGGAGTGCCTCGTCGCCGTCCCGCTTCCTCACGCCGAGGTGCAGGAGGCCATCGACGGACTGCCCGCCTCGAGCCGCCTCGTCGCCGCGATCGTCAACGGTCCTTCGTCCACGGTCGTCTCCGGCCCGGTCGTCGGCCAGGAGCGGCTGCGCCAGGCACTCGGTGACGACGTCACCGTCGACCCGGTCCTCGCTCGCGCTGCTTACCACCACCCCGAGTTCGCCGAGGCCGTCGACCTGACCGTCGAGTGGGCCGTCCGCTGCGGCCTCGACGCCGACTGGGCCCGTGACCTCGCCCACCGCTCGCTCGTCGAGCCGATCGACTGGCCCGCGCAGGTCGAGACCGTCGCCGAC
The DNA here is from genome assembly GCF_003600895.1 of Nocardioides cavernaquae. Taxonomy (NCBI): domain Bacteria; kingdom Bacillati; phylum Actinomycetota; class Actinomycetes; order Propionibacteriales; family Nocardioidaceae; genus Nocardioides; species Nocardioides cavernaquae. The sequence continues at coordinate 2,446,794 of NZ_QYRP01000002.1, forward strand.
GCCGGCGCCCGCTGGCTGCTCGACCTCGGCCCGGTCAACCTGGCCAGCCAGATCTCGGCAGGCACCGCCCGCGCGCACGGCATCGGCATCGTCGCCCCGACGACGCCCCGCGGCCTGCGCGAGCTCACCGTCGCTGGTGCGGCTCCGCGCCGCACTGCCGCCTGGACGAGCTTCGCCCCCGAGGTCGTGGCCCTGCCCGACGGCACCCGCCGCGTCGAGACCCGCTTCACCCGCCTGACCGGCCGCTCGCCGATCATCCTGGCCGGCATGACGCCGACCACGGTCGACCCCGCCATCGTCGCCGCGGCCGCCAACGCCGGCTTCTGGGCCGAGCTCGCCGGAGGTGGCCAGGTCACCGAGGAGATCTTCGCCGAGAACCTCGAGCGCCTCGGCAGCATGCTCGAGCCCGGACGCACCGCCGCGTTCAACGCGCTCCTGCTCGACCCCTACCTGTGGAAGCTCCAGCTCGGTGGCAACCGCCTCGTCCAGAAGGCCCGCGCGGCCGGTGCCGCCATCGACGCGGTCATCGTCACCGCCGGTGTGCCCGAGATCGAGGACGCGGTCGCGCTGATCCACGAGCTCCGTGAGGGCGGCATCGAGTACGTCGTCTTCAAGCCCGGCACCGTGGCCCAGATCAAGAAGGTCCTCGCCATCGCCGACGAGGTCGCTCCCGTCCCCGTGATCATCCAGGTCGAGGGTGGCAAGGCCGGTGGCCACCACAGCTGGGAGGACCTCGACGCGCTCCTCCTCACGACGTACGCCGACCTGCGCCGCCGCGCCAACGTCGTCGTCTGCGTCGGCGGCGGCATCGGCACCCCCGAGAGCGCCGCGTCCTACGTGACCGGTTCGTGGTCGATCGGCCACGGCCGTCCCGCGATGCCGCTCGACGGCATCCTGGTCGGCACCGCCGCGATGGCCACGCTCGAGGCGACCACCTCGCCGGCCGTCAAGCAGCTGCTGGTCGACACCCCCGGCACCCCGATCTGGCTCGAGGACGGCGCCGTCGACGGCGGCATGACGTCCGGGCGCAGCCAGCTCGGCGCCTCGATTCACGAGGTCGAGAACACCTCCGCCAAGGTCGGCCGCATCCTCGACGAGGTCGCCGGCGACGCCAAGGCCGTCGCGGCCCGGCGTCACGAGATCGCCGAGCTGCTCGACCTGACCGCCAAGCCCTACTTCGGCGACGTCGCCACGATGAGCTACGGCACCTGGCTGGCGCGCTACCTGGAGCTCTCGGCCCCCGTCTCCGCGGCCGGTCCCGAGTGGCTCGACGTGACGATCCGCGACCGGTTCCACGCGCTCGTTCAGCGTGCCGAGGCCCGCCTCGCCGACGCCGACAACGGCCCGATCGCCACGCTCTTCCCGACGTCGGCCGACGTCGAGGACGGTGCCGCGGCGCTCGACGCCCTCCGCGCGGCGTACCCGGCTCTGGACGAGGTGCAGCTGCACCCCGCCGACGTCCCGTTCTTCGTCACGGTCTGCCGCCGCGCCGGCAAGCCGGTGCCGTTCGTCCCCGTCATCGACGCCGACGTACGCCGCTGGTGGCGCGCCGACTCCCTGTGGCAGTCGCACGACCCGCGCTTCCCGGCCGACGCCGTCTCGGTGATCCCGGGTCCGGTCGCTGTTGCGGGCATCACCCGCGTCGACGAGCCCGTCGCCGACCTGCTCCGCCGCTTCGAGGCGGGCATCCTCGAGGCCGTCGTCGACACCATCGACGGAGCTCCCGCTGCCGTGGCCGGCCTGCGTCGCGCCCCCGACACGACGGGCGCCGTCTCGCTCGTGCTCGCCGCCCCGGACGCCGTCTGGGCCGGGCGCACCGTCATCAACCCCGTACGCCGGTTGGGCGACGACTGGCTCGTCGTCCACCCCGCGCGTGCCGAGCACCCCGCCACCGGCTCGGTGCTCACGGGCGAAGGCGACGTGGCCGTCCTGGAGGTGCCCGTCGGCGCCACCGTCCTCCGCTTCCGCATCGCTGCCGGTGCCGACGTCGCCGCCGGTGCCGCTCCGGTGGTGCTCAACCCGGCATCCGAGATGACCGCGCTCCTCGAGCTCGCCGCCGGCGGTCCGTCCGCAGGTGTCGCCCGCTGGGAGCCGACCACCGGCGCCGAGCACGCCGCCGCGACCGCCGCTGGTGGGCCGGCAACGGCCGTCGTCCCCGATGCGCTCGTCGGCCTGGTCTGGCCGTCCGTCTTCGGTGCGCTCGCGCAGCGCCCCGACGTCGTCGAGGGCATGCTCGACCTGGTCCACCTCGACCACGCGCTGATCGGCTCGGTCCCCGTGGACGCAACCGACCTCGACGTCGACGTGCAGATCCGCAGCGTCGTCGACACCGAGGTCGGCCGAGTCGTCACGGTGGACGTCGACGTGGCGACCGGTTCGGGGGAGCCGGTCGCCACCCTCGTCGAGCGGTTCGCGATCCGCGGCCGCACGGGTGCCGTCGCCCTCGCCGACCCCGAGCGGGCCGGCGGCGCAGTGACCGACGAGCGCAAGGCCGAGCGTCGTCGGCGGGCCCACGCGACCGTCACCGCGCCCTCCGACCTGCGCACGTTCGCCAGCGTCACCGGCGACCACAACCCGATCCACACCAGCACCGCAGCCGCTGCCCTTGCCGGCCTCGGCGGGCCGATCGTCCACGGCATGTGGATCTCCGCGGTCAGCCAGCGCGTCGTCATGGAGCAGACCGGCCGGGCTCTGACCGGCTGGACCGCCCGCTTCCTCGCCCCGGTCCGCCCCGGCGCCTCCGTCGAGATCACCGCCCACCGCGTCGGCATCGACGCCGGTGTCGAGGTGGTCGAGGTCAGCGCCCGCGTCGACGGCGACCTCGTGCTGCTCGCGACCGCACGTCTGGCGGCTGCCCGCACCGCGTACGTCTTCCCGGGACAGGGCATCCAGCACGCCGGCATGGGCATGGAGGGCTACCGCCGCAGCAAGGCTGCCAAGGCCATCTGGGACCGCGCCGACGACCACACCCGCAAGGTGCTCGGCTTCTCGGTGCTCGAGGTCGTCCGTGACAACCCGACCGAGCTCGTCGCCTTCGACGGCGTCCACAGCCACCCCGATGGCGTCCTCTTCCTGACCCAGTTCACCCAGGTCGGCATGGCGGTCCTCGCGGCCGCCCAGATGGCGGAGCTGGTCGAGGCCGGAGTCGCCGTCGACGACGCGATCATCGCCGGCCACTCCGTCGGTGAGTACAACGCGCTCGCTGCCGTCTCGGGCGTCCTCTCGCTCGAGGCCGTCGTCGAGGTGGTCTTCCAGCGCGGCTCCGTCATGCACACGCTGGTCCCGCGCGACGAGAAGGGCCGCAGCAACTACCGCCTCGCGGCGATCCGTCCGGCCCAGTTCGGCGTTGCCGACGCTGACGTCCGCGCGTTCGTCGAGGGTGTCGCTGCCGAGAGCGGCGAGTTCCTCGAGATCGCCAACTACAACCTCCGCGGTTCGCAGTACGCCATCGCCGGAACCGTCGCCGGACTCGAGGTCCTCGAGGAGGAGATCGAGCGTCGTCGCGCCGCAGTCGGCGGCAAGGCGTCGTACATCGTCGTTCCGGGTGTGGACGTGCCGTTCCACTCGGGCGTCCTGCGCGGCGGCGTCGACGACTTCCGCGCCAAGCTCGGCGAGCTGCTGCCGCCGACGGTCGACCCGTCGCCGCTCCTCGGCCGCTACGTGCCGAACCTCGTGGCGCGACCGTTCGCGCTCGACAAGCCGTTCCTCGAGTCGATCCTCGAGGTCGCGCCCGCGGTCCGCATCGAGGAGGCGCTCGCCAACTGGGCCACCTGGTCGCAGAGGCCCGAAGAGTTGTGCCGCCTCGTGCTGATCGAGCTGCTGGCCTGGCAGTTCGCCAGCCCGGTGCGCTGGATCGAGACCCAGGACCTGTTCGTGGCCGACGCCGCCGACGGTGGCCTCGGTGTCGAGCGGATCATCGAGGTCGGCGTGGGCCGCGCGCCCACCGTCGCCAACCTCGCCTCGGCGACGCTCAAGCTTCCCGAGGTACGCCGCACCCTGGCCGGTCCGGTCGAGGTGCTGAACGTCGAGCGCGACGCCCTCGTGGTGTTCGCTCGTGATGAAGACCCCGTCGATCTCCCCGAGACCGACGAGGCGTCGCCGGATGTCCCCGCATCCGCTGCGACGGTGCCGGGTGGATCTCCCTCCCTCGTCCCGGCAACCCCGGCGCCTGCGGCGTCGGGCGGGCCGCGTCCCGCTGACATCCCCTTCGTCGGCGCGGACGCGACCCGGCTGCTTCTGGCCTGGTGGACCAAGGTCCGCCCGGACCAGCTCGGTGACGCCGACTCCATCGAGTCGCTCACCGATGGCGCCTCCTCGCGCCGCAACCAGCTGCTCGTCGACCTCGGTGCCGAGCTCAGCCTCGGTGCGATCGACGGTGCGGCCGAGGCCGACCTGCCGACGCTCTGCGCCCAGGTCAACGGCCTCTCGCGTGGCTACCGCCCGCTCGGTCCGGTGCTCTCCGCCGCGACCGGCGACCACCTGCGCAAGGTGCTCGGCCCGCTGGGTGCTCGCCAGTCCGCGATCGCCGACCGCGTGACTGGTGCCTGGCAGCTCGGTGAGGGCTGGGCGCTGCACACGCTCGTCGAGGTCGCCGCCGGCACCCGCGAGGGTGCCAGCGTGCGCGGCGGTGACCTGGCCACGCTCACGGTGCCCGGTTCCGCTGCCGAGCTCGACGGCCTGATCGACGCCGCCGTCGCCGCCGTCGCCGCCCGCCAGGGCGTCTCGGTGAGCCTGCCTTCCGCAGGTGGGGGTGGCGAGGTCACCCTCGACGCTGCCGCTCTGGCCGGGGTCACCGGTGGCATCACCAGCGCCCTTGCCTCGACCGCCCGGCACCTGCTCGCCCAGCTCGGCGAGGACGCCCCTGCGGCAGCCGTCGCCGAGGACACCGCCGAGGCGCGCGCCGCGCTCGACCGCATCGAGGTCGAGCTCGGCTCCGAGTGGCTGAACCTGACCGCCCCGGCCTTCGACGCCGGCCGTGCCGTGCTGCTCGACGACCGCTGGGCGTCCGCCCGTGAGGACGTCGCCCGCGTCGCCACCGGCCAGCTCTCCGACGCCGCCGTGACCGGTGCCGGCCCGATCGTCGCCGCCCAGGCCCGCTGGCTCGGTCTCGACGACCTCGCCACGCAGGCCGAGGACACCACCCGCGGTGTCTGGGCCGACGAGGTCGCTGTCGTCACCGGCGCCAGCAAGGGCTCGATCGCCTCCGCGATCGTCGAGGACCTCCTCGCCGGTGGCGCGACGGTCGTCGCCACGACCTCCAACCTGGACGGCAAGCGTCTGGCCTGGTTCAAGGAGCTCTACCGCACCCACGCCCGCGTCGGTGCGTCGCTCTGGGTCGTCCCGGCCAACCTCGCGTCGTACGCCGACGTGGACGCGCTGGTCGCCTGGGTCACCTCCGAGCAGACCCGCCGCCTCGGCCCGACGACCGAGGTCGTCAAGCCGGCGCTGCACCCGACCCTGCTCTTCCCGTTCGCTGCCGGCCCGGTCATGGGTGACCTCGCCGAGGCGGGCGGCAAGGCCGAGCTGCAGGCCCGCATCCTGCTGTGGTCGGTCGAGCGCCTCGTCGGTGCCGACTGGGGCCGCAACCGCGTCCACGTCGTGCTCCCGGGCTCGCCCAACCGCGGCATCTTCGGTGGCGACGGTGCCTACGGCGAGGCCAAGGCCGCGCTCGACGCCATGGTCGCCAAGTGGAGCTCCGAGTCCGGCTGGCCCGAGCGGGTCACCCTGGCCCACGCCATCATCGGCTGGGTGGCGGGCACCGGTCTGATGGGCGCCAACGACGCCATGGTCACCGCCGTCCGCAACGCCGGCGTCAAGGTCTGGACCCCCGACACGATGGCCGCCGAGCTGCTCGCGCTCTGCACCACCGCTGCCCGCGAGTCCGCTGCCGAGCGTCCGCTCCACCTGGACCTCGCCGAGGGCCTGGAGAACGTCAACCTCCGCGACGTCGCGGCCGAGGCACAGAAGGCCATGGCCGCTGCCGCCGCGGAGGAGGTCGAGGTCGCTGAGACGGTCACCATCGACGCGCTTCCGTCCTCGCCCGCCCAGCTCCCGGCGTACTCCTCGATCGACCTTGCCGACGTGCCCGCCGCCCCCGAGGACCTCGTGGTCATCGTCGGTGCCGGCGAGCTCGGTCCGTGGGGCTCGTCCCGCACCCGGCACCAGGTCGAGGTCGGGGACGGCCTCTCCGCCGCCGGCGTGCTCGAGCTCGCCTGGTCCACCGGCCTGGTCCGCTGGGATGCACAGGGCTCCTCCTGGTACGACGTGGAGAGCGGCGACGCCGTCGCCGAGCAGGAGATCCGCGACCGCTACCACGACACCGTCGTCGAGCGTGCGGGCATCCGCACCTACGGCGACGACGGCACCATGGTCGACAACACCGCGCCGCTCATGGCGCAGGTCTTCCTCGACCAGGACCTGACCTTCCGCGTGGAGAGCGAGGCGGAGGCACGCGCCTTCGTCGCTGCCAACCCGGCACAGACGACCGCCGCCCCGACGGCGGACGGTGGCTGGCTGGTGACCCGCAAGGCAGGCACCGAGGTCCGGGTGCCGCGGCGGGTCGAAATCACCCGCACCGCGGGTGGCCAGATCCCGACCGGGTTCGACCCCGGTGTGTGGGGCATCCCTGCCGAGATGCTCGAGTCGGTCGACCGCGTGGCGCTGTGGAACCTGGTCTGCACGGTGGACGCCTTCCTCTCGAGCGGCTTCACGCCGGCCGAGCTGATGCGTTGGGTCCACCCCGCCCGGGTGGCCAACACCCAGGGCACCGGCCTCGGTGGCATGACCTCCATGCAGTCGCTCTACATCGACAACCTGCTCGGCGAGAGCGTCGCCAACGACCTCCTCCAGGAGGCCCTGCCCAACGTCATCGCCGCCCACGTCGTCCAGTCGTACGTCGGCAGCTACGGCGCGATGATCCACCCGGTCGCCGCCTGCGCGACGACCGCGGTCTCCATCGAGGAGGGCGTCGACAAGATCAAGGTCGGCAAGGCGGACGTGGTCGTGGCCGGTGGCTTCGACGACCTGGGCACGGAGGGCATCGTCGGCTTCGCCGCCATGTCGGCCACGGCCGACACCCAGGCGATGCTCGACCAGGGCATCGACATCCGCCACATCAGCCGGCCCAACGACCGCCGTCGTGGTGGTTTCGTCGAGTCGCAGGGTGGCGGCACGATCCTGCTGGCCCGCGGTGACGTGGCGGCCCGCATGGGCCTGCCGGTCCTCGGTGTCGTGGCCTACGCCGCGTCGTTCGCCGACGGCATCCACACCTCGATCCCCGCCCCGGGCATCGGTGCCCTCGCGGCTGGTCTCGGTCGCAAGGAGTCGCCGCTGGCGAAGGCGCTCGGGGAGCTCGGCCTCGGTGCCGACGACGTGGGTCTGGTGAGCAAGCACGACACCTCGACCAACGCCAACGACCCCAACGAGTCCGACCTGCACGAGCGGCTCGCCGCCGCGCTGGGTCGCTCCGAGGGCAACCCCCTGTACGTCGTGTCGCAGAAGTCGCTGACCGGTCACGCCAAGGGTGGCGCTGCGGCGTTCCAGGTGATCGGCCTGTGCCAGGTCCTGCGTGAGGGTGTCCTTCCGCCCAACCGCGCCCTGGACTGCGTCGACCCGGAGCTCGCGAAGCACCCGCACCTGGTCTGGCCCCGCAGCCCGCTGGCGACCGGTCCGCTCAAGGCGGGCCTGGTCACGAGCCTCGGCTTCGGCCATGTCGCCGGTCTGCTGGCGATCGCGCACCCGGACGTGTTCATCGCGTCACTGCCGGCCGACGAGCGCGCGGCGTACGTCGCCTCCGCTCGCCGCCGCGAGACCGAGGGCGCGCTGACCACCACCCGGGTGATGCTCGGCGAGCCGGGCTTCGTGAAGACGACGGACCGCCGCCTGGGCGACGGTGCAGCCGGCGAACGCAAGGAGAACGAGGCGGCTCTGCTGCTCGACCCGAACGCGCGGCTGGCTGCGGACGGTCGGTTCGAGTGCCGCTGAACCCTGGCGCGGGCGAGAGCCCGGACGTCGCAGGCCTGACCGGTGTCGTGGGGGTGGGCGTGGACCTGGTCCACGTCCCCTCCTTCGCCGAGCAGCTTGGTCAGCCCGGTTCCCGCTTCCCTGACGTGTTCACGTCGGGGGAGCGGGCCGACGTCGGCTCGCGCGGCGATGACCACCCCCGGCACTGGGCGGCTCGTTGGGCGGCACGCGAGGCCGTGGTCAAGGCCTGGTCGTCGGCCCTGCACGGCTATCCGCCGGTGCTCGGGGACGAGGCGTTGCGCGACATCTCCGTCGCGTGCGACGCCTGGGGCCGGCCGCGTCTCGTGCTGGCCGGTGCGGTCAGCCGACACCTCGCGGGCTTCCGGCTCGATCTCTCGTTGTCACACGACGGTGACTACGCGATCGCCTACGTCGTGCTCTCGGCAGCCACGAGGTAGCTGGCGAGCAGCCGCTTGAGCTCGATCACCGCTTCGTCGTGGGACTGGCCGTCGCGGATCGAGAAGTTGAGCATCGAGTACGTCACGTGGACGAGCACCTCGGCGATGATCCGCCGACGGTCACGAGGCGTGCCGGGCGTCAGCGGCGCGAGCACGCGCGCCACATCGGCGGCAACCTCGCGCTCGGTGACCGCTGCGGTCGCACGGGTCGCGGGCGTTGACTGCACGGCGTGCCAGACGGCCCGTCGTGAGGGGTCGGTGCGCCACAGCGTGACCAGATGCTCGAGCAGCTGGTTGAGCAGCTTGAGCCAGTCAAGCGTGGGCAGCTGCTCGGCAAGCGCGTGGATCTCCTCGCGCACGGCGACAGCGTCGACGCGGTCGAGCTCGCACACGATGACGTACTTGTTCGCGAAGAACTGGTAGAGCGTGCCGATCGGGAGGCTGGCCCGGTGCGCCACCTCCTCACAGGTGAACGACTCGAAGCCGACCTCGATCAGGAGCTCGCGCGACACCCTGAGCAGGTGGTCGAACTTCACGTGGCTGCGCTCCTGGGAGGGGCGGCGCCGCGGCTCGAGGATTTCTGTCGTCACACCACGAGCCTAATGGGAAGAATCCCTCTCGGGGTGAAGGCTGCGACAGAACATGAGGTCTCTCTCATGATGACTGCGGTCTAGACTCGCTGGATGCGGGTCTGGCGGGCATCCCGGGCGACGGTCACGTCGCACCGTCAGCGCGCCCCGCGCCGCCGCAAGCTCCGGCTGTTCCTCGCCCTCGCGGCCATCCATGTGGTGGGACTCGGCGGCGCCGCGGTCGTGCTGGTCGAGAAGCCGGGCGGTGTTCCCGTGCTGGCGAAGGGTGCGGTGGACGCCGCCGGCCAGGCCGCCGAAGGCGCTGCCTCACGCCTCATCGACGAGGCAGCCGGCAGGCCCTACCTCCGCCCCGCGAAGTCACCCGCGGACTCCGGGACGCCCCCGGTGCCGCAGCACGCGTCGGGCAGGTTCGCCGTCGCCCCTGTGCGTTCCGGCAGGGCGGCCGAGTCCGGCGCGCTGACCTACCGGGTCGAGGTCGAACGTGGCCTGCCCTACGACGCCGCGGGATTCGCCCGTGCCGTCGACCGGACCCTTTCCGACCCGAGGGGATGGACCGCCGACCCGAGCCACCGCTTGTCGCGGGTCGAGGGCGAGGCCGACTTCCGCATCGTGCTCGCGTCCCCCGACACGGTCGACCGCCTCTGCGCCCCGCTCGACACCAAGGGCCGCGTCTCCTGCCGCAACGGCGACGACGTCGTTATCAACGCCTGGCGCTGGTGGCGCGGAGCCAGGAGCTACGACGGCGACCTCGCGGCGTACCGGAACTACGTCGTCAACCACGAGACCGGCCACTTCCTCGGCTTCGGCCACGTCGGCTGCCCGGGCAGGGGTGAGCCAGCCCCCGTCATGCACCAGCAGACCCTCGGGCTCCAGGGCTGCAAGGCCAACCCCTGGCCAACGGCGTCCGAGCTCGAGTAATCGGGTCAGGAGCGGTACTCGGGGTTCTCGAAGTCGAACCGGGCCCCGGCGTTCCACTCCTCGCGAGAGTTGCCGTGGTTCGGAACCCCGCCTGCGCTCTTCAGCATCTGCGCGAGGTGCATGAGGTTCCAGGTCATGAAGGTGGTGTTGCGGTTGGTGAAGTCGTTCTCGGGGCCGCCGCTGCCCGGGTCGAGGTAGGAGGGGCCGGGGCCGGCCTCGCCGATCCAGCCGGCGTCGGCGTTCGGTGGGATCGTGTAGCCGACGTGCTGCATGGAGTAGAGGACGTTCTGGGCGCAGTGCTTGATGCCGTCCTCGTTGCCGGTGATCAGGCAGCCACCGACGCGGCCGTAGTAGAGGTACTGACCCTTGTCGTTGAGCATCCCGGAGAGTGCGTAGAGGCGCTCGATGACCTGCTTCATCACGCTGGAGTTGTCGCCCAGCCAGATCGGGCCGGCCAGCACGAGGATGTCGGAGGCCAGCAGTCGCGGATAGATCTCCGGCCAGGCATCGACCTCCCAGCCGTGCTCGCGCATGTCCGGGTACACCCCGGTGGCGATCGGGTGGTCGATCGCGCGCAGCACCTCGACCTCGACGCCGTGCTTGCGCATGATCGCCGCGCTCGCATCGACCAGCCCCTCGGTGTTGCTGATCTCGGGGCTCTTCTTGAGGGTGCAGTTGATGAACATGGCCTTGAGGCCGGTGAAGTCGGGCGCGCTCATGGCGGCCTCCTCAGCTCGTGGGGGAGTCGCTGACCCGGGCGAGCGCGAGGGCGTAGTCGCCATCGGCGTCCGTCCACCAGCCGACGAGGTCGAGCCCGGCAGCTGCCAGCTCGGGCGAGATCCGCTCACGGCGGAACTTGGCGGAGATCTCGGTGCGGATCTCCTCGTCTGCGGCCAGCTCGATGGTGAGGTCGAGGCCCGCGAGGCGCACCGTCATGGGGCGGGTTGCGCGCAGGCGCATCTCCATCCACTCGTTCCGGGCGTCCCACACCGCGACGTGCTCGAACGCGTCGACGTTGAAGTCGGCCTCGAGCTCACGGTTCAGGACGCGCAGCACGTTGCGGTTGAAGTCCGCGGTGACGCCCGCAGAGTCGTCGTACGCCGCGACGAGGCGCCGCGGGTCCTTGACCAGGTCGAGGCCGAGCAGGAGCGACTCACCGGGCGAGAGAGCGTCGGCAAGCCCGCGCAGGAACGACGCGCGCTCGATCGGCGCGAAGTTGCCGATCGTGCTGCCGAGGAAGGCGACCAGGCGCCGGCCGGGAGCGGGCAGGTCGGCGAGGTGGTGCTCGAAGTCGGCGACGACGTCGATGACCGGCAGCTCCGGACGGCTGACCTGGAGCTCAGCAACCGCTCCGCGCAGCGCTGCGGAGCTGACATCGACAGGCACGTAGGCCGCGAGCCGGCCCGCGCCAGCCAGCGCGTCGAGCAGGTAGCCGGTCTTCTCCGACGAACCCGAACCGAGCTCGAGGAGGACCTCGGCCCCTGCAGCAGCAGCGATCTCGGGGGCGACCTCGGCGAGCAGGGAGCGCTCGGTCCGGGTCGGGTAGTACTCCGGAAGGCGGGTGATCTCCTCGAAGAGCTCACTGCCGCGGGCGTCGTAGAAGTACTTCGGCGGCAGCCACTTCGGCGAGGCGGTCAGGCCGGCGCGTGCATCGGCGACCAGCGCCTCGCGCAGGGCATCAGGCTCGAGGAGGACGGTCGTCATCGGGTGGGCTCCAGGGGAGTCGGGTGCAAGATCGTGGTGGTGACCCCGCACGGGTCGATCAGGATGACGGCGCAGGCCGGGACCGGAGCCCACGGCTCGTCATGGCGTGCGGGCGGCATGGCGCTGACTGCGTACTCCCCGCGGCCGAGGTCGAGCAGGTGGAGTCCGGTGCCGCAGGCGGCGACCTGGCTTCCGTCGGAGACGAGCACGTCGAGCGGCCGGCCCGGCTCACGGTCAGCGAGGCGGAGGAGTGCGCCAGCCAGGGAGCAGCCCGCCTCGAGCTCGTCGAGGATGGCCGGCGCCACCGGACCGGGCGCGGCGACCTGCCAGGTCCCGCGGGTCACCGGCGGTGCGCAGTCGGCGTGCGCGGGAAGCGCAGCGACGGCGCCCGCTCCCAGAGCAGCCTGGTGCCGGCAGGCGACGACGGCCCCAGTCATCGACCCGCTCATCGGCCACCGTCGTCGGCCAGGCGGACCCCGGTCACCGGCCAGCGCGCGCCGGCCGGGAAGAAGTTGCGATAGCTGGCCCGGGCGTGGCCGGGCGGAGTCAGCGCACAACCGCCGCGCAGCACCATCTGGCCGGACATGAACTTGCCGTTGTACTCGCCGATCGCACCCGGGGCCGGACGGAATCCGGGATAGGGGAGATAGGCCGAGGAGGTCCACTCCCAGCAGTCTCCGAAGAGCTGGCGCAGCGTGCCGTCGGCTGGACCTGCGGCCCGCGGGTGCCACGTCTCCGTCGACACGTCGCTTCCTCGAGGTGGAGACGTCGCTTCCTGGGGGCCCTGCAGCGCGGCCGCGTGCTCCCACTCGGCCTCCGTCGGCAGCCGCTTGCCCGCCCAGGTCGCGTAGGCATCGGCCTCGTAGTGGCTGACGTGGCACACGGGCAGCGTCGGATCGACAGGCCAGGTGCCGTGCAGCGTGTGCTCGAACCAGACGCCGTCGATCTGCGACCAGTAGAACGGCGCGCACCAGCCCTCGTCGTTGACCCGGCCCCAGCCGTCGGAGAGCCACAGCTCGGCCCGCCGGTAGCCACCATCCGCGATGAACTCCATCCACTCGCCGTTGGTGACGAGCCTGTCGGCGAGCCGGTACGACGCGAGCCACTGCTGGTGCCGGGGCAGCTCGTTGTCGAAGCAGAAGCTCCCGCCCCTGTCGGCACTACCCTCGTGGCCGATCTCGACCAGGCCGCCGTCGAAGTCGAGCCAGCTCAGCGGGGTCGCCGGAGTGGCGGCGGCCGGGGACCCGGCGTACACGGGGCGGAGCGGGTTGAGCGAGAGCACGTGCTTGATGTCCATCAGCAGCAGCTCCTGGTGCTGCTGCTCGTGGTGGAAGCCGAGCTCGACGGTCGCGGCGATCTTGGCCAGCGTGCCCTCGTCGACCCGGTCGAGCAGGTCGGACATGCGGTCGTCGACGTTGCTCCGGTAGCGGCCGACATCGTGCGCGCCCGGCCGGCTGATCACACCGCGCATCGGCCGGGAGTAGCGCGGGCCGATCGCCTCGTAGTAGCTGTTGAAGAGGAACCAGTACTGCTCCTGGAAGGCCGAGAAGCCCGGCTCGTTCTCCGCGAGCACGAAGGTCTCGAAGAACCAGGTCACATGCGCGCGGTGCCACTTGGTCGGTGACACGTCGGGCATCGACTGGACGGTCTGGTCCTCGGGGGAGAGCGGCGCCGCGAGCCGCTCGGTCCAGGCACGCACTTCCCGGTAACGCGAGACCAGGTCGTGGGCCTCGCCAGCGGGCGTCGAAGTGGGTTCCACGCCTCGATCCTTGCACCTGGCTCCGCATCGGAACAGACGTTTGTCCGGCGGCGCCATGGGGAATAACTCGCCTCGACCGTGTCGTTGACGCGTCATCCGTTTTGATTGGCTGACCCAACCAGGAGCCCGCGATGAGCCTCGACCGCCTTGCCCTGCCGCCTGCTCCTGTGCTTCCTGCGGCAGGTGTCCGGACGTCCGTCACGGTCCCGCTCGAGTTCGCGGACGGCTACGCGACGTCGGCCCAGGTGCACACCTTCGACGGCCTCGTCGATGGCAAGGAGCACCTGCTGCTCGCGCTCGGCGACTGGCAGGGAGCACTCCTGCGTTCGGCGGCCGGTGGTGCAGCGCCGCTCGTGCGTCCGCACAGCGAGTGCCTCACCGGCGACGTCTTCGGCTCGCAGCGCTGCGACTGCGGTCCGCAGCTGCGGGAGGCAGTGGAGCGGATCGCTTCCGAGGGTGGGTTCCTGCTCTACCTGCGCCAGGAAGGCCGCGGCATCGGCCTCTACGCGAAGCTCGACGCCTACGCCCTCCAGGACGCCGGCCTCGACACGTACGCCGCGAACCGCGCGCTCGGTCACGCCGACGACGAGCGGGACTACGCGGCCGCCGCCCAGATGCTTGCCGCCCTCGACGCCGACCGGATCCGCCTGCTGAGCAACAACCCCGACAAGGCGCTCCAGCTGGAGGCCTACGGCGTCGAGGTCACCGAGCGTGTGGTCACGGGGGTGCACCTCTCGCCGGCCAACGCGGCGTACCTGAGTGCGAAGCGCGACCAGACCGACCACACGCTCGAGCTGGGTGCCACGGTCCCGCTGTCCCGGATCGCGTGAGGCCCGGATCGCCTGAGGCCCGGATCACCTGAAGTCAGCCGGTGGCTTCACCGGGTTCGGACGCCAGGGCGGCGATCTGGGCGGCCACCTCGGTCGCGCGCTCGTAGGGGAGCATGTGGCCCGCCTTCGGGTAGACCACGAGCTCGGCGTGCGGCAGTGCCTCCGCCAGCGCGCGCGAGTGCGCGATCGGCGTGAGGCCGTCGCGCGTGCCGGCGAGCACGACGGTGCGGACGGTGTCGAAGGCCCGGAGCATCTCGCGGCGGTCATGCCGGATGATCGCGGCGGCGAGTGCGGCCGTCGTCTCCGGGTGGCTGCGCGCCACCTGGATCGCCGTGCGCTTGCGGTTGTACGGCGTCGCGTGGCCGGGCGCGTAGAGGCCGAGCCGCACCGCCTCCGCGATCAGGCGCGGGAACCTCGTGTTGACCCGCGCGCGCGACAGCGTGCGCAGGCGCAGGATGCCCGGCGCGACGAGGAGCAGCGGGGTCGTGATCGTGCCAGGGAGGCCGAGGATGTCGCGTCCGATGCCAGCCGCGGAGGTCGCGACCATCGCGATCCCGACGACGCGATCGGTGAACAGCGTCGTGTGGCGCTCGGCGAACGCCATCAGCACCGGGCCGCCGAGCGAGTGCCCGGCCAGCACCACCGGCCCGCGAGGGATGAGGTGGACGATCACGTCAGCCAGGTCATCGGCCAGCTGCTCGATGGTCGCGCTGCCCCGTGGTCCGGCGTCGGAAGCGCCGTGGCCGCGTGCGTCGTAGGTGATGACGCGCAGGTCGCTCGCCAGGATCCGCGCGACGTCCTCCCAGCTGGTGTGGTCCTGCGTCCACCCGTGGTGGAGTACGACGGTCGCGGCAGCGTCGCTGCGGCCCGAGACCTGGACCGCGATGACCGTGCCGTCGGCGAGCTCGAAGGTCTCGGAGCCGTCGACGGGCCCGCCTCGTCCAGACAGTGGTGCGGTGCTCACGGGACCTCCATGGATCGATGCTGGGCTGATCGGCTTGCTCAGCCGAGGTTCAACGAGCGACCGATGATTTCGGTCATGATCTCCGAGGTGCCGCCGTAGATCCGCTGGATGCGGTTGTCGATGTAGGCGCGCGCGATCGGGTACTCGAGCATGTAGCCGTAGCCGCCGTGCAGCTGCACGCAGGCGTCGACGACCCGGCCCTGCAGCTCGGTCGACCACAGCTTCGCCTTGGCGGCGTCCTCGACCGACAGGGTGCCCGCGTTGAGCGCCAGGATGCACCGGTCGACGTACGTCTGGGTGATCTCGACCTCGGTGACCAGCAGGGCGAGGCGGTGCTTGATGGTCTGCAGGTTGCCGATCGGCTTGCCGAACGCCTTGCGGTCGCGGACGTACTGCATCGTCTGGTCGAGCGCTGCCTGGGCGCCGGCGATCGCGCCGATCGCGATGTTGAGGCGCTCCTGCGGCAGGTTGTTGGTGAGGCCGAAGAAGCCCTCGCCCTCCTTGCCCAGGAGGTTCGCGATCGGGACGCGGCAGCTCTCGAAGATCAGCTCCGCGGTGTCCTGCGCGTGCATGCCGACCTTCTCGAGGTTGCGGCCGCGGGAGAAGCCCGGGGTGCCGTCCTCGACCACGATCAGGCTCAGCCCGCGGTGCGGGTGCTCGCCGGTGCGGACCACGAGGATGACGAGATCGGCGTTGATGCCGTTCGTGATGAACGTCTTCGCGCCGTCGACGACGTAGTCGTCACCGTCGCGCACGGCCTTGGTGCGGATGCCCGAGAGATCCGAGCCGGCACCCGGCTCGGTCATCGCGATCGCCACGACGAACTCGCCGGACGCGACCTTGGGGAGCCAGCGGTGCTTCTGCTCGTCGGTGGTCAGCTCGAGGAGGTAGGGCATGCAGATGTCGGAGTGCAGCGTCGGGCCGAGCAGGGCGGGGCCGACACCGGCGTACGCGCCTTCCTCGATGGCGATCGCGTTGTAGCGGAAGTCCTTGATGCCGGCTCCGCCGAATTCCTCGGGCACCGCGGCATTGAGGCCGAGGTCTGCCAGACCGGTGAAGAGCGACTTCGGAACGATCCCGGCCTTCTCCCAGTCGGGGTAGTTCGGGACGACCTCGCGCTCCATGAACGCGCGGACGCTGCGGCGGTAGTCGTCGTGCTCTGCCTCGAAGATGTTCCGTTCCATGCCGGCTAGGTTAGCGCTCGTTAACCGGTGGTGGATCGAGGTGTTCCATTCCCTTCCGGCGCGGTGGGCGACAGACTGCGCTCATGCGCGAACGGATCGTCCGGTGGCTCTACCGCCGCTGTGGAAGCTCGGCCAACTACTGGGCCGTCATGGCTGTCGCCCAAGGTGCCTCGTCCGTCTTCGTCGCGGTGGTCACCGTGGTCCTCGCTGCGACGTTCTTCGACCCGCCGCTGACGGAGGTCGTGGTCGTCGCGCTGGTCGGGTCGGTGCTGACGATGCTGGCCATCGGCGCGGCGACGATGCGGGTCCGGCCGATGCTGGTGCGGTTCGTCGCCTGGCGTGCCGAGCCCGACCCGTCGCACGAGGAGACCGCCGAGATCTGGGCGGACGCGACGACCGGCACCTGGCGGACCTTCCGGCGCAGCTCGGGGATCGTCAACCTGCTGGCCGTCCTGCCCGCGACGGCGGTGGCATGGTGGCAGTGGGACACCGGGCTCCCGGGTGCGCTCGCGATGCTGGTCGCCTGCGTGATCCCCGCCTTCTACGGCACCGTTGTCAGCTACTCGGTCGGGGAGCTGCTGTCCCGTCCCATCGTCGACGAGATCGCCGCGCGGCTGCCCGACGAGGTCCCGTTCCGCTCGGGCGGGTTGTCGCTGGCGCGCCGGATCAAGTTCGCCCTCCCGGCGTACACGACGACTGCAGCGATGCTCTCGGTGGGACTGCTCGGTCACGCCGATGGCGCGCGGTCGCTCGCGATCACTGCACTCGTCTCCGGTGTGGTGGGTGTCCTCCTCGCCACCGAGCTGACCGTCCTCGTCGGCGATGCGGTCACCGGGCAGGTCCACAGCATGCGCGAGCAGCTGGTGCGCGTACGCGGTGGTGACCTCTCCGCCCGGACGCTGGTCTCGACCGGGGACGAGCTCGGCGAGCTGGCCCACGACTTCAACCTGATGGCGCGCGGGCTCCAGGAGCGCGAGGAGATCCGCACTGCCTTCGGCACCTACATGGATCGCTCGGTCGTCGACCTGATCCTGTCGGGGGACGTCGCGCCCGAGGGTGTCGAGGTCACGGTGTCGATCCTCTTCTGCGACGTGCGCGGCTTCACGTCGTACGCCGAGCAGGCGAGCGCGCCCGAAGTCATCGCGACCCTCAACGACATGTTCACCGCGATCGTCCCCGTGGTGGAGAAGCACGGCGGTCACGTCGACAAGTTCCTGGGGGACGGCATGCTCGCCGTCTTCGGGACGCCGCGGCCGCTCGCCGACCACGCCGACCGTGCGTTTGCTGCTGCCTGCGAGATCGTCGACGTCGTCTCCCTGGGATCGTCGGGTCTGTCGGTCGGTGCCGGGGTCAACACGGGCGTCGTCGTGGCCGGACCCCTGGGCGGTGCGGGCCGGCTCAACTTCAGCGTCATCGGCGACGCGGTCAACGTGGCCGCGCGCGTCGAGGCCGCCACCCGGCAGACCGGTGACGACGTGCTGATCACCTCGGCCACCCGTGCTGCGTTGCACGGGGAGTGGGACCTGGTCTCGCGCGGCGGCATCGAGCTCAAGGGCAAGGCCGCCCCCGTCGAGCTCTTCGCGCCGCAGGTCCGTTCCCATGTCGGGGCACCCGCCCTGCCGCAGTGACACCCCGCCGACACGGCGCAACCTTGACGTCGACACGGCGCAACCTTGACGTCGACACGGCGCAAAGTTGCGGCAGCCGTAGGGCGCGCATGCCGCGTTGGCGGCTCGCCGAGCTGTCGGTAGCCGGGTCTAGTGTCGGGACATGGTGACCTGGCATCTCACGATCGACGCGAACGATCCGGCAGTGATGGCGCGTTTCTGGGGCCCGCTGCTGGGCTACGTGCCCGAGCCGCCGCCGGAGGGCTTTGACTCCTGGCTGGCCTACTACCAGCACGTCGTGCCCGAGGAGGACCTCGGCGGTGACCCCGACGACTACATCGACCGGCTCATCGACCCGGCCGGTGAGGGGCCGAAGATCTGGTTCCAGCCGGTGCCGGAGAAGAAGACGGTCAAGACCCGGTTCCACTTCGACATCTACGTGGCCGACCGCTCCGCCCCGATAGAGGAGATCATCGCCACCGTCGATGCCAAGGTGGCCGAGCTGGTCGCCCTCGGCGCGACGATCGATCACCCGAACCGGATCGACACCGAAACCCTCCAGCGCTACGCCGTCGTGATGCACGATCCGGAAGGAAACGAGTTCTGCGTGGCGTGAGGCGCCGCCGCCCCTCGCGGTCATGGCGGGCGCGCTCCCGCCCCGCTCGCGAGTTCCGAAGGAACCGGCAGGCGACAACCGATCGCTGCGCTGGAGCGTCTCACCGTCATGACCCGAGTCGTGGTGCTCCTGGCTGGCGCTCTGTTGGCGATCACCTCATGCGCCGGGGGCGCAGCGAGTCCGTCAGGCCCGGACAGGCCCGGGGCGAGGCCCGCCGCGATCCCCAGTGGGGTGAAGACCTGGGCCGAGCTCGAGAAGGGAGTGCCTCCCCGGATCCCCTACATCCAGGACGATCGCTACGTCACTCCGTCGGGCCCCGGCCTCGACCTGCCCACGGGGAGGCGGGGCGTCAGCGGGGTCGCAAGGTTCTCGGGCGGCCTGCTCCTGTCGGATGCGACCTACTTCGAGGGGACCAACGGCATTGCCCTGGTCAAGGACGGCGCACGCGTCAGGTCGTGGCCTTCGGCTGGTCACTGCTCCAGCGGAGGGCCTATCGGGTCTGCGGATGGGGAGTACGTCGCGTGGGTGACCGTGCGCTGCCCGGAGAGCGAGGACACCTCGGTGGGCGCGGTCCACGTCGCGCGTGTCGACGGCACGGGCGAGGTGACCCAGCCGGTCGGCGCCGAGCGTGTGGCCGTCGTCGGTTTCCTCGGTCGAAGCGTCGTCTACAACACCGGCTTCATCCGTGGAGCGTGGATCACCAGCAGTGATGGCCGCCCCCGCCGCATTCCAGGCGTCGACACGGTGCAGGCGGTCAGCCCGGCGACGGGCGACCTGATCGGACAGGTCGCGGACCGAGCGCATCTGGTGCTGGATGGTGACGGCGAAGTGCTGTGGCGAGCGCCTACCGGTGGCCTGGTCTCGTTCAGCCCCGACGGCACCAAGGTCCTCGGGATCGTGGCCCCCGGGCGCCTCTCCGTGCTCCACTCCCGCACGGGCGATGCGGCCACCACCATCGACATGCCGAGGGGAGCCGATCTCGAGTCCGTCGTCTGGGAGACGGAGCGGACCCTCCTGACGCTGTTGCGGTGCGACGGAGCGGTAGCCATCGTGCGCGTCCACCTCGACGGCCACATCGAGCGGGCCACACTCCCGTTGGGCCTGGAGGATGACCGGTCTCCGTACGTCCTGGTGCAGGCATGGGCCGCTGAGAGGCGCTGAGGCCCCGCCCGGGCCGGTCGGGCGAGCGGAGACAACGAGCCGCCGCACAGTGTTCTGAGGCCGTTCGCCCAGCGTCGGTGACTGAGCCACCGCGGCTGGCGAGCGTGGTCCTCCGTGAAGCGAATCTGGACGTTCTCGGTGCTCGCCCTCCTTGCCGTCATCCCGGTGGTCGCGCCACACATCGACGAGGATCCCCGGCAGGCCCCGTCCCTGAGGGCAGCGGCCCTCGAGCTCGAGGCGACTTCGACCGACGCAGTCTCGACCGCGCCCTCCGCAACGCTTCTGACCAATGACCCGCAAACGGCACCGCATGCCATTTCCGATGCGCTGGTGAGCGACATCGAGGCAGTGCCGGCGGGGGAGTCGATCGACGTCACGACCTACTGGATCTCGTCGCCGCGCGTGGCCTCGGCGCTCGCGGCTGCCTTCGGTCGCGGTGTGCAGGTGCGGATCCTGATCGATGGCGGACGGCGTTCCCGCTCGAGCGCGGCGAGGTCGCTGGACGACCTCCTGAACGCGGTGGCGACGGATTCGTCCTGGCTGCGGCGCACTGACGGGGCAGCGCGGGGCGCCGGCGGGATCATGCACGAGAAGACCTACCGCTTCTCCCGGGTCGGCGACGTGCCGTGGGTGACCGTCACCGGGTCGTGGAACACCGCAGAGTCCGCCGACCTCGGTGAGTACGCCGCGATGCTGCGGCTCGCCGGTCGTCAGGACGTCTACGAGCTCTGGTCCGACATTGCCGAGGAGCAGCGGGCGGGACGGTCCGCCGGCGGTGTCGCGCGTGAGTACGCCGGCGCCGACTGGTCGGCGTACTTCCTGCCGGCGGCGGACTCGCGAGCGACCGACCCGGTGCTGCGCCGGTTGCGTTCGATCCCGTCACGTCCGGGCACTGTGGTGCGCGTGGCGATGTTCTCGATGTGGGGCGACCGGGCCGGCTGGCTCTCGCGACGGCTGGCGCGGATGAGTCGCGGTGGTGCCGACATCACGGTCGTGGCAGGGCCGACGGTCTCCCGCAGCGCGAGGTCCACGCTGCGCCGCGGCGGCGTCCGTGTCGTCGCTGGATGTTTCCGCGACGGCGACTTCGTGCACGGCAAGGACATGTCAGCGTCCTGGGTGCGCGACGGAGTCCGGCGCGAGTGGACCTGGATCGGTTCGGACAACTGGACGTCGCGGGGGATGAGCAGCGACCAGGCAGTCCTCGGCATTCGTGACGCCGCGGTCTACGACCAGTTCGGAGCGGCCTTCGCGCGGGCGTCCCGACGACCGGGTGGTGTCGTCGGGCGCGCCTGTCCGTTTGGATGAGTGCCGGTCAGCGACCGGCGTCGAGCATGCCCTCGCGCGTGGGGACCTTGACGCGCAGGCGCTCCTGGACCTCGCCCAGCGCGACCTCGTGGGCGTCGAGCTTGAGCCAGTTGTCGTGGTCGAAGACCTCGACACCGCGCTCGACGAAGTAGGCGTCAACGGCCTCGGTGGTGCGCTGCGGGGCCGTCTCCGTGGTCGCGGCCAGCAGGTGACCGACCGTCTGGGCAGCATCCGACTTGGTGTGACCGATGAGGCCGACCGGGCCGCGCTTGATCCACCCGGTCACGAACGTGCCGGGGATCGGGTTGCCGTTGATGTCGAGGACCTTGCCCTCGTCGTTGGGGATGACCGCGTTGCGCTCGTCCCACGGCAGGCCGGGGAGGGCGGAGCTGCGGTAACCGATGGCGCGGTAGACCTGCTGGACATCCCAGTCGGTGAACTCGCCGGTGCCCTCGACGTTGCCGTCCTCGTTGGGGGAGTGAGTGCGCTCGGTGCGGAACGACGTCACGCGGCCGTCCTCGCCCGTGATCGAGACCGGGGCCTCGGCGAAGTGCAGGTGGATCCGGTGCGGCTTGCCCTCCAGGTCACGACCGACCCAGTTCGACAGCGTGTTGAGCACCATCTTCTGCGCCTTGTGCTTGCCGATGTGCTCCATGCCGTCGGCATCGACGTCGAAGCCCTCGGGGTGGACGACCACCTCGACGTTGGGGGAGTGGTTGAGCTCGCGGAGCTCCAGCGGCGAGAACTTCGCGTACGCCGGGCCGCGGCGAGCGAAGACGTGGACGTCGGTGATCTTCTTCGTGGCCAGGCCTTCGTAGACCTGAGCCGGGATGTCCGTCACGAGCATCTCGTCGGCGGTCTTGGCGAGCACGCGGGCCACATCGAGCGCCACGTTGCCGACGCCGAGGACGGCAACCGACGTCGCGTCGTCGAAGGACCAGGTCGGAGCGTCGTCCGGGTGCGCGTCGTACCAGGAGACGAAGTCAGCGGCGCCGAGCGAGAGCTCCTCGCCGGGGATGCCGAGGTCGCGGTCCGCCTTGGCGCCGGTCGAGAAGACGACGGCGTCGTAGTACTCGCGGAGGTCCTCGAGCTTGACGTCGGTGCCGAAGTCCACGTTGCCGAGGAAGCGGATCTCGTCCTTGGCCAGGACGCGGTCGAGCGCCTTGATGATCTCCTTGATGCGCGGGTGGTCCGGCGCAACGCCGTAGCGGACCAGGCCGAACGGCGCGGGAAGGCGCTCGAGGATGTCGACGGAGACGTCGACCTCGGACTTGGTCAGGATGTCGGCGGCGTAGATGCCGGCCGGGCCACCGCCCACGATCGCAACACGAAGAGTCATGTTCCTTATTGTGAAGGGAAAACCCGTTCACCCAAAACGAGGTTGTGGTTGTGGGGTCACAAGGATACGTTGTGACGCGTGCTGGGCTCCCACGTTCCTGACCTGCGTGCGCTGGAATTGCTCGTCCTCGTCGCGCGCACCGGCAGCCTGAGCGCGGCCGCAGCTGAGATCGGAATCACACAACAAGCAGCGTCCTCACGCATGCGCACGACAGAAGCACTGGTCGGCGCGCCCCTCCTGAGCCGCAGCCGGCGCGGGTCGGCGCTGACCGAGCTGGGTGAGCTGGTCGTCCAGTGGGCCAGCCGCGTCCTCGACGCAGCCGAGGAGCTCGACGCGGGTATCACCGCCCTCCGTTCCGACCGCAGGGGACACCTTGCTGTCGCAGCAAGCCTGACCATCGCGGAGTACCTGCTGCCGGGATGGCTGGTCGCCGTGCGTGCCCAGCAGCAACGCCACGGCGTACCCCAGACCGAGTTCACGATGACCGCCACCAACAGCGAGCGGGTCGCCGCGCTCGTGGCCGCCGGCACCGTCGACCTGGGCTTCGTCGAAGGCCCCGAGGCGCCGCCCGGCCTCCACGCGGAGCTGATCGGCGTGGACGAGCTCGTGGTTGTGGTCGGCCCGTCCCACCCGTGGGCGCAGCGCTCCAAGCACCGGGTCTCCGCGGCGACCCTCGCGGCGACCCCCCTCGTCGTGCGGGAGGCCGGCTCCGGCACCCGCACGGTGCTGGAGCGCGCACTGGCCGGACTCGAGATCGCTCCGCCCGTGCTCGAGCTCTCCAGCACGGCCGCGGTGCGCGCCGCGGTCGCCGCCGGCGCCGGACCCGCAGCGGTCAGCATGCACGCGGTGCGCGATGACCTCGCCAGCGGACGGCTGGTCGCCGTCGCCGTGACGGGTCTCGACCTGGCGCGGCGGCTGCACGCGGTCTGGACCGGAGGCAGCACCCCGCCGGCCGGGCCTGCGCGCGACCTCGTGCAGTGGGCCGTGGCCCGCGGCCAGCGCCCCCGCACCTGATCCGTGCCCGATCCGGGGCTGCTCCGGCGCTGGGCTCAGGTCAGTGAGCTCGGGTCATCGGGTACGTCGACAGCGGAGGCCCGCAGCGCTTCGACCGGGATGATCTCCAGCGCCCGGGCATTGGTGGACGCGAGCACGACCGGTGCCGCGACCCCGTCGTCGTACGCCTGCTGCCAGCGGACGGCGACCACGCACCAGTTGTCCCCCGGCTGCAGCCCGGGGAAGTTCCACTCGGGCCGGGGCGTGGAGAGGTCGTTGCCGACCGACCGCTGGTGTTCGAGGAACTCCCGCGTCATCACGGCACAGACCGCGTGGAGGCCGCGGTCCTCGGGGCCGCACGCGCAGTTGCCGTCGCGGTAGAACCCGGTGACGGGGTCGGTGCCGCACGGTTGGAGTGGCTGGCCGAGGACGTTGAGTTCCGACATGGGTCCAATGTGGCATGGTCGGGGGCATCGGCGAACCGCTATCGCGCCGTAGCACCGTTCGATCGAATTGTGACGGGCGCCACCCCTCCAGTGTGGCGGGCGCCTCGGCGGAATCGTTGTGAGGTCGTTAGGATCGCCTGCGCGACGGGTCCGGGAGCAGACTGCTCACCGGACCCGCATCACACTGAACGGAGATCGCATGATCATCGGAGTCCTCAAGGAGGCTCAGGCCGGCGAGACGCGTGTTGCCGCGACGCCTGCGACCGTGGTTCAGCTGTTGAAGCTGGGTTATGAGGTCGTGGTCGAGTCTGGTGCTGGCGAGCTGTCCAGCTTCTCGGACGAGGCGTACGTCGAGGCGGGCGCGTCCATCGGTGACCCGCTGGCGGCCGACATTGTCTTTGGCGTGAACACCCCCTCCATCGCCCAGCGTGACGGCCTGCGGCCGGGCGCGACGCTGATCGCCATCCTCAACGCCCGTATCGACGAGGAGACGGTCGCCGACCTGACCCAGCGTCCGATCACGGCGCTGGCCATGGACGCGGTCCCGCGCATCTCGCGCGCGCAGTCCCTCGACGTGCTGTCCTCGATGGCCAACATCGCGGGTTACCGCGCTGTGGTCGAGTCTGCGCACCAGTTCGGCCGGTTCTTCACCGGCCAGGTGACGGCGGCGGGCAAGGTCAACCCGGCCAACGTGCTGATCGTGGGCGCCGGTGTTGCCGGTCTCGCCGCGATCGGCGCCGCCGGTTCGATGGGCGCCATCGTGCGCGCCACGGACCCGCGTCCCGAGGTTGCCGACCAGGTCCGCTCGCTCGGTGGTGAGTACCTCTCCATCGAGTCGCCCGAGGTCGAGGTCTCGGCCACGGGTTATGCCAAGGAGATGGGCGACGACTACAAGGCCCGCGAGGCCGAGCTGTACGCCGACCAGGCCAAGATCGCCGACATCATCATCACCACCGCGCTGATCCCGGGACGCCCCGCGCCCCGCATCATCACCGCCGAGATGGTGGCCTCGATGAAGCCGGGCTCGGTCATCGTCGACATGGCCGCGCAGAACGGCGGCAACGTCGAGGGCACGGTCAAGGGCGAGAAGGTCGTCACCGCCAACGGTGTCACGATCATCGGCTACACCGACCTGGCCGGTCGCCTGCCCGCCCAGGCCTCGCAGCTCTACGGCCAGAACCTGGTCAACCTGCTCAAGCTGATGACCCCGGAGAAGGACGGCCAGCTGGTCCTCGACTTCGACGACGTCGTCCAGCGTGGCGTGTGCGTGGTCCGCGAGGGTGAGTCCACGTGGCCGCCGCCGCCGGTCCAGGTCTCCGCTGCCCCGGCTGCCGCGGCCGCTGCGGCTCCGGTGGAGTCGAAGCCCAAGAAGGTCACCAGCCAGAGCACCAAGCTGGCCCGTGTGGCGATCGCTGCTGCCGTGCTGTTCGCGCTGATCGCGATCTCCCCGGCCGCGCTGCAGATCCACCTGACGGTGTTCGCCCTGGCGATCGTCATCGGCTACTACGTGATCGGCCACGTGCACCACGCGCTGCACACGCCGCTCATGTCGGTGACCAACGCGATCTCCGGCATCATCGTGGTCGGTGCGCTGCTCCAGATCGGTCAGGACAACGACGTGATCACCGGCCTGGCCGCGGTCGCGATCCTGCTTGCGTCCATCAACGTCTTCGGTGGCTTCGCGGTGACTCGCCGCATGCTCGCCATGTTCTCCCGGTCTTGAGAGGACTGAGCACTCATGAATGACATCCTCACCGTAGAGAGCGCTGCCCAGTCGGCGTACATCGTCGCGGCACTGCTCTTCATCCTGGCCCTCGCGGGCCTGTCGAAGCACGAGTCGGCGAAGCTCGGCAACTACTTCGGCATCGCCGGCATGGGCATCGCCCTGGTCGCCACCGTGGCCCTCGCGATCGACCGCGAGGTCGAGCCGGCCGGCCTCGGCCTGCTGCTCGGGGCCACCGCCATCGGTGCCGCGATCGGTCTGTGGCGTGCCAAGAAGGTCGAGATGACCGGCATGCCCGAGCTCATCGCGCTGCTGCACTCGTTCGTCGGTCTGGCCGCCGTGCTGGTGGGCTGGAACGGCTACCTGCACGTCGAGAACCACCTGCACGGCGAGGAGGCCCACCTCCTCGACGCTGCCGGCCTGCTCGGCATCCACTCCGCCGAGGTCTTCATCGGCGTCTTCATCGGCGCGGTCACCTTCACCGGCTCGATCGTCGCCAACCTCAAGCTGTCGGCGCGGATCAAGTCCAACCCGCTGATGCTGCCGGGCAAGAACTTCCTCAACATCGGTGCGCTCGTGCTCTTCGCTGCGCTGACCGTGTGGTTCGTCGTCGACCCGCAGCTGTGGCTGCTGATCGTCGTCACCGTGCTCGCGCTGCTGCTCGGCTGGCACCTGGTCGCCTCCATCGGTGGCGGCGACATGCCGGTCGTCGTGTCGATGCTCAACTCGTACTCCGGTTGGGCCGCGGCGGCCTCGGGCTTCCTGCTCGAGAACGACCTGCTGATCATCACCGGTGCGCTCGTGGGCTCCTCCGGTGCGTACCTGTCCTACATCATGTGCAAGGCGATGAACCGCTCGTTCATCTCGGTCATCGCCGGTGGCTTCGGCATCGCTGCCGGCCCGGCCGAGGACAAGGACTACGGCGAGCACCGCGAGATCACTGCCGAGGGCGTGGCGGAGATGCTGGCCGGCGCGAGCTCGGTCGTGATCACCCCGGGCTACGGGATGGCGGTGGCCCAGGCGCAGTACGGCGTCGCCGACCTGACTCGCAAGCTGCGGGACAAGGGCGTCAACGTCCGCTTCGGCATCCACCCCGTCGCGGGTCGCCTCCCGGGTCACATGAACGTGCTCCTGGCCGAGGCCAAGGTGCCCTACGACATCGTGCTCGAGATGGACGAGATCAACGACGACTTCTCCGACACCGACGTCGTCCTCGTCATCGGCGCCAACGACACGGTCAACCCGGCCGCGTCCGAGGACCCCGCCAGCCCGATCGCCGGCATGCCGGTGCTCACCGTCTGGGAGGCCGACAACGTGATCGTGTTCAAGCGCTCCATGGCCTCGGGCTACGCCGGCGTGCAGAACCCGCTGTTCTTCCGTGAGAACTCGGCGATGCTCTTCGGTGACGCCAAGGACCGCGTCGAGGACATCCTCCGCGCACTCTGATCCACAGCAGCGAACGAAGAAGCGCCCCGGACCATCTGGTCCGGGGCGCTTCTTCGTTCTGCTCGCGGTTACAGGATCCGCGTGGCTGCGACAGCGATCTCGATCGTCGCACCGACCGGGAGGCCGGCCTGAGCAGTCGAGAGCTCGACGTAGACGCCGCGGATGATGTTCCACGGGCCGTTCTGGATCTGCTGGTTGATGACGACCTTGCCCAGGCCCGCGACGTTGATCGTGGTGTTGGGCTTCACGTCCAGCGGGATCACGACGCCCGCGACCTTGAGGTTGACCAGCGTCATGTTCATCTTGCCCGTGTAGGCGCCGCTCACGCGCTTGCCGTGCGCGGTCACGCCGACAGCATCAGCGGTGATGACGCCACCGAGCACGTTGACCTTGGCGAGCTGGTTGGAGTTGGTGATCTCCGCGTCCAGCGTCCCGATGACCTTGGTCGATGTCGTCGTGGAGGTGATGACACCGGTGGACAGGATGCCGGGCACGTTGACCGACGCGGTGCTGTTGGTCAGCGGCTTGCCGAAGCTGCCGGCGTACGGCGTCTGGATCATCGCCGTCGGGCCGGAATTGATCCCGACCGTGCTGCCCGCGGCTGCCTGAACCCACGTGCCAAAGGCGTTGCCGGCGATGTCCGCGCCCTGGGCGGGCGGGACCGGCATGACCGACTGGTACGTCGGGTTCACGTAGACCGCTGCACCGGGCTGGGCGCCGCCCAGACCCTTCAGGAGCACGATGCCGAGGCCCCAGGCCTGGCTGGCCCGGCCGCCGTCAGCGGTGCCGCTGATGAAGCCGTTGATGCCGATCTTGGCGACGCCCGGGATCTCCACGAAGTAGTTCCGCGGAATGTTGACCGGCAGGTTGATACCCGCGATCTTCAGGTTCACGAACTTGGTGCCGCCGTCGGTGCTGCTCGTGCCGTCAGGGTTGGCAGTGAGCGTCGAGGTGGTCTCGATGGCGTCGGCCGTGATCAGGCCGCCGAGCAGGTTGACCCCGGCAGTCTTGGCGGTCGAGACCAGTTGGTTGGCGCCGCCGGCAACGGCGGTCGACGTGGCACTGGTCGTGATGACGCCCGCATTGACGAGTCCGGCGACGTTGACCGAGGCGGTGCTGTTGCTGGACTTCTTCCCGACCGGTCCGCCGGTGATGCCGGACCGTGCGGTGAGCTGCGAGCTGATGTTGGAGTCGAGCGCTTGGACATAGGTGCCTCCAGCAGTGGACACGTACGCCCACGCCGTGGCGGCCTGTGCCGGCACAGAGAAGCCGGTGGCGAACAGGGCCAGCAGGCCCGCCGCCATTCCGGCGCGAAGAGTTGTTCTTGTCATTCGTGGGCCCCATCCCGGAGAACTGTGAAGTTGCATTGGAAAGCAAAGGTTGCTAATTGCAAGGAACCTATGCGCCTAGTGTGCCCCCAGATCCGACGTCCGGCAGAACCGGGCTGGACATTTCTCGGATTCAACGGCCGAACCCCGGGGTTCTGCCACTAGCCTCGGCCCATGGCTGACCTCCCGTTCGACCCGATCGCGCTGCTCAACAAGTCACAGAAGATCGCCCTGGGCGTCGCGGGCGAGGCCTTCGATGCGCTGATCGGTGTCGGCAAGACCGCGGTGCAGCCTGAAGAGGCGATCCGCCAGCTGTCCGCGCTCGTGGCTGCTGTCGGCGACCTCGCGGCCGCGTCGGTGAACCCGCTCCAGGACTTCATCGCCAAGCAGCGCGAGATCGCGGACACGATGGCCAACCTGGCCACGGTGCAGGCCGACCTCGCCGGTCTGGTCGAGACGCTGGCCCACCGTCACGCCGCGATCGTGGAGTCGCTGGAGAACATCACGGCTCCCGTGTTCGGCCTGGTGGCCCGGGACGACGCCGACAGCTGAGCGGGCTCAGCGCCAGGCGGTGGCCTTGAACGTCGTGGTGCGTCCGTTGACCGAGCTCGCGTTGCCGAGGTGGAGCGCGACCCGCTGCACGGTGCCCGCCCGGAACGGCACGCTGAACGTCTTGTTGCCGTAGCGGTCCAGCGCCACCGGGATCCGGCGCGGCGCGGTGCCGTTGCTGAAGAACACGACGGCGTAGGCCGTGGACGCTCCAGCGGGTGCGTTGATCGCGAGCCGGAGGTTCCAGCGGCCGGTGAGCGTGCCGCCGGGCCGGAAGTCGTACGCCGCGCCCGCGAGGTGGGCGAGCCGGATGCTCCGAGTGCCGGTCGAGCGCGCACTCCGGGTGAGCTTCCAGGATCGGCTCAGCTGGGCCGACGGGTAGGCAGCGCCCTCGGCATAGAACAGGCGCGGTGCCAGGGAGGAGCCGCCGAACGTGCGGAATGCCGTGGTCAGGCTCCATCCCGCGTTGCTCAGGGCGGTGCTGAGGGCGCCGCGATAGTTGACGCCAGTGGCGGCCGCCTGCTCCCACACGCGACGTACGACGGTGTCACCCAGACTGCGGGTGTAGAGCTCATGGAAGACCCACGTGCCGTACTCGGCTCCGCCGTTGCGGGTGTCGAGGGGGAGGTGCGGCTGACGGAGGGAGCCCAGCCGGATGTAGTTGCGGCTGTCGTTGACTGATGGATAGACCTGCTCCTCCATCCAGGTGGCTGTCGACTCCATGAGCCAGCCGTCCTCGTAGGAGTCGTAGCCGAACTGGACGATGTGGAAGAACTCGTGGGCAGCGGTGACCTGGCGGAACTCGGTGGCGCTGGTCCCGGAGTTCACGAACTCCGTGAAGTCGTTCTCCAGGACGAGGTAGCCAGCGCTCTCCTTCGGGTCGTCCTCGGGCACCGCGTAACCGAAGTAGTCATAGGGGTCGTTGCCCGCGTCGCTGCCGGCGATGTCGGCCAGGTACACGTCGAGCCTGCCGTCGGCGGTCCCGCCGCGAGCACCGTCGAGGATCGGCGTCTTGTAGTGCAGGCCGCTGATCTCTGCGTCCCAGACCCGCTGCATGGTCGTGACGGTCTCGGTGACCTCGGCAGCGGTCGCGTAGTGGCGGCTGCCAGCGTTGTCGATCCAGTGCACGCAGAACGGGTGGTCGCCGTAGACCAACGCGTTGTCGCAGGTCGACTTGGGGGTGCCGTCGAGGAGGCCATACGTCGCGCTCAGCGGGGTGTCGTTGGCCGTGCCGTTCTCGCCGTCGGGGCGGGCCATCAGGGCCCGGGCCTGACGTCGGTCGGCGGCGGAGAGCTGGGGGAGCTGCTTGCGCAGCTCAAGCAGTGCCAGCGTCGCGTCGGTGGGTCCGGACGTGGCCGCTCCGAGGCCTTCGGTGGCTCCGTCGCCAACGCCGGTCAGCAGCGCGGTGGCGTCCTCGAGTGCCTGCTCGGCGGCGGGCGCCGACACCTCGGGTGGGCCGGCCGGGCTCGGCGGCGCGACGGGGTCGGCGTACGCCGGGACGAGGGCCAGCGGCGTCGCCAGGACGGCCGTAGGCAGGGCGAGGGCCAGGGCCCGGACAGGGGTGCTACGGCGAGTGCGGCGCATGGTTCCCGAGTGGGTTGAGGATGGTTGGCAACCTCAGGTTACGCGTTGCCGGAGATCTTCTCGATCAGGGCTGTGGTCGAGATCGCCGGAGTGCGCGGCAGGTAGACGACCTCGCAGATGTCCTTGAACTCGTCGAAACGGCCCTCCCAGTCGTCGCCCATGACGAGGACGTCGGCGCCGAACTTGAGGATGTAGTCGCGCTTGAGCTCGAGGCTCTCCTCGACGAAGACCTCGTCAACGGGCTTGAGCGCGCTGACGATCGCGAGGCGCTCGCCCTCGGAGAAGACCGGGAGCCGGTCCTTCTTGCGCATGTTGAGCGCGTCGGCCGACACGCCCACGACCAGCCGGTCGCCCAGCGCTGCGGCGCGCTCGATGACGCGGAGATGGCCGACGTGGAACACGTCGAAGGTGCCGAAGGTGATCACAGTGCGGGCCATGTGGCAATTGTCCCATGGGCTCACCTGTGGTCCGTGCACAGATCAGGTTAGGCTCACCTTAGACATATCGCCGTCGTCGTACGCCTGTTCCAGGAGACCTCATGCGCACCTCTGCCCTGCTCGCCACCGGCCTCGCACTGGCCGCCTTCGCGACCACGGGTTGCTCGGTCCTCGGCGGCGAGGACCCTGCCGACCTGCAGGTCTACACCGGGCGCCACTACGGCTCGGAGAAGGTCTTCGAGAAGTTCACCAAGGACACCGGGATCACCGTCGACATCCTCTCGGGCGACGACGCCGACCTCCTCGAGCGGATCAAGGCCGAGGGTGCCAAGTCCACGGCGGACATCTTCATGACCGTCAGCGCCGGGCCGCTCTGGAATGCCGCTGACCAGGGCCTGCTCGAGTCGCTCGACAGCACGGTCCTCGACAAGGCCGTCCCTGCGCAGTACCGCGACGCCGACGACCGCTGGTTCGGCCTCGTACGCCGCGCACGCACCGTGGTCTACGACCCCGCGAAGGTGGACCCGAAGGAGTTCGACGCGAAGGACACCTACGCCGGGCTCACCGACCCGAAGTGGAAGGGCCGGCTCTGCATGCGCGACCTCAGCGGTGCCTACACCACGTCGCTGGTCGCCTCCCTGATCAACCTCCACGGCTACGACAAGACCCTCGCGATGGTGAAGGGCTGGCTGGCCAACGACGTCGAGATCATGGGCAACGACGTCGAGCTGCTCGAAGCGATCTCCGCGGGCACCTGCGAGGTCGGCATCTCCAACCACTACTACCTCGCCCGTGGCCAGGCTGACGGTGAGCTCAAGGACGTCGCCCTCTACTGGGCCTCCCAGCAGGGTGCCGGCGTCCACGAGAACATCTCCGGCGCCGGTGTCGTCGCGACGAGCGACGCGAAGGCGAAGGCCCAGGAGTTCCTCGAGTGGCTGGCCACCGAGGGCCAGGACGACATGCTCGAGGGCAACCACGAGTTCCCGGTCAACCCCGAGGTCCCGGCAGACGAGGCCGCGCTTGCATTCGGCCCGTTCAAGGCGATGTCGGTCGACGCGGAGGCCTACGGCCAGCTCAACCCGGACGCGGTGAAGCTGCTCGCTGAGGCCGACTACAAGTGACCCAGTTGGCCATCCTGACCCGTCGCGCGTCCCTGCGCGGCCGCCCCGGATGGTCAGCGCTCGTCCTCCTGCTCGCGGTGCTCACCGCAGCACCCGTCGTCTCCGTGCTCCTCGACGGGGCGACGAGTGAGGCGCGGGCCTGGCCCTCCGACCTCGGCGCGATGGTGGTCACCACCGTCCTGCTGATGCTCGGGGTCGGCGCGGGCACGCTGGTGATCGGCTGCGGGCTGGCCTGGCTGGTCACGGCGTACACCTTCCCGCTGCGCAACCTGATGGTCTGGCTGCTCGTGCTGCCGCTGGCCATGCCGGCATACATCCTCGGCTTCGTCTTCCTCTCCACCTTCGACGCTGCCAGCCCCGTGCAGCAGTGGCTTCGCGCGCACGTGAACGACAGCATCCAGGTCGACGTCTCGACGCTGGCCGGCTGCGCCGTGGTGATGAGCCTGACGCTCTACCCCTACGTCTACCTGATGGCCCGCGCGGCCTTCGCCGAGCAGGCCCCGACGACGTACGACGCGGCGCGGGTGCTCGGCGCGAGTCGCCGGCGCGCGTTCTTCAGGGTCCTGCTCCCGATGGCTCGTCCGTCGCTGGCGGCGGGACTGGCACTGGTGATGATGGAGGTCCTCACCGACTTCGCGACGATCCAGTACTTCGGCGTCCAGACCGTCTCCTACGGCGTCTACACGACCTTCAAGCAGAGCTTCAACTTCGCCGCGGCAGCTCAGCTCGCCAGCCTCGTCATGCTCTTCGCGGTCGTCGTGATGGCGGGGGAGCGACTGCTGCGCGGACGTGCCCGCTACACGCAGCGGGGAGGCCGTGGCAGCGGCCTGGCCCCGACGCGGCTGCCGCTGGTGAAGGGTCTGCTCGCGACCGGTGCGTGCGTCGCCGCGCTCCTGGCAGCGGTGATCGTCCCCGTCATCCGGCTCACCGGTTGGGCCGTGGACCACGCCCGCAACGGTGACGGCCGTCCGGCGCTGGGCGAGGGCTTCCTCCAGGCCCTCACCAACTCCGCCGTCGTCGCCGTCCTCGCTGCCCTGCTCTGCGTCGCGCTGGCGGTGCTGATGGGCCACGCACTGCGGCTGGGCGCTGGTCGCCTGGTCCGCTCGGCTGCGCAGCTCACCACCTTCGGGTACGCCGTGCCCGGCGTCGTCATCGGCATCGGGGTGCTGTTGCTGCTGCGCCACCTCGACGGCGCGCTGGTGGCCGTCGGGATTCCTGGTGGCACCGGGCTGCTGGCCACGGGCTCGGTGGTGGCGATCCTGTGTGCCTACGCGGTCCGGTTCCTCGGCCCGGCCTTCCAGGCGGTCGACGCGTCGTACGCGAAGCTGCCGGTGTCGGTGACCCAGAGTGCGCTGAGTCTCGGATCCGGCCCGATGCGGCTGTTCGGCCGTGTGCACATGCCGCTCATCCGCCCGGGGGTGGCGGTTGCCCTGGTGCTGGTCGCGATCGATGCGATCAAGGAGCTGCCGATCGTGCTGATGCTGCGCCCGATCGGCTTCGACACGGTGTCGGCGTGGGTGCACCGCCTGGCGACCGAGAACCTCTGGGGCCTGGCCGCGGCCCCCGCCCTGGTCATCGTCGGGCTGGCCGTCGTGCCGGTCGCTATCCTCGGCCGGCAGGTCCGCGCCGCGGACCGCAGGGAAGGAGGCCGACGGTGAAGCGCCCCGACGAACCCGCAACTCCTGCCCTCGTGCTCTCCGCGGTCTCGCGCTCCTACGGCGACGTCGGCGCTGCCCGCGGCCTGGACCTCGTCGTCCAGCCCGGAGAGCTGGTCACACTGATCGGCCCGTCGGGGTGCGGGAAGTCGACCGCCCTGCGCCTGATCGCGGGCCTGGAGCGCCCGGATGCCGGCCGGATCGAGATCGCCGGCGAGGTGGTCGCCGACGGCAGCACCTTCCGCCAGCCCGAGAAGCGGCGGGTCGGACTGGTCTTCCAGGACCACGCGCTGTTCCCCCACCTGAGCGTCGCGGCCAACGTCGGTTTCGGCCTGAACAAGCTTCCGCGTGCCGAGCGTGCGGCCCGGGTCGCTGAGGTGCTCGACCTGGTCCGGCTCGGCGACCATGCCAGGCGGTTCCCTCACGAGCTCTCCGGCGGCGAGCAGCAGCGGGTCGCACTCGCCCGAGCCCTCGCGCCCAGGCCGGCCGTCGTGCTCCTCGACGAGCCGTTCTCCTCCCTCGACGAGAACCTCCGTGGCCACGTGCGCGCCGAGCTGGTCGGCGTACTCCGCACCACCGGCACGACCGCCGTCTTCGTCACGCACGACCAGACCGAGGCACTCGCGATCGGCGACCGCGTGGTCGTGATGCAGGGCGGCCGGATCGATCAGGCCGACACCCCGCAGCGGGTCTTCGAGCAACCGGCGACGCGGTTCGTCGCCTCGTTCATGGGCGACGCCGATTTCCTGCGTGCCCACGTGCACAACGCTTTGCTGACCTGCGAGATCGGCGTCGTCTCCACGGTCCCCGGCTGGGGCAACTCGGACGTCGACGTCGACGTCGTGCTGCGCCCGCACGAGGTGGACCTGCGCCCCGACCACGGCCGCACCGAGCCCGGTCCCGAGGTGATCGCCGTGGAGTATCACGGTGCCTTCGTCCTGCACACCGTCCGGCTGCTCTCGGGGCAGACCCTGCGCTCGTGGCAGCCGCACACCGTGAGGCACCCGGTCGGCACTCCCGTGGCGGTCAGTGTCGTCCTGGGAGTGACCCCGACCCTGCTGATCGGCGATCGCGCCGTGGTGGAGCCTCCCGCTGGAATCACCGTCGCCTGACATGATCGCGGCGTGGCTCTCCTGACCCCCTCGCCCGCCGCTGCTCCTGGCCCGACCGGCCCGTCCGGTCCGCTGGTCGACTCGGCAGCGGACGCCGAACGTCGCACGGCGCTGCGCCGCATGCGCGCCGTCGCACTGTCCCTGCTGGTCCTCGCCGCCATCGTGTACGCCGTGACGCTCGGCCAGGACGGCTTCCTCGGGTTCGTCAACGCTGGAGCCGAGGCGAGCATGGTCGGTGCCATCGCTGACTGGTTCGCGGTGACGGCGCTGTTCCGGCACCCGCTCGGGCTGCCGATCCCGCACACGGCCCTGATCCCGAAGCGCAAGGACGACCTCGGTCGTGGCCTGGAGGACTTCGTCGGCGAGAACTTCCTGCAGGAGGCCGTGATCCGCGACCGGGTCGGAGCGGCCGATCTCAGCCGCCGAGTCGGGGTGTGGGCCTCCGAGCCGGAGAACGCCCGCAAGGTGGTCCACGAGGTCATGGACGTGGCAGCGATCGCGGTCACGAAGGTCAAGGACCACCACATCGTCGAGGTCGTCGAGACGGTGCTCGTGCCGCGGTTCCGTGAGGAGCCGATCGCCCCGATCCTCGGCACGTTCGTCGTCGAGGCGGTCCGCGACGACCTGCACCACGGGCTGGTCGACCTGGCGCTCGAGGAGCTGCACGGGTGGCTGGCCCACAACCAGGAGACCTTCGCCGAGGTGCTCATCGAGCGGGCGCCCTGGTGGGCCCCCGACCGGGTCAACGAGATGGTCACCGAGCGGCTCCACGTCGAGGCGCTGCGCTGGCTCAACGACATCCGCAACGACCCGCGGCACCGGGCGCGCAAGGCCCTCGACTCGATGCTGGCACGGCTCGGCCAGGACCTGCTGACCAACGAGTCCACGCAGACCCGCGCCGAGAGCTTCAAGCTCCGCATGCTCGAGCACCCGCAGTTCGCGGCCACCACTGTCTCCCTGTGGAAGGCGTTCCGCAACGCGCTCCTGGAGGCCCTGCGTGACAAGGACGGCCTCCTCGCGCAGCGGCTCGAGCAGGAGCTCGTCGCGTTTGCCCACCGGCTCCTGGTCGACCACGAGCTGCGCGCGAAGCTCGACGGTCTCGCCGCCGATGCGGCTGTGTTCGCCGTCAGCCGCTACGGCTCGGAGCTCACCGCGGTCATCACCCACACCATCGAGAAGTGGGACGGCAAGGAGGCCTCCGACCGCATCGAGCTGCACGTGGGTCGCGACCTGCAGTTCATCCGGATCAACGGAACGATCGTCGGTGGCCTGGTCGGTGTGCTCATTCATGCGGCCACCGTCCTCGTGCACTGACACCCGGGGGACAATGTGTCCATGAGCAGCAACCTCCCGGCACAGGGACCCAAGCGTCCCCGCCACCTGATGGATCCCAACGCCCCGGTCCGGGCGGCCAGCAACCAGTCCGTCACCGGCGTCCAGCGCTGGGTCATGACCGCACTGGCCATGACCGTCGCGTTCCTGCTGGCCGGCGGCTGGGTCGTGATCGCTGCCGAGATCGTGACCAAGCAGTCGGGTCAGATCATCCTGCTGGTGAACTCCGCTGCCTTCGGGGTCGCCGGCGTGGTCGCCGCCCTCGTCATCCACCAGAAGTCGCCACTCAGCCCCTGGCTGCTGGTCGGCTTCATCCCGGCCGTCGTCGGCGCCTTCGTGGTGCTGTGATGTCCCTCTTCAAGCGCGGTGGCCTCAAGCGGGGCGGCGCCTCCCCGCAGGAGCCGCAGGGACCCGTGCCCGTCGACGTACCTGTGCGCGACGAGATGATCCGGCTCGGTCAGTTCCTGAAGCTGGCCAACCTGATCGAGACCGGCGCCGAGGCCAAGGAGGTCTGCCCCGCGGGCCTGGTCAAGGTCAACGGCGAGGTGGACGTCCGCCGCGGCCGGCAGCTGCACCACGGCGATGTCGTCGAGCTGCGGGGCATGGCCGCGCGCGTAGCCGAGGACACCTTCGGCGCCCCCGACGGCCTGCCCTGGTGAGAGCCGCTGGACCAACATGGCCGGGGGAAGCGATGCAGCAGAAGGCAGTGGCACTCGACGTCGCACCGCGCCCGAAATGCAACGACGGGTGGGATCGCAGTCAGCCAGTGACCGCGATCCCACCCGTTGTTCGTTGCCGGGTCTGAGTCAGCTCACGCCGAGCAGGTCGACCACGAAGATGAGCGTCTCGCCGGGCTTGATGACGCCACCAGCACCGCGGCTGCCGTAGCCGAGGTGCGGCGGGATGACCAGCTGGCGGCGGCCGCCGACCTTCATGCCCTGCACGCCGGTGTCCCAGCCGGCGATGACCTGGCCGACGCCGAGGCGGAACTGCAGCGGGGTCCCGCGGTTGTACGACGCGTCGAACTCCTCGCCGGTCGAGTGGGCCACGCCCACGTAGTGGACGGAGACGGTCTGCCCGGCCTTGGCCTCGTCGCCATCACCCACGGTGATGTCGGTGATGACGAGCTCGGACGGCGGCTCGGGGTCGAAGAAGTCGATTTCAGGCTTGTTCATGGCGCTGAGTTTGCCACGGCGGCCATGGCCCGAG
The DNA here is from genome assembly GCF_003600895.1 of Nocardioides cavernaquae. NCBI lineage: Bacteria > Bacillati > Actinomycetota > Actinomycetes > Propionibacteriales > Nocardioidaceae > Nocardioides > Nocardioides cavernaquae. The sequence continues at coordinate 2,484,126 of NZ_QYRP01000002.1, forward strand.
GACTACGGGCCGTCGGACGGATTGCTCGCGCAGTCGACGTCGGGGTGGCTGGTGCCGCCGAGCTCGGAGTCGGCACGGTTCCGGCCGAAGTTCCATTCCAGCCAGTCGCCGTCCGATGGCCGCCGGGTCGCGAGCGCACAGGGTGCGGACTCGCCCTCGACCTCCGCCAGGACCGGGACTGCGTCCTCCGAGAGCCCCTGCAGGTACCACCAGTCGACCTTGCCGGTCGCGGCGTACCGGTCGAGGTTGTGGCGCGCGATCCAGGCGTCGGGGTTCACCAGTGCCAGTGCGAGGACCAGGCCGGCACCGGTGAGCAGGGCGGTGCGGGGGAGCCACGCGGCCCGCAGCGTGACCCCTGCGGCGGCGACGGCCAGCACCAGGAAGCCCAGCCAGCCCTCGAAGACGTCGACCAGCAGTCGCAGGCGGGTGAAGCCGTAGGCCTCCTGGTAGAGGTGCATCCGGTAGAGCGCCGATGCCACGACGATCAGCGTCGCGACGCACAGCAGGCCGAGTGAGGCGCGGATCCAGGCCCGGTCAGCGCTGGTCTCCTTCGACGCCTTCCGGGCTGCCGCCCAGACCACGAGCAGCGTGAGCACGGTGGCCACGGTGAGCTGACCGAAGCCCTGGTGGACGTACTCGGCGTACGTCAGACCGGTTGTGCGCTGGAGGTAGTCGTCGCCGCCGAAGACGACGGTCGCCTGGGCGATCAGGAAGAGCACGAAGACGGCATCGACCAGCAGCACCGGTGCCAGCCACTCGAAGCGGTGCGCCACGGGGCGAGGAGCGGCTCCGGAGCGCTCGAGGTGGGGCGGGTTGATCGCGAGGTACGCCGCGGCGAGGGTCACGCCGCCGACGGCACAGGTCACGAAGGCACGGGCCACGACCATGTCGACGTGGAGGTCGGGGACGAGGGCACCCATCCAGGTGGCGAACAGGGCGTCAGCCGAGGCGAAGAGCAGGCCGAACACGAGCAGCCCGAGCAGGGACCAGACCGCGGTGCGCAGGATGGCGGTGCCGTGGTTGAGCCGTCCGAGTGCGCCCAGGGACCGGCCGAGCCAGGGGAGACCGCGCAGCGCGGCGAGCGGCCACGAGATCCCGGCGAGGACGAAGGACGGCAGCGTGCGGCCGTGGGCCAGGCCTGCCATGCAGGTGGCGATGCCTGCCAGCACGGAGAGGACGGCGATCCACTCGGCATCACGGATGGACGGGACGATCGCGAGCAGGGCACAGAGTGCGGCGCAGGCCAGCGTGAACGGCGAGCGACGGTGACGGCTGAAGGAGAGGATGACTCCACCGCAGCTGAGCAGGACCAGGGTCGTGCCGATGCCGAAGTCGCGCTCGGGAAGGACCAGTCCGGCGAGCAGACCGACCAGCAGGCTCGCGACGACCGCCCGGACGCTGCCGGGCACGCCTGCATCGGGCCAGAACCGTCCGAAGAGCGTGTCGAGGCTCAGCGGCTCGACGGCCAGTGGTGGGAGTGGTGCCGGCACGGGCGCCGGGGAGACAACGGGGGTGTCCATGCGGACCTCCTGAGGAGATGGGGAAGACAGGGAGGACGGGGCGGCGAGGGAGGAGGGCAGGTCGACGCGCGCACGGGCGCCGCCTGTGCCGGGAGCGGGTTCGACGAAGCCGATCGAGCCGCCGTGCAGGTCGGTCACCCAACGGGCGATGGCGAGGCCCAATCCCGTGCCCCCGCCTCCCGCGGAGTCCGCGAGCGTGCCGAAGCGTTCGAAGACTCGCTCGCGGTCGTCGGGGGTGATGCCGGGGCCCTCGTCGGCGACCTCGAGCCGCCAGCCGTCGGTGGTTGCTGTCGCAAGGACGTGCACGGAGGCGCCGGCAGGGCTGTGTCGCGAGGCGTTGTCGAGGAGGTTGGCCACGAGCTGACGGAGTCGGGCCGGATCTGCCCGGACCTGCAGGTCGTCGGGGATGACCGAGACGACGAACCCGACATCCCGGCCGGTGAACCGTGCCTCACCCACGGCCCTGCTCAGCAGGTCGCCGACGGCCATCGGCTCGACCGCGAGGGGGGCCTTGCCTGCGTCCACGCGCGAGAGGTCGAGCAGGTCTGCGACCAGGGCCGTCAGCCGTTCCGCCTGGTCGAGCGCGGCGCGCAGGCTCGCGGGATCCGGAGCGGCGACTCCGTCGGCGAGGTTCTCCAGCAGCGCGCAGAGCGCGGCCAGCGGCGTACGCAGCTCGTGGCTGACGTTGGCGACGAGCTCGCGGCGCTGCCGGTCCACGCCGGCAAGGTCCTCGGCCATGCGATTGAAGGCGCGGGCGAGCTGGCCGATCTCGTCGCTGGACGTCGCGGTGACACGGACGCCGTAGTCCCCGCGTGCCATGCTCCGGGCAGCCGTCGTCATCTCGCGCAGAGGCGAGGTCATGCCGACCGCGAGCAGCTGCGTGACGGCGAGCGCGAGCGCGACCGTGACCGGGAGGGTGAGCCAGAAGGAGACGTCCGATCGCGTGCCGAGGCTCGCCACCACCGTCGCGACCAGGACGCTGATCGCGACCAGGAGCCCGAGCTTGACCTTGACGGAGCTGACCGGGTCGAGGGTGCGTGGCGCGCTCATGAGGAGGCGACCGGTTCGAAGGCGTAGCCGACCCCGTGGACGGTGCGCACGCGCTCCGCCCCGATCTTCGCGCGCAGGGCCTTCACATGGCTGTCGACCGTGCGGGTGCCCGAGGCACCGGGCCAGCCCCACACCTCGGCCAGCAGGCGCTCGCGCGTCAACACCTCGCGCGGGGAGGAGGCCAGGCAGACGAGAAGGTCGAACTCGGTCGGGGTGAGGTGCTGCTCCTCACCTGCCACCGAGACCCGCCGCGCCGCGGTGTCGAGCACCAGGTCGCCGAGGTCAGGGTCGGCGGTCGAGGCGAGGGATGCGGCCCGCTCGACGCGACGCAGCAGCGCGGAGATCCGGGCCACCAGCTCGCGCATCCGGAACGGTTTGGTGAGGTAGTCGTCCGCGCCGACGCCGAGGCCGACGAGCACGTCCTCCTCCGCGTCCCGCGCGGTCAGCATCAGCACCGGGACGTAGCGAACAGCCTGGATCCGGCGGCACACCTCGTGCCCGTCGAAGCCGGGCAGCATCACGTCGAGTACGACGAGATCGGGTGTCGTCTCGGCGAAGACGTCGACCGCTCCCGGTCCGTCCCACGCGCGCACGACGTCGTACCCCTCGGCGGCGAGCCGGTCGGTGACCGCTTGGTTGATGACGGGTTCGTCCTCGACCACGAGGATGCGCCGGGCGTTGCTGGAAGGCATGCTCCGAGCGTAGGAGTCAGACCGCGCAGTAGGTGCGGACGACTCGTGAAGGTCCTGTGCAGATCGTCGGGGGAGATCCGCAGGCGGTTCAGCCCTGGTGCAGGTAGTGATCCAGCTGGTCACGCTCGAACTCGAGCTGGTCGATGCGGCCCTTGACGACGTCGCCGATCGAGATGATGCCGACCAGGCGGCCCTCATCGACCACGGGCACGTGGCGGAACCGGTGCTCGGTCATCAGCTGCATCAGGTCGTCCACGGGTGTGCTCGACTCGCAACTGCGCACGGAGCGGGTCATGATCGCGCTGACGGGGCCGTCGAGGACCCGCTCGTCGGTGCCAAGCCGGCGGACGACGTCCCGCTCGGAGACGATGCCGTCGAGCCTGCTGCCGTCGTCGCTGACGATGACCGCGCCGATGTTGTGCTCGGCCAGCAAGGACAGCAACTCCCGGACGCCGGCACCGGGCCGGATGGTCACCACGCCGCTCTCGGTCTTGCCGCGGAGCAGGTCCTGAATGCGCATGTGGCTCTCCTTCTGTCTCTCTTGCCACGCTAGTCCTGCGTGGCCCCGGCGAACAGAGGAAAGATCGCGACGCGCCGGTCGGCCCACCCGCGAGCGTCAGTCAGCCGAGCGGGGGCTCGTCCGGATCGGCCGGGGTGCGCCGTCGCGAGCGGAGCTCCGAGAGGGAACCTCGAGGAGCCGGCGCCTCGTCGGGATCGTCGCTGTCCTGGACCGATCCGAGGAACGCGAGGGCTGCCTCGTGCAGGTGGCCGTTGCTGGCGACGGCATTGCCGCCCCACGGACCCGGGGTGCCGTCGAGCGAGGTGAACTGGCCGCCTGCCTCGCGCACGATGATGTCGAGCGCAGCCATGTCGTAGAGCTCGAGCTCGGGCTCGGCAGCGATGTCGACAGCGCCCTCGGCCAGCAGCATGTAGCTCCAGAAGTCGCCGTAGGCGCGTGTGCGCCAGACCCGGCGCGAGAGCGACAGGAAGTCGTCGAGCTGGCCGCGCTGCTCCCAGCCGGTGAGCGAGGAGTACGACATCGAAGCGTCCTCCAGGCGGCGTACGTCGGAGGTGTGGATCTGTGTCGACTTCATCAGGCTCTTGCCGGTGAAGGCGCCGCCGCCCTTGACCGCCCACCAGCGGCGCTGCAGCTGCGGTGCGGACACGACCCCCATCACCACCTCGCCGTCGACCTCGAGGGCGATGAGCGTGGCCCAGACGGGCACGCCGCGGACGAAGTTCTTGGTGCCGTCGATCGGGTCGACGATCCAGCGTCGCTGGCTGTGGCCGGTGGAGCCCTGCTCCTCGCCGAGGACGGCGTCGCGAGAGCGGGCGCGGGCCAGCGTGCGGCGGATCGCTTCCTCGACGGCACGGTCGGCATCGGTCACGGGCGTCAGGTCCGGCTTGCTCATGACGTGCAGGTCCATCGCCTTGAACCGGTCCTGCGTCAGCGAGTCGGCGTCGTCGGCCATCACATGGGCGAGGCGGAGGTCATCGGTGTAGTCGGGCATGCTCGGCACGGCCCCCACCCTAGGGGATCCATCTCCCGTCCCCCCGCGCACCGCGAACGGTGGCTAATCTCGGTCCATGAGCATCGACGGCCTGCCGATCCATCCGCTCGTTGTCCACGCCGCTGTCATGTTGACGCCCGTGGCAGCCCTCCTCGCCATCGTGTACGCCGCGGTGCCGCGCTGGCGCCGTCTCCTGCGGCATCCCCTGGCGCTGGCGGCGCTCGGTGCGGCCGGTGCGGTCGAGGTGGCGTTCCTCTCGGGCCGCGCGTTCATCGAGGACGTCCCGGCACTGGCGGACGCGGTCGACGTGCACGCCGTGTGGGGCGAGCGGCTGCTGTGGTGCGCCTGGGTGCTGGCGGTCGTGTCGGTCCTGGCCTGGTGGGCGCTGCCGGTGCCCGGGGGCCGTGGCGGCAAGGGTGCAGCGGTGGACGTGGCTGTCCGCGTGGCGCTCGTGGTCGCCGCCCTCGTCGTCCTCGTCGTGGTCGTGCGGACCGGGCACTCGGGCTCGACCGCCGTCTGGGGCGGGATCCTCGGCCAGTAGTCCGGCCCGGTCAGGACTAGTAGTCCGGGCTGCCCTCGCGCGCCGTGAGCAGTCGGCGGAAGGACTCGACGCGGTCGGGGTCGGCCTCGCCGGCGATCACCGCTGCATCGAGGCCGCACTCGGGCGTGCCTTCGCCGTGGGTGCAGCCGCGCGGGCAGTCCTCGGTCATCTCGTCGAGGTCGGGGAACGCGCCGATCAGGTCGGACGGGTCGACGTGCGCGAGGCCGAACGAGCGGATGCCCGGGGTGTCGATGATCCAGCCGGTGTCGTCTGGCAGCGCCAGCATGTAGGCGCTGGTCGAGGTGTGCCGGCCGCGTCCGGTGACGGCGTTGACGTGACCGACCTCGCGATGCGCGGCGGGCACGAGGGCGTTGACCAGCGTCGACTTGCCGACCCCGCTGTGGCCGACCAGCACGCTGACATGGCCCTTGAGCACTGCGCGCACCTCGTCGAGGGGCCCGCCGCGCTCGGTGACGACGTACGGGACGCCGAGGGAGCGGTAGGTCGAGAGCAGCGTCTCGGGGTCGGCCAGGTCCGCCTTGGTGAGGCAGAGGACCGGCTTCATGCCCGATGCGTACGCCGCGACGAGGGCGCGGTCGATCAGCCGCGGGCGCGGCTCGGGGTCGGCCAGGGCAGCGACCACGACGAGCTGGTCGGCGTTGGAGACGATGACGCGCTCGACGGGGTCGTCGTCATCGGCGGTGCGGCGCAGGGTGGTGGTGCGCTCGACGACCTCGACGATGCGGGCCAGGGACCCGTCGTTGCCCGTGACGTCACCGACGACGCGGACCCGGTCGCCGACGACGACTCCCTTGCGGCCGAGCGGACGCGACTTCATCGCCATGACGATCGTGCCGTTGAGCAGAAGCGTGTAGCGGCCGCGGTCGACGGTGACGACGACCCCCTCGACGGCATCGTCGTACGTCGGGCGGTCCTTGGTGCGGGGACGGGTCCTCCGACGCGGGCGCTCGTAGTGCTCCTGGTCGTGGTCGGAGTACCGGTTGCTCACAGCAGACCGCTCCAGAAGTCGGCGAAGTGGGGAAAGGTCTTGGAGGTGGTCTCGACGTTCTCCACGAGGACGCCGTCGATCGCCGCGCCGATGATGACACCGGCGTGCGCCATGCGGTGGTCGGCGTAGGTGTGGAACACCCCGCCGCTCAGCGTCGCCGGCCGGATCTCGAGTCCGTCGGGAAGCTCGGTGACGTCAGCCCCGAGAGAAGTCAGCTCGGTGGCGAGAGCGGCCAGCCGGTCGGTCTCGTGGGCCCGGATGTGGGCGACTCCGGTGAGCCGCGACGGCGTCTCGGCGAGGGCGCAGAGAGCGGCGATCGCGGGGGTCAGCTCGCCGACATCATGGAGGTCGAGCTCGACACCCTGGAGCGGACCGTTGCCGGTGACGGCCAGGCCGTCGTCGACGAACTCGACGGTGCAACCCATCCGGGTCAGGATCTCGCGCAGAGCGTCGCCGGCCTGGGTCGTGCGCTCGGGCCAGTCGCGGACGGTGACCGTCCCGCCCGAGACCGCAGCCAGCGCGAGGAACGGCGCGGCGTTGGAGAGGTCGGGCTCGATCGCGCGGTCGACCGCGTGGATCGGTCCGGGCAGGACCTTCCAGCGGTCCTTCTGCGAGTCGTCGACCGTGATGCCCTGCTCACGCAGCATCTCCACGGTCATCTCGATGTGGGGGAGCGACGGCACCGGCGGGCCCTCGTGGCGCACGTCGACGCCGTCGTCGTAGCGGGCTCCGGCGAGCAGCAGTGCGGAGATGAACTGGGACGACGCCGACGCGTCGACGACGACGGTGCCGCCTCGGACATGGCCCGCGCCCGACACCGTGAACGGCAGCCGGTCGCCGGCCGAGATGTCCATCCGCAGCGTCCGGAGTGCGTGCAGGACCTCGCCCACGGGCCGGTTGCGCATGTGGGGGTCGCCGTCGAAATCGATCTTCCCGGTCGACAGCCCGGCCACCGGGGGCACGAACCGCATGACCGTGCCGGCGAGGCCGCAGTCGATCTCCGCGTCGGCGTCGAACGGGCCGGGCGTGACGGTCCAGTCCTCACCGGAGGTGTCTACGGTCGAACCGAGGGCCGTGAGCGCGTCGGCCATCAGCAACGTGTCGCGCGACCGCAGGGCGCGGCGTACGACGGACGGGCCGTCCGCGATCGCGGCCAGCAGCAGCGCGCGGTTGGTGAGCGACTTCGATCCGGGAAGCGAGACAGTGGCGTCGACGGGTACGACGGCGCGCGGCGCCGGCCAGGGATCGAGAGGGGTCACGAGGAGAAGGTTATCGACCCTGCCCGGGGTCAATGCGGCCAGACGTCGTTGGACGGATTGCTGTCCGCCGCGGCGTAGCCCGCGGAGGTGGGGTCACCCTCGACCTCGATCCGGAAGGTCGGGTCTCCGGTGAGAAGCCCCTTCTTGATCTCGAACATGTAGCTGCCGTCCGTGATGCCCGTGCACTCGACGGACGTGCCGAGCAAAGGCCATGGGTCGCTGCATCCGTCGGGCGCGGTGACGGGGGTCCAGATACCACCCACGTTCATCGTGAGGGCCCCGGTGAAGCCTGTCGGGAGGCCGGCGACCACAGCGGTCCACTTGCCCGAGTTGCCGTTCTCGCTGGCGGTCACCGACACGTCGTACGGCGTGGGCTCGGCGGCTGCGGGCTGGAGCGTCACGGTGCGGGAGTTGTCGCTGCGGTCGGTGTCGTTGATGCCTGCGGAGGGGACCAGGGTGATCCTCAGCTGCTGCGGCTGGTCTCCGAGGACCGTCGCGGTGAGGGTCAGGGTGCTTCGGGTCGAGGTGAGGGTGCAGTCGGCGGCCGAGCAGGTGACCTCGACACCGGACACGGCAGCCGACGCCGCGCGGGCGAAGGACTGCCGCGGAGCGCCTGACCCGCTGGACCAGGTGACCTCGACGCTCTCGCCGGCAGGGATGCCGCTGACCGCGATGGCGATCGTGGAGGTGCCGTCCGCGCCCGGCGAGGGCGTGACGACGAGCGGTGCGTCGAACCCGACCGGCTCGTCCGTCGGGGTGGAGGTGGGTGTCGTCGTGGGAGCGGTCGTCGGCGCCGTCGTCGGAGCGGTGGTGGGCGCGGTCGTCGGTGCCGTTGTCGGCGCGACACTCGGGGCGACCGTCGGGCTGTCGACTGTCGGGCTGTCGGCCGGAGGAACCACGGGGGAGTCGGTCGGCGGTGCATCATCCGGCGGAGTGTCGGCCGGCGGTGCCACGGGAGCAGTGGCTCCCGGACGGGCGATGCCAGCCTCCGGCGGGCCTGCGGGTGCCCGGTCGCCGGCCTGGAGTGCGAAGACGGCGGTCGCGGCGATGACGCCGGCGGCGGCCACGCCGACGCCGGCGGTGGCCGGGCCGTTGGAGGTGACAGCGTCCTTGGCCCGGTCGAGGAAGAGCAGGAACGCGCCCTTGGTCGCTGCGCCCGCGGAGGCGAGGTAGCCGATGCCCGCGCTGCCCAGCAGCAGGGGAGCGAGGATGCCGGCGAGGTTGCTGTTGACCTCGCTCAGCTCGAGGTAGATCGCCATGCACTTGCGGCACTCGTCGATGTGCTTCTCGACCTTGCCGGCGTCGCGCTTGCTGATGCCGTCGCGGATGTAGCCACCGAGGTGCTGGTGCGTCCAGCCGCAGGCGTCGTCCTCGACGTCCATGGCGTGGGAGTTCAGGAACGCCTGACGCAGTCCTTCCCGGGCCCGGTAGGCGAGCGCGGAGACCGAGTTGGGGGTCATGCCGAGGATCTCGGCGACCTCGGCGGGCTTCTGCCCCTCGACCTCGGTGTGCCACAGGACGGCCTGCCAACGCTCGGGCAGGGAAGCGAACGCCTTGGCGGCCGCGGCGCTCTCGAAGCCTTCGACCGCGGTGTCGCGGAACGGCACACCCGGGTCGAACATCTCGAGGTTGTCGGTGGTGTGCAGCTTGGAGTTGGCGCGGATCTTGTCGACGTGCAGCCGACGGACGGCGGTCAGCAGGTAGGCGCGGAACGCGACATCCGGGCCCCCGCCGTTCTGCAGGACGCGGAGCACCTTGGCGAAGGCGTCCGAGACCAGGTCGTCAGCGTCGGCGGCACCGACCAGCTGGCGGGCCAGGCGACGGGCCGCCTCGACGTGGCGCTCGAAGAGCGGGCCGTATGCGGACACGTCTCCACCACGGACGGCCGAGATGAGCTCGGCGTCGCCCGGTCCCTCGAGGCGGGGAAGAGTGTCGGTCACATGCCCTCAACGATCGACTGTCTGAATGATGACGCCATCCTAGTCGCCGAACCTGTCCCGGAGGCTGGGAAAAATATCTGCACATTCCCACCAGAACCCGCGTCATGACCCCAGTCCTTGCCCGTTTCATCCATGTTCGAGGCCCGCTTGACGGGGGCGGGTCTCGCCGTCTTCGTGTGGAGCACGACAAAACCGAGGGGAGCAACCGTGGGACTGTTCGCGACCAAGACGCGCAATCATCCTGCGGACCGACCCGAGGCAGGGCGTGAGCTGCCCGAGCAGGTCAGGGCCCTCGTGCCCCGACAGTTCGAGGCAGTGGGGGAAGCCCTTGCCTCGGGGTCGGGCTCGCTCGAGGCGTGCGATGTCGCCGGGCGCCGGATGGCCCAGGACGGCGCCGCCCTCGACGAGGTCCTCGACGGGCTCCGCGCCACCACCCGGCTCGTGACCGGCTCCGACCCGTCGTACGACGCGGTCCGCGCCGTCAGCGTGGCCTGGAGCGAGGCGACGCTCGCCTACCTCCACCAGATCTCCTGCGAGGACCCGCTGACCGGGCTCGCCAGCCTGGCGCACGTGCGCGCCCGGATCGCAGATGTCTACCGGGCCCAGGCCCGCACCGGCATCGACGTGCGCGGCACGCATGCGCTGGTCGTGGTGGACCTTCCCTACGATCGGCCCGGGGCCGGCACCGTGGATGACGGATTCTCCCGGACCCTCCGTCTTGCTCGTGTCGGCCAGTCCACCCGGACTGTCTTTGATGGCAGCGAGACGATCGGCCGGCTCGGCACCAACCGGGTCGTGGCCGTGGTCGAGCGCGATGAGCAGCTCGGCCGAAGGGTGGCGCTGCTGCACACCCTCCTCAGCTCCACGTCGTTCCCCACCAGGGTCTGGATCGAGGGCCTTCCCGGGAGCGACGTCGGTGCCGCGCACCTCCTCGACGAGTTGGCGCGGGCGTAGATCTCGGGGGTGACTCAGGCTAGCCGCGACGGGAGGGAGGTCGCGGCTAGCCTGAGTCGCATGTGCGGTCGATATGCGTCGTCCCGGCGGCCCGAGGACCTGATCGACGAGTTCGAGGTCACCTCGAGCCGGATCGCTGCGCCTCTCGAGGCCGACTTCAACGTCGCTCCGACCAAGGAGGTGTACGCCGTCGTCGAGCGACCCCGCGCCAAGCAGGAGCCGGTCGAGCGACAGCTCCGGGTGCTCACGTGGGGTCTGGTCCCGTCCTGGGCCAAGGAGGCGTCGATCGGCAGCAGGCTGATCAACGCGCGCATGGAGACGGTCGCCGACAAGCCCGCCTTCAAGCGCGCCTTCGCCGCACGCCGCTGCCTCCTGCCCGCCGACGGCTACTACGAGTGGTACGAGACGGCCGAGCTCACGCGGGCCGGCAAGCCGAAGAAGCAGCCGTTCTACATCCACCCGGCCGACGGGGGAGTGCTGGCGATGGCGGGTCTCTACGAGATCTGGAAGGACCCGACGAAGGTGGAGGACGACCCGGATCTCTTCCGGTGGAGCTGCACGGTGATCACGACCGATGCGACCGATGACCTCGGCCGCATCCACGACCGCATGCCACTGGTGGTCTCGCCCGAGCACCGCGCGGCCTGGCTGGACCCGACGGCGGCGGATCCACGTGAGCTGCTCGACCTGCTCGAGCCCGCGATGCCCGGCCGTCTCGAGGCCTATCCCGTGTCGACCGCCGTCGGCAACGTGCAGAACAACGGGCCTGAGTTGATCAAACCCCTGCCCGTGCAGGCAGGATGACATCGTGAGCGAGACCCGCACGATGACCACACCGCTCGGTGACGCACGGCTGGTGTCGCACCGGTCGCGGCACCCGATCGCCACCCTGTTGCTCAGCCACGGAGCCGGCGGTGGCATCGAGGCGCAGGACCTGCAGGCACTTGCGAAGCACCTGCCCGGTCAGGGCATCAGCGTGCACCTGCTCGAGCAGCCCTGGCGTGTTGCCGGGCGCAAGCTCGCGGGCGCGCCCGCCACGCTCGACACCGGGCTGAGGGCCGTCGTGGACCAGATCCGTCCTCGCACCCCTCTGATCGTCGGTGGCCGGTCCGCTGGCGCGCGATCCGCCGCCCGTTGCGCCCGCGACCTCGGAGCCAGCGCGTGTCTGGCGCTTGCCTTTCCGCTGCACCCGCCGGGTCATCCGGAGAAGACGCGCGTCGGAGAGCTCCGCAACACGCGCGTCGCGACCCTCGTGGTGCAGGGGGAGCGAGATCCATTCGGCCGCCCGGAGGAGTTCCCCTCCGGCACCGAGATGGCGGTGATCCCTGCGGCCGACCACGCGTTCAAGGTGCCCAAGTCGGGCCCGCTGAGTCAGGCCGAGGCGCTCTCGGTGCTGGTCGAGGCAGTGCTCGAGTGGACCGTGCGCGAGGTCGGACGGGACTGACCGGCCCGGCCTGATGACCGGGCAACGCGCGGCGCGGGAAGAATTCGGACACCGGCACCGTTGAGCATCGACGTGACCGCCGTACTCGCCTCCGCCGCAGACTCCACTGCCGCTGACCTATTCTGGGGAGCGATGACTGACGTGGTGCCTGAGAACGAGACAGACGCCGAGCGCTCACTGCGCTTCGAGCGTGACGCCCTGCCCTTCCTCGACCAGCTCTATGGCGCGGCCCTGCGGATGACCCGCAACCCGACCGACGCCGAGGACCTGGTCCAGGAAACCTTCGCGAAGGCCTTCGCGGCCTTCCACCAGTTCAAGCCCGGCACGAACCTCAAGGCCTGGCTGTACCGGATCCTCACCAACACCTTCATCAACTCCTACCGCAAGAAGCAGCGCGAGCCGAAGCAGTCGATGTCCGAGGACGTCGAGGACTGGCAGCTCGCGCGTGCGGAGTCGCACACCTCTGCCGGACTCAAGTCGGCCGAGACCGAGGCGCTCGAGCACCTGCCCGACTCGCAGGTGAAGGACGCACTCCAGCGACTGCCCGAGGAGTTCCGGCTCGCGGTGTACCTCGCCGACGTCGAAGGCTTTCCGTACAAGGAGATCGCCGAGATCATGGACACTCCGATCGGCACCGTGATGTCGCGTCTTCACCGTGGTCGCCGCCAGCTGCGCGACCTGCTCTCGGACTACGTCCGCGAGAACGACCGTGTCCCTGTGAGCCGCGAGGAGGTCGTCTCGTGACTGCTCCCCAGAACGATTCAGGCCAGAACGATTCGGGCGAGAGCCCGAAGGGTGACTGTGCCGACTACCTCGAGCGCATCGTCTTCTTCCTCGACAACGAGCTCGACGAGGCCGACTGCAGCGCGGTCCGGCACCACCTCGACGAGTGTGGTCCCTGTCTGCGCAAGTACGACCTCGAGCGCACGGTCAAGCAGGTCGTCGCGCGCTCGTGCCACGAGTCGGCTCCCGAGGGCCTGCGCGCGCGGGTTCTCGTGCAGCTGCGCGAGGTCCACATCAAGATCACGGAAGTCTGAGCGGACCCGATTCGCCAATGTCGTCCTCTTTTGGGAGGATGAGCCGTTCGTCGATCCAGGAGGATGACCATGGGCAAGACCGGTCGTAAGCGCCGCGCTCGCAAGAAGAAGGGCGCGAACCACGGCAAGCGCCCCAACGCCTGATTTTCAGGCCAGCGCCCGAACCCCCAGCAATCTGCCGGGGGTTCGTCGCATTTCAGGACGCGCGCAGCTCGCGGTTGGTCTCGCGGAGCGCCTCGACGAGCACCAGCAGCAGATCACTGCGGACGCCGGGGCGCCCTGACCCCGGAGTGCCCAGCGTGACCTGCAGGTGCAGCGCGCGCAGGTAGTTCTGGGTGTTGAACGACCGGCAGGCCGCCTGTCCTGCGGGGTCGATCGCGATGGCGCCGTTGGCGAGACGCGCCACCCACGGCTCGAGGATGCTCATCGGCACGATGTCGCGTCCCAGGATGGCGATCGTCGCGCGTGCCAGCCGGTCCGGCTCGCCGGAAACCAGGCGGGTGCCGGTCGGGAGCAGCGTGCGGTCGGCGAGGACGTCGAGCAGGACGGTCAGCTCGGGCAGTCCGAAGTGCTGCGAGACGGCGAGCTCGGCGATCGCGTCGGCGCCGTGGGACAGCGCGAGCGCGGGCCCCTTGCCCTCGACGTGGCCGCGCAGGTCGCCCTCGCGAACGAACCAGGTGGCCACCCGGTCGCCCCACACGAGCAGCTGGCGGGCCGGCAGCACGCGGATGGCGTTCTCGCGGGCCACGCAGTCCGCCATGAGACGGGCCGACCAGCTGCGCCGGAAGACCGTGTCGGTCCCGGTTTCGCCGAGTCCGACCTCGAGTCCGGCGGACATCCCGTCGCCCAGACCGGCCAGGAGCTCGTCGTAGACGCCGGTGCGGATCCAGCGTGCCAGCTCGCCGTAGGCCTGGTCGGTGCGCTCGAGCGGGTCGATGCTTCCGAGGAGGGCGGTGAGTTCGGCGGTGACGTCGTCGAGCGGTCGATCCGTCGGCATGGGCGTCATGCCTCAATCGTGCCAGTGGAGTGGGTGAGGTTCCCAATTGGATTCCACTACTGTCGGGCCATGCCGACCCTGGACGAGATCGCCAGTGCACACACGGATCTGGATGCCGACGAGCTCGCCTGGCTCCATCTCCTCGTTGCGGACTGGCAGATCATCGCCGACCTGTCGTTCGCGGACCTCGTGCTGTGGCTCCCGGACCGGGAGGGACGCGGTTTCTGGGCCGGCGCGCAGCAGCGCCCCACCACCGGCCCGACCGCCCTTCTCGACGACGTCGCCGGCACGTTCATCCCCATCGGTCGCCGCGCCATGCTGGACATGGCGTTCAGCCAGGGCCGCGTCGTGCGCGAGGGGGACCCGGAGTGGGTCTACGACGTGCCCGTGCGGGTGGAGACCATCCCTGTGCGCCGCGGTGAGCGTGTGCTGGCCGTCGTCGCCCGCAACACGAACTTGCTCGGCGTGCGCACACCCAGCCTCCTCGAGCTCAGCTACATCCAGGCCGCCAGCGACCTGACCCGAATGATCACGCACGGGCTGTTTCCGGTCCCGGGTCAGCGCAGCGATCACGCCGACACCCCGAGGGTCGGTGACGGCTTCATCCGCCTCGACGCCGCCGGGAGGGTCGTCTACGCCTCGCCGAACGCCCTGTCGGTCTACCGCCGGCTCGGCCTCACCGGTGACCTGGTCGGCAACCAGCTCGTGGAGCTGACCCGGCAGCTGGTGCCGCCGCGCAACCGGCCCGACGAGGAGACGATCAGCGCCGTGCTCGGTGGGCAGGTCGCGCGCGACACGGAGTTCGCCTCGGACGGTGTCGCGCTGATCCTGCGCTCGCTGCCGCTGCGCCCGATGGGGGAGCTGGTCGGTGGCCTGATCCTGCTCCGCGACGTGACCGACCTGCGCCGGCGTGACCGCGAGCTGGTCACCAAGGACGCCACCATCCGGGAGATCCACCACCGGGTGAAGAACAACCTGCAGACAGTGGCTGCGCTGCTCCGCCTCCAGGCGCGGCGCATGGACAACCCGGATGCGCGGGCCGCGCTTGAGGAGGCCGTACGCCGGGTCGGGTCGATCGCCATCGTCCACGAAACGCTCAGCCAGGCAGTCGAGGAGCACGTCCCGTTCGACGAGATCGCTGACCGGCTGGGTCGCATGGTCACCGATGTCGGCGGGCTCGGCGACGCCGTCGAGGTACGCCGCGAGGGCAGCTTCGGCGTCCTCGTCTCCGAGGTCGCGACTCCGCTGGCGATGGTGCTCACCGAGGTCCTCCAGAACGCCGTCGAGCACGCCTACTCCGTGGGGAACGGTGGCCGCATCCGCGTCGAGGCGCGCCGACTCGTCGGACGGCTCCACGTCACCGTCGAGGACGATGGCGCAGGGCTGCCCGAAGGGTTCGACCTGGACGCATCGAGCAGCCTGGGGCTGTCGATCGTGCGCACCCTGGTCGAGTCGGAGCTCGACGGTCAGCTCTCACTGGGGCCGGCGCATGCTCCGCTCACCGGCGGAACGCGGGTCGAGATCGACGTGCCGGTGTCGTGAGGTCGCTCGATGCCGGCCCGGTGCAGGGGTCGGTCAGGCGGTGCGGACGCGGGCCCGGGCGTTGCGGCGCTTCAGCGCACGACGCTCGTCCTCGCTGAGTCCTCCCCAGACGCCGTGGTCCTGTCCCGCCTCCAACGCCCACGCGAGACACTGCTCGCGCACGTCGCAGCGACGGCACACCTGCTTGGCCTCCTCGATCTGGAGGATGGCCGGACCGGTGTTGCCGATCGGGAAGAACAGCTCCGGATCCTCGTCGAGGCATGCAGAGCGATGGCGCCAATCCACGGCTGGGGAACTCCCTCTATCGTCAGTTCACGCGTCCGGGTCTTTGAGAGCCGTCGCGAAAGTAAGTGGCGTTGTGAACGAGTTCACGAGCGCATCAGCAAGGTTCGCAAGAGTTGAGGCATAGGACAACCCCTGACAACCGTCACTTTGATCACAGATAGATTGGCAACGTGCCCGCCTCATCTGTGATTCCCGCTCCGCTGCGTGTCGCTGCGGCCTTCACTGCCCTGCAGGCGGTGGTCCTCGTGGTCTTGTCGATTGTCCAGATAGTGAACTTCTCGGGCGATCGAGTGGCCATGAACCTGACCACGATCGCGTTCTTCCTGCTCTGCGCGGTCGGCCTGGCTCTCTGCGCCCGGGCCCTGGTCCTCGGACACTCGTGGGCCCGCAGCCCGATCGTGCTCGCCCAGCTGATCCAGCTCGGCCTCGCCTGGAGCTTCGTGCAGGGAGGGGCGGGCAGCGGCGACAAGGCGGTGGCCTGGGTGCTCGCTGCCCTCGCACTGACCGTCCTGGTCGGCATCTTCCACCCGCGGAGCCTCGAGCACCTCGCCGACGAGGCCTGACTCCGCGTCAGGTGCGGCTCAGGCGGTGCCGTAGTCGCGCCAGCGCTCGCGCCTGCACCCGAGACACCTGCATCTGGCTGATCCCGAGCTCGGTCGCGACCTGCTCCTGGGTCAGCTCCTGCAAGAACCGGAGGACCAGCACCGTGCGCTCGGTCGGTGGCATCACGGCCAGATGTGCGTGCAGGTCGGTGCGGAGCTCGACGTCCTCGAAGCCCCCATCAGTGACTTCCCCGTCGACCCCCTCGTCGATCGGCACGGTGGACTGGGGATCGAGTGCGGTGGCCACTCGCCGCCGCGGCGCAGCCAGCCGCTCGGCGACCTCGTCGACGCGTGGTGTGCGCCCGAACTCCTGGGCGAGCGCCGCGGCCGCCGCAAGCGCCCTGGGACGCAGCTCGTGGACGTCACGGGGGAGACGGACGGTGCTCGCCCGGTCGCGCAGGTGGCGGCGCATCTCGCCGACGATCGTGGGAATCGCGTAGCCCACGAACGGGACTCCCCGCTCTGCGTCGTACCGGTCGATGGCGTGGATCAGCCCGATCGTGCCGACCTGGACCAGGTCCTCGAGTGGCTCACCGCGGTCCCGGAACCGCCACGCGCAGCGCTGCACGAGCGGCAGGTGCTGGTCCAGCAGCTCGTCGCGGGAGGTCGGATCGGCCATGGCTCCATCGAACGCTCCCGCCGCCGACCGCGCCACCTGCTCTCCACAGGCAGCGGATCAGCGCTGAGTGACCCGGGGGAGATGCAACAGGGCCCGGTCCGCCGAAGCGGACCGGGCCCTGCAGAGAAGAACGTCAGGCCTTCTTGGTCTCCCAGAAGATGGCCGCGATCTCGTCGATCTTGGCGAGCAGCTCGTCAGCGACGCCCGCGTCGAGGGTGCCCTTGGTGCCACCCGCGCCGGCCAGCTTGGTGGCCTCGTTGATCAGGGTGTGCAGGTTGGGGTACTTCTCGAAGTGCGGGGGCTTGAAGTAGTCGGTCCACAGCACCCACAGGTGCTCCTTGACCAGCGTGGAGCGCTGCTCCTTGATGAGGATCGCGCGGGTGCGGAAGTCCGGGTCATCGGAGTCGGCGACCTTGGCGATGAGCGCCTTGATCGACTCGGCCTCGATGCGGGCCTGGGCGGGGTCGTAGACACCACAGGGCAGGTCGCAGTGGGCCTGGACCTCGACGGTGGGGGCGAACAGTCGCTCAAGCATGCTCGGCGTCTCCTGTCAGTTCGGATCAAAAGTTGGGGGCATAGGTGCGACTGCGAGACTACCCCCATGCACAGCGAGCGCGAGGGGCACCCGGGGGTGGACTCGGGGGTGGGCTCGGGGGTGGGCTCGAGGGTGAGGCGCCGCTGGGGCTGGGCCATCGTCCGCGGACGCTCCATGGAGCAGGGTCTGCGCGATGGTGACCGCCTCCTGGTGCGCTGGGGTGCGTCGCCGCAGATCGGCGACGTGGTGGTGGCGCGGTTCCCCGACGGCACCCTCGCCGTCAAGCGTGCCGCCGAACGGCGTACGACGCGCACCGGCGCCCCGGGCTGGTGGCTGTTGAGCGACAACCCGGGCGAGGGAGTGGACTCGCGCCATCGGGGCGTCGTACCTGCGGAGGACGTGCTCGCCGTCGCCCGCAGGCTGGTCCGCAGGTGCCGGATACGTCACATTCCCAGTCCGGCCTCGTCCGTGGCGCCACCGGTGTGAAAGGATGGCCGTGAGGGAGAACCCCCGGTCGACCGGCTCCGCGACACACCATTCGCGTTGAGCCGGACCCATCCGAAACTTACGATTCCCGTGGAAAGTCTTGCCGAAATGGCCCAGATGAACGAGCTCGAGTCCACCGACCTTCCCGCGGTGCACCCGCTCGCTGGCGACCCGGTATTCGACCTTCACCTCGGCGGCAAGATGGAGATCCGCTCCTCGGTCGAGCTGGCCGGTGCCGAGGAGCTGTCGCTCGCCTACACCCCGGGCGTTGCCCGCGTGTGCGAAGCGATCGCCGCTGACCCCGAGATGACGCAGTACTACACCTGGGTCCCCAACACCGTCGCGGTCGTCACCGACGGCACCGCGGTGCTCGGACTCGGTGACATCGGCCCGGCCGCAGCCATGCCCGTGATGGAGGGCAAGGCGGTCCTGTTCAAGCAGTTCGGTGGCGTGGACGCCATCCCGATCTGCCTGGACACCACCGACGCCGACGAGATCGTCGAGACCGTCGTGCGCCTGGCGCCCAGCTTCGGCGGCATCAACCTCGAGGACATCTCCGCGCCGCGCTGCTTCGAGATCGAGGCGCGGCTCAAGGAGCGCCTCAACATCCCTGTCTTCCATGACGACCAGCACGGCACCGCCGTGGTCGCTCTGGCCGCCCTCAAGAACGCCCTGAAGGTCACCGGGCGCGAGCCCGGCGCCACCCGGGTCGTCATCTCGGGTGCTGGCGCTGCCGGTGTGGCCATCGCGAAGATCCTGCTGGGTGCGGGCATCACCGACATCGCGGTCATCGACCGCCGTGGTGTGGTGAGCTCCGACCGCTCCGACCTCACTCCGGTCAAGCGCGAGCTCGCCGCGCTCACCGCCGACCGCAACGGCCGCAAGGGCACGCTCGCCGACGCGATGAACGGCGCTGACGTCTACCTCGGCGTCTCCGGCGGCACCGTGCCCGAGGAGATCGTGGCCAGCATGGCCGCCGACGCGATCATCTTCGCCATGGCCAACCCCGACCCTGAGGTCCACCCCGACCTGGCGCACAAGTACGCCCGCGTCGTCGCCACCGGGCGCTCCGACTTCCCGAACCAGATCAACAACGTGCTGGCCTTCCCTGGCATCTTCCGCGGTGCCTTCGACGTCCGGGCCACCGCGATCACGGAGGGCATGAAGCTCGCCGCAGCCGACGCCCTTGCCGAGCTCGTGGGCGACGCGCTGTCCGAGGACATGGTCATCCCCGGTCCGTTCGACCCGCGCGTGGGTCCTGCGGTCTCCGCTGCCGTCTCCGCGGCCGCGCGTCGCGACGGCGTCGCCCGCGCCTGAGCGCCGCCGGACGTCCTACGAATGGTGGCCTCTGTGGCGCCGACCGTATGACGTCCCGATAGCGTTGCCCTTATGTTCGCCGTGTACGCCGAGTCCTTCTCGACCGAAGATCCACTGTCCGGCCTCGTGGTCGGGGAGCGCCCCGATCCGGTGGCCCCCGACGGCTGGACCACCGTCACCGTCAAGGCCGCCTCGATCAACCACCACGACGTCTGGTCGCTCAAGGGCGTGGGCCTCAAGGCCGACCGGCTGCCGATGATCCTCGGCTGCGACGCAGCCGGCTACGACGAGGACGGCAACGAGGTCCTCGTCCACGCCGTGATCTCCTCGCCCGACTGGATCGGCGACGAGACGCTCGACCCGAAGCGCTCGCTGCTCTCCGAGCTGCACCAGGGCACCTTCGCGGACAAGGTCATCGTCCCGAAGCGCAACGTGATCGCGAAGCCGGCGTCGATGAGCTTCGCCGAGGCAGCGTGCCTGCCGACGGCGTGGCTCACGGCGTACCGGATGCTCTTCACCCAGGGCGGCCTCAAGGCCGGCGACTCGGTGCTGGTGCAGGGTGCCGGTGGTGGCGTCGCGACCGCGCTCATCGTGCTTGCGCGCGCCGGCGGCCTGAAGGTCTACGCCACCAGCCGCGACGAGGAGAAGGGCAAGCGGGCGCTCGAGATCGGTGCCCACGAGGTCTTCGGGTCCAACGAGCGGCTGCCGTTCAAGGTCGATGCCGTGATGGAGACGATCGGCCGCGCGACGTGGGAGCACTCGATCCGTTCGCTGCGCCCCGGCGGCAAACTGGTCACCTCGGGCAACACCTCGGGCCCGAACCTCGACAACGCGATGCTGCCGCACATCTTCTTCCTGCAGCTGCAGGTGATCGGCTCCACCATGGGCACGCGTGGCGAGCTCGCGGCGCTCACTCAGATGCTCGACGCAACCGGCAAGCGTCCGCTGATCGACCGCGAGATCCCCATGACCGATGCCCGCGAGGGTCTGGCGGCAGTGGCCTCCGGCGACGTCTTCGGCAAGATCATCCTGACCCGCTGATGACCACTCACCAGGTTCACCTCGTCACCGGTGCCGGCTCCGGCATCGGCGCAGCCGTGGCCACCGCACTCCACGAGCGCGGCGACGAGCTGGTGCTTCTCGCGCGCTCGCAGCCGCGGGCCCACGAGCTCCGGCAGCAGTACGACGGAGCACGCGTCGTCGTCGCGGACCTGGCCGATCCCGGGCACCTCGAGCACGCACTGGCCGACGCCAACCTGCCGCCCCGGCTCGACTCGGTCCTCCACATCGCGGGCGTGGTCGACCTCAGCCCGGTCGCGGACCTGCCCTACGAGCAGATCCGCTCGCAGCTCGACGTGAACCTCGTTGCCCCGATGGTGCTCACCCGCGCCTGCCTGCCTGCGCTCCGCGCCGCTCACGGCCTGGTGCTGCTCGTGAACTCAGGAGCGGGGCTCACCGCACACGCGGGCTGGGGTGCCTACGCGGCCTCGAAGTTCGGTCTGCGCGCGTTCGCCGACTCGCTGCGTGCGGAGGAGGCTGCCCACGGGGTGCGAGTCACGAGCGTCTTCCCGGGCCGGACCGCCACCCCGATGCAGGAGAAGGTCCACGAGCAGGAGTCCGCGGACTACGAGGCGGGGAAGTGGATCCAGGCGTCGACCGTGGCCTCGACGATCCTCCACGTGCTCGACCTGCCGCGCGACGCGGTCGTGCCCGAGGTCAGCGTCCGCCCGGGTCCGCGCTGACGCGGTTGCGCGCACAGCTGACCACCTCGGCGAGGTCCAGGCCGTAGGCAGGGCCGTCGGTCGCGGCGTACTCCGCGAGGCGGCCGGCGCCGCGCTCGACGAGTCGGGCCGCACCGGTCTGGTTGCCGCGGGCCGCGTGGGTCAGCCCGACGCAGAGCTGGGCGAGCCCCTGCCACAGCGAGCGTTCACTGTCAGGGCTGGCCTTCCAGCGGGCCTCCAGAACTTCGTGTGCGGAGAACGGCCGACCTTCAGCGAGCAGCTCGCGTGCCCGGTCGAGGGTCTCGGCCGGTGGCAACGGCTCCTCGGAGACCGGCTCGACACCGCTCGTGCTCCCGTAGGGGAGTGGCCGCCCGAGCGCATCGCGGGGGCGTGCCTGCCGAGCGCGGCCCTCGTCGTCGCGGTCCCGGTCAGCCATGGGTGCCAGATTACGTGTGGCCGCCGGGAATTCGTTGGCGCGTGCACGTGTTGGGGCCTCAGTATCGACACGCGCGCCTTTTTTCCGCGCACCTGTCGGATCGGGCCAGGCCCGTTCGTGGAGTAGACGAACGGCGGCCACCCGGCCACCCGTATTCCTTCTGAAAGGCCTGGCCATGACTGCGCCCCTCGACACAGACGACCTCGCCCTCCCTGAGTCGGCGCTGCCCGATCCCGCGCTGGGCGCCGAGTCCGAAGCTGCGACAGCCGGCCGCACGCCGCTCGTGGTCAAGCTGCTGGTCCTCGCCACGTTCGTGGTGATCCTCAACGAGACGATCATGATCAACGCGGTGCCGCGTCTGATGGCCGACTTCGGTATCGACGAGCGCGCCGGACAGTGGATCTCCACCGTCTTCATGCTCACGATGGCGGCCGTCATCCCCGTGACTGGCTGGTTCCTGCAGCGAGTCAGCACCCGCTCTGCGTACGCCGTCGCGATGATCACCTTCAGCATCGGCACGCTGATCGGCGCCCTCGCCCCGACGTACGGCGTCCTGCTCGGTGGGCGCGTCATCCAGGCCGCGGGCACCGCGGTCATGATGCCGCTGCTGATGACCACCCTGATGACTGTTGTGGCCGAGCGTGACCGCGGCCGCGTCATGGGCAACGTGACGCTGGCGATCTCGGTCGCCCCGGCCCTGGGCCCGGCCGTGTCCGGCGTCCTGCTCTCGTTCGGCTCGTGGCGCCTGATCTTCTTCGCCGTCCTGCCGATCGCGGTCGTGGTCGGTGTGCTCGGCTTCCGCTCGATCCCCAACGTCGGAGAGCCGAAGAAGAGCCCGGTCAGCTGGATCAGCGTTGCTCTCGCCGCCCTGGGCTTCAGCAGCCTGGTCTTCGGGCTGAGCAAGTTCGGCACCGGAAGCTGGGTCTCACCGCTGGCGTTCACCCTCGTCGGCATCGCTCTCGTGGCGGCCTTCGCGGTCTACCAGCTGGTCCTGCAGCGCACCGGAGCACCGCTCCTCGACCTGCGCGCACTGACCCACCGCACGTACGCCGTCTCCCTGCTGCTCATGGCCGCTGCGTTCATGGCCTTCCTCGGCTCGATGATCCTGCTGCCGCTCTACCTGCAGAGCGAGGACGTCCGTGGCCTGAGCGCGTTGCAGACCGGCTTCATGGTGATGCCCGGCGGCCTGGCGATGGGGCTGCTCGGGCCTCAGGTCGGCAAGCTCTACGACCGCTTCGGTTCGCGCCCGCTGGTGATCCCCGGATCCATCGGCATGGTCGCGGCGCTGGCTGTCCTGAGCCGCATCCAGGTGGACACGCCGTACTGGCAGATCGTGGTCACCCACGTCGTGCTCATGGCCTGCCTGGCGGCGATCTTCACGCCCGTGTTCACCATCGGGCTCGGTGCGCTGCCGCCGCACCTGTACTCCCACGGAAGCTCCATCCTGGGCACGCTGCAGCAGGTCGCCGGCGCGGTCGGCACGGCCCTGCTCGTCGTCATCATGAAGAACCGGTCGGCCTCGTTGGCGGAGGCCGGTGCCGACAAGGCTGAGGCCTTCGTAGGCGGTCTGCAGTGGGCGTTCGTGGCCGGTGCGGTCTTCGGCGTCGCCGTGATCGTCTGCTCGCTGTTCCTGCCGGCCCGCATCGACTCGCCGGAGGGCGCACCCGCGCACCACTGATCGCAGTCTGATCCGCAAGAAGGCGTCCGCGCTGGTCGGGACTGTCGGTGGCGGGGCATAGAGTCACGGAGTGATCCGACGATGAGCAAGATGGACAACCTGCGCGCGATGCGCGAAGCCCGCTTCGAGGCAGCCCAGAAGGCGGCCAAGCCCGCAGCGCCGCGAAAGGCCCCGGTCGCCCCGGTGGCGCCGGCTGCGGCAAAGGACGCCGCCGTGACTGATGCTCCCGAGCCGGCTGACGCTGCGGAGCCGACTGAGGCCGGCAACTGTGGGCACCAGTCCATGAACGGTCGCCGCTGCACGCGCGAGGCCGGGCATGCAGCGAAGAGCCACCGCTACTCCTGACTGTCGGTCCTCGGCGCTAGCGTGGCGGGATGAGCATCGAGGTGCTGCCCGCCACTGCTGACCGGTTCGACGACGTGGCGACGATGCTGGGTCCGAAGAACCCGACGTCGTCGGTCTGCTGGTGCCTGAGCCACCGCATTGACGCGAAGCGCAACCGGTCGATGGCCGGACCCGAGCGAGGCGAGTTCGTCCGCGACCTCTGCGGCCGTGACGTGTCTCCGGGTGTCCTCGCCTATGCGGACGGGGAAGTAGTCGGCTGGGCCGCTGTCGCGCCACGCTCGGAGCTGCCGTTCGCGCGCTCACGCAAGATCCCGCACGTCGACGACCTTCCGGTCTGGTCGATCTGGTGCATCCGGGTCCGCCCGGGACATCGCGGTCAGGGGATCTCGCATGCCCTGCTGGAAGGCGCGGTTTCCTATGCGCGATCCCATGGCGCTCCGGTGGTCGAGGGCTATCCGACCGACAACGCGGGGGAGAAGGTCGACCTGACCATGGCCTACGTCGGCACCCGGCGACTCTTCGAGGCTGCCGGGTTCACCAAGGCGGCGGACACCGACGCGGTCTCCGGCGGCTTTCCCCGCGTGATCATGCGCCTCGACCTGCGCTGAACCTGGGCGGCTCAGACCTCCGCGAGGAACGCGTCGAGGTGCTTCCAGGCCCGGTCGCGAGCATCGACGCCGGCGACGAGGCCGAGGTGCGAGAGGCCGTCAGCCGCGGCGTACCGGGCGCCGGGGACCGAGCGGGTGCCGGCCTCGACCGCAGGGCCGTTGGCGATCGCGTCGGTGCGGCTGCCGACGAACAGGACGCGGGTGCGGATCGCGGAGAGGCGTACGGCGCGGGAGCGGGTCAGGTTGATGACGCCGCTGAAGAGCTCGTTCTTGGTGACCAGCCGGGTGTGCAGCTGGTTGTAGAAGCGGCCCGGGTAGCCCGGCATGCTGGCGATGAACTGGTCGATCGCCTCCGTGCGGGCGAGCACCTCGGTGTCGAGGATGTTGCGCGCGAGGAACCACGGCTTCGTGATCTCGCGAACCGGTGCCATCGCCCGGAAGCTGGCTCGGGTGAGGTGGCGCGGCACGCCGCCCATGAGCGCGGTGCCAGCGGTCATCAGGGTGCTGCCGAGCACGCGGTCGGCGTAGCGCAGCAGCTGCACTGCGGGGATGAGGCGGTAGTCGATCGGCGTGCCGAAGGCGGTGATCGAGGCGATCGGCAGCGTCGGGTGGGCCGCTGCGGTGAGCAGGCTGACCGTGCCACCGAGTGACCACGCGACGACGTCCACCGGCGCTCCGTCGTGCAGCGCGGAGACGCGCGCGATCGCGGTCGGGAGGATGTCGTCGATCCAGTCCTCGAAGCCCATGTTGCGGTCAGCGAAGGTGATGTCGCCGTAGTCGACCACGTAGGTCTCGTGGCCCTGCTCGAGCAGGTGCTCGGCGAGGCTCTGGCCCGGACGCAGGTCGTAGCAGTTGGTGGCGACGGCCAGTGGCGGGACCAGGAGCACCGGCCGGGCCGTGGTGGCCGGGGTGCTGCGCAGGTAGCGGCGCAGCTGGCGGTGCGGCTCGTCGTGCAGGACCTCCGCGGGGAGGCCGTCGTACTTCTCGATGCCCTCGCCGAACGGCGAGATGGCCCATGCGTTGCGCGCGGCCGCGGCAATCGTGGTCAGCCGGCTCGGCGCCGCGGAAACGGGGACGAGAGCAGCGCTGGAGGCGCCCGAGGGAACGACGTCTGTCGTCGCGGCAACCTCGGTGGGCGTCGTCATGGAAGGCATGGTCCTCAGGGTGGGGTCGGTTTCGGGCAAAGTCCATCAAAGGTGATGGGAATGACGCTCAGCGGGAGGAGTCCCAGCGCAGCGCGCCGATCAGCACCATGTGGAGCTGGCGACGGGCCCTCGCCGCGATCTGGCGCACCTCGTCGGTGCGTCCGCCTGCGCGGGCGAGCTCCTCGGCCTGCGCGAGCATCGCGTTGACGATCAGGTCCGCCAGGACGAGCAGGTCCTCCGATGACCAGCGGGTCACGCCGGGCACCCGGCCGATGTCAGCGGCCAGCTCGCTCTCGACGAGCTGGAGCTGGTGACGGACCGCGTCGCGGATGACCGTCGGGCCGGCGATGCGCTCGCGCGAGATGAAGCGCAGGTGCCGGTCGCTGTGGCGCGCGTGTGTCACGAGGGCCTCGAGCGACCTGTCGACGACGGCCAGGAAGAGCTCCCGGTCATCGGCGATCGGACCGCGGACCTCACGCGCGTCGCGCAGCATCGCGCGGAGCGCGTCGAAGGACTCCTCGACCAGGGTCAGGCCCAGCTCCTCGATGCCGGCGAAGTGCCGGTAGAAGGCGGTCGGCACGATGCCGATCTCCTTGGCGATCTGGCGCAGTGAGATCGCGGCCAGTCCGCCCTCCTCGGCGAGCGAGAGCGCCGCATCGAGGATCGCACGACGGGTGCGCTCCTTCTGCTCGGTGCGGGACACCCCTGGGCTCGACATGGCACCCAGTGTACCCAGAGTGAACACTTGTTCACTGAAGTGGTCAGGGTCACGGCGGATCCGGTTGACCGGCCCTCACGCGGCCGGTCATAGTTTCAGTGCACGATCGTTCACCGAGAGAACGGCCGTTCACCGAATCGAAAGGAGGGGCAATGAGCCTCGCAACGACCATCCTCCGGTCCCGAGCCGTCTCTGCCCTGACCTCCCCGCACGGCGTCGACCGCTACCTCGAGCTGGTGAACCCCATGTGGGCCGCCAACGAGGTCCGCGCCCGCCTGGTGGACATCGACCTTGAGGTCGACGTCCCGGGTGCCGCCCGCGTCGCCACGCTCACGTTCCAGCCCACCAGCACCTGGCGCGGCCACCGCGCCGGTCAGTACGTCCAGCTGGGCGTCGAGCTGCCGGGTGGTCGCCGCACCACGCGCTGCTTCACCGTCTCGAGCCCCGACTCCAAGCCGGGCGACCGGTTCACGGTCACCATGCGGGCCAACCCCGACGGCCAGGTCTCCCAGCACCTGGTCGAGCACGCCAAGCGGGGCACGATCGTCCACCTCTCGCAGGCCGAGGGCGACTTCGTCCTGCCGGACCACGTGCCCGACCACATCCTCTTCATCACCGGTGGCTCCGGCATCACCCCCGCCATGTCGATGCTGCGCAGCCTGCAGCGCCGCACGCACCGCGGCCGGATCACCTTCCTGCACTACGCCCAGTCCGAGGACCACCAGATCTTCAAGGACGAGCTCGCCGAGATCTCCCAGCAGGGCTACGGCATCGACCTGCACCTGGTCTACCCCGAGGCCGGCGGTCGCAACTTCTCCCCGATGGAGCTGGAGCGCATCGTTCCCGGCTTCCGCGACGTGGACACCTGGCTCTGTGGCCCGGCCGGTCTCGTCAACGCCGTCACCCCGGCGTACGAGGGCTCGGACAAGCTCCGGGTCGAGTACTTCAAGCCGCCGACGTTCAGCGGAGTTGCCGGTGGCGAGGTCAGCTTCGCGAAGTCCGGCGTCGCTGCCGAGAACTCTGGCGACAACATCCTCGAGCAGGCCGAGGCCGCGGGTCTGGCCCCTGCCTTCGGCTGCCGCATGGGCATCTGCTTCGGCTGTGTCGCGATCAAGAAGGAGGGCACCGTCCGCAACGTGCTGACCGGTGAGACCTCCTCCCTCCCCGACGAACAAATCCGCATCTGTGTGAGCACGCCTGAGGGCGACTGCTCCGTGGAACTCTGAAAGGAACTGACATGACTGTCACCCTGGACGCACCCGAGACGACTCCGGTCAAGCCCGCCAAGGGCCACAACGCCAGCAAGATCCCGCTCACGCCCGAGCAGCTCGACGCCTTCGGTGCCGAGATGGACGCGATCCGCCAGCGGACCGTCGCCAAGCTCGGCGACGAGGACGCGGCGTACATCCGCAAGATCGTGAAGTGGCAGCGCGGCCTCGAGGTCGCGGGCCGTGTGGGCTTCTACGTCCCGCCGCTGTGGCCCGCCGCCGTCGCCTCGCTCGGCGTCTCCAAGATCCTCGACAACATGGAGATCGGGCACAACGTCATGCACGGCCAGTACGACTGGATGGGCGACCCCGGTCTGAACTCCCGCGTCTTCGACTGGGACACGATGGCCCCGGCCGAGAACTGGAAGCACGGCCACAACTACGTGCACCACACGTACACCAACATCGTGGGCAAGGACCGCGACGTGGGCTACGGCATCCTGCGCATGGACCCGGACCAGAAGTGGCACCCGTACTACCTCGGCAACACGATCTACGCGTTCCTGCTGATGGTCTTCTTCGAGTGGGGCGTCATGGCGCACGACCTGGAGGCCGAAGAGGTCTTCGCCGGTCGTCGCAGCATGTTCCGCGGCGAGAACGCCCCGGTCTGGCGCAAGATCCGCAAGAAGGTCAGCAAGCAGGTCCTCAAGGACTACGTCGTGTTCCCGCTGCTGACCGGCCCGTTCTTCCTGACCACGCTGGCCGGCAACGCGATCGCCAACCTGATCCGCAACGTCTGGACCTTCAGCATCATCTTCTGCGGCCACTTCCCGGCCGGCGTCGCGTCGTTCTCCATCGAGGAGTGCGAGGACGAGTCCCGCGGCCACTGGTACTACCGCCAGCTGCTCGGCTCGGCCAACATCACCGGCGGCAAGCTCTTCCACGTGATGAGCGGCAACCTGTCGCACCAGATCGAGCACCACCTGTTCCCGGACGTCCCGGCCCGCCGGTACCCGGAGATGGCAGTCGAGGTCCGCGAGGTCTGCAACCGCTACGGCCTGCAGTACAACCAGGGCTCGCTCTTCAAGCAGCTGGCCACGGTCTACGGCAAGATCTTCCGCCTCAGCTTCCCGAACCGCACCAAGAAGGCCGACGTCGCCGCCACCTCGGTGGCACAGCAGGCGGTGGCGGCATGAGCCCGGACCAGGTGGTCCAGAGCCTCGCTCGCCTGAACACGTTCTGCGACGCCAGCGAGACCGAGCTACGCACGATCGCCGAGGCCGGAAGCATCGTGACGGTGCCGCAGGGCTGGTCGCTGATCTGGGAGAAGACGGGCGCCGACAAGGCCTACGTCGTCCTCGCCGGGGACCTCGACGTACGCCGTGGCAAGGAGGTCGTCGGGCACCTCACCGCTGGCGACGTCGTCGGTGAGGTCGCGATCGTCCGCCGCCGCCTGCGCACCGCAACGGTCGTCGCCGCCACGCCCCTCGAGGTCCTGCACTTCACCCGCGAGGCCGTCGAGCGCCTGTACGCCGAGGTGCCTGCCTTCCGCGCCAGCCTCGACCGTGCCGTCATCGAGCACGCCTGAGCCCGTGGCTTGAGACTGGCCTCACGTTGCCCGATCACTCTCAGGACAGGACACTGGATTCCATGACCGAGAAGTTGAGCAAGTCCGAGATCCGCAAGGACCAGATCCAGGACTCGGTGGAGGCCGCCACCCATGCTGTCGGCCAGGTCTCCAACGTGGTGATCGGCGCCGTCGGCGACGTGGTCAAGGCCGTTGGCGGTTTCGCCACCGACCTCTTCGAGATCCGCGAGGCTGCGAAGAACGCCCGCAAGGACCAAGGCGTGGAGGATGGCTCGGACGACGAGGACTGACCTCCGCCAGCCCCACCAGCAGAAATCACCCCCGACGCGAGTCGGGGGTGATTTTCGTTGGTGGCGGCGTTCTCGGCGCTACGTTGAGCCCATGGCGCGCAAGAGCAAGGGTGTCGCCCGCCGCATGATCGGAGCCGCGATCAGCGCCGGGCTCCAGGGCGACGAGGTCGGTGGCAGCACGCTGCGCGACGTGCGGCTCTGGGTGGATGTCGCCCGCAACCAGGTGTTGGGGGAGTTCCTCGAGCTGGAGGCGCGACCGGCAGGCCTGCGCTGCGACGTCGTGGTGACCGGCGAGCTGGTCGTGCCGCGCCGGGTCCGTCAACCGCGCGCCGTGCACCTCAGGCCGCTGGCGGTCGAGCTTGCTCCGCTGCGCAAGGTGACGTTGCAGCTCGAGGTGCCCGAGGCCGGACGCAAGGCGGCCGGTCGGGCGCTCGGCAGGGGAGAGGCAGTCACCGCAACGGTGACGTTGAAGGCGACCGACGCGCGCGGGCACGCCGCGAGTGTCGAACGCACGATCCTGCTCAGCCTCGCGCAGTAGCGGTCAGTCGTCGGGATCGTCGAGACGCGCCAGCCAGGTGGCGAAGCGCTCTATCGGGATCTCGAACTCGGGGAACGTGTCCACGAACTCCTGCATGCGGTCAGCGACCCACGCAAGGGTGACTTCCTCGTCACCCCTGCGCTTCTCGAGCTCTTCGAGCCCGCGATCGGTGAAGTACATGCCGTCAGGAGAACGCGCGGCCGAGGAGCTCTGCGTTCTCGACCTGGTGGCGCTTCGCCGTGCCCACCGCGGTGGTCGACGACGACGGACGCGTGATCGGCTGGACCGGACGGCCGAGCTCGTGCACCACGTTCAGCACGTACGACGGCCACGGGCCCTGGTTGAACGGCTCGTCCTGGACCCACTTGACGGTGGCGTCGGGGTACTTGGCCAGCTCGGCCTTGATCTCCTCGATCGGCCAGGGGTAGAGCTGCTCGACCCGGACGATCGCGACGTCCTCCCGCGCGAGCTTCTTGCGCTCCACGACGAGGTCCCAGGTGAGGCGACCGGACACGAGCAGGACCGTCTTGACCTTGGCGGCGTCCACCGAGTCGTCACCGATGACCGGCAGGAACGTGCCGTTGGTGAAGTCGGCCGGCTGGGAGGCGGCCTCCTTGCGCTTGAGCATCGACTTCGGGGTGAAGACGATCAGCGGCTTGTGCTCGCCGCCGAGCGAGTGGCGACGGAGCAGGTGGAAGTGCGACGCCGGGGTTGACGGCTGGGCAACGACCATGGCCTCGTCGGCACAGAGCGTGAGGAACCGCTCGATGCGCGCGGAGGAGTGGTCGGCGCCCTGGCCCTCGTAGCCGTGCGGCAGCAGCATCACGACACCGGAGTCCTGACCCCACTTGGTCTTGCCCGCGGAGATGTACTCGTCGATGACCGACTGCGCGCCGTTGACGAAGTCTCCGAACTGGGCCTCCCACAGGACGAGAGCGTCCGGGCGGGCGACCGAGTAGCCGTACTCGAAGCCGAGCGCGGCGTACTCCGAGAGCAGCGAGTCGTAGCAGAAGAACTTCGCCTGGTCCTCGGTGAGGTTGGACAGCGGGGTCCACTCGTCGGCGTTGTGGCGGTCGATGATCGTCGCGAAGCGCTGCACGAACGTGCCACGACGCGAGTCCTGGCCGGCCAGGCGGACCGGACGGCCCTCCATGAGCAGCGAGCCGAAGGCGAGGATCTCGCCCGTGCCCCAGTCGATCGGGCCGTCGGTGATCGCTGCGGCGCGACGCTGGAGCTGCGGCATGACCTTCGGGTGGACCGTGAAGCCCTCCGGCGGGGTGATGTAGGCGTCGGAGATCCGCTTGAGCACCTCGGAGGTGACTGCCGTGGTGGTCACGCCGGCGAGCTTCTCCGGGTAGTCCGGGACGGTCGTCCACTCGTCGGGCTTGGCGTCGGCGTCGCGCACGTCGGTGAAGACCCGCTCGAGCTGCGCCTGGTACTGGCGGAGGACCTCCTCGGCCTCCTCGATCGTGATGTCGCCACGACCGATGAGCGACTCGGTGTAGAGCTTGCGCACCGAGCGCTTCTGCTCGATGAGGTCATACATCAGCGGCTGCGTGTACGACGGGTCGTCGCCCTCGTTGTGACCGCGACGGCGGTAGCAGACGAGGTCGATGACGACGTCCTTGTTGAACGCCTGGCGGTACTCGAACGCGAGCCGGGCGACCCGGATACAGGCCTCGGGGTCATCGCCGTTCACGTGGAAGATCGGCGCCTGAACCATGCGGGCGACGTCGGTGCAGTAGAGCGACGAGCGCGAGGAACCGGGGGAGGTGGTGAAGCCGACCTGGTTGTTGATGACCAGGTGGATCGTGCCGCCCGTGCGGTAACCACGCAGCTGCGAGAGGTTGAGCGTCTCTGCGACGACACCCTGGCCGGCGAAGGCCGCGTCACCGTGGAGGAGGAGCGGCAGCACCGGGAACTCGTTGCCGCGGTCGAGCACGTCCTGCTTCGCGCGGGCGATGCCGGTGAGCACCGGGTCGACGGTCTCGAGGTGCGAGGGGTTCGCCGCGACGGAGACCTTGATCTTGTCGCCGCTGCCGGCGACGAACTCGCCGTCCGCGCCGAGGTGGTACTTCACGTCGCCCGAGCCCTGGACCGTGCGCGGGTCGATGTTGCCCTCGAACTCGCGGAAGATCTGGGTGTAGGACTTGCCGACGATGTTGGCCAGCACGTTGAGGCGGCCACGGTGGGCCATGCCGATCGCGACCTCGTCGAGGCCGGCCTGGGCGGCTGCCTCGCAGATCTCGTCGACGACGGGGACCGTGGTCTCGCCGCCCTCGAGGGAGAAGCGCTTCTGACCGACGAACTTGGTCTGCAGGAAGGTCTCGAAGGCCTCGGCCTGGTTGAGCTTCTGCAGGATCCGGAGCTGCTCCTCGCGGGACTCCTTGTCGTAGGGCTTCTCGACGCGCTCCTGGATCCAGCGGCGCTGCTCGGGATCCATGATGTGCATGTACTCGATGCCGGTGGTGCGGCAGTAGGAGTCACGCAGGATGCCGAGGATGCCGCGGAGCTTCATGAAGCGGCCGGAGCCACCGAACGAGCCGGTCGCGAACTCGCGGTCGAGGTCCCACAGCGTGAGGCCGTGCTGCTCGATCTCGAGGTCGGGGTGGCTGCGCTGCTTGTACTCGAGCGGGTCGGTGTCCGCCATCAGGTGGCCACGCACGCGGTAGGCGTGGATCAGCTCGAGGATGCGGGCCGGCTTCGAGATCTGGTCGTCGTGCGACGTCGCGATGTCGTTGGCCCAGCGGATCGGCTGGTAGGGGATGCGCAGCGAGCGGAAGATCTCGTCGTAGAAGCCGTCCTCGCCGAGGAGCAGCTGGTGCACGCGACGCAGGAACTCGCCGGACTGCGCGCCCTGGATGACGCGGTGGTCGTAGGTCGAGGTCATGGTCATGATCCGCGAGACCGCGTTGCGGGTCAGGGTCTCCTCGGAGGCACCCTGGAACTCCGGCGGGTAGTCCATGGAGCCGACGCCGACGATGGCAGCCTGGCCCTGCATGAGGCGCGGGACCGAGTTGTTGGTGCCGAGGCCACCGACGTTGGTCAGCGAGACCGTGGTGCCGGCGTAGTCGTCCATGCCGAGCTTGTTGTTCTTGGCCTTGCGGACGATCTCCTCGTACGCCGTCCAGAAGCCGGCGAAGTCCATCGACTCGCAGCCCTTGATGGACGGGGCCACCAGCTGGCGGGTGCCGTCAGCCTTCTGCTGGTCGATGGCGAGGCCCAGGTTGATGTGGGCCGGCGTGACCATGGTCGGCTTGCCGTCGACCACGGCGTACGTGTTGTTGTACTCGGGGTTGGCCTTGATGGCCTTGATGATCGCGTAGCCGATGAGGTGCGTGAACGACACCTTGCCGCCGCGTGCGCGCTTGAGGTGGTTGTTGATGACCGTGCGGTTGTCCCACAGCAGCTTCACCGGGATGTTGCGGACCGACGTGGCCGTCGGCACCGCCAGCGAGATGTCCATGTTCTTCGCGGTCGCGAGCGGGATGCCCTTGAGCGGCGCGTAGGTGGGGTCGTCCTTGGTCGTGACCGGAGCCGTCGGCTTCGGGTCACGCGGCGCAGGGGAGGTGGTGCCCTTGGCCGGCTCGGCGGCCTTGGTGTTGTCCGGCCGCGGCTTGGCGACCGGGATCGGCGCCGTCACCGGCGCGGCGGCGGGGGCCGCTGCAGCGGGGGCGGCCGGGGCCGCGGCGGCGGCCGTGACAGCAGCCGCTGCGGGCGTGCCGTTCGTCCCGTTTCGTCCGGCGAAATAAGCAGCCCACTCGGCTCCGACACTCGCCGGATCCTTCTGGTACTGCTCGAACATCTCGTCGACGAGCCACTCGTTGGCTCCGAAGTCGGAGGTGGGGTTCTGCTGCGAAGATTCAGCCACGGCTTGAATCGCCTCTTCCGGTGCGGCTACTGCTGGTGAGAACAACACGCCAAGGCTAGACCCACCCATGGGGAAATGTGGCAGGTGGGACCACCTATCGGGCAGGGTGAACGAAGACCCGACCCGGAGGGGAGCGCAACCTGATGCGCACTCGCTTGAAAGTCCATCCAAACCTCACAATTTCACAGTCCGGCCCGCAGCCCGGCCCGCAGCCCGGCCGCCGGCTCGTCCCGCTGCTCCTGTCGACGGTCCTCGTCGCCGGTTGCAGCAGCTCCGAGCCGTCGTCAGACAAGCCCGAACCAGAGACTGGTACGCCGAGCAGCGCCGCGCCGCGCGCAGCGATCGGCGCCGGGGTGACGGTCGGCCGGGTTGCTCCACCGGCGCGGGCTGCCGCGGTCAAGTCAGTGGGCGCGGTGGTCCAGCGCTGGGTGGACGCGGCGTACCTCACGCCGTCCGGTGACGTCGCCGCGGCGTTCCCCGGGTTCACGCCCGGGGCGGCAGAGCTCGCCGCCCGCGACCGGGGAGTCACGACGTTCGGCGGCACAGCCGATGCCGAGCTGGTCCCCGATGCCTCGTCGATCAAGGTCGACCTGCTCGGCACGGAGGGCAAGGCCCGAGGAGCGACCGCTCGTGTAGCGCTGACCCTGGACCCCGAGGGGGAGGACAAGGGAGCGACGAAGATCTCGGGCCGGCTGACGCTGGTCCCCGAGGGACCCGGCTGGCGGATCTTCGGCTACGAGCTCCAGCGTCAGTCACCCGACACCCGGAGCCGCCGGGTGATGGCGGGCGACGTCGGCAAGGAGACGGTCTGGATCCTTGCGGTCGGCTCGGACGCCCGTCGCGGGCAGCCGGTCCTGCGCAGCCGCGGGGACGCCATCCAGATGGTCGGCCTCAACACACGAACCGGTGCGGCGACGACGATCGGCGTGCCGCGCGACTCCTGGGTGTCGATCCCCGGCTACGGCTCCAACCGGATCAACGCCGCCCTCTACTTCGGCGGGCCGAAGGCGATGGGCCGCACCGTCGGCAACCTCGTCGGGGTCCAGCCCGACCACGTCATCGTCGCCAGCTTCTGGGGGTTGAGCGAGACCGTCGACGCGATCGGCAGGATCGTCGTGAACTCGAAGCGCGCGTTCTCCGACCAGTACCTCCAGCCGGGCTTCCGCAAGGGACGCAACCGGATCAACGGCCCCAGTGCCGTCAACTTCTCGCGGATCCGCAAGTCGCTGCCGGGCGGTGACTTCGACCGGTCGGCCAATCAGCAGGAGACCCTGCGTGCGATCCAGGCCGCCATTGGCCTCGGCATCGCCAAGCCGGGCTTCCTCGAGACCGGAGCGTTCGCGGCGCACCGCAAGCTGGAGACCGGCATGTCGATCACCGAGGTCTTCCGGATCGCCCAGGCGGTTGCGTCGATCGACCCGCGCAAGACCAGCGGCTGCGTCGTGCAGGGGAGCATCGGCAACGTGAATGGCGCGAGCATCGTGTTTCCGAACACAGCGGCTGCGCGGCGCTACGGCGATGACGCCCGCAAGGACGCCCAGATCAAGAGGTGCTGATCCGGAAAACTGAAAGTGCCCCCGGCAGGATTCGAACCTGCGGCACCCGGTACCGGAAACCGGTGCTCTATCCCCTGAGCTACGGAGGCATGCGCCACTCAGCGGCGCAGACAGGAGACTAGCGGGCGATATCGGTGCAAGAGAAACCGGTGCCCGCCGATAGGCTTGGCTGGTGACTCCCGAGGAACTTTCCAGCACCATCGTCGACGTCCTGACCGCTCTTGTGGCCCAGGGCGCTGTCACGCTGCCTGACGGCGCGCCCACGACGGTGACGGTGGAGCGACCCCGGCAGAAGGGCCACGGCGACTACGCGACCAACGTCGCGCTCCAGCTCTCCAAGAAGGCCGGCATGAACCCGCGCGAGTTCGCCGGCCTGCTGGCCGCCGGCCTCGAGGCGAGCGCCGGCATCGCCGCGGTGGAGATTGCCGGTCCCGGCTTCCTCAACATCACCGTCGAGGCGGGAGCGCAGGGTGCCGTTGCCGGGCAGATCGTCGCTGCCGGCGCGGCGTACGGCGAGACCGCGACGCTCGCGGGCCAGCGGATCAACGTCGAGTTCATCTCGGCCAACCCGACCGGTCCGCTGCACCTGGGCCACACCCGCTGGGCGGTCCTCGGTGACGCGATCGGCCGTGTGCTGGCTGCTGCGGGCGCCGAGGTGACCCGAGAGTTCTACATCAACGACCGCGGCGTCCAGATGAACAAGTTCGCCGCGTCGATCATCGCCGCCGCGCTGGGGGAGCCGACCCCCGAGGACGGCTACGCCGGTGCCTACATCGACGACCTGGCGAAGGCCGTCGAGGCCGCCAGCCCGGGCATCTTCGACCTGCCCGCCGACGAGCGCGTGATCGCGGTGCGGGCCAAGGGCTACGAGATCCAGCTCCAGGAGCAGCAGGAGCAGCTCGCCGGGTTCAACACGCACTTCGACGTGTGGTTCTCCGAGCTCTCGCTGCACGAGGAGGGCCAGGAGACCGGTGGCGTGCCCAACACGCTCGTGCGGCTCAAGGACCTCGGTCACGTCTACGAGGAGGGTGGCGCGCTGTGGATGCGCACCACCGACTTCGGTGACGACAAGGACCGCGTGCTGATCAAGTCCGACGGCGAGCTGACCTACTTCGCCTCCGACACGGCGTACTACCTCAACAAGCGGGCCCGCGGCTTCGACCACTGCATCTACCTGCTCGGTGCCGACCACCACGGCTATGTCGGCCGGCTCAAGGCAATGGCCGCCTGCGTCGGGGACGACCCGGCGCAGACCCTCGACGTGCTGATCGGCCAGCTGGTCAAGATCCTGCGCGACGGCGAGGAGCTCAAGCTGTCCAAGCGCGCCGGCACCATCGTCACGCTCAACGAGCTGGCGGAGGAGATCGGCGTCGACGCGCTGCGCTACTCGCTCGCGCGCTACCCCGCCGACAGCCCGCTCGTGCTCGACGTCGCGGAGATCACCAAGGCCTCCAACGACAACCCGGTCTACTACGTGCAGTACGCCCACGCGCGCACTTGCCGGATGAAGGCCAACGCTGCTGACCTCGGCATGTCCATCGACGCCGCGCGGGTCGCCTTCGACCCCGCGCTGCTCGACCACGAGCGCGACGGCGACCTGGTGCGGGCCCTCGCGGAGTACCCCCGCGTTGTCGCCGCGGCCGCGGAGCTGCGCGAGCCGCACCGCGTCGCGCGCTACCTCGAGGACACCGCCTCGGTCTTCAACCGCTGGTACGACACGAAGGAGTGCCGCATGCTCCCGCAGGGTGACGAGCCCGTCCGGCCTGCCAACCTCGCCCGCCTCGTGCTGGTCGAGGCGACGCAGACCGTGATCGCCAACGGCCTCGGCCTGCTCGGTGTCTCGGCTCCGGAGCGCATGTGATGGCCGGCCGCGTCCCGCCCGGTGACTTCACCGGCACCTCGCCCGTCTGGCTGCGCGAGCCCGCGGACCCCAATGCCCTCGTCCCGGTCCTGTGGTCGCAGACCGCGCGCAAGGACGAGTCCGGTGTGCTGCACGTGGGCGGCATCGCGATCCCGGACCTGGTCGCCGACGTCAACACCCCGGCGTACGTTCTCGACGAGGCGGACTTCCGTGCTCGTGCGGCGGCCTTCCGTGACGGGTTCGCTGGTTACGACGTCTACTACGCCGGCAAGGCGTTCCTGTCCGTCGCCGTGGCGAAGTGGGTCGCGGAGGAGGGGCTCTGCCTCGACGTGTGCAGCAACGGCGAGCTGACGGTCGCCCTGCGCGCTGGTGTCGACCCGGCGCGGATCGGCTACCACGGCAACAACAAGACCCCCATGGAGCTGCGTCGCGCGGTCGTCGCCGGCGTAGGCCGCATCGTCGTCGACTCCTTCCACGAGATCGAGCGGGTTGCGGCGATCACCGCCGAGCTCGGGGTCACGCAGGGCGTGATGATCCGGGTCACCGCCGGTGTCGAGGCGCACACGCACGAGTTCATCGCGACCGCCCACGAGGACCAGAAGTTCGGGTTCTCGATCTCGGCGGGTTCCGCCTTCGAGGCCGCGAAGGCGGTCGTCGCGGCTCCCGGCCTGGACCTGCGTGGCCTGCACAGCCACATCGGCAGCCAGATCTTCGACACCTCCGGGTGGGAGGTCGCGGCCCGTCGCGTGCTGGCGCTCCACGCCCGTGTCGCCGAGGAGCTGGGCCACGTCATGCCCGAGCTCGACCTGGGTGGCGGCTTCGGCATCGCCTACACGACCCAGGACGACCCGGCGGACCCGGCGGACCTCGCGGAGCGGATCACCAAGATCGTCGCGGGGGAGTGCGCCGCGCTCCAGATCGCCCAGCCGCACCTCTCCATCGAGCCGGGCCGCGCGATCGTCGGCCCGGCCATGTGCACCGTCTACACCGTCGGCACGGTCAAGACCGTTGCTCTCGACGGCGGGGCGAGCCGCACCTACGTCTCCGTCGACGGCGGGATGAGCGACAACATCCGCCCCGCCCTGTACGACGCCGACTACTCCTGCACCCTGGCTTCCCGTTCCTCGACGGCTGCCCCGGTGCTGGCCCGGGTGGTCGGCAAGCACTGCGAGTCGGGCGACATCGTGGTCAAGGACGAGTTCCTTCCCGGCGACATCGCACCCGGTGACCTGATCGCGGTGCCCGGCACGGGTGCCTATGGTCGTTCGATGGCCTCCAACTACAACCACGCCCTTCGCCCGCCGGTGGTCGCTGTGCGGGACGGCGCCGCGCGCGTCGTCGTACGGCGGGAGACTGAGGACGACCTCTTGGCAACAGATATGGGAGCAGACGCGTGAACACGAAACCGCTGAAGGTGGCGGTCCTGGGCTGCGGCTCCGTCGGTTCGCAGGTGGTCCGGCTGCTCGGTGAGCAGGCAGGGGACCTGGCGGCCCGGGTGGGTGCGCCGATCGAGCTCGCCGGCGTCGCCGTGCGCCGCCTGGACGCTCCGCGCGAGATCGACCTGCCCGCCGACCTGCTGACCACCGACGCGCTCGGCCTGGTCACGCGCGGCGACATCGACCTGGTCATCGAGGTGATCGGTGGCATCGAGCCCGCCCGGTCGCTGATCCTCGCTGCCCTCGAGAACGGCGCCTCCGTCGTCACCGCCAACAAGGCGCTGCTCGCGGAGGACGGTCCGACCCTCTTCGAGGCGGCGGCCAAGGCCGGTCGTGACCTCTACTACGAGGCGGCTGTTGCCGGCGCGATCCCGATCCTGCGCCCGCTGCGCGAGTCGCTGGCCGGTGACAAGGTCACCCGCGTGCTCGGCATCGTCAACGGCACCACGAACTTCATCCTCGACAAGATGGACACCTCCGGTGCCGGCTTCGAGGAGGCGCTCCAGGAGGCCCAGGCGCTGGGCTACGCCGAAGCCGACCCGACCGCTGACGTCGAGGGCTTCGATGCCGCCGCCAAGGCTGCGATCCTCGCCTCGCTCGCGTTCCACTCCCGCGTGACCGCCGCCGACGTCTACCGCGAGGGCATCGCCGATGTCACCGCTGGTGATGTCGCCTCCGCGCGCGAGATGAACTGCGTCGTCAAGCTGCTCGCGATCTGCGAGCTGCGCGGCGACGCCGTGTCGGTGCGCGTGCACCCGGCGATGATCCCGGCATCGCACCCGCTGGCCTCGGTCCGCGGTGCCTACAACGCGGTCTTCGTCGAGTCCGAGGCTGCGGGCCAGCTCATGTTCTACGGCCCGGGCGCCGGCGGTGCGCCGACCGCGTCCGCCGTCCTTGGTGACCTCGTCACCGTTGCCCGCAACAAGCTCGCGGGCACCCGTGGCGTCGGCGAGTCGTCGTACGCCGCGCGGGAGGTCCTCCCGATGGGGGAGACCGTCACCAGCTACCACGTCCAGCTCGACGTCGACGACCGCGCAGGCGTGCTCGCCTCCGTGGCGACCGCGTTCTCCGAGCAGGGTGTGTCGATCCAGACCGTCCGCCAGGAAGGCCGTGGCGCCGACG
The DNA here is from genome assembly GCF_003600895.1 of Nocardioides cavernaquae. NCBI lineage: Bacteria > Bacillati > Actinomycetota > Actinomycetes > Propionibacteriales > Nocardioidaceae > Nocardioides > Nocardioides cavernaquae. Next base: position 2,523,587 of record NZ_QYRP01000002.1, read on the forward strand.
CGCAGCTCGTCGTCGTCTCGCACCCCGCAACCGACGCGCAGCTCGCTGCGACCGTCGAGCACCTGCGTGGCATGGACAGCGTCCGCGCCGTCACCTCGGTGATGCGCGTAGAAGGAGGAGAGTGATGGCCCACCAGTGGAAGGGCGTCATCGAGGAGTACCGCGAGCTGCTGGACATCCCGGCAGGCACCCCGGCGGTCACGCTCGGTGAAGGCGGCACCCCGCTGGTCTCGTCGGCCTGGCTCTCCGAGATCGCTGGCGGAGGCGCCCGGGTCTTCCTGAAGGTCGAGGGCATGAACCCGACCGGTTCCTTCAAGGACCGCGGCATGACCACGGCCCTGTCTGTGGCCGTCCACGAGGGTGCGCGCGCTGTGGTCTGTGCGTCGACCGGCAACACGTCGGCGTCCATGGCTGCCTACGCCGCCAAGGCGCGGGTGACCCCGATCGTGCTGGTCCCGGCGGGCAAGATCTCTGCGGCCAAGATGGCCCAGGCGGTCCTGCACGGCGCCAAGGTGATCATGGTCCGCGGCAACTTCGACGACTGCCTCAAGATCTCCCGCGGCCTGGCCGAGCACTATCCGGTCGCCCTGGTGAACTCGGTCAACCCGCATCGTCTCGAGGGCCAGAAGACGGCCTCGTTCGAGGTCGTCGACGCGCTCGGCGACGCCCCTGACTACCACCTGCTGCCCGTGGGCAACGCCGGCAACATCTCGGCGTACTGGCTCGGCTACAAGCAGTACGCCGACCTGGGTCGCGCCACGCGGCGCCCCGTCATGCGTGCCTACCAGGCCGAGGGAGCAGCTCCGCTGGTGACCGGCCAGGTCTTCCCGAATCCGGAGACCAAGGCGACCGCGATCCGCATCGGCAACCCGGCCTCGTGGAAGCTCGCGGAGGCCGCTGCTGCTGAGTCGGGCGGCCGTTTCGCCTCCCTGTCGGACGACCAGATCCTGTCGGCGCAGCGTGAGCTGGCTTCTCAGGACGGGGTGTTCGTCGAGCCGGCGTCCGCTGCTGGTGTCGCGGGCTTCCTCCAGGACATCTCGCGTGGGGACTCCTATGCGGGCGCGACCGTCGTCATCACGGTGACCGGTCACGGCCTCAAGGACACCGCCACCGCGCTCGAGGGCTTCGGCGACCTCGTCGAGACCATCGTCGATGCCGAGGTCGACGCTGCTGCGGCGGCTGCCGGCCTGATCTGATCGGCTGCTTCTGATGGCTCTCGTCTCCGGTCCGGTCCGCGTCACGGTCCCTGCGACCTCGGCCAACCTGGGTCCGGGCTTTGACGCCCTCGGTCTCGCGCTGTCGATGCGCGACACCCTGTCGGCGGAGGTGCTGCCGTCGGGCCTGGTCGTCGAGGTGACCGGTGCCGGGGCCTCCGACGTACCTCGCGATGAGTCGCATCTCGTCGTCCGCTGCATCCGGGCGGCGCTCGCGCGGCTGGGGGAGTCTGCTCCTGGCCTGCGCTTGACCTGCGAGAACGTGATCCCGCACTCGCGCGGTCTCGGCTCGTCCTCGGCCGCGATCGTCGCTGGCCTCGGTCTCGGGCGGGCGCTGGTCGTCCATGGTGCCGAGCAGTTGTCGGACGATGAGCTGTTCCGCATGGCTGCAGACATCGAGGGTCACCCCGACAACGTCGCCCCGGCTCTCTTCGGCGGCTTCACGATCTCCGGTCACGAGCCGTCGGGCTTCTTCTCGGTCAACTCGCCGGTCTCTCCCGTGGTGTCCGCGGTCGTCTTCGTGCCTCCGACGCCGGTCGAGACCAGGGTCGCGCGCGGACTGCTCCCGTCGACCGTCCCGCACGCCGACGCTGCGGCAAACTCCGGTCGCGCTGCGCTGCTCGTCGCGGCTCTCGCCGGCGATCCGTCGCTGCTGCTGCCGGCCACCCGCGAGTGGTTGCACCAGGACTACCGCGAGCCGGCCATGCCGGAGTCGCTCGCGCTCGTCCGCTCGCTGCGGGCTCTGGGCTTTGCCGCGATCGTTTCTGGTGCTGGGCCGACGGTGCTCGCCTTCGCGACCTCTGCGGACGCGCGGGCCGAGCTCCTCACTCGTATGCCCGAGGGCTGGGCGTCCCACGCGCTCGAGGTCGACCACGACGGCCTGATCGTCGGCTGACTGGGCTCGTGGCGCGGCCGCGATCATCGCGGCCGCAGCGACAGCGCTGGCCGCAGCGACACCGCGGCCAGTCTTCGAAGTCGTCGCAACAGTGGTCGAGCACCTCGAGCTCGTTGGGCGTTGGCATGCGGCGTGTTGTCATGGTCGTCTCCCTTTCGATTGGTGTGACTGACACGCTGTTGGTGGCCACCGAGATGTCCGGAGTGCCTGACTGGAGTTGTCCACAGGCTGCCGCCGACAGTCCTGACGATCGCCCGAATGGGTCATCGAAACCGTTACCTCTTCGTGATCCACAGGGTCTCTGATCAGCGCCTTTCCGGCCGGATGTTGTCGGTGGGTGGTGCTTGAGTGGGTGCATGGCCAACTCGGGCACGCGGTTCTCGGAGCTGTCGCGGAGGGATCTCCTCGACAGTGCTTCTGCGCGTGAGCAGGCCCGTCGCCGGGCCGACATCGACTTGTTGTTGATCGCGCGGGAGTGGGCCATCGCCAACGGCCCCGATGTTGTGCATCTGACGAGGGCCGGCAAGCCGGGTCGTGTCCGGCTGCGGGAGTACGGCGCGACCGGCACGCCGCTGGTGGCGTCCACCGCGGGTGCTCAGCTCGCCGCGAGGATGGGCCGGTCCACCGGCACCGGGGATCGGTGGATCGCGGACGTGGTCGACATCGAGCACCGCCTCCCGAGCATCTGGACCCGCACCCTGGCCGGTGCCGTGATGCCCTCCTATGCCCGCCACGTCGCCACCCAGACCCGGGCCCTGTCGGTCGAGGCCGCAGCCTACGTCGATGCCCGCGTCGCCGAGTCGGTCGATGGGCGGATCCCGTGGGGACGGTTCGAGGCCCTGGTGGCGGCCGCGGTCACCGCCGCCGACCCCGCGGCCGCGTCGGCGCGTGAGGAAGCGAACCGCAAGGCCCGCTACGCCCACAAGCACCTGTCGAATGAGGCTGGGATGGGCATCTTCACCATCCGCACAGACGCGTTCGGGATCGCGAAGATCGACGCCACCGTCGACTACCTCGCCCGCATCCTCAAGGACCTCGGCTCCACCGACGGTGAGGACGACCGCCGTGCCACCGCCGCCGAGCTGCTCGCCGACCCCGCAGCCGTGGTCAAGCTTCTGGCGGCGTACGCCGGATGGCGCGACCGACCCACCGATGATGCCGACGACGCACTCGCTCTGGCCTCCGATCGTGGTGGACGCGACCAGGACGACCGCACCGTCCTCGGCGACGCCGACGCCGACCCTGCCGGTGAGTCCCGCGGCATCGTCGACGCCGCCATCAAGCTGTGGGACCAGACCCACAACAGGCCCGACGACGGGCCCACTGACAACCCCAGCGACGGGTCCGGCGACGGGCCCACCGGCGGCGCCTGCGACGGCTCGTCTGGCGGCGGCAAGCCGGTCATCGACTGGTCGCGGTTGCTGCCGACGCTGACGATCTTTGTGCACCTCTACGGCGGCCGTATCACCCAGACCCCCGACAGGACCGGCAGCGGCCGCGCCGACGGGAGCACCGGAGGACGCACTGTGGTCGGTGCCGACCGCGACGGCTCGCCGGACCTGGTGCGTATCGAGGGCATCGGGGTGGTGACGGAGGCGTGGTTGCGGGGGCACTTCAGCCTGCACCCGCATCAGAAGGTGCGGTTGACTCCGGTGCTCGACATCGAAGGCCAGGCCCCGGTCGACGCCTGGGAGATCCCTGATCGACATCGCCAGGCCGTGCGCCTGATGACGCCGGCCGACAGCTTCCCGTGGGGATCCAGCAGCACCAACCGGTCTGATGGATGGCGAAGCATGCAGATCGACCACAACACCCCTTGGACCCCCGACGTCCCCGGGTTGTCCACGATCGGCAACTACGGCCCCCTGACCCAGTTTCACCACAACCTCAAAACCCACTGCGGGTGGGAAGTCCAGCAACCCTTCCCCGGCATCTACCTGTGGCGCGACCCCCACGGCGCCTACTACCTCGTGGACCACACCGGCACCCGCGCACTCGGCAACACCGGCTGAACGATGCGCGCACGACCATGCCGAGTTCCGTGCGCAAGAGTTCGTGCAGTTGGACGGCGGGCGCGGAGCGCGTGACGCATACTGATTGAGTGCAGGACCGAGCCATGCGGGATCAGAAGACGCTTGCGATTGTGACCAGCGTTGGGGTCTTCGTGCTTCTCGTTGCCCTACCCTGGCTGCGCTGTGGCTGATGGTGTCGATCTCTGACCTCGACAGGGACGTCATCAATTCAGGCTTTCGTCTGATCGTGGTTTTCGCTGCTGTGATCGCTGCCGTCCACCTCAAGTGGTCCTCTCGCCCGCGCTGAGGCGAGCATCCGCACGCACATGCCGCGGTCCGAGTGGAAGATCCCGCTACTCCAGCAACAACGCTCCGTTAAACAACGCTCCGTTAAACAACGCTCCGTTAGCGGTCGCTATGCGCGATATTTGGTTGCATGAAGCCGCGCCTGATCGCTGAACACGGGTGGCTGCTGTTGGTGGTCTACCTTCTGGTGGCCGTCGACGTGGCGGGCATGGCGGATGGTGATGTCCTATCCGCCGAGGCACTCGCTGCCCTAGTGGGGTTGTGCTCCTAGCTGCCGCAGTGATCCTGCGATCTGACTGGTACGAGGTGTGCCTGGTGCTGGGCTTCGCAGTGATTGCGGTGCCGTTCCTTCTGGATACCTGGGTCCCGACCTCGTCGCCGTTGGCACGGGTGTTGCTCTGGGCGTTTGCGCCGGCTATCTCGCAACTCGGACGAGTAGGACCGGCCGCTCGCGGCAGTCAATAGCCGACTAGGCGAACTTCGTTCGACGTCGTGGGGCGGAGTGACCCGCCCGCTCTTGCCGCGTTGGGTGCGGTGCTGCCGAGTCGACCGCGTCTCCAACTGAACTGCGATGACGCGGCTCAGGAGTCCTTTGCCGTCGCGATGGCCTTCTCAACGAACACGCAGACCACGATGTAGATGGGCAGGACGACAATCAACTTGAACATCACTCCCATCAACTCGACAAGGCCACCGTCCGGGTCACCTCCTGGAGCCGGAACCGGCTCCGGCAGGTAGAGCCGCCGAAGGACGAACGCCATCACGACGATTCCAATGCCGCCTAGGATCTCGATAGCGATGCGGGTGTCGCGGTCCATAAGGCGTCCTCCGTCACGGCGGGATCTGATGCGACTCGTCCGGATCCAGAATTGCACTCATCTGCTCCGAACGGAGCGCGCTGGTAGATAGCCGGGTCAGTGCTGGTGAATCGCCAGCCGCCATCGGCCAAGCCGTTCCATGAGGTGCCAACGCAACTCGGCGAGGCCCAGGAGAAGAAGACTCGCCGCAAGGAGGATGTCGCGTGCGCTCCCAACCGAAACAGCGAACAGCAGAGCGCCGAACATGGCGAAGCGAACCCACCGCAGTCGTACGAACCGACGTTCGTTGAGTTTGGCACCGTCACGGAGCCATCGCTTTGCCAGCGCTCCCGTCGGGTACCACCCTGCCAAGAAGGCCAGAATTGCCAACTTGTCGCCGTAGTCGGCCGTGCTCAACGCCACGACCACAAACGCGCCGATGAGGTAGATCGACAGCGGCGCGCTTTGCGCCAAGGCAACGGACTCGGGGGACGGCGCCGTGCGGCGCTCCCATTCCTCGAAAGTCTCGGGCGGGTTCACGGTACGACGCTATAGCGGCTGGCCCGGGGGCGCGGGGCTAACGAGCAACGATCTGCCCAACCCTTTCGAAGGGCGACCTAGGGCCAATCATCCGAGAGTCGTTCCCACTGGTATTCCGAACCGTGACCGAGCGCCGCCGTCGGGGAGCGGCCAACACCTGTGCACTACCGCACATCGGAAACCGCCGGTGTTAGGCTGGCAACGCGTCCCGGATCTGTGGACGCCGCCCACCCGGCCGCTTAGGCCGGAGGCACTCCTCCCTCACGCTGCCAGCGTCTATCGACGCCTGCGCGCGGGGAGGGCAACACGAGATAGCCGCCGGCATTCGAGCCTGAGCGGCACTGCGATCCGTGGGAAGGACCTCACGTGACTGAGACCATCGAAGGCCCCGCTGCTGCCAAGAAGCGCAGCGGCAGCCTCAACGCGCTGCTGCTCGCCGACCTGAAGTCGATGGCCGGTGGCCTGGGCATCGCGGGCGCCGCGTCGATGAAGAAGGCCGACCTGATCACGGCGATCAAGGGTGCCCAGTCGGGCGCCGCGTCGGCCGCGGCGAAGGGTGACGAAGCAACCGGTACGTCGAGTGAGCGGCCGCCGAAGGCAGCCCGTGCCCCGCGTGCAGCGAAGGCCGCGACGGCAGCTGAGCCGGCAGCGTCGGCGGAGCCCGCCGAGCGCCCCGAGCGCACCGAGCCGAACGACCGTGAGAACGCTTCCGAGAGCTCCGACGAGCCGGCTCCGCCGCGCAACCGGAACCGGAACCGCAACCGCGATGCCCAGCAGGGCAACCAGGCGGACGCCGACCAGGGCAACCAGCAGGACGCCCGGCACGACACTCAGCAGGACGCTTCGCAGGAGTCCGCCGGTGAGCAGGGCGGCAACCGCGAGGGCAACCAGCGCGGCCAGAACCAGCCCAACCAGCGCGGCCAGCAGGGCAACCAGCAGGGACGCCAGGGCGACCAGCAGCCCCGCCAGAACCAGCCCAACCAGAACCAGCCGAACCAGAATCAGCCGAACCAGGGCAACCAGGCCGGCCAGAACCAGGCCAGCCAGGACGGCCCCGACGGCGAAGGCACGGGCAACCGCCGACGCCGCGGTCGCGACCGCGAGCGGACCCCGGGTGCTCCGGGCCAGCGCGCGCGCAACGAACCCGACACGACGATCCTCGAGGACGACGTGCTGGTGCCTGCGGCCGGCATCCTCGACGTACTCGACAACTACGCGTTCGTCCGCACGAGCGGCTACCTGCCCGGCACGGAGGACGTGTACCTGTCGCTCTCGATGGTCCGGAAGTTCGGTCTCCGCCGCGGCGACGCGATCGTCGGCCAGGTGCGTCAGCCCCGCGAGGGCGAGCGCAAGGAGAAGTTCAACCCGATGGTCCGGATCGACTCGGTCAACGGGCTGGACCCGGAGTCGGCCAAGGACCGCGTCGAGTTCTCGAAGCTGACGCCGCTCTACCCGACCGAGCGCCTGCGTCTGGAGACCGACAAGGACAACATGATCGGTCGCGTGATCGACATCGCGGCCCCGATCGGCAAGGGCCAGCGCGGCCTGATCGTGAGCCCGGCCAAGGCCGGCAAGACGATGGTCATGCAGTCGATCGCCAACTCGATCACCGCCAACAACCCCGAGTGCCACCTGATGGTCGTGCTGGTCGACGAGCGCCCGGAGGAGGTCACCGACTTCCAGCGCAGCGTCAAGGGCGAGGTCATCTCGTCGACCTTCGACCGCCCGGCAACGGACCACACCCTGGTCGCCGAGCTCGCGATCGAGCGCGCCAAGCGACTCGTGGAGCTCGGCCATGACGTCGTCGTACTCCTCGACGGGATCACCCGACTGGGCCGTGCCTACAACCTGGCGGCTCCTCCCAGCGGCCGGATTCTGTCCGGCGGCGTCGACTCCGCGGCGCTCTACCCGCCGAAGAAGTTCTTCGGTGCGGCGCGCAACATCGAGAACGGCGGCTCGCTGACCATCCTCGCGACGGCGCTCATCGAGTCCGGTTCGAAGATGGACGAGGTGATCTTCGAGGAGTTCAAGGGCACCGGCAACATGGAGATCCGCCTGCGTCGCGACTTCGCGGACAAGCGCCTCTTCCCGGCCATCGACGTGGTCTCGTCCGGCACCCGCCGAGAGGAGCTCCTGATGAGCCCTGAGGAGCAGCAGATCATCTGGAAGCTGCGCCGCGTGATGGCCGGTCTCGACGGTCAGCAGGCGCTGGAGCTGCTGCTCGAGCGCCTGAAGAAGTCGCAGAGCAACGTCGAGTTCCTGATGCAGGTGGCGAAGACCACCCCTTCGCAGGATCACGCTGGCTGATCGGATGACCCCTCCGGGGTCACTGGACAGGTACGGTTTTCGCCGTGGCGAAGATCGTGGTTGCGGACGACGACGCGGACATCCGCGACCTCGTGGCCTTCAAGCTCGCCCAGGTGGGTCACGAGGTGACGGTGGTGGCGGATGGCTCAGCGGCGGTCGACGCCTGCCGGGAGGTCGGGGCAGACCTTGCCCTGCTCGACCTGATGATGCCGGGCATGGGTGGCCTCGATGCCTGCCGGGCGCTCCGGCTCGATCCCGCGCTGGAATCGATCCGGATCATCCTGCTCACCGCACGGGCGCAGGAGAGCGACATCGAGCAGGGTTTCGCCGCCGGTGCCGACGACTACGTCACCAAGCCGTTCAGCCCGCGTGAGCTCAGTGCCCGGGTCAGCGCCGCCCTCGGCCAGCCGTGACCGCGGGTCCTGTCCCGGACACCAGCGTCCGGCGCCGCCTCGTCTCGGTGCTCACGCTGATCCTCGTCCTGCTCTTCGCGACCGGCGGCCTCGGCCTGTTGAGTGCCTTCCTGTCGTTCCGAGCGGTGCACCACCTGACCACCGTCGTCCAGCCCGCGTCCTCCGCGAACGCGGCGATCCTGCAGGACCTGACCGACGCCGAGACCGGTGTCCGGGCCTGGGGTCTCAGCGGCGAAGCCAGTGCGCTGGAGCCCTACCGCACGGCCCTCGTCCGGCTGCCCGAGGACGAACGGGACCTGGCGAGGCACCTTCCGGAACGGCCCGGCCTGCGAGCCCTCGCGGACGAGCAGGAGCGACTCGCCCAGCGGTGGTTGACCGAGTACGCCGAGTTGCGCGTCTCCCGCCCGGGCGGATCGGACAACTACGACCCGGAACTCTTCTTCCACGGCAAGGAACTCTTCGACGAGCTGCGCACGATCCACGGACAGATCCAGTCGATCCTGGACGCCGACGTGTCGGATGCCCGCGAAATGGCCGTGAAGCGTGTGCGCAGGACCGGCATCGCGATCGCCGCGTTCACGCTGCTCGGACTCACCCTCGCAGCCTCGTCGGGCCGGCGCCTGCTCCGCGAGATCCGTGATCCCCTGGCCGAGCTCGAGGGAGTGGTGCAGCGACTGGCGCTCGGCGAGCTGGGTGCCCGTGCCCGGGTCCGTGGCCCGCGCGAGGTGCGTCTCGTGGCGCGCGCCCTCAATGCGCTGGCTGACGAGAGTGAGCGCAGCCGGGCCGCCGAGGCCTCGTTCACCTCGGATGTGCGCGCGCTGGACACCGCGCGAGGCGACTTCGTCTCCAACGTCAGCCACGAGCTCCGCACCCCGTTGACCGTCCTCTCCGGCTACCTCGAGATCGTCGAGGACGAGTTCTCGGGCGACGTGAGCGAGCACCACCAGCGGATGATCGACGCGTCGCGACGCAACGTTGACCGCCTGAGTGCGCTCATCGACGACCTGCTCACCCTCTCCCGTACCGAGAACCGGTCGACCGATCTCGAGCAGGTCGACCTGCGCCTGCTGGTCCGTGACGCTGTTCAGGACCTGCGCATGGCGTCGGGCAGGCGGGAGGTGGTGCTGACGAAGCAGCTGCCGGACGACGTGGTCCCCGTGCTGGCCGACCGGGGTCAGCTGGCTCGCGCGATCGTGAACGTCGTCGGCAACGCCGTGAAGTTCAGCCCTGCGGGTTCGGAGGTCCTGGTGCGCGTGGAGTCCACCGCGGATGAGGCCGTCCTGGTCGTCGTCGATCACGGCATCGGCATCCCGGCACGGGAGATCGGTGCCCTCGGCACCCGCTTCTTCCGCGCGTCGAATGCGATGGCGGCCGAGGTCCCCGGCACAGGGCTGGGGCTGCGAATCGTCCAGTCGATCGTCGACAACCACGCGGGTTCGGTGAAGGTGGACTCGGTCGAGGGTGAGGGCACGACCGTCACGATCCGGCTGCCGATTACCGGATGATGCCCTCCGAGTGGCAGAATTCTCTGCTGGCTCCGGTTCACGTGCGTCCACTCCGGACGGGCGACCCGGCACCCTTGACTCCCAGGAGAAAACCGTGAAGAAGGACATTCACCCGACGTACGTCCTCACCGACGTCACCTGCACCTGCGGCGCGTCGTTCCAGACCCGCAGCACGCTGAGCTCCGGCAAGATCCACTCCGACGTCTGCTCGCAGTGCCACCCGTTCTACACGGGCAAGCAGAAGATCCTCGACACCGGCGGCCGCGTTGCCCGCTTCGAGGCTCGCTACGGCAAGAAGTAGCACCTCACCGGCGCCGACCCCCGCGTTCTCGCGGAGGGTCGGCGTTCGGCATTTCTCGCCCGTCACATCTGGCTACACCCTCGCCCCAGGAGGCGGATTCTCGTGTTCGAGGCCGTTGAAGGACTCGCCGCGGAGCAGCTCGAGCTCGAGCAGCGGCTCGCTGAGCCGGCGACGCACGCCGACCAGGTGCTCGCGAAGCGCCTGAACCAGCGGTATGCCGAGCTCACCTCCATCGTGCGCACCTGGCGCGAGTGGCAATCCCTCGGGGACGACATCGAGGCTGCCCGCGAGCTCGCTGCCGAGGACCCGGAGTTCGCCCTCGAGGCGGAAGCCGCCGCGGCGGCCCGCGCAGCGACGGCCGAGAAGCTCCAGCAGCTGCTCGTCCCGCGCGACGCCAGCGACTCCAAGGACGCGATCCTCGAGGTGAAGTCGGGGGAGGGCGGCGAGGAGTCCGCTCTCTTCGCCGGCGACCTGCTCCGCATGTACACCCGGTACGCCGAGCAGCGCGGCTGGCGAACCGAGGTCCTGGACTCCACTCCGTCGGACATGGGCGGCTACAAGTCCGTGACCATGGCAGTCAAGGCCAAGGGCACTCCCGAGCCGGGCGAGGCGCCGTTCGCGCTGCTCAAGTTCGAGGGTGGCGTCCACCGCGTGCAGCGGGTCCCCGTGACCGAGTCCCAGGGTCGCGTCCACACCAGCGCCGCCGGCGTACTCGTGATGCCCGAGGCCGAGCAGGTCGACCTGGTCATCGACGACAACGACCTGCGCATCGACGTCTACCGCTCCAGCGGCCCCGGTGGCCAGAGCGTCAACACGACCGATTCGGCCGTGCGGATCACCCACGTGCCGACCGGCATCGTGGCGTCGTGCCAGAACGAGAAGTCCCAGCTGCAGAACAAGGAGTCGGCGATGCGCATCCTGCGGGCCCGGCTGCTCGCCGCAGCCGAGGAGGAGGCCAACGCCGTTGCCAGCGCCGCGCGCAAGAGCCAGATCCGCACGGTCGACCGCTCCGAGCGGATCCGCACCTACAACTTCCCGGAGAACCGCATCTCCGACCACCGCACCGGCTACAAGTCCTACAACCTCGACACCGTCCTCGACGGCGAGCTGGGCCCAGTCATCGACAGCTGCGTGCAGGCCGATCTGGCGTCGCGACTCGAGGCCCTCGATTGAGCGGCGCGATCCGGCAGCTCCTCGCTGACGCCTCTGCCCGCCTCGCCGATGCCGGCGTCGAGTCCCCGGACAGCGACGCCCGACTGCTCCTTGCCCACGTCCTCCGGGTCAACACCGGCGAGCTGCCGCTCCTCGACCTGACCGGCCGGCTCCCCGACCCCACCGAGGTCGCGTCCTACGACGCGTTGCTGGTGCGGCGCGAGAAGCGTGAGCCCTTGCAGCACCTGACCGGCGTGGCCCACTTCCGCCACATCGAGCTGGAGGTCGGTCCCGGAGTCTTCACCCCGCGTCCCGAGACCGAGCTGCTGGCCGGCTGGGCCATCGACAATGCCCGGGCAGCGGGGGAGAGCCCCGTCGTGGTCGACCTGTGCACCGGCTCGGGTGCCATCGCGAAGGCGATCGCCGACGAGGTGCCCGACGCCCGCGTCCACGCCGTCGAGCTGGACGAGCACGCGCACGGCTGGGCCGAGCGCAACCTGGCCGGCACCGGTGTCGACCTGCGCCAGGGCGACATGGGCACGGCGTTCGACGAGCTGGCCGGCGCCGTCGACGTGGTGGTCTGCAACCCGCCCTACATCCCGCTGGAGGCGTGGGAGTCCGTGGCCCCCGAGGCCCGCGACCACGACCCGCACCTGGCGCTCTTCTCCGGCGACGACGGACTGGTCGCGATGCGCGTGCTCGAGGCCCGCGCGGCGTTCCTGCTCAAGCCGGGCGGTGTCGTGGGTGCCGAGCACGCCGACGTGCAGGGGGAGTCCGCTCCGGCGGTCTTCGCGGCGACCGGACGCTGGACCGAAGTCCGCGACCACCGGGATCTGGCAGGTCGTGCGCGCTACCTGACCGCGCGACTGGCACGATGAGCCCCGTGAAGAGGTTCCCGGCCGACGATCCTGCCCAGCGCGAGGAGGCCCTCGAGGCGGCCACGCTCGCGGTCCGCCGCGGCGAGCTCGTGGTGCTGCCCACCGACACCGTCTACGGGCTGGGTGCCGACGCCTTCGACCCCGCCGCCGTACGCCGCCTGCTCGCGGCCAAGGGCCGTGGCCGGGAGATGCCGCCGCCGGTCCTCGTGGGCGCTGTGTCCACGGTCGACGCCCTCGCGGTGGAGATCCCGGACTGGGCACGGGCGCTGATCGAGGCGCACTGGCCGGGCCCGCTCACGATCGTCCTCAAGCAGCAGCCGTCGCTCCAGTGGGACCTCGGCGACACCCGCGGCACGGTTGCGGTCCGCATGCCCGACAACGAGATCGCTCTCGCGATGCTCGAGCGCACCGGCCCGCTGGCGGTGAGCTCGGCCAACCTGACCGGGCACCCGGCAGCCACCGACGCCGACGCGGCCGAGGAGATGCTCGCCGATGAGGTGACCGTGATCGTCGACGGCGGACCCACCCCGGGCAACACGCCCTCGACGATCGTGGACGCGACCGGCGCCACTGGCCGGATACTTCGTCCCGGTGCCCTGTCTCTCGAGTCCCTGAACGCGGTGACCGAGCCACTCGGCGTCACGCTCGTCGACGAGGGCTGACGTGCGCGAGTACCTCCTCGTCTTCCTGGTCGCGGCTTCGGTGACCTACCTGCTCACGGTGATCGCGCGCGAGATCGCGTTGCGCACCGGGGCAGTGGCGCAGGTCCGGTCCCGCGACATGCACGTCATCCCGATCCCCTACTTCGGCGGACTGGCGATGCTCGGCGGCATGACCGCGGCGTACTTCGTCGCGCGGCAGCTGCCGTTCCTCTCGCTCAGCACCGAGAACGTCTTCAGGGATGCGGGCGTCGTGCTCGGCGCAGGAGCCCTGATCTGCATGGTCGGTGTGCTGGACGACCTGCTGGAGCTCGATGCGCTGACCAAGCTGGGTGGCCAGGTGGTCGCCTCCGGTGTCCTGATCCTCTTCGGTGTGAAGTACCTGTTCCTGTGGGTCCCCGGCGACGTCCAGTTCTCCCTCCAGTCCGACCAGGCTGCGCTCCTGACCGTGATCACGGTCGTCGCGACGGTCAACGCGGTGAACTTCGTCGACGGTCTCGACGGACTGGCCGCGGGCGTGGTCGGCATCGGCGCCAGCGCGCTGCTGGTCTTCTGCTACCAGCTCGCCAACCTCAACGGGCAGACGCTCGCGGTGACCGGAGCACTTCTCGGAGCCCTGCTCGCGGGTGCGTGCGCCGGTTTCCTGTCCCACAACTTCCACCCGGCCAGGCTCTTCATGGGTGACAGCGGATCGATGCTGCTCGGGCTGATGCTGGCGGCCTCGGCGCTCACGCTCACCGGGCAGTTCCCGGCCGGTGACGTCTCGCGCGGCGGCGGCGGATCCGATGCCAGCCTGCTGCCGACGCTGCTGCCGATCATCCTGCCGCTGTCGATCCTGATCGTGCCGTTCGCCGACCTCGTCCTCGCGGTCATCCGGCGCACCCGGCGCGGCCAGATGTTCTACCACCCGGACAAGCAGCACCTGCACCACCGGATGCTCGAGATCGGCCACTCGCACCGCCGCGCGGTGCTGATCATCTGGCTCTGGGCCGCACTCGTCGCCTACGGCACCGTGCTGGCCAGCCTCTACTCCGGCCCGATCGTGCTCACGATCCTCGTGGTCTGGCTCGTGGTCACGGTCGTGCTGACCTTCGCCGTCCCGCGCGCACACCTGCCCCACGTCGACACCGTGCTGGGGACAGGGGAGTGATCCGCGAGGTCCGGCGCACCGCTGCCCTCGTCGCGGTGCTGCTGCTCGCGGTTCTCGGGGCGGCAGTCCTGGTCGACCGCTCCGCGGCGTACGGCGCGGCTGTCGGGGCCGCTGTCGTCCTCGGGGTCCTCGGGGGAGGGTCGATGGCCGTCAGCGTCGTGGCGCGCGCCCTGCCGGGCGCCTCGCTGCTCTTCGCACTCCTCACCTACACGCTCCAGGTGGTCCTGCTGCTGGCCGTCTTCGCCGGCCTCGACGACGCCGGGATCCTCGGCACCCGCATCGATCGCGAGTGGCTCTCCGGCACCGTCATCGCGGGCACCCTGGCATGGATCCTTGTCCAGATTCTGGTCGCCACGCGAGCGCGAATTCCGGCGTACGACGCGCTGCCGGAGCCCCATGAAGGTGAACCTAAGGGTGAGTAGTCCGAACAGGCCGATGCGGGGTGCGCACTCACGGCCTCACACTGGTAGGGTCCGTGGCGCGATGGCTCAGCAGGACAATCCCTCTGCACAACCCACCGAGAAGTCGCCAGGCGACCCCTGGCACGCCTTCGGTTACCTGATGTCCGGCGTGATCCTTTACGGGATCATCGGATGGGGCCTGGACCGGTGGGCCGGCACGGACTTCCTGGTGGGAATCGGGATCGTTTTCGGCGCGGTCCTGGGCATCTTCATGACCTGGCGCCGGTTCCTCCCGGCACCGCATGCGCCCGCCGCACCGAATGAGCCGCAGCACGACCAGCACAGCGACGAAGCAGACGAGACGCAGGAGAAGCAGTGAGCCTGATCGGGATGAACGTGATCGGCGCCCAGGATTTTGTGGCGCCGGGACCGGGCAACTTCGAACTCCCCGGTTTCTTCGAGATCGCGGGTCACCCCGTCACCAAGCCGATGTTCCAGCTGGTGCTCGCCGCCATCGTGGTCTTCGCGTTCTTCTTCCTGGCCGCGCGCAAGCGCGCCATGGTCCCCGGTCGCCTGCAGTACGCCGGTGAGGGTGCCTACGGCATGGTCCGCAACTCGGTTGCGCGCGACATCATCGGCAGCCACGACTTCCAGAAGTTCGTGCCCTACCTGGTGACGCTCTTCTTCTTCATCCTGGTGAACAACCTCTTCGCGTCGTTCCCTGGCATCCAGTTCCCGACGTTCTCGCGTGCCTCGATGGCCTACGCGCTCGCCGGCATGAGTTGGCTCGTCTACAACTGGGTCGGCGTGCGCAAGCACGGCCTGGTCGGCTACCTCAAGCTGCAGTGCGTGCCGACGGGCGTGAGCCCGATCATGTACCCGCTGCTGATCCCGCTGGAGTTCTTCTCCAACCTGGTGGTCCGCCCGGTCACGCTGGCCCTCCGTCTCTTCGCCAACATGTTCGCGGGCCACCTGCTCCTCATGCTGTTCGCGACCGGCGGCCTCCACCTGATCACCGAGGTGGGTGGCATCGGCTACGCCGTCGGCCCGGTCGCCTGGGTGCTCGCGATCCTGATCAGCTTCCTGGAGCTCCTGGTCCAGTTCCTGCAGGCCTACGTGTTCACGCTGCTGAACGCCATGTACATCTCAGGTGCGCTCGCAGACGAGCACTGAGAGCTGTTTGTCTCACCGTTCCAAGCACATCTTGCTTCACCTTAAGTAAGAACAACCGAAAGGAAATCGCCGTGGACGGCAACCTCAACATGATCGGCTACGGCCTCGCTGCCATCGGCCCCGGTGTGGGTATCGGTCTGATCTTCGCCGCCTACATCTCCGGTGTCGCCCGCCAGCCCGAGGCGCAGTCGCGTCTCCAGTCGATCGCGATCCTCGGCTTCGCGCTCGCCGAGGCGCTCGCGATCATCGGTATCGCGCTCGCGTTCGTCCTCTGATCGCCTGCCCGTTCCTGACCTGAAGGACCTCGCATGAAGTCGCTTGTCATCGCCGCTGCCGAAGAGGCTGCCGGTCACGCAGAGGAGCACGGCCCGCTCGCATTCGTGTGGGTGGAGTTCGTTCTCGCCCTGGTCGTGTTCGGCCTGCTCTTCTTCGCCATCAAGAAGTTCGTCGTTCCGAACTTCGAGAAGACCTTCGCTGAGCGCACCAACGCGATCGAGGGTGGTCTGGCCGCGGCCGAGACCAAGCAGGCCGAGGCTGACGCCAAGCTCGCCCAGCTCGAGCAGCAGCTCGCCGAGGCTCGCCACGAGGCTGCGCGCATCCGTGAGGAAGCGCGTGAGCAGGGTGCCGCGATCGTGGCGGAGATGCGGGAGCAGGCCCAGGCCGAGGCTTCCCGCATCGTCGAGCACGGCAAGGTGCAGATCGAGGCGGAGCGCCAGCAGGCGGTCACCTCGCTCCGTGCCGAGGTCGGCTCGCTCGCGACCGGCCTTGCCGGCCGCATCGTGGGCGAGAGCCTCGACGACGACGCTCGCCAGAGCCGTGTCGTCGAGCGCTTCCTCAGTGAGCTGGAGGGCGCACAGTGACCGTGCGTTCTGGTTTCCGGGGCGCCTCTGCTGAGGCGCTGGCCACGCTCTCCACCTCGGTGGAGAGCGCGGCCGACGCCGGCACGACGGGCACCGAGCTCTTCTCGGTGGCTGCCGTGCTGCGGTCCGAGCCGGCGTTGCGCCGGGTGGCGACCGATGTGTCGCTTCCTGCCGAGGCGAAGGCCGGCCTGGTCGACTCGATCTTCTCCGGCAAGGTGAGCGCTTCGACGCTCGCGCTGGTGAAGACGGCCGTCGGTCAGCGCTGGACCGCAACGCGTGACCTTGCCGACGTCCTCGAGCACCTCGGGGTCGTGTCGACCGTCCGGTCGACCGGAGGTGACGCCGGCCGCCTGGCCGACGAGCTCTTCACCTTCGCTGGTGCGGTCCGGGGCAACCCGGACCTGCGCGACGCCCTCTCGGACAGCGCCCGGTCGAAGCAGGACAAGGCGGACCTCGTCCGCGGACTCCTCGACGGCAAGGCGCTGCCCTCAACGGTGGCGCTCGCGGTGGAAGCCCTCTCGGGCTCGCACCGCACTGTGGACGCCGCCCTGACGGCGTACCAGAAGGTGGCTGCCGACGTGCAGGGCAAGGCGGCTGCGGTTGTCCGCGTCGCTCGCCCGCTCACGCCGGCCGACTCCGACCGCCTGGCTGCGGCGCTGTCGCGTCAGTACGGCAAGGACATTCACGTGAATGTCGTTGTCGAGCCCGCCCTGATCGGTGGCATCCGCGTGGAGATCGGTGACGACATCATCGATGGCACGGTTGTCAGCCGCCTGGACGATGCCGCGCGCAAGCTCGCCGGCTAGCCATCGGCTAGACAAAACAGAACTTTCAGCAGAACTTTCGAGCAGCAGACCAAGAGTGAGGAAGACCAAATGACGGAGCTGTCCATCCGTCCGGACGAGATCCGCGACGCACTGCAGCGCTTCGTGTCCGACTACAAGCCCGAGGCCGCGAGCCGGGAAGAAGTCGGCACCGTAGCCGAGGCCGGAGACGGCATCGCCCGCATCAGCGGCCTCCCGTCGGCCATGGCCAACGAGCTGCTCGAGTTCGAGGACGGCACGCTCGGCCTCGCGCTGAACCTCGACACCCGCGAGATCGGTGCCGTTGTCCTCGGTGACTTCGACAAGATCGAGGAGGGCCAGCCGGTCCGTCGCACGGGCGACATCCTCTCGGTCCCCGTCGGCGAGGGCTACCTCGGCCGCGTGGTCGACCCGCTCGGCAAGCCGATCGACGGCCTCGGCGAGATCACGGGCATCGAGGGCCGCCGCGCCCTCGAGCTCCAGGCTCCCACCGTCGTGCAGCGCAAGTCGGTCCACGAGCCGCTCGCCACCGGCATCAAGGCCATCGACTCGATGACCCCGATCGGCCGTGGCCAGCGTCAGCTGATCATTGGTGACCGCGCCACCGGCAAGACCACGGTTGCGATCGACACGATCATCAACCAGAAGCAGAACTGGGAGACCGGCGACCCGTCGAAGCAGGTTCGCTGCATCTACGTCGCCATCGGCCAGAAGGGCTCGACCATCGCCTCCGTGCGTGGCGCCCTCGAAGAGGCCGGCGCCCTGGAGTACACGACGATCGTCGCGGCTCCGGCGTCCGACTCGGCTGGTTTCAAGTACCTCGCTGCGTACACCGGCTCGGCCATCGGCCAGCACTGGATGTACCAGGGCAAGCACGTCCTCATCGTGTTCGACGACCTGACGAAGCAGGCCGAGGCCTACCGCGCCGTGTCGCTGCTGCTCCGTCGTCCGCCGGGCCGCGAGGCCTACCCGGGTGACGTCTTCTACCTGCACTCGCGTCTGCTCGAGCGTTGCGCGAAGCTCTCCGACGAGCTCGGCGCTGGCTCGATGACCGGTCTGCCGATCATCGAGACGAAGGCCAACGACGTCTCGGCGTTCATCCCGACGAACGTCATCTCGATCACCGACGGACAGATCTTCCTGCAGTCGGACCTGTTCGCGGCCAACCAGCGCCCGGCCATCGACGTCGGTGTCTCGGTCTCGCGTGTCGGTGGCGCGGCCATGACCAAGGCGATGAAGGCGGTCACCGGTTCGCTCAAGGTCGACCTCGCGCAGTTCCGCGCGATGGAGGCGTTCGCCATGTTCGCCTCGGACCTCGACGCCGCGTCGAAGCAGCAGCTGGCCCGCGGTCAGCGCCTCATGGCGCTGCTGAAGCAGCCGGCCTACTCGCCGTACCCGCTGCCGCAGATGACCGTGTCGCTCTGGCTCGGCACGTCGGGTCGCCTCGACGCGCTCCCGGTCGAGGACGTCATCAAGTTCGAGCACGAGTTCCTCGACTACCTGGGCCGCAGCCACGAGGGCATCCTCGCGGGCATCCGCGAGACCCAGAAGTTCGAGGACTCCACCGAGACGCAGCTCATCGCGGCGTACGACGCGTTCCTGGGCCAGTTCGAGACCTCGGCCGGCGGCTCCATCAAGCCGGGCACCGAGTCTGTCGAGGCCCTCGAGGACGAGAACGTGGCGCAGGAGCAGATCGTCAAGCAGAAGAAGGCCTGAACCAATGGCCGTATCGCTGCGTGAGTACCGCGCGAAGATCAAGTCGACCCAGTCGATGAAGAAGATCACCCGCGCCATGGAGCTCATTGCTGCGTCCCGCATCATCAAGGCGCAGAACCGGGCACAGGCGGCAGCGCCGTATGCCCGTGAGCTGACCCGTGCCGTGAGCGCGGTGGCGTCGTTCTCGAACGTCGACCACCCGCTCACGACCGAGCCGACCGACGCCAAGCGCGCCGCGGTGCTGATCGTGACCAGCGACCGTGGACTGGCGGGCGCCTACGCGAGCAACGTGCTCAAGGAGGCGGACCGCCTGGCGGAGAAGCTGCGGGCCGAGGGCAAGCAGGTCGACACCTTCATCAGCGGCCGCAAGGGCGAGGCGTACTTCAAGTTCCGCCAGCGTCCGGTGGTCAGGGTCTGGACCGGTTTCTCCGACCAGCCGACCTACGACATCGCCGCCGAGATCGGCCAGGCGCTGATCGACACCTTCCTCGATGAGGACGGCGTGGACGAGGTGCACGTCGTGTTCACCCAGTTCAAGTCGATGCTGCTCCAGGAGCCCCACACCGTTCGACTGCTTCCGCTGGAGGTCGTCGAGGGCACCGAGGCGCCTGAGGCCGACGAGCTCCTGCCGCTCTACGAGTTCGAGCCCTCTCCCGCAGAGGTGCTGGACTCGCTGCTCCCGAAGTACGTCCAGAGCCGGATCTTCTTCGCCCACCTGCAGGCCGCTGCTTCCGAGCTGGCTGCCCGTCAGAAGGCGATGAAGTCCGCTACGGACAACGCCGAAGAGCTGATCAAGAAGTACACCCGAATCGCCAACCAGGCCCGCCAGGCCGGCATTACCCAGGAAATCAGCGAGATCGTCGGTGGCGTCAACGCGCTGGCCGATGCAAACGCCGGGAGTGAGTGAGAGACATGACTGCCACTGTTGAAGAGACCACCACCGCGGGCACCGCGGGCGTCGGTCGCGTCGCCCGTGTCATCGGCCCGGTCGTGGACATCGAGTTCCCGGCCGACGCGATGCCTTCCATCTACAACGCGCTGAAGACCGACATCACCCTGGGCGACGAGACCACCGAGCTCACGCTCGAGGTCTCGCTGCACATCGGTGACGGCATGGTGCGCGCCATCTCCATGAAGTCGACCGACGGCCTGGTCCGTGGCACGCAGGTGCGCGACACCGGTGGCCCGATCACGGTTCCGGTCGGCGACGTCACTCTCGGCAAGGTGTTCAACACCACCGGTGAGTGCATGAACCTGGAGGACGGCGAGACCCTCGACGTCCAGGAGCGCTGGAGCATCCACCGCAAGGCCCCGGCCTTCGACCAGCTCGAGTCCAAGACCCAGATGTTCGAGACCGGCATCAAGGTCATCGACCTGCTGGCGCCCTACGTCACCGGCGGCAAGATCGGCCTGTTCGGTGGTGCCGGTGTCGGCAAGACCGTCCTGATCCAGGAGATGATCGCCCGCGTCGCCAAGAACCACGGCGGTGTGTCGGTGTTCGCCGGTGTCGGCGAGCGCACCCGTGAGGGCAACGACCTGGTCGTCGAGATGCAGGAGGCCGGCGTCTTCGACAAGGTCGCCCTGGTCTTCGGCCAGATGGACGAGCCGCCGGGCACGCGTCTTCGCGTGGCCCTGTCTGCGCTGACGATGGCGGAGTACTTCCGCGACGTCCAGAAGCAGGACGTGCTCCTCTTCGTCGACAACATCTTCCGCTTCACTCAGGCGGGTTCCGAGGTCTCCACGCTGCTCGGCCGCATGCCGTCCGCCGTGGGTTACCAGCCGAACCTTGCCGACGAGATGGGTCAGCTCCAGGAGCGGATCACCTCGACGCGTGGTCACTCGATCACTTCGATGCAGGCGATCTACGTCCCCGCTGACGACTACACCGACCCGGCCCCGGCCGCGACGTTCGCGCACCTGGACGCCACGACCGAGCTCTCGCGTGAGATCGCCTCGCTGGGTATCTACCCGGCCGTGGACCCGCTCACGTCGACGTCGCGCATCCTGGACCCGCAGTACATCGGCCAGGCGCACTACGACTGCGCGGTGCGCGTGAAGCAGATCCTGCAGCGCAACAAGGAGCTCCAGGACATCATCGCGATCCTCGGTGTCGACGAGCTCTCCGAAGAGGACAAGACCATCGTGTCGCGTGCTCGCCGGATCCAGCGCTTCCTGTCGCAGAACACCTACGTCGCCAAGCAGTTCACCGGCATCGAAGGCTCCTCGGTTCCGATCGCGGACACCATCGACGCCTTCAACAAGATCTGCGACGGCGACTACGACCACGTGGCCGAGCAGGCCTTCTTCATGTGTGGTGGCCTTGACGACGTCGAGGCCAAGTGGGCCGAGATCCAGGCTTCGCTCTGATGGCTGGTCAGCTTCACGTCGAGCTGGTTGCCGCCGATCGCATCGTGTGGTCGGGCGAGGCCAAGATGGTCATCGCCCGCACCACCGAGGGCGACGTCGGCATCCTGCCCGGACACGCTCCGATGCTCTCCCTGCTGGTCGATGGCGTCGTCGACGTCCAGACCAACGAGGGTGAGACCTGGGTCGCGGCCGTGGATGCTGGCTTCCTGTCGGTGGCCAACAACCGGGTCTCGATCCTGTCCGAGCACGCTGAGATGTCGCACGAGATCGACCTCGAGAAGGCGCGTCACGACCTCGAGCGGGCGAAGGCCTCGGGCGAGCACGGCGATGAGGCATCGGCTGCGGTGACCCGCGCCGAGGCACGGATCCGGGCAGTCGAGAAGGCTTCCTGAGTTTCGCCTGGACACCTGTTTAACGACCCCGGTCGTGTGGCGCTAGAGTTTCGCCACCGACCGGGGTCGACGCTTTGTGGGGAGGATGGATGGCCGCGTGGCAGTGGGGCGTTGAGGCGCTCGTGGCTGGGCTCTTCCTGGTCGTCTGCTTCGGTCTCTGCCTGGTCATCCGCCGTCGGCTGATCTCCCGCCACGGCGGCACCTTCGAGCTTGCCTACCGCGCCCGCGACGTTGTCGCCGGGCGCGGTTGGGTTCTCGGGATCGGTCGGTACTCCGGCGAGGAGCTCGAGTGGTTCCGGATCTTCTCGGTCTCCCCGCGGCCCCGGCACGTGTGGCACCGCAAGACGATGGAGTACGCCGGGCGGCGTGAGCCCGCGGGCATCGAGACGATGTCGCTCTACCCCGACCACGTGGTCGTGTCGTGCACGACGCCGACCGGTGGAGTGGAGCTCGCCATGAGCCAGCCCTCGCTCACCGGCTTCCAGTCCTGGCTCGAGGCCGGGCCGCCCGGCGCCGAGATCCACTGACCGCCTACCCTGACGCCATGGTGAAGCCTGCTGTTGCGATAGACCGGATCAACGCCGTCTTTGGCCGCCACCCCGGCTACCGGGCGCTGCACGCCAAGGGGCGCTTCTACACCGGCACCTTCACACCGACCCCGGCGGCCGGTGCGCTCTGTGCCGCACTCCACTTCCAGGCGCCGGTCCCGGTGCGGGTGCGCTGGTCCAATGGCGGCGGTCACCCCGGAGTCGGCGACCGCGCTCCCGACGTACGCGGCATGGCGGTCTCGTTCCGGCTCCCGGATGACACGGCGACCGACCTGCTCGGCCAGACCGCTCCGCGCTTTCCTGTGCGCACGGTCGAGGACTTCCTGGACCTGGTCGAGAGCAGCAAGCCGCACCAGGTGCCCGGGTTCCTGCGTCGGCACCGGGATGCGATCGGCGCGATCCTCGCCAACGCCAAGGCCAAGGCGATCATCGCGCCGTTCTCCTACGCCGAGGCGACGTTCTACCCGGTGCACGCCTACCGGTGGACGGCTCCTGACGGCACGCAGCGGTGGGTGCGTTATGTGCTCGAGCCGCTTGCGGCGAAGGATGAGCGCCCATCAGCGAAGATCTCCGGCAAGAACCGGCTCTTCGACGAGATGGAGGCCCGGCTGGCCGAGCACCCGGTGCGCTACCGCCTGCAGGTGACGGTGGCGTCGGCCGGTGACGATCCGCACGACCCCATGTCGGTCTGGAAGGGCGACCGGGTGATTGACGCCGGCACGGTCGAGGTCACCGCCACCGACCCCGCACGCGAGACCGGGGGAGAGATCGTGGTCTTCGACCCGACCCGTGTCGTGGCGGGCATCGAGCTCTCGAACGACCCGATCCTCCATTACCGCGCAGCTGCGTACTCCGAGTCGGCATCGCGCCGGATGGGCTGATGATGACGGAACCCCGGATCGTCATCACCTACTGCACCCAGTGCAAGTGGCTGCTGCGCGCCCAGTGGTACGCCGGGGAGCTGCTGACGACCTTCGCGGACGAAGTCGGTGAGGTCGCCCTCGCGCCGTCCACCGGGGGAGTCTTCCGGATCGATGTCGCCGGTGAGCCGGTGTGGAACCGCAAGCGCGACGGTGGGTTCCCGGAGATCACCGACCTCAAGCGCCGCGTCCGCGACCTGATCGCCCCGGAGAAGTCCCTCGGCCACGCGGACCGGGTGGATCAGTCCGAGGACTGACTGCGCTCTCCGCCCGGGACCCAGAGGACATCCCCGTTCTCACGGTTGGCGTACCGCGCCAGGATGAACAGCAGGTCCGAGAGCCGGTTGAGGTACTTGATCGCCAACAGGTTCATGGTCTCGCCGTGCTCGGCGTACGCCGCCCAGCCGGCCCGCTCCGCACGGCGTACGACGGTGCGCGCGACGTGCAGGTGGGCGGCCGGGATCGTGCCGCCGTTGAGGATGAAGGACCGCAAGGCGGTCAACGACTCGTTGTAGTGGTCACACCAGCCCTCGAGCCGGTCGATGTAGTCCTGCTCGACGCGCAGAGCGGGGTACTCCGGGTCGGGGACGACGGGTGTGCCGAGGTCCGCGCCGACGTCGAAGAGGTCGTTCTGGATGTGCGTGAGGACGGCGACGACATCGTCCCCGAGCGCGGCGGAGCCGGCCGCGTGGGCCAGGACGACACCGATCTGGGCGTTGGCCTCGTCGACGTCGGCATAGGCCACGAGACGCAGGTCGGTCTTCGAGGTTTCGCTCATGTCGGCCAGTCGGGTGGTGCCTGCGTCGCCGGTGCGCGTGTAGATCCGGGTGAGATTGACCATGCGCTGAGACTACCGACGCAACCGATCCGACGCGCCACGCGTCATACCGTGCAGGAGCGGGTACCGGGGATAGCGTGGGGAACGCGAAGGAGTCGTAGATGGGTGATGGCGTGGATGACGGGATGGACGAGCACAGCCTGGAGCTGAGCGGGTCCGTGGACGCGCGCACGAGCCGTGAGGTCCGGTCCGCGCTGCAGGCCCTGATCGAGGTGCCCGGGCGCATCGTGGTGGTCGATCTGCGCCGGGTGACCTCGGCGGACGTCATCGGGCTGCGTGTGATCGCTGCCGCCAGTCGCAATGCGTCGCTCCGGGGGAGCCGGGTCGTCCTCCGCGCCGCCCCGCCTGCCGTGCGCCGGCTGTTCACGATCTCGCGCCTTGCCCGCGTGGTGGAGTTCGAGGAGACCCGCCGGGTGTCGTGATTGCCACACCCGAGATGCGGTGACCAAGGCCACTGTCTCCCCTAGGCTGTCGGCTTATGAGCAAGGACAAGCCCTGGGTGATGCGCACGTACGCCGGTCACTCGACTGCCGCTGCGTCGAACGCGTTGTACCGCACGAACCTCGCGAAGGGTCAGACCGGACTTTCGGTGGCCTTCGACCTCCCCACGCAGACGGGTTACGACCCCGATTCGCCGCTCTCGCGCGGTGAGGTCGGCAAGGTCGGCGTGCCGGTCCCGCACATGGGTGAGATGCGCCGTCTCTTCCAGGACATCCCGCTCACCGAGATGAACACCTCGATGACCATCAACGCGACCGCCATGTGGCTGCTCGCGATGTACCAGGTCGCCGCCGAGGAGCAGAACCCCGGCATGGAGCCGGTCGAGGTCGCCGCTCTGCTGGCCGGCACCACCCAGAACGACATCATCAAGGAGTACCTGTCGCGCGGGACGTACGTGTTCCCGCCGCAGCACTCCCTGCGCCTGATCAGCGACATGATCGCCTACACGGTCAACAACATCCCCAAGTGGAACCCGATCAACATCTGCAGCTACCACCTGCAGGAGGCCGGCGCGACGCCCGTGCAGGAGCTCGCCTACTCGCTGACCACCGCCATCGCGGTGCTCGACGCGGTCAAGGCCGCCGGCCAGGTCTCCGAGGACGACTTCGAGAAGACCGTCGGTCGCATCTCCTTCTTCGTCAACGCCGGTGTGCGCTTCGTCGAGGAGACCTGCAAGATGCGG
Organism: Nocardioides cavernaquae; assembly: GCF_003600895.1. Classification (NCBI taxonomy): domain Bacteria; kingdom Bacillati; phylum Actinomycetota; class Actinomycetes; order Propionibacteriales; family Nocardioidaceae; genus Nocardioides; species Nocardioides cavernaquae. The sequence goes on from NZ_QYRP01000002.1 coordinate 2,548,916, forward strand.
GCCTTCAACCAGCTGTGGGACGAGATCACCCGCGAGCGCTACGGCGTGCAGGACCCGAAGATGCGCCGCTTCCGCTACGGCGTCCAGGTCAACTCGCTCGGCCTGACCGAGGCGCAGCCGGAGAACAACGTCCAGCGCATCGTGCTGGAGATGCTCGGCGTCTCGCTGTCCAAGAACGCCCGCGCCCGCGCCATCCAGCTCCCCGCGTGGAACGAGGCCCTCGGCCTCCCGCGTCCATGGGACCAGCAGTGGTCGCTGCGCCTCCAGCAGGTCCTGGCCTTCGAGTCCGACCTGCTCGAGTACGACGACATCTTTGACGGCTCGCACGTCATCGCTGCCAAGGTCGCCGAGCTGGTCGAGGGCGCCAAGGCCGAGATGGACCGCGTGCAGGCCATGGGCGGCGCGATCCCTGCGGTCGAGTCCGGCTACATGAAGTCCAACCTCGTCTCGAGCCACGCGGCTCGCCGCGCCAAGATCGAGGCCGGCGAGGAGATCATCGTCGGCGTCAACAAGTTCGAGACCACCGAGCCGTCACCGCTGACCGCCAACCTTGACGAGGCGATCATGACCGCCGACCCGAAGGCGGAAGAGGCCGCGATCGAGTCCGTCCGCGCCTGGAAGGAGCAGCGCGACGAGACTGCTGTCACCGAAGCTCTCGCTCAGCTCGCGGCAGACGCCAAGACGGACAAGAACCTCATGGAGGCCACTCTGGCCGCCGCCCGGGCCGGTGCCACCACCGGCGAGTGGGCCGGCACGCTGCGTGAGGTCTTCGGCGAGTTCCGTGCCCCGACCGGTGTCTCCGGCGCAGTCGGTGTTGCCGAGGCCGGCACCGAGCTGACCGCTGTCCGCGACCGGGTCAAGGCCACCGGTGACGAGCTGGGCGGCCGCCTGCGCCTCCTGGTCGGCAAGCCCGGCCTGGACGGACACTCCAACGGCGCCGAGCAGGTCGCCGTGCGCGCCCGCGACGCCGGCTTCGAGGTCATCTACCAGGGCATCCGCCTGACGCCCGAGCAGATCGTCGCCGCCGCTGTGGCGGAGGACGTCCACTGCGTCGGCCTGTCGATCCTCTCCGGATCGCACATGGAGCTGGTTCCGACGGTGCTCGACGGCCTCAAGGCCGCGGGTGTCGGCGACATCCCGGTGATCGTCGGCGGCATCATCCCCGAGTCTGACGGCAAGAAGCTGATCGAGCTCGGCGTGGCCGCCGTCTACACCCCGAAGGACTTCGGCCTGACGGAGATCATGGGCGGCATCGTCGACGTGATCCGCAAGGCCAACGACCTCGACTGACGTGGAGCAGGTTGTCCAGCGTCTGTGACGCTCGCAACCTTTCAGGTAAGCCTTGCCTTAGTAGGTGCTACCTTCGGAACGTGGGCAAGAAGAAGTCGAAGTCAGGCAAGGGCTGCATGCCCAAGAAGGAGTGCTGCCTCAGCAAGAGCCGGTGTGGGCGTTGCCCCATCCGCATGCTGAAGGAGGGCACCATGCCGTCCGGCTACACCGTCCACAAGCGCAAGCTGGTCAAGGTCGGCAAGAAGGCCGCCTAGGTGATCTGTCAAGCAAGGCAGTCCTGCCTTGGTTGCGTTGTCCCAGTGAACCGCTAGCGTTTGCGGATCCGGGCGATCTGCCCGCAGTACAGACCACGAGGAGACACCCCATGGCCGCCCAGCGCTTCGTCGAGCAGCTCAACGCCCAGATCGGCAACGAGCTCGCTGCCCACAACCAGTACCTTGCGTGCGCGATCTACTACGACGCGCAGACGATGCCGCAGATGGCCGCCTTCTTCTACGGCCAGGCGCTCGAGGAGCGCGACCACGCCATGATGATGGTGCAGTACCTCCTCGACACCGACGCCGACGTCACGATCCCCGCGGTCCCGGCCGCGATCTCCACCTTCGACGACATCGTCGCCCCGGTGGCCCTGGCACTCGAGCAGGAGAAGCGCGTCACTGCCCAGATCAACGAGCTGATCCGGATCACCCGTGACGAGTTCGACTTCGCCTCCGAGCAGTTCATGGGCTGGTTCATCAAGGAGCAGGTCGAGGAAATGGCGACGATGAGCGACCTCCTCACTGTTGTCGGCCGCAACCTCGACAACATCAACAACATCGAGGCGTACGTCGTGCGCGAGCAGGGTGGCGAAGGGGTCGACCCGACCGCTCCGCGCGCCGCTGGCGCCTGACCCCGGACAATCCGCGCTAGCGTGCCGTCATGGCACGCGTGATCGTGGTCGGGGCAGGGGTGGTCGGGCTGACCTGCGCGGTCCGGCTCCTGGAGTCGGGTCATCGGGTCGACATCGTCGCCCGGGACCTGCCGCTGGAGACGACCAGTGCGGTCGCCGCCGCGTTCTGGTACCCGTACCGCGCGTTTCCGCAGGACCGCGTGACGGCATGGGCAGCCGTGTCGTACGCCGAGTACGTCGGGCTCGCCGGCGACCCTGAGGCCGGGGTCCGCATGGTCACGGGCACGGAGGTGCACCGGGAGCGCCAGCAGGATCCCTGGTGGCGCGCGGCGATGCCGTCCTCGCTGGATCGCGAGACGGCGCTCCCCGAGGGTTGCGCCGACGGGTGGACCTTCGTGACGCCGGTCGTCGAGATGCCGTTCTTCCTGCGCTGGCTGACGAAACGGGTCGAGGACCTCGGCGGCACGATCACCCGGATGAACCTCGCCGGGCTACCGCCGGTGGAGCCGGGTGGAGCCCAGGTGGTGGTGAACTGCTCCGGGCTGGGGGCTCGATTGCTCGGAAATGACCGCTCGGTGGTGCCGGTGAGCGGGCAGGTGGTGCGCGTGGCCCAGATCGGGCTCGATCGCTGGTGGCTGGACCCCGAGGGACCGACGTACATCGTGCCGCGGTCCGCGGACATCGTTGTCGGCGGCACGGACGTCGAGGGCGATTGGAGCCGCACGCCGTCGCCCGTCACTGCTCAGGAGATCCTGCGGCGCGCCTCGCGCCTGGTGCCCGGGCTGAGCCGCGCCACCGTGCTCGGCCACCGCGTCGGGCTGAGGCCGGTCCGGCCCGCCGTCCGGGTGGAGCGCGTCGGCGATGTCGTCCACTGCTACGGCCACGGCGGTGCTGGCGTCACACTGGCGTGGGGCACCGCGGACGAGGTCGCGGCGCTCGTCAGCTCTTGAGGAAGCTGCCCTTCAGGGCGACCGCGGCAAGGATGATGCCGACGGCCGCGCCGACAGTCCCCAGAAGTGCGATGGCAGGCGTCGTCTCGTGCCGCAGCACGCTGTGGACGACCACGACCACCACCATCACGACCAGTGCCGCGATCATGCGGTAGGCCACCTCTCCGAAGAAGAGGCGGAAGAACGACTGCGTGGGCGGCGCGGTCGACGTGAGCGGGCGCTCCTCGACGACGGCCGAGGGGTTCAGCGGTCCGTGGATGTGCGGGTACGTCGTCTCCACGCCGTCGGCCGTGACCGGGTCCTCGCTCCAGGGCGCAGTCAGCAGGTCGGTGTCGATCACCAGCAGCACGAGCGGCTGACGGACGTCGGCGTAGTAGCGGGCCCGCACGTCCTCCCACTGGTCGGCGCGGGAGGCGTGCAGGAAGCCGACCTCTTCGAGGGTCTGGCCGAGTGTCGACTGGGCGTAGGAACCGGCGAGCTTGGCGGCTTGCCAGCGTGATCGCTCAGCGATGTGGAAGATCAGCATCAGAACAGTCGGGCCGTCGGGTCGTCGAGCCCGCGGAGACCGTCGTAGTCGACGACCGCACAGAAGATCCCGCGGTCCTCGGCAAGGACACGCGCCTGCGGCTTGATCTCCTGAGCGGCGAAGATGCCGCGCACGGGCGAGAGGAGCGGGTCGCGGTTGAGCAGTTCGAGGTAGCGGGTCAGCTGCTCGACTCCGTCGATCTCGCCGCGCCGCTTGATCTCGACGGCAACGGACTGGCCGTTGGCATCCCGGCACATCAGGTCCACCGGTCCGATGGCGGTCGGGAACTCGCGGCGTACCAGCGTGAGTCCCTCGCCGAGCGTCGCCGGGTGGTCGGCGAGGAGCTCCTGGAGGTGCTTCTCGACGCCGTCCTTCTGCAGGCCGGGGTCGATGCCGAGCTCGTGCGCCGAGTCGTGGTGGATCTCCTCGATCAGGATCCGCAGCGTGTCCGGCTCGCCCTTGCTCGTTGCCTTCGAGGTGACCGTCCACTCGATCGCGCCGTCGTCCGTGGTGCCCTCGCGCACGGAGCACGGCGGGCTCATCCAGTTCAGCGGCTTGTACGAGCCCCCGTCGCTGTGCACCAGCACCGATCCGTCGGCCTTGATCATCAGCACGCGGGTCGCGAGGGGGAGGTGGGCAGAGAGGCGACCGGCGTAGTCCACCTGGCATCGAGCAACGACGAGTCTCACGCGAGGAAGCGTATCGGGCGGTCAGTTCGCCCGTTCACGTCGTGGGCCGACGTACTCGCGGGTAGCCACGCGTGGCAAGATCGCGCGCATGACCGACCTGACCAACGAGCAGATCGCTGACACGCTGATCCTGCCGTACCTCAACCACGCCATCCGCATGTTCGACGCGGGTTACGCCTCCGCCGTCGACATCGACAACGGCATGATCTACGGCTGCGGCTACCCCAAGGGCCCCATGACCGTTGCCCAGGAGCGCGGCCTGTTCACGCCGGCCGAGGGCTCGGCCGAGGCGACCGCCCCCGAGTTCAAGCTCGAGATCAACAAGGTCGGTGTCGTCGGCACCGGCACGATGGCCTCCGGCATGATCCAGGTCTTCGCCCAGGCCGGCTACGACGTCGTCTTCGTCGGCCGCAGCCAGGACAAGCTGGACGGCGTCATCTCCTTCATCGACAAGGGCCTCTCCAAGCTCGTCGAGAAGGGCCGGATCACCGAGGACGCCAAGTCCGACACCCTCGGTCACCTGACCGGCTCCACCGAGCGTGAGGCCCTGGGCGACGTCGACATCGTCGTCGAGGCGATCGCCGAGGACCTGGCCATCAAGTCCGAGCTGTACAAGGACCTCGACCGCATCTGCAAGCCGGGCGCGATCCTGGCCACGACCACCTCGTCGATGCCGATCACCAAGCTCGGTGAGGTCACCTCGCGTCCCGAGTCCGTCATCGGCATGCACTTCTTCAACCCGGCCACGATCCTGAAGCTGGTCGAGGTCGTCACCACCGACGCCACCTCCGCCGACGTCGCCGAGACCGTCCTCGCGCTCTGTGCGAACATCAAGAAGGTCGCCGTCTCGTGTGGCGACCGCTCCGGTTTCATCGTCAACTGCCTCCTGTTCCCGTACCTCAACGACGCGGTCAAGCTGCTCGAGTCGGGCCAGGCGACCATGGAGGAGATCGACGCCGCGATCAAGGAGCAGACCGGATTCCCGATGGGTCCGTTCGCGCTGCTCGACCTGGTCGGCAACGACGTCTCGCTCGCCATCGAGAAGGAGCTCTTCGAGACCTTCGGCGACGCCGCATTCGAGCCGGCTGCGACCCTGGTCGCCAAGGTCGAGGCGGGCGATCTCGGCCGCAAGACCAAGAAGGGCTTCTACGACTACAGCGCCTGAGTCGTCAGCGCCCGGGGCGCGGAGCCGGTCCTGATGGACTGGCTTCGCGCCCTTGCTTGTTGCGCGATTCTGGTGCTTGTAGTGGCGTGCACCGCACAACAAGTGCCCGTTTCACCGGCCGGCCGGTGAAACTGCCGCGGATCAGGCGCGGGCGAGCGCGACGGCTTCCGTCATCGCACCGGTCCAGGCCGGGCCGTGGCCGGGAAGGATCGTGTCGGCGTCGAGCTTGGCGATCACGTCGAGGCTGGCGTCGGCCTGCTCCGCGTCGTGCGCGAAGAAGTCGGGGAGGGGCTGGGGTCCGCGACGGCCAGTGATCGGGTGTCCGGTGATCAGCGCGTCGCCGGTGGCGACGACGCCCGCCTGCTTGAAGTGGTACGCCGTGTGGCCGGACGTGTGCCCGGGGGTCGCGACCGCGAGGGGGCGCCCGGGAAGGTCGAGCTTCTTGCCCGTGCGGCACGCCTTGATGTCGGGCACGGTCGCGTCGCGCGTCGCCCCGACGGCGAGGACACGAAGGCTCCAGAGCAGGACACGCGGGTTCCAGGCACGGACCAGGACATCCATCTCGGTGGCCTGCTGGAGGTACTCACGCTTCGCGTGCGGGACCTCGGCCTGGCCGGTGAACACCGGTGCCTCCAGTCCGCACCACGGCAGTCCGCCGATGTGGTCGACGTGCGCGTGCGTGATCAGGACGCCCGCGACGTCCTCGAGGCGGCGTCCGATGCGGGCCAACGAGGCACGGACCCGACTCGCATCCCCGGGGTAACCGGCGTCGACCAGGGTGACCTGGTCGCCTTCGACGACCAGGCCCCAGTTGACCAGGCCCGTCGAGGCGAGGTGGACGCCATCGGCGATCTGGGTGACGGAGAGGCGGGACACGTGGCCGAGGCTACCGCGCCGCACCGGGTCCCGCCGAGGACCCGTGACGCGGATGACAGACTTCGCCCGTGAGCCTCCACACCACGTCCTACGGCACCCAGGGCAGTCGCGTCGTCCTCTGCCACGGTCTCTTCGGCCAGGGGCGCAACTGGACCCAGCACGCCAAGGCACTTGCTGACCGCCACCGGGTGCTGCTCGTGGACATGCCCAACCACGGCCGTTCCGACTGGAGCGACCGCATGGACTACCCGTGGATGGCGGACCAGGTCGCCGAGCTGCTGGATCCTGCCGACCCGGTCGCACTGGTCGGCCACTCGATGGGCGCCAAGGCCGCGATGCTCGTTGCGCTGCGTCATCCACACCTGGTGGAGCGACTGGCGGTCGTCGACATGGCTCCGGTCGCCTACCCGCACGCATCGGGCTTCCTGGGCTACATCGACGCCATGCTCGCGATCGACCTCGCGACGCTGGCTGGCCGTGGCGATGCAGACGCGGCGCTCCGGGCAGCGGTCCCGGACGACGGCGTGCGCGGGTTCCTGCTGCAGAACCTGCACCGGGAAGCCGGCACCTGGACCTGGCGCCCCAACCTCCGCGTCCTGCGCGAGCAGATGTCGGTGATCGGGGGCTGGTCCGACGACTACGTGGCCGGCCTTGCGCCGTACCAGGGCCCGACACTGTGGATCGGCGGCTCGGAGTCGCCGTACGTCAAGGATGAGTACGCCGGAGCCATGGAGGCGCTGTTCCCGCGGACGCGCCGGGTGACGGTGAAGGGTGCCGGCCACTGGGTGCACTCGGAGAAGCCGGACGTCTTCCTCGAGGTGCTGCGCCGGTTCGTCGACTGAGGCCGGCCCTCAGCCGCCCGCCTGCCGAGCCCGGTACGCCGCGACGGCGGCGCGGTTGCCGCACGCCGTTGAGCAGTAGCGCCGGGACCGGTTGCGCGACAGGTCCAGCACGATGCCGTCGCAGTTCTCGTCGTCGCAGACGGAGAGCCGCTGCATCTCGTCGGACCGGATGACGTCGATCATGGCCATGGCGGTCTCGACGAGGATCTGGGTCCGGAGGCTGGAGCCTGGGGGCTCGGCATGGATGTGCCAGTCGAGATCGTCGTGTCGCACCAGCCGGGGGAGTGCGTCCGCCTCGGCCAGCCACGCGTTGACCCGGTCGACCGCGCCGTCACGGGTGCTCGTGAAGAGGCTGTGCAGGGGTTCGCGCAGGGCGGTGACCTCCTCGACGAGCTCGGCGGTGGCCGCCGGTGCGTAGCTGTAGCTGTGCTCGCGGAACCAGTTGTCCAGGTCCTCGGCGTCGGCCATCCGGTCCACGTCCATCGGATTGCTGTACCGGCTGTTGACCAGCGTCACCGCGGCCAGCAGGTTCATCTCCGTGTCATGAGCAAAAAGCATTTTGACAGGTTACATGATGGACATCTAACGTCATGTCCCATGCGGGGAATGACTCATGACATGCGCAGTGGTCTCCTGTGGTCCGTGCTGGCCGCGGTGACCTTCGGCTTCTCGGGCACGCTCGCGCGGCCGCTTCTCGACAGCGGCTGGAGTCCGGCCGCCGTCGTCCTGGTCAGGGTCTCCATCGCCTCCGCTGTCCTGCTGGTGCCCACTGTCCGTGCGCTGCGCGGCAACTGGAACCTCCTGCGTGCCAACGCGCGCCTCGTCACGGCGTACGGCGCCATCGCGGTCGCCTTCACGCAGTTCGGCTACTACAGCGCCGTGGCGCACATGGACGTCGCGATCGCGCTCCTGGTGGAGTACGCCGCGCCCGTGCTGGTGCTCGGATGGCTCTGGCTGCGCCACGGCCAGCGCCCGAGCCTGCTCACGGCTGCCGGAGCTGCGGTCGCGGTGCTGGGTCTGCTCTTCGTGATCGACGTCTTCTCGGGCGGCGCTCACCTGAGCACCGTCGGCATGCTCTGGGCGCTTGCCGCGATGGGCGGCTGTGGCGTCTACTTCGTGCTCTCCGCCCAGCACAGCACGCTCCCGCCGGTGGCACTCGCCGGCTCGGGACTGTTGCTCGGTGCGCTCCTGCTGGGCGGTGCGGGCGCCGCCGGACTCGTGGAGCTCCGGGCCACGACCGCGTCCGTCCACTTCCGTGACCTGACGGTCCCCTTCTGGTTGCCGCTGCTCCTGGTGGGCGTGGTGGCGACCGCCGTTTCCTACCTGTCCGGCATCAACGGCTCGCGACTGCTGGGCTCCCGCCTGGCGTCGTTCGTCGCGCTGCTCGAGGTGGTTGCCGCGCTCGTCGTCGCGTGGGTGCTGCTCGGTCAGCAGCCACACCTGACCCAGGTGCTCGGAGGTGTCGCTGTCCTCGCCGGCGTGGTCCTGGTCAAGCTGGGCGAGCCTGCGCCCCCGGTGGTGCTCCCGGAGCCGGACGAGCGCGGTGCCGGCCTCGACCTCGTCGCCTGAGGCTTGTAGCGAGCTAGCTTGCTAGCTCGCGTCCTGCCGCTTCACGAGGACCTCGCGCACGATCAGCAGGATGGCGGCGGCCACCGGCACTGCCATGAGCGCGCCGACGACGCCCAGGAGCGCGGCACCGATGAGTGCGGCGATCAGGGTGACCGAACCCGGGACGTCGACCGACTTCTTCATCACCTGCGGGTAGATCAGGTAGTTCTCGACCTGCTGGTAGGCGAGGTAGAACACCAGGCAGATCAGCCCGGTCGTGACCGACTGGGTCAGGCCGATGGCGGAGACGATCACCATCGCGATCGTCGCGCCGACCATCGGGATCAGCGACAGCAGGCCGACGACGAAGCTCAGCGCGACGGCGTACTCGCCGAGGCCGACGACGAAGAGGAAGACCAGCGAGGTCAGCGCGGCGCAGATCGAGACCACGAAGGCTCCCGAGACGTAGCCGCCGACACCCGCCACGATCCGGTCGCCCAGAGAGGTGACCCGGGCCCGGCGTGACGCCGGGGCGAGCCGGTAGAGCGCGTCCTTGATCGTGGGGAGCGACGCCAGGAAGTAGAGCGTGAGCACGATGACGATGAAGGTGCTGCCGAGCGCGGAGAGGACGGCGATGCCGAACCCGAGCACGCCACCGAAGAGCGACTGGGTGAACTCACCGTCGCTGATGTAGTCCTTGGCCTTCTCGATGATCGCGTAGTCGTCGTTCCACTGCTGGATGCGCTCGTTCTGCTGGAGCTGGTCGAGCCAGCCCGGCGCGCTCTCGGTGATCAGTGCGATCTGGTCGCCGATCACGGGCGCGATCGCCGCGACGAAGAGCGCCAGCGTGGCGATCACCAGCGAGATGACGGCGACGACCGACCAGGCGCGCCCGATGCGGCGTCCCCGGAGCTGGCGACGCATGCACCACTCGACGAGCGGGTTCAACCCGGCCGCGAGGAACAGCGCCATCACGATCAGCACCAGGATGGAGCTGATCGAGATGAGCAGGCCGAAGAGCCAGTACGCCGTGAGTGCGCCGAGGCCGCCGAAGATGCCCCAGTAGAACGGCCCGTGGGCGAGAGGAGCCCCCGACTGCCCGCCCCGGGTCACCCTCACTCCTCGCCGAAGCCCGCGACAACGTCGCGCAGGGCTCCGAGCTGGGCGACGATCGCGTCGCGACGCTTGCCCAGGCGGGTCACCTCGGCCTTGAGGGCCGCGAGCTCGCGCTCGGCGTCGGCCTGGCCGGCGCTGGTCAGGCTCTCGGCCTGTGAACGCGCGGAGGCGACGATCTGCTCGGCCTCGCGACGGGCACGGAGGAGCAGGGCGTCGGACTCGGTCTGGGCCTGCTGGCGCTGGGCGTTGGCCTGCGCGATCGCCTCGCCGGCGCGGTTCTCGGCCGCGGTGGCGCGGTCCTCGGACTCCTTGACCAGGCGTCCGGTCTCGCCGAGAGCGCTGGTGTGGTGGTCGGCGGCTTCCTTGGCCAGGCGCTCCTTCTCGACCGCGAGGGTGCGGCGGGCCTCCTGGACCTCGCGGTCGGCGGCGGCGCGGGCCTTCTCCGCCTCGCGCTGGGCGCCGGTGCGGAGCTCGCTGGCCTCCTGCTGCGCTGCGAGGCGAAGCTGGTCGGCCTCGCGCGCTGCGGAGGCGCGCAGGTCGGCGGCCTCGCTGCGGGCGAGAGCGCGCTCCTGCTCGGCGTCGGCCAGGATCCGGGCGCGCTGCTCGTCGAGCTCCTTCAACTGCACGACGCGCATGTCCTCCGCCTCGCGCGCGGCCTCGGCGCGGATCGCCTTGGCGTCGGCGGTCGCCTGCGAACGGATCTCGGCACCCTCGGCGATCGCGGCGGTGCGGATGTCGTCGGACTCCTCCTCGGCGAGGCGGAGCAGCTCGTTGGCGCGGCCGCCGAGGCTCGCGTAGGAGGGCTTCTCGGACTCGGAGAGCCGGGTCTGGGCAGCCTTGAGCTCCTTCTCGAGCTCGAGGACGCGCTTCTCGCTCTCGCCCAGGCTCGCGCCCAGGCCGGCCTTCTCGCCGGAGAGCTGGCGCAGCAGCCCGTCGACGGCAGCGGTGTCGTAGCCACGGCGTACGACGGGGAGTGCGGGCAGCGCGGCAGCGCGCGGCGCGGGTGCGGCGGCAGTGGGGCGGGCCGGGGCGGGTGCGGCAGCAGCAGCGGGGCGGGCCGGGGCGGCCGGGGCGGCCGGGGCGGCCGGGGCCTGCTTGACCACCGGGATGACCTGCGTCGGCTCCGTGTCGGAGTCCGCACGTCCGGACTGCGTCGCCGGCTTGGCGGGCGCGGGAGCAGCCTTCGAGGGGGTGCTCTCGGACTTCTCGCCGAAGATGGACAGACCGTCGTCGCTCATGCTTTTTCCTTCACCAGATCGTGGTCTCGGGGGATAGGCCATCAGTCTGGCTGATCGACCCAACGAACACACCCCGACTCTCCGTGCGGAAAGTCGGGGTGTGAAGTGCTCCACAGTGGGGAGCAGAGGTTGCTACAGGTGCTTGTCGCGAGGCCTCTGAATCAGATGCCGCGGAACAGGTTGATCTTGTCCAGGTGCTTCGCGCGGAGCTCGGCATTCTTCACGCCGAGGCCCTCCTCCGGGGAGAGGGCGAGCACGCCGACCTTGCCCTGGTGCTTGTTGTGGTGCACGTCGAGAGCGGCCTGGCCGACGTCCTCCAGCGAGTACACGCGGGAGAGGGTCGGGTGGATCTTGCCCTGCGCGATGAGGCGGTTGGCCTCCCACGACTCGCGGTAGTTGGCGAAGTGCGAGGAGATGATCTTCTTGAGGTTCATCCACAGGTAGCGGTTGTCGTACTCGTGCATGTAGCCCGAGGTCGACGCGCAGGTGGTGATGGTGCCGCCCTTGCGGGTGACGAACACGCTCGCGCCGAAGGTCTCGCGGCCCGGGTGCTCGAAGACGATGTCGATGTCCTCGCCGCCGGTGAGGTCGCGGATGGCGGCGCCGAAGCGCTTCCACTCGCGCGGGTCCTGCTTGGTGCCCTCCTCGTTCCAGAACTTCGGAGCGAGCTCGGAGCGGTTGATGACCATCTCGGCGCCCATGTTGCGGACGATCTGCGCCTTCTCCTCGTTCGAGACGACACAGACCGGGTTGGCGCCACCGTTGAGGGCGTACTGCGTGGCGAAGCCACCGAGGCCACCCGAGGCGCCCCAGATCAGGACGTTGTCGCCCTGCTTCATGCCGCCACCGTTCTTGGAGACCAGCTGGCGGTAGGCGGTGGAGTTGACCAGGCCCGGGGACGCGGCCTCTTCCCAGGTGAGGTGCTCCGGCTTCGGCATGAGCTGGTTGGCCTTGACCATCGCGACGTCGGCGAGGCCGCCGAAGTTGGTCTCGAAGCCCCAGATGCGCTGCGACGGGTCCATCATCGTGTCGTTGTGGCCGTCGGGAGCCTCGAGCTCGACCGAGAGGCAGTGCGCGACGACGCGGTCGCCGGCCTTCCACTTGTTGACGCCCGGACCCACGGCGAGGACAACGCCGGCGAGGTCGGAGCCGACGATGTGGTACGGCAGGTCGTGGCGCTTGCCGAGGTCCGACTCGCGGCCGTAGCGCTCCAGGAAGCCGAACGTCGAGACGGGCTCGAAGATCGAGGTCCAGACGGTGTTGTAGTTGATCGCGGACGCCATCACGGCGACGATCGCCTCGCCGGCGGCAAGCTCCGGCATCGGGACGTCGTCAAGGTGCAGCGACTTGCGCGGGTCCTTGTCGCGGGACTTGACGCCCTCGAACATGTCGACCTCGTCCTTGTGGACGGTGACAGCGCGGTAGGACTCGGGAAGCTCGAGGTTCGCGAACTCCTCCGCCGGTGCTTCGGCGAGGATCGCGTCGAGGATGTTCTGCACGGGTTTGCTCCCTGTGGTCAGGTACGGATGCTGGCGCAGAATACCCGCGGGTAACCCCCGCTGGCTGCTGCTGTGCTGGACGTCTCAGTCGCGCTTGAAGGACTCTTCAAGCGGTCAGTTCTTCTAGTGTGCGTGGGTGCTCGGCTCGACCAGCTCCACGAGCACGCCGCCGGCGTCCTTGGGGTGGATGAAGTTGACCCGGCTGTCGGACGTGCCGCGCTTCGGGACGTCGTACAGCAGGCGCAGACCGCGCTCGCGCAGGATCGCGCAGACTGCGTCGATGTCGGTGACGCGGTAGGCGAGCTGCTGCAGGCCCGGGCCCGACTTCGCGAGGAACTTGCCGATCGTCGTGTCGGGGGAGAGGGGAGCGAGCAGCTGGATGAAGGAGCCGGTGTCACCGACGGCCACCATGGCCTCGCGCACACCCTGCTCCTCGTTGGTCTCCTCGTGGGCGACCTTCATGCCGAACTTCTCGGTGTAGAAGGCGATCGCCACGTCCAGGTCCGGGACGGCGATGCCGACATGGTCGATGGCGATGAAGAGGTGCTCGGGGATCTCAAGGTTCGAGGAAGTCATGTCCCCATGGTCGTACGCCGCGTCCCGGGCACCGTGACGGGGTCCACATCCCAGTCACCTACCGGGTGTCCGGGGGCGAGGACTACGCTCGAAGCATTCACAGCTTTTCCCATTTCAGGAGGAAACATGTCCGGATCTGTCATCGTCGCGGGTGCGCGCACCCCGGTCGGCAAGTTCCTGGGCGGGCTCTCCAGCCTGTCCGCCGCTGACCTCGGTGGCATCGCGATCAAGGGCGCCCTGGAGAAGGCCGGCATCTCCGGCGACCAGGTCGAGTACGTGATCATGGGCCACGTCATCCAGGCCGGCACCGGTCAGATCACGGCGCGCCAGGCTGCGGTCAAGGGCGGCATCCCGATGAGCGTTCCGGCCAACACCATCAACAAGGTGTGCCTCTCGGGCATCAACGCGATCGCCCTGGCCGACCAGCTGATCCGCGCTGGCGAGCACGACATCATCGTCGCCGGTGGCATGGAGTCCATGTCGCAGGCCCCGCACGTCGTCCCCGGCTCGCGCACCGGCACGAAGATGGGCGACTGGAAGCTCATCGACTCGATGATGTACGACGCGCTGCACGACCAGTTCACCAACCAGGGCATGGGCAACCTGACCGAGGGTTGCAACGCCGCCGGCGCCCACCTGACCCGCGAGGAGCAGGACGCCTTCTCCGCGCAGTCGCACCAGCGTGCTGCTGCTGCCTGGAAGAACGGCGTCTTCGAGGACGAGGTCGTCCCGGTGACCGTCTCCAGCCGTCGCGGCGACACCGTCGTCAGCGAGGACGAGGGCATCATCGCCAGCACCACCGTCGAGTCGCTCGGCAAGCTGCGTCCCGCCTTCGCGAAGGACGGCACCATCACGGCCGGTTCTGCCTCGCAGATCTCCGACGGTGCGGCCGCGGTCGTCGTCATGAGCAAGAAGAAGGCCGAGGAGCTCGGCATCGAGTGGCTCGCCGAGATCGGTGCCTCCGGCCAGGTCGCCGGCCCCGACTCGACGCTGCAGCTGCAGCCGGCCAACGCGATCGAGAAGGCCGCCAAGAAGCAGGGCATCTCGGTCTCCGACATCGACCTCTTCGAGCTCAACGAGGCCTTCGCCGCTGTCGGCATCGAGTCGGCGCGTCAGCTCGGCATCACCGAGGACAAGGTCAACGTCAACGGTGGCGCCATCGCCATCGGTCACCCGCTCGGCATGTCGGGCGCCCGCATCACGCTGCACCTCGCGCTCGAGCTCGCTCGTCGCGGTGGCGGCACCGGTGCTGCCGCCCTGTGCGGTGGCGGTGGCCAGGGCGACGCCCTGATCATCACGGTTCCGGCCAAGGCCTGACTGACCGAGCTTGATGGTTTCTTCTGAACCGAACACCGCAACGGCCGGCCGACCCAAGGGTCGGTCGGCTGTTGCCGTTCCGGAGCTCGTCTCACAGGCGCGCTCGGGTTCCCCTCGAGCCGTTGCGCGACTGATCACGCTCGTCGAGGAGGCCTCGCCGTTGCTGCGGGAGGTCATGCGGGAGATCGCCGCGCACACCGGCTCAGCCACCGGCAGGGCCCGCATCGTCGGGCTCACCGGCTCGCCGGGCGTCGGCAAGTCGACCTCCACGTCGGCGCTGGTGACGGAGATGCGCAAGCAGGACCTGCGCGTCGCCGTACTCGCCGTGGATCCGTCGTCGCCGTTCTCCGGCGGCGCGCTGCTCGGCGACCGCGTGCGGATGTCCGACCATGCCACCGACCCGGGGGTCTACATCCGGTCCATGGCGTCGCGAGGCCACCTCGGCGGGCTCTCGTGGTCGACCCCCCAGGCGCTCCGCGTGCTCGACGCGGCCGGCTTCGACGTGATCCTCGTCGAGACCGTCGGTGTCGGTCAGAGCGAGGTCGAGGTGGCCGGTCTGGCCGACACCACGATCGTGCTGCTCGCCCCGGGCATGGGTGACGGCATCCAGGCCGCCAAGGCGGGCATCCTCGAGATCGGTGACATCTACGTCGTCAACAAGGCCGATCGCGAAGGCGCCCACCAGGTGCAGCGGGACCTGCGCGGCATGATCGCCCTCTCCGACAGCTCGGGGCGCGGTGACCACGCGTGGAAGCGGCCGATCCTGGCCACGGTTGCCCAGCAGGGCACCGGGGTCCCCGAGGTCGTCACGGCCATCGAGGAGCACCACCGCTTCCTCGTCGAGAGCGGCGAGCTGGCTCGGCGCCGCGGTCGGCGCGCGCGGGTCGAGGTCGAGGAGATCGCCCTCGGCGAGCTCCGTCGCAGATGGGGTGCGGTCTCCGGTCGAGGCGACCTGGAGGCCCTCGCTGCCCGGGTCGCGGCCGGCGAGCTCGATCCCTACGCCGCCGCGGACGAGCTCCTCGGCAACCAGGTGTGACCTGCGCCGGCGGGTCTGGTCGCCAGCGCGCCTGCGTGCGCTGAGGCAGGACTCCTGTTACCAATGGGGTTGACTACCTGTGTGCCCAGCTGGCGCGCACATCCCGGGACCGTGAGGACGACCTAGCAATGAACGTCAAGAAGCTGATCCTGCTGGTCGGAGCGCTGTTCATCGCGTTCTGGCTCTTCCAGGACCCGCAGGGTCTGGCCGACGTTGCGAGCACCTTCGGGGAGAAGGGCTGGGACGTGACCCAGCAGCTCTTCGAGTCGGTCATCTCCTTCGTGTCCTCGATCTCGTCCTAGCCGGGCGGCCATGGGACTGGTCCAGCGCCTCACCGACCCGAACATCCGCAAGCACCTGCTGCGGGACGAGGGTGAGGTCATCGTCGACGAGGTCAGCCACCACTGGGTGGTCTTCGTCGTGCCGGTGCTGGAATACCTCCTGGCGATCGCGGTGCTGATCGCGTTCCCGTTCTTCCCGGTGGACCTGGCCTGGCTGCCGCTCCTGCTCGCGTTCGCGATCGCCGTCCACGCGACGTACCGGTCGCTCGTCGAGCACATGGACCGCTTCGTCATCACCAACATGCGGGTGTTCCGGGTCAACGGCGTCTTCTCCCAGCAGCTGGCCACGATGCCGCTGAGCAGGATCCTCGACATCACCGTGCAGAAGCCGTTGCGCGGCCGGGTGCTCGGCTACGGCCACTTCGTCTTCGAGTCGGCTGCGCAGGCACAGGGTCTGCGCGAGATCCGCTACGTGGCACGCCCGGACGCGCGTGACCTGGCCATCCAGCGGGTCGTGCAACGCGCCGGCCTGCGGGGCCCCAAGGTCAATTGATGGCCCTCGACTTCGACCCGATCGACGAGGCCGCGCGGCAGTGGACCCTGCGCTGGGGCTACGAGTCCGGTGCAGTGCCCGCGATGCACGCGGTGACGTCGCTGATGCGGGTCCAACAGCTCGTGCTCGGGGAGCTCGACGCGATCCTCAAACCCCACGACCTGACCTTCGCGCGCTACGAGGCGCTCGTGCTGCTCACGTTCTCGTCGCGAGGGTCGTTGCCGCTCGGGAAGATGGGCGAGCGCCTGCAGGTGCACCCGACGTCGATCACCTCGATCGTCCAGCGCCTCGCGGGCCAGGGCCTGGTCGCGCGGCTCAGGCACCCCGACGACGGCCGGGCTGTCCTCGCCGAGATCACCGACGCCGGTCGGGCACTGGTCGAAGCTGCCACCGCCGACCTGGTCGCCGCGCAGTTCGGCCTCGGCTCGCTCGACGACGAGGCGCACAAGACGCTCTCCGAGCTGCTCCGCCCGGTACGACGCGCGGCCGACGACGCCTGAGGGGTCCCCGAGACCCGCTCTCAGGAGACTCGCGCGACCGTCTCGCGGACGATGACCGTCTGGCCGGCGATGCAGGCCGCGGCCTCGCTGGCGAGGAAGAGGACAGCGCTGGCGACGTCGTCCGTCGACTCGGCATCCGCCGGGTCGACGACGCCGCTGAGCTCGGGCACGACCGGACGAGTGACGGCAAGGCTGGTCGACACCGCGTTGACGCGAACGCCGCCGCCGCCCCAGGAGACGCCCTGCCGTGCGGTGTGGCTGATCAGGTCGGCATGTGCCGACGCGGCACCACGGCTGAACGCGAACCACTCACGCAGCGCGTGGGTGTGGATCACGGCGCCGCCGCCGCGCAGAGCGCTGCTCTCGAGCCACGGACGCAGCTGTCGGGTCAGCTGCACCGGACCGACGTGGCCATCCGCAACGGCCTCCCGCACGAGGTCGGGATCCTCCTGGGCAGCGTGGGGGAGTCGCAGCCCGGCGGCGTTGACGAGCACGTCGACGGGCCCGATCTGCGCAGCGAACTCCGCGAGTGCCTCGGCGTCGGTCAGCTCGAGCCGGTGGTGCTCGATGCCGGTCAGGTCCTCGTCGGAGGTGGTGGCGCGGCTGCGCGGCCCGGTGGCGACGACCTGCGCGCCGCTGTCCGCGAAGGCCCGGGCGATGCCCAGGCCGAGTCCGCGGGTGCCGTCGGTGACGACGACCCGGCGTCCGCTGAAGTCAAAGGTGGCCATGCTCATGGCGGTTGTCCTTCCCGAGAGAACGACCTGATCATGCCACGGCCCGGGCCGATCCCCCTTCGTGCCGGGGCCGGTTCGGATCGCTGGGTGGTCTCGGGGAAGATGGGGGCATGACGCAGCAGCCGTTCTCCCGCCCCGGTGCCTTTGACCTGTCGTCCCTGAGGCGGCCCACTCCCTCAGCGAACGATGCGGGCGGCCCGGGCAGTGGCGGGGCCGACGGCAGCGTGGGATCGGCGTACTCCATCGAGGTCACGGAGCAGAACTTCCAGGGCGTCCTCGAGGCGTCCATGACGGCTCCGGTCGTCCTCGTGTTCCACTCGCCGACGCGCTCGCCCGAGTCCACGACGTACGCCGCGCACGTGACGTCGGTGGTCGACCAGTTCGACGGCCGGTTCCTGACCGGTGTCATCGATGTGGACGCCGTGCCCCAGATCGCGCAGGCGATGCAGATCCCGCAGGTCCCGCTGCTGCTGATCCTGCTCGACGGTCGCCCCGCCAGTCAGCCGATCCCGGGTCTGTTGTCCGGCGAGGAGCTCGACACGCTCTTCCAGACGATCGGGCAGCAGCTCACGGCGCAGGGCGTGACCGGGCGGCACCAGCCGCGCACGGCGCCTCCGGCCGAAGGCGCCGAGTCGGGCGTCGACCCGCGCTACGCGCCGGCACAGGACGCACTCGAAGCCGGTGACATCAACCGTGCGGTCGAGGAGTACCAGAAGCTCGTCGACGGCAACCCTGCCGACGTCGAGGCTGCGGCAGGCCTGGCCATGGCCAAGGTCCTCCAGCGCACGCAGGACGCCGACCTCAACGCGGCGCGCGTCGCGGCAGCTGAGGCGCCCGACGACGTCGACGCGCAGACGATGGTCGCCGATCTGGACATGCTCGGCGGCCACGTCGAGGACGCCTTCAACCGGTTGATCGCGCTGGTTGCGCGCACCGCCGGCGATGACCGGGCCAGGGCCCGCGAGCACCTGATCGGCCTCTTCGCCGCAGTCGGCAACGACGACCCCCGGGTTCTGCGTGGTCGCCAGAACCTCGCGTCCGCTCTGTTCTGAGAACCGTCTGGCCGGCCCGCTGGCCGATAAACCGGTGGAGAAGCGTGACGCGTCCACCGAGACTGTCTGAGTGAACCGTCGAGACTCCCTGCTGGCCCTGTCGGTCATGGTGATCTGGGGAGTCAACTTCCTCGCCATCGAGTGGGGGCTGCGCGACGTACCGCCGCTGCTCTTCGCCGCTCTCCGGTTCGTCGCGGTCCTCGTCCCGGCGATCTTCCTGGTGGCCCGTCCGCAGGTCTCGTGGTGGACCCTGGCCGGCGTCGGGCTGTTCATGTCGGCCGGCCAGTTCGGCTTCGTGTACGCCGCGATGGAGGCTGGCCTGCCGCCGGGGATCGCCGCGCTGGTGCTCCAGGCGCAGGTCGTCTTCACGATCGTCATCGCCGCGGGAGTGCTGCGCGAGCTGCCCACACCGGTGCAGGCGCTCGGCATCGTGGTCGCCGCACTCGGACTGGCGATCGTCGGGACAGGACGTGGGGGAGACGTGACGGTGACCGCGCTGCTGCTCTGCCTGGCCGGTGCTTTCAGCTGGGCGATCGGCAACGTGGTGGCCCGCGCGGCCAAGGCACCCGGGGGACTCGGAGTCACCGTCTGGTCGGCGCTCTTCGTGCCGCTGCCGCTGATCGCCGTCTCGCTCCTCGTCGAGGGGCCTGAGCGCGTCAGCGACGCCCTGACCGGGATCGGCTGGGAAGCGATCGCCTCGACCGTCTTCACCGCAGGAATCAGCTCGTTGCTCGGCTACGGCATCTTCAACAGCCTGCTCGCGCGCAACCCGGCGCACCTCGTGGTGCCCTGGGTCCTGGTCGTCCCGCCGGTCGCGATGGTCGCTGCCTGGATCGCATTCGGAGACCGTCCCAACACCGACGAACTGGCTGGGGGCGCGGTCATGCTGCTGGGCGTGCTCGTGGCCCTGCGCCCGCCTGCGACGACGCGTGTGGAATCACCCGCGCCGGCGCTGGTTCAGCTGCCGGACTCCGTGTAGGTCGAACCACCGCCGACGTTGGCGAGCGCGGAGGCGATGCGGCGGGCGGTGAACTCCGCAGCACGCTCGGCCACCTCCTCGGGCGTGCAGAAGGCGACGTCGCGGATCTCGCGCTCCTGCATCACGACCTCCTCGAGCACCGAGGTGTCGCGGACGCCTCCGTCGAAGACCAGGCAGAGCGCGTCGTCCCAGCCACCCCACGGGGGAAGCCAGTCGGTGAGCAGGAGCGGGCCGGGCTCGACGGTCAGGCCGAGCTCTTCCTCGGCTTCGCGGACTGCGGCGAGCTGGGGCGACTCGCCCACCTCGACGACGCCGCCGGGAAGGTCCCAGTCCTTCTTGTAGGTCATCTGGCACAGCAGCACGCGACCAGAGGTGTCGCGGATCAGCACCTGGCCGATGGCGCGCTTGCGCGGCAGGAACGAGTTGAGGAGCGCCCGGAAGCCCGCGGGCTCGTGCACCGGTGCATCCGAGGCGAGCCGCGCGAAGACGATGCGGTCCGCTCCCTCGACGTACCCCCGGAGAGTGCCCTCGCGGTGCAGGCCGGACCAGGTCGCCACGCGCTGGCCGACCTCGTCGGCAGGGTCGATCAGGACCTCGACGCGACCATGGCTGGCCAACGCCTGCTGGACCGCGTCCGACACCGTGCCGACGGCGTCCAGGAAGCCGCGCTCCTGGACCTGGAGCGCCCACGAGATCCGGGAAATGCCCTCGGCGATCGTGGTCGAGGTGACGGGCTGGTCGGGCACGGCACCACCCTAAGGGGTGGCTGTCCGCCCGGGCTGTCGCGACCCGTCAGCTGGCGTTCGTGCCCAGGTAGCGAACCCGCACGTCGATTGACGCGGTCTGGCTCGCACCGACGTTGTGGTTGCTGAAGAGCTTGATGTACTGCCCGACGTTGCAGGTCACGATGGCGCTGAGCTGCTGGCCCTGGGGCGTCGTGAAGCTCTGCACCTGTGCGTCGTCGACCCGATGGCTCTCCGAGGGCTGGGAGAACTCCGTCGCGTCGACGAGGTGGAAGACGCCGAGGGTGGTCGTGGCGCGCCCCGTGCTGCTGATGGTGCCGAACTGCCAGGTCACGGTCGCATCCACGAGCCACTGGCCGGACTGCGTGCAGGCGATCCGCGTGTTCTGAGCCGGGTCGAACATGCCCGCGGAGTAGTTGTACGGGTTGGTGAAGCTCCACACCGTGAACGGCGCGGAGTTGCTGATCGACTGCCCGCTGCTGTTGCGGAAGTAGCCGGCGGGCATGCTCGTCCCGCCTGCAGGTCCCGTCGGTCCGGTGGCGCCGCTGGGACCAGCCGGTCCGCTGGGTCCCGTTGCTCCTTGCGCTGCGAGGAGACCCCAGTACGCCGAACCGCTGGCCGGGGTGCGGCCCGTCGAGGGAACCTTCGCCAGCCACGACGACCCGGCGTACGTCACCACGTCGAGCGCGGCGAACGGGGTGCCTGCAGCCCACGCTCCCCGGTAGCGGTAGCCCTTGCTCCAGCTGATCGTGCGCTCACCGCTCTTGCACCGCTTGCCCGCCTGGTGGTCGATGATCCGGACCGCCGCGGTGCTCTTGTTCACGCACGCAGTGATCTGGCCCGAGGTCGTCGAGGGGATCGCCGCGAAGGCGACAGCGCCACCGACCAGGGTGGCCACCGAGGCCCCGGCGATGAACCCGGGCAGGTGCCGACGGATGAGCGGAGCTGCCACGGAGGACCTCCCGGAGGATGGGTACTTCCCTCAGCGAAGCACCCACGGATGGCTCGTGTCCGGCGTTTGCCCGAAGTGGCTCTCTTGCGGAGCTAGCTGCGACGCAGCCACACCGTCGCGAGGGGAGGCACGTTGATCTCGGCCGACGCGGGCTGGCCGCTCCACGGGATCTCCTCGGCAACGACACTGCCCAGATTGCCCACGCCGGAGCCGGTGTAGTCACCGGCATCGGTGTTGAGCACCTCGTCCCAGGTGCCGGTGGCGGGCAGGCCGATCCGGAACCCGATGTGGGGCACCGCGCTGAAGTTGCTGACGCAGACCAGGTCGGGTGACTCACCACCGCGCCGGATGAACGAGAAGAGCGAGCGGCCGGCGTCGTTGGCGTCGATCCAGGTGAAGGCCTCGGGGTCGGCATCCGCGGCCCAGAGCGCGGGGGTGTCGCGGTAGACGCCGTTGAGGTCACGCACCAGGGACAGGAGTGCCTTGTGCTCGGGGTTGTCGAGCAGCCACCAGTCGAGCTCGCGGGCCTCGGCCCACTCGGACTCCTGGCCGAACTCGCAGCCCATGAAGAGCAGCTGCTTGCCGGGGTGCGCCCACATGTAGCCGTAGTAGGCACGGAGGTTGGCCAGCTCGCGCCAGCGGTCGCCGGGCATCTTGCGCAGCAGGGAGCCCTTGCCGTGCACGACCTCGTCGTGGGACAGGGGAAGCACATAGCGCTCCGACCAGGCGTAGGCGAACGTGAAGGCCATCTCGCCGTGGTGCCAGGAGCGGTGGACCGGATCGCGCTGGATGTAGCCGAGCGAGTCGTGCATCCAGCCCATGTTCCACTTCAGGTCGAAGCCCAGGCCGCCCCACTCGGTCGGCCGGGTCACACCCTCCCACGCGGTCGACTCCTCGGCGATGACCATCGCGCCCGGCACGGTGCGGTGCACGGAGTCGTTGAGCTCGCGCAGGAAGTCGACGGCCTCGAGGTTCTCCCGTCCGCCGTGGACGTTGGGTGTCCACTGCCCCGGCTCGCGGGAGTAGTCGAGGTAGAGCATCGAGGCGACCGCGTCGACGCGCAGGCCGTCGATGTGGAACTCCTCGATCCAGTAGAGCGCGTTGGCGACGAGGAAGTTGCGCACCTCGGGGCGGCCGAAGTCGAAGACCAGCGTGCCCCAGTCGGGGTGCTCGCCGAGGAACGGGTCCGGGTGCTCGTAGACCGGCTCGCCGTCGAAGCGGGCCAGCGCGAACTCGTCCTTCGGGAAGTGGGCCGGCACCCAGTCCAGGATCACGCCGATCCCGGCCTGGTGCAGCGTGTCGATCAGGTGGCGCAGGTCGTCGGGGGAGCCGAGGCGTGAGGTGGGCGCGTAGTAGCCCGTGACCTGGTAGCCCCACGACCCGCCGTACGGGTGCTCCATGACCGGCAGGAACTCGACGTGGGTGAACCCCGCGTCGACGACGTACGCCGTGAGCTGGTCGGCGAGCTCGCGGTAGGAGAGACCCGCGCGCCACGAGGAGAGGTGCACCTCGTAGACCGACATCGGGCGCGTCGCGGGGTCATGCGCCCGGCCGGCGAGCCACTCCTTGTCGCCCCACTTGTAGCTGGACTCGGTGACCACCGAGGCGGTCAGCGGAGGGATCTCGGCGGCCCGGGCGAGCGGGTCTGCCTTGTCGCGCCAGACGTCGTCACGACCGCGCAGGTGGAACTTGTAACGCGCGCCGGCGACGACGTCCGGGACGAAGAGCTCCCAGACGGCCGAGCCGCGGGAGTGAAGGCGGTGGCCCTCGCCGCGCCAGTTGTTGAAGTCACCGATGACCTCGACCTCGAGCGCGTTGGGCGCCCACACCCGGAACATCGTGCCCACCGGATCGTGCTGCGGTTGCGCACCGAGCACGCGCCAGAGCTGCTCGTGCCGTCCCTCCGCAATCAGGTGGAGGTCGAGCTCGCCGAGCGTGGTGGAGGTCATCGGTCACCCATCATTCTTCGTGGATCATTCGTCGTCGATCGCCTTCTCGGCGATCTCGGCCTGCAGCGACCGGAGCTTGCGGATCTTGCGCTTGTCGTTCCAGCGGAGCAGGCCCCACCAGGTGAGCATCAGGAAGACCAGGCCGGCCACGACGGCGCCCGAGGCGGTCGCGTTGCGGAACCCAGGCCCATTGACATCGAGGATGCGCTCGCCGGCGTGCGCGCCGTCGCCGGAGCCGAGCACGATCCCGAGTGTGAGCAAGTTGGGGAGCGCGAGCACTGCTGCGATCAGGAGGATGAAGAGCCGGAGTCCCAGCTTGAAGCCGCGCAGCGCCTGCCTCGCGATCACGAGCGGGATCAGCGTGCAGAAGAAGCCGAAGCCGAGGCCGTAGAGCGTGCCGACGGTCATCCTTCCGTCGATGCGGTCACCGAGGTACTGCGCCCACTCGCGGGGCACGATGGCCACGGCGAGGACCCCAGCCAGTAGCGCCAGCAAGGCGAGGAAGACCAACAGTCCGAAGCGGACCATCCAGGACTTCGCTGAGGTCTTCCGCTTCGGGGACGCGGCAGGGTTGGTGGTGGTCCCGAGGGTGTCGTCGTTCATGGCGTCACTCTGCAACAGCCGGGGGTGCTCCGCCAGCGAGGCGCGCCACCGCCGACAGGGGGATCATCACCCAGCCGGGGCGGTTGCGGGCTTCGTAGACGCACTCGTAGACCGCCTTGTCCGCCTCGAAGGCCGCAAGAAGGACTCGCTCGGCAGCGGTCACCTCACGCCCGGCGTACGCCGCCACGAAGGCGTCCCTGTTGCGCTCCGACCACTCGTCGGCACGGTGCAGCCGTTGCTCGACGACGTCGCTCTCGGCGCGAGGGTCGGAGTCGAACTCGCGGTGGACGACCTGCGCGGCGTAGTCGAAGGAGCGGAGCATGCCGGCGACGTCGCGCCACACCGATTCGGGAAGCAGGCGGTCGGCCAGCGGCCGGGCGGGTTCGCCCTCGAAGTCGACGAGCTTCCAGCCCTTGACGGTCCGCAGGGTCTGGCCGAGGTGGAGGTCGCCGTGGATGCGCTGGACGGTCAGGCCCTCGAGCCCGGCGACGGCGGCGAAGAGTGGCCGCAGCTGCTCCGCGTACGCCGCCAGCTCGGGGAGGACGTCCACGGCGGCGTCGAGACGTGCCGTCATGCCGTCGGCCACCTGCTGGAGGGCGGCCTGGTCGAGCTGCTCGGTGGGGAACTCCTCGGCGAGGACGACATGCGTCTCGGCGAGGGCGATGCCCAGTCGGGCCGACTCGCCGGCAAAGTCGCCGCCCACCTCGTCGGCATGCAGATCGGCCTCGGCGAACAGGTTGCGCACACTCGCCCGGGCGAGCTCCCACCCGTCGCTCGCGGTCCGCAGGAACTGTTGCAGCATCGCCAGCTGGATCACGGATCCGCCGGATCCCTCCGGGGCTTCGCCGGTGACGTCGAGCCATCCGTAGAGGGCGGCGACGTGGTCGCACCCGGCGCGCGTGAGCACGTCGTGGACCTGGATGTCCGGGTTCACCCCCGGGGTGACCTTGCGGAAGACCTTCATCAGCGCCTGCTCGCCGAACACCACCGATGAGTTCGACTGCTCCGCTGAGAGCATCGCGGCCTGCGCGGTCAGGTCGAGCTCCTCGTCCGCGGAGCGGTGGAAGAGCAGGCCGTCGGCGGCCGTACCAGCGGTCGGCTCAGCGGTCGGGGCGCTCCCGAACGCCCGGAGCCACAGTGCCATCGCCTCGCGGTCGTGCACGGCGTCGTAGACGTGCAGGTCGTCCCAGCGGCCCACGAAGGCGTGCTCGAGGCGCTCCTCTGGCTCACGACGCAGGGACAGCGGCACCTGGTAGAGCTCGACCCCTCCGACGCCGTCGTCGTAGGTGACGCTCACCAGCTCGACGACGACCTGAGCGCCTCCGTCGCCGCCGAGCTCGCCGGCACGGCGTGCGCCGGTGACGCGGAAGGGGCGTCCCTTCCCCCCGAACCAGCGCGCGGTCCCGATGAACCGCTCGAGATCCGGGTGGAAGTCAGCAGGGATGGGGGGCAGCGTGGTTGCGGGGTTGGTCACGAGCCGGTCGCCTCCTCGGCGGATCGGGAGAGTCGGAACCAGTAGAAGCCGTGGGCGCCAAGTGTCAGCAGATAGGGCAGTTCCCCGATCGGCGGAAAAGGAACCCCGCCGAGCAGCTCGATGGGCGAGCTGCCCTCCCAGCGCCGCAGGTCGAGCTCGATCGGCTGCGGGAAGCGGGAGAGGTTGTTGACGCAGAGGATGACGTCCTCGTTGCCCTCTGCGTCGATGTGCTCGCGGACGTAGGAGAACACCGTCGGGTTGGAGCCGCCGAGGTCGTGGAACGTGCCGAGGCCGAACGCGGAGTGCCGGCGGCGAGCGTGGATCATCCGCTGCGTCCAGTGCAGCAGGGACGAGGTGTTCTCCAGCTGGGCCTCGACGTTGACCGACTGGAAGCCGTAGACCGGGTCCTGGACCACGGGCAGGTGCAGCTTGCCCGGAGTGGCCGAGGAGAACCCCGCGTTGCGGTCCGGTGTCCACTGCATCGGAGTGCGGACGCCGTCGCGGTCGCCGAGCCAGATGTTGTCGCCCATGCCGATCTCGTCGCCGTAGTAGAGGACGGGTGAGCCGGGCAGGGAGAGCAGCAGTGCCGTGAACAGCTCCATCTTGTTGATGTCGTTGTCCAGCAGGGGAGCGAGCCGTCGGCGGATGCCGATGTTGGCCTTCATCCGCGGGTCCTTGGCGTACTCGGACCACATGTAGTCGCGGTCCTCGTCGGTGACCATCTCCAGGGTCAGCTCGTCGTGGTTGCGCAGGAAGATGCCCCACTGGCAGCCGTCCGGGATCGCCGGTGTTTCCTCGAGGATCTCCGAGATCGGGTAGCGCGACTCGCGGCGCACGGCCATGAAGATGCGCGGCATCACCGGGAAGTGGAAGGCCATGTGGCACTCGGTGCCGACCCAGTTGCCGTCCGTGTCGTGCTGGCCGCCGAAGTACTCGACGACGTCGGCCGGCCACTGGTTGGCCTCGCACAGCAGCACCGTGTCGGGGTAGTTGGTGTCGACGAAGGTGCGCACGGCGCGCAGGAACTCGTGGGTCTCCTTGAGGTTCTCGCCGTTGGTGCCCGGGCGCTCGTAGAGGTAGGGAACCGCGTCGAGCCGGAATCCGTCGAGACCCATGTCGAGCCAGAACGAGAGTGCCTCGAACATCGCCTCGTGGACCTTCGGGTTGTCGAAGTTGAGGTCCGGCTGGTGGCTGAAGAACCGGTGCCAGAAGTACTGCTGGCGGACCGGGTCCCAGGTCCAGTTGGAGGGCTCGGTGTCGACGAAGATGATCCGCGCGTCCTCGTAGAGCTCGTCGGTGTCGGACCACACGTAGAAGTCGCCGTAGGGGCCGTCGGGGTCGGAGCGGGAGGCCTGGAACCACGGGTGGGCGTCCGAGGTGTGGTTCATGACGAAGTCGACGATCACCCGGATCCCCCGGGCGTGTGCCTCGTTGAGGAAGAACTGGAAGTCGTCGATCGACCCGATCTCGGGGTGCACACCGATGTAGTCCGCGACGTCGTAGCCGCCATCGCGCAGCGGGCTCGGGAAGAACGGCGGGATCCAGAGGCAGTCGACGCCGAGCCACTGGAGGTAGTCGAGCTTCTCCGCGAGGCCGAGGAAGTCACCGGTGCCGTTGCCGTCGGAGTCGCGGAACGAGCGGACCAGCACCTCGTAGAACACTGCGGTGCGGAACCACTCGGGCTGGCTCTTCATGATCGACTCCGTCATGCGGGGCTCCTGACGGTGAGAACGTGGGCGGGCTCGTCGCGCGGGTCGAGCCGGACGTAGTTGCTGGCCGACCAGGTCCAGTCCTGGCCGCTGATCTCGTCATGCACCTGGAAGACATCCGGAAGGCCGAGGGCCGCGGGGTCCAGGTGGACCAGCGTCTCGTGGGTTGCATGGGGGTCGACATTCACCACGACGATCACCGTAGACCGGCCCTGGTCAGTGACCGCGGACTTGGAGAACGCCAACACCTGCTCGTCGTCGGTGTGGTGCACGCGCAGGTTGCGCAGCTGCTGGAGGGCCGGGTTGGCCCGCCGGATCTCGTTCAGCCGCGTGAGGTACGGCGCCAGCGAGCGGCCCTCGGCCGCCGCGGCGTCCCAGTCGCGGATCCGGACCTGGTACTTCTCGGAGTCGGCGTACTCCTCCGAGCCGGGCTTCACCGCGACGTGCTCGAACAGCTCGTAGCCGGCGTAGACACCCCAGCTCGGGCTGCCCGTGGCGGCGAGCACGGCGCGGATCTTGAACGCCGCCGGACCGCCGTACTGGAGCGAGGCGTGCAGGATGTCGGGGGTGTTCACGAAGAAGTTCGGCCGCATCAGGTGCGCGGACGAGTGGGCCACCTCCGCGAAGTAGGCCTCCAGCTCGCGCCGCGTCGTGCGCCACGTGAAGTAGGTGTAGGACTGGTGGAAGCCGACCGAGCCGAGAGCGTGCATCATCGCCGGGCGGGTGAACGCCTCGGACAGGAAGATGACACCCGGATCGATCCCCCGGATCTCGGCGAGCAGTCGCTCCCAGAAGGCGACCGGCTTCGTGTGCGGGTTGTCGACGCGGAAGACTCGCACCCCGTGTTGCATCCAGTGGCGGACCACCCGGAGCACCTCGTGGTAGATCCCGTCCGGGTCGTTGTCGAAGTTGACCGGGTAGATGTCCTGGTACTTCTTCGGCGGGTTCTCGGCATAGGCGATCGTGCCGTCGGCGCGCGTCGTGAACCACTCCGGGTGCTCCGCCACCCACGGATGGTCGGGCGCGGCCTGGAGCGCCAGGTCGAGCGCGACCTCCAGACCCAGCTCGGTGGCCCGGGCGACGAAGGCGTCGAAGTCGTCGATCGTGCCGAGGTCGGGGTGCACGGCGTCGTGGCCGCCGTCGCGCGAGCCGATCGCCCACGGGGAGCCCGGGTCCCCGGGCTTGGCGTTGGTCGCGCCGCCGGGCTCCTCGGCTGTGTTGGGGCCCTTGCGGTTGACCTCGCCGATCGGGTGGATGGGCGGCAGGTAGAGGACGTCGAAGCCCATGGCGGCAACGGCGTCGAGACGCTTGGTCGCGGTCTCGAAGGTGCCGCTGACCACTTCGCCGCTGTCCGGGTCGACGTAGGCACCTTCGGAGCGCGGGAAGAACTCGTACCAGCTGCCGACCAGGGCGAGCCGCCGATCGGCGTACGCCGCGAAGGGGCCCTCGATGCTCACGAGGTCGCGGACGGGATGCCGCGTCAGCAGGTCGGTCAGCTCGTCGGAGAGCAGCACCGCCAACCGGTCTCCGGTCTCGGCGCGACCGGGGCGCTCGGCGGCCTTGACCGCCCTGGTGAGCACGCCTCGGTCGCCACGCTTCAGCCCGTCGCGGTCCACGCGGGCGAGCAGGAGGGCAGCCTCGGCGAACATCAGGTCGACGTCGATG
Source organism: Nocardioides cavernaquae (assembly GCF_003600895.1). Classification (NCBI taxonomy): domain Bacteria; kingdom Bacillati; phylum Actinomycetota; class Actinomycetes; order Propionibacteriales; family Nocardioidaceae; genus Nocardioides; species Nocardioides cavernaquae. Next base: position 2,577,667 of record NZ_QYRP01000002.1, read on the forward strand.
CCGGCGGGCACCTTGATCCCGGCCGCGTGCTTCCACGTCGACCACGGGTCCGACCAGGCGTGGATCTCGAAGGTCCAGGGGCCCTCGGCGTCGGGTGTCAGCCACGCCTCGTAACGGTCGACGGCGCCTGCGACGGGCGCCATGCGGAGCGGACTCCGTCGTGCGCCGTCGGGGTCTGTCGCGACGACCTCGGCTGCGAGCTTGTCGTGCCCCTCACGAAAGACGGTGGCGCGCACGGGGAAGGGTTCGCCGACCGTGGCCTTGGCAGGGCGGCGACCGAGGTCCACCACGGGGAAGACGTCCATGACAGGGATGCGACCGACCATGAGCCAACCCTAGGGGTGCCTGTGGGTTACTTCACAGTCGCTTCGCAAACGTTTTCTCTCGCGAGGCAGGGATCACGGAGGCGGCAGGATGAAATCTCTGCCGATTCGCGTCATGATGGGGTGGTTGCACCGTTTCGTCGGTGGAAGCCGACGAGACGCTCTCGGGAAATAGAAGTGGAGATCAGCCAGATGGACGCGCTTTTGCTGCTCCTGTGCATCACGGGCATTGCGGCTCTGTGTGTCGGCCACATGCTGCGCAACCGCCAGGTCCACGCGGAGCACTGGCTCTGGAAGAAGCAGCGGCTCACCCGCGCGCGCTTCCTGCTCCACGGCGGCGGCGCTGTGAGCACCCTGAGTGCCCTCGCGCTCTTCATGAGCTGACCCCTGCGTCTTCAGGGCCGGCGAAGGGTCAGCGCGGTGACCCGTGCGACCACCATCGCCAGATAGAGCATCCCCGCGATCTGCTCGAGCATCACGAACGACCGCGCGTGCGGCGTCACCGGCACGATGTCGGAGAGTCCTGTGCTGCTCAGGGTCGTGACCGACAGGAACAGCAGGTCCATCCAGCTCCGCGGGTCGCCCGCGTCGACGGCAGCGATGAACGAATCCGGCCACACGATCTGCACCGCGGCGTACAGGTAGGCGAAGGCCCACGCGAGCACGGTGAAGGTCGCACCCGTTGCCCACAGCTCGTCGGTCGTGGCGACGTCGTCGGCGAACATGTACCGCACCAGGGCGTAGGTCGTGTAGACGTAGAACGCGCTGTGGAAGAGCGCTGAGACGAGCACGACGGTCTCGTTGCCCGGCACGAAGCCCTCGGCAACGGTGAGGACCACGACGGGCAGGCCGAGCAGCACCGCCAGCCACGTGAGCGCCGGGGTCAGCCGCACCGCCCGGACGGCGAGGGTCAGCACCAGCAGCCCGAACACCCCGAAGACGGCCCTGCCCACCGGCTGGTCGCCGAGGAAGGGGTAGGCGACGATGCCGAGGAGCTGGACGAGCAGCAGCACGGCAGACGGGTGGCGACGGCCCAGGTCGATGGTGTGGGAGAGCGGCGAGGTCACGGTGCCACCGTAGTCATCGGGCAGCCCGACAACGGCTCAGCACTCGCGCAGCACCAGCACGGCCCGCCCCGCGAGCTTGAGTGTCGCGCCAGTGGCGAAGCGCGTGCCGACGGTGAGGTCCGGGTCGGTGCTGACGGCGACCTCGGCGGTCTGCACCCAGTCGTTCTCGGGCAGCAGGATCGGCGTCGCGTCGGGTGCGGCGTTGAGCCAGATCACGAACGACGCGTCGATCTGCTGCTCGCCTGTGGGGCCGGGGGAGCGCAACGGCTTGCCGGACACGAACATCCCGATCGCCTCGAGCTCCGGGTCGTGCCAGTCGGCCGGGGTCATCTCCCGGCCGCTCGGGTGCAGCCACGCGAGGTCCTTGGGGCCGTCCTTGATCGTCGGTCGACCCTCGAACCAGTGCCGCTGACGCAGTGCGGGATGGTCACGCCGGATCCGCAGCGCGGTCTTCGTCAGCTCGTAGACGTCGAGCCATGCGTCGTCGGGTCGCCAGTCGACCCAGGACGTCTCGTTGTCCTGGCTGTAGGCGTTGTTGTTGCCGAGCTGTGTGCGCCCGCGCTCGTCACCCATCGTCAGCATCGGGACGCCGTTGGTGAGGCACAGCGTGAGCATCAGGTTCGCCGCCTGGCGCCGGCGCAGCGCGAGGATCTCGACGTCGTCGGTCTCACCCTCGAACCCGTGGTTGTTGGACCGGTTGTTGTCGGTGCCGTCGCGGTTGTCCTCGCCGTTGGCCTCGTTGTGCTTGTGGTCGTAGGAGACCAGGTCGCGCACGGTGAAGCCGTCGTGGGCGGTCACGAAGTTGACCGAGTTGTACGCCGAGCGGCCGTCGTCGGCGTACAGGTCGGACGAGCCGGCGAGCCGGGTGGCGACCTCGCGGATCCCCCCGCTGTGGCCGAGCCAGAAGTCGCGCAGGGTGTCGCGGTACTGGTCGTTCCACTCGACCCACGGGGGCGGCATGCGGCCGACGAGGTAGCCGTCCATCGACGCGTCCCAGGGCTCAGCGATCAGCTTCACGTGGCGCAGGATCGGGTCCTGGCCGATCGCGACCAGCAGGTCGCACGCCATGTCGATGTCGTAGCCGGTGCGGGTCAGGGCGGACATCAGGTCGAAGCGGAAGCCGTCGACGTGCATCTCGGTGACCCAGTAGCGCAGCGAGTCGAGGATCAGCCGCAGCGCCTGCGGGTTGTTGGTGTTGACCGTGTTGCCGCAGCCCGTGACGTCCCAGTAGGTGTCGTCGAACATCCCGTCGACGCCCTTGACGCGCTTGTAGAAGCCGCGGTCGTCGAAGCCGCGGAAGCACAGGGTGGGCCCGAGCGGTCCGCCTTCGGAGGTGTGGTTGTAGACGACGTCGAGGAGGACCTCGATGCCGGCGGCGTGGAAGGCCTTCACCATCTGCTTGAACTCGGTGACCTGCTGCCCGCGGTCACCCGAGGAGCTGTAGGCGCCGTGCGGTGCGAAGTAGCCCAGCGAGTTGTAGCCCCAGTAGTTGGCCCGACCGTCCTCGGCGAGCGCGGTCTCCGAGTAGAACTGGTGGACCGGGAGCAGCTCGATCGCGGTCACCCCGAGGTCGCGCAGGTAGTCGACGACGGCGGGCGTTCCGAGCCCGGCGTACGTGCCGCGGAGCTCCTCCGGGACCCGGTCGTGCAGGGCGGTCATGCCCTTGACGTGCGCCTCGTAGATGACGGTGTCGCGCCAGCGGCGGTACATGGGGGAGTCGTCCCCCCAGTCGAAGCCGTCGCCGTTGGAGTCGCCGACGACGACGGAGCGCGGGACGTACGCCGCGGAGTCCACGTCGCTGCGGGTTTCCGGGGTGCCGTGGACATAGCCGAAGACCGCGGGGTCGACCCGGAACTCTCCGGAGATCGCCCGGGCGTAGGGGTCGAGCAGCAGCTTGCCCGGGTTGAAGCGCAGCCCGTTGGCGGGCTCCCACACTCCGTCGACCCGGTAGCCGTAGAGCTGTCCCGCAGGAACCTGGGGGAGCGCTCCGTGCCAGATGCCCTGGGTCTGCTCGGTGAGCTCGTGGCGCGTCTCGAGTCCGTCGTCGTCGAACAGGCACAACCACACCGCAGCCGCCTCGGGGGCGTGCACGGCGAAGTTCGTCGAGTCGGGCGACCAGGTCGCGCCGAGGGGGAAATGGCGGCCCGGCCACACCGGAGCCACCTGGCCAAGGAACGTCCACAAACCCGGGGTCACCCAGCCATCCTCCCGGATGCGGGGAAGAATGCACGGCGTACTGATGGGTAGCCCATCTGGCGGTCTGTACGCAGACGAAATCGATGCGAGGAGTGGCACGACATGGGTGAGTTCGTCCGACTTGAAGTTGCCGACGGCGTGGGCACGATCCGTCTCGAGCGTCCCAAGATGAACGCGATCAGCCTCCAGGTGCAGGCTGAGCTGCGCGAGGTCTGCGCCGAGGCGACCGAGCGCGACGACGTACGCGCGGTCGTGGTCTACGGCGGCGAGCGGCTCTTCGCGGCCGGCAACGACGTCGCCGAGATGGCCGAGATGTCGTACGCCGACATGGTCAAGGCCACTCGTGGTGTCTCTGCCGCCGCGAGCGCCATCGCCGACATCCCCAAGCCCGTCGTCGCTGCAGTCACCGGCTACGCCCTGGGCGGCGGCTGCGAGCTGACGCTGGCCGCCGACATCCGCATCGCGGCCGACAACGCCACGTTCGGCCAGCCCGAGGTCCTCCTCGGCATCATCCCCGGCGCCGGCGGCACGCAGCGTCTTGCGCGCCTGATCGGTCCGAGCAAGGCCAAGGACATCATCTTCACGGGCCGGTTCGTGAAGGCGGACGAGGCGCTCGCGATCGGTCTCGTCGACCGCGTGGTGCCCGCCGAGTCGGTCTACGACGAGGCGGTGGCGTGGGCGAAGCAGTTCTCCGGTGCGGCAGCCCTGGCGCTGCGCGCGGCGAAGGAGTGCATCGACCGCGGCCTGGAGACCGACCTCGCGACGGGTCTCGCGATCGAGCAGCAGCAGTTCGCGTCTGTCTTCGCGACCGAGGACCGCACGATCGGCATGACCTCGTTCCTGGCCAACGGCCCGGGCAAGGCGGAGTTCGTCGGCAGGTGAGCCTTTGTTCGTGTCCCGGCCGGGCATCGCTCGGCTAGGGTCACGAGTCGACGCAGCACGCACACAGCACCACGAAGGAAGGGCGGCCATGGCCGACGCGCAGGACAAGCCGACGCAGGACTCGACCGAGGTCACCCCCAAGGCCCCGACGAAGGCTCGCAAGCCGCGTGCACCCAAGGTCACCCTGAGTGTCGGTGGGGTGCGTCGCTACGCCGCGCAGGCGGTCTGGTTCATCTGTGTCGTGTTCGCGCTGTTCCTCGCGGTGGGAGCGCTCACCTATGCGCTCAACGCCAACCCGGACAACGGGCTCGTCGACTTCGTCCGGACCTGGGCCAACCGGGTCGACCTGGGTGTCTTCAGCCCGGTCAACGGCATCAAGGAATTCACCGGCGAACATGCCGACGTGAAGAACGCCCTGTTCAACTGGGGACTGGGGTCGGTCTTCTGGCTGGTCCTGGGGCGCATTCTCGACCGCGTGCTCCGTCCCTGAGCCTGGGCAACATCGCGCCACAGCGGTGCCGTGTGAGGCACCACACCGTGGACCGCGGTTCCGTGGCAGGGCAACGCGCCAGTAACATCACGAACAAATCCGACTGCACAGGAGGGGCCTCCGGGCCACACCATGAACATTGTTGTCTGTGTGAAGCACGTGCCGGACGCCACGGCCGACCGCAAGTTCGAGAGCGACAACACCGTCGACCGCGTAGGCGTCGACGGTCTCCTCTCGGAGCTTGACGAGTACGCCGTCGAGCAGGCGCTCCAGATCGCTGAGAAGAACGAGGGCTCTGAGGTCACCGCGATCTGCATCGGCCCTGAGGGCGCGGTTGACGCTGCCCGCAAGGCTCTGCAGATGGGTGTCGACAAGGCTGTCCACGTCGTCGACGACGCCATCGCTGGCTCCGACGCCGTTGCCACCTCGCTGATCCTGGCCGAGGCCATCAAGAAGATCGGTGTCCCGGACCTGGTCATCACCGGCATGGCCTCGACGGACGCCGGCACCTCGCTGGTCCCGGCGATGCTGTCGGAGCGCCTGGGCCTGCCGCAGGTCACCTTCGCCTCGGTCGTGGAGACCCAGGGCGACCAGATCCGCGCCAAGCGTGACGGCGACGCGGCCACCGAGGTCATCGGTGCCACGCTGCCCGTCGTCCTGTCGGTCACCGACCAGACCGGCGAGCCGCGCTACCCGTCGTTCAAGGGCATCATGGCGGCCAAGAAGAAGCCGCTCGAGGTCCTCTCGCTGTCCGACCTCGGTGTCGACGCCGGTCAGGTCGGTCTCTCGGTGGCGTGGACCGCTGTCGAGTCGACCACCGCCCGCCCGCCGCGCACCGCTGGCGAGATCGTCAAGGACGAGGACGGCTCGGGTGCTGCTGCGCTCGCCGGGTTCCTCGCTTCCAAGAAGTTCATCTGAGAAGGCTGAGGAATAGATAGCCATGGCTGAGATTCTGGTTCTCGTCGACCACGTCGACGGTGCTGTCCGCAAGACCACCAACGAGCTCCTCACGATCGCGCGCCGCATCGGCGAGCCGTCGGCGGTGTTCATCGGCTCGGGCGAGGCCCCGGTCGAGGCGCTGAAGAAGTTCGGCGCCGAGAAGATCTACGTCGTCGACGACGCGGAGATCAAGGGCTACCTCGTTGCTCCCAAGGCCGAGGTCCTGCAGCAGATCGCGGCGACCGCCAACCCGGGCGCCATCCTGATCTCGTCCTCTGCCGAGGGCAAGGAGATCGCCGGTCGCCTGGCGATCAAGCTCGGCTCGGGCGTCATCACCGACGCCGTGGACGTTGCCGCTGACGGCACCACCACGCAGTCGGTGTTCGCGGGCAACTTCACCGTGAACGCGAAGGTCACCCAGGGCACTCCGATCATCGCGGTCAAGCCCAACGCTGCTGCTCCTGAAGAGGTTGCTGGCGCGGGTGCGGTGGTTCCGACCGCCGTCACCATCTCTGACGTGGCCAAGGCTGCTCAGATCGTGGCGTCGCAGCCGCGTCAGTCCACGGGTCGTCCCGAGCTCACCGAGGCCGCCATCGTGGTTTCGGGTGGCCGTGGCACCGGTGGCGACTTCACCGCGGTCGAGGCGCTCGCCGACGTCCTCGGTGCTGCTGTGGGTGCCTCGCGTGCCGCTGTCGACTCCGGCTGGAAGCCTCACACCTTCCAGGTCGGCCAGACCGGCAAGGTCGTCTCGCCGCAGCTCTACGTGGCCAACGGCATCTCCGGTGCGATCCAGCACCGCGCCGGCATGCAGACGTCGAAGACGATCGTCGCGGTCAACAAGGACGAGGAGGCGCCGATCTTCGAGCTCGTCGACTTCGGCGTCGTTGGCGACCTGCACACGGTCCTCCCGGCGCTGACGGCCGAGATCACCGCTCGCAAGGGCTGATCTTCACCTCGCTGCAAGCGAACGCCCCGCTCTCCTTCGGGAGGCGGGGCGTTCCGCATTTCCGTTGACACGTCGCAACCTCGAGGTCGACACGGCCCAACCTCGAGGTCGACACGGCCCGACTTTGACGCGACGCCGCGCTTCGGTCGTCTTACGGCGCGGTCGCGTGAATAGCGTGAAGACTTTTCGTCAGCATGTGACGAAAAGTCTTCACCTTGATGCGGTCGACCTCATGCGGCGCCAGGTCGAGTCGAGGTTGCGACGTGTCGACCTCAGGACTCGACGCCGAGGGCGCCGAGGATGTCCTTCTCGGGAAGGGGAGCGGCCTCGACGGAGCTGGACGACGTGGCGGCGACCGCGTTGGCGACGAGCTGGCGGCGGGACTCGGTGAACGTCGTGCGGATCGTGCCCTCGCCCTGCTCGAGTGCCTTGAGGTTGCGCGCCCGGACCTCGCGGCCCCACTTGTCCGCGGCGACGAGACCGTCGCACTGGACCTTGATCGACTCGATGATCGACCAGATCGTGTCCTCGTCGATCAGAGGCGTCTGCGACGCGCGGGCGGTCTCGGTGACTGCCTTCCCGGTGGCCTCGAATGCGCCCTTGACCAGGTCGTTCGTGCCCTTCTGGACAGCGCTGCCCATCTCGGCGCCCTCCTGCGCCAGGGCCGCCTGCTGCCACATCGCCAGCGACGTGCGGGCGGAGGGGAGACCCATGGTGCGGAACACCTGGCAGCGGCGCTGCATCGTCGCGGAGACGAGGATCAGGTTGCGGATGGACGGAGCCTGGGCGTAGCCGAGGAAGAACTGCTGGCGCCAGTCGAACCAGGTCTTCTCGATCTCGCTGCTCGCGGTGGCCAGCTGGCCGTGCAGCTCGCGGAGCTCGTTGACCGTCATCGTGCGGTCCTGGAACTGCACCGACCCCATGTCGCCCAGGACCTCGGCGCCCTTCAGCGCCTCGTCGGCCGCCGCGAAGTCGGCGCGCACGACCTCGTTGATCTGCTCGAGGGCCGCGAGCACCGCGACGACGTCCTGGAGCGTCTCCACGGTGTTCTTGTGCAGCTGCTGCCCGCGCGTGACGTTGTCGGCGAGGCGCAGCTCCATCTCCTTGAGCTTCGTCTCGGCGATGTCGATCTTGTCGGAGATCGGCTTGGCCTCCCGGACCAGCGTCTTCAGGCTGTACGTCGCGCCGCGGATGAAGTCGACGACCTTGCGGACCGCGCTCTCGACCTTCTCGTTGCGGTACTTCTTCTGGAAGCCGTCCATCTCGCGGAGGAGGTCGTTGACCATGTCCTCGGCAGGCGGGACCTTGATGTCGCGCTGGGCGGCGAGGAGCTGGGTGCTCGACGCGTTGAGCTTCGTGAGCACCGGCTCGCCGAAACGGATGATCGCCTGGAAGTCCCCGACCATCTGGGCGGCGACGCCAGGAGCGTTGCGCTCGAGGTCGGCGCGCTGCTCATCGGTCAGCAGCGATCGGAACTGGAACGTCGCCTCCGACGGCGCGGCTGCCGCTGCGTCCTCGGGGGTCACCTTCGCGAGGGCGGACTCGAGAGCGGTTGCGGGCTCCGGGTTCGACTCGGGAGCACCGAGGAGCTCCTTGAAGTTGACGCCCGGAAGGGCCGGAGGCGTGGGCGTTGCGTTGCTCATGACGGCTTGTCCCCCTGGGGATCGGTTGGGTCGGAGTAGATGTCCTTGACGGTCGCGTTCATCGAGCCGACCAGCGACTCGAGGGCGACCTTGAACTCAAGATCCTGGCTGGCGTTGACCTGCCGGATGTTGGTGACGAGCTGGTCGTCGGTGGCGGCCACGGCCTCCTCGACCTCGGCCCGCCGGGCTGCGGCGTTCTCCCAGAGCCGCGGGCTGCGGATCAGGTCGAGGTAGTAGTCCGGACCGAGGGCGCGCTCGAGCTTGGTCAGCACGTCGATGTACTCGATCGAGGCGATGCGCACCTGCTGCTCCGTGCCGGTGCGCCGGATCCTGCGGAACAGCTCGCGCACGTTGGCCCGGATCGAGGTGAGCCGCTGGGCTGCGGCCGGGTCGAACTCGGATCCGTGAAGCGTCTGGAGGGAGTCGAGGCGGGCGAGGACGTGCCGCAGCTCCTCGGGTACGTCGCGGGCCGTGGTGGCGGTGCCGCCCTGCCGGAGACGGCGTACGACGAGGGCGCCGGCTGCGGCGACCACGGCGAGGCCGACCAGGCCGCCGCCGACACCGACGACGGTGCCGAAGCCGGAGCCACCGTCGTCGCCGCCGGATCCCGAGCCGCCCGATGTGGAGGTCCGCCAGCTGTCGCTCTCGAGGGTCTGGAGAACCGCAGCGCCGCCCTCACTCTCGCCCGCACTGTTCAGGGCGGTGAGGAGAGCAGTGGCATCGTCGCCAGCTGTGCCGTAGGAGTCGCGCGGACCGTCGATGACGACGATCACGGTCTCGTAGTCGTCGGTGGCTCGCAGCAGCTGGGCGGCGAGGCCCGAGGCGCTGAAGGTCTGCGTCGCATCCTCGGGCAGCGCGACCACGGCCACGTCCTGCTGGCTGGCCACGCCCTCGATCGCACTTGCCGAGGAGAGATCCGCCGACTGGTCGACGTACACCGCGGAGCCCTGCAGCTCCTCGGCGGCGTCCTGGACGTAGTCGACCTCGGTCCGGACCAGCCAGACGGGAACGATGGGGGACAGGGTCATGGCATCAGAAGTTGTTGATGACCGACGCGAAGACCGCGTCGATCCGCTCGGGGTCGGATGCGTCGAACGACTGGCCGCCGGAGGCCTTCGCGATGCGCGCGAGGACGTTCTTGTTGGCGTCGTCGCTGTAGACGATGGTGAAGATCCGGACCGGCGTGTCCGCCGCGCCCTCCTTGGCCGACCGGTTGATCTTCACCAGGAGGGAGTCGATGGAGGTCTCGGAGTCGGTGTCCTCGCCGTCCGAGAGCACGACGATGGCGTTGATCCGGCCCGGCTGGGCGTTCTTGACCATGTAGTCGTAGGCCTTGCTGATCGCGTCGTAGAGCGGGGTGCCGCCGCGGCGTGCGTGGGCGAGGTCCTCGATCTGACCTTCGAGCTTCTCCCGGCCGCTGCCGAGCGCTCCGAACGGGTGCACGGGCACGAGGTTCTCGCCGAGGTCGCTGCGGACGTCGGTGGTGAACGCCCAGACCCCGACCTGGTCGCTGGGCCGGAAGTGGTCGAGCGTTCCGGTCGCGCCGTCGATCGCTCCGTCAAGCCGGGTGCGACCGTCGCCGATGCCCTCGTCCATGCTGCCCGAGATGTCGATCAGCTCCAGGACAGCCGACGGCTTGCGGATCTCGAGCCACTGGTCGATGGCTGCCGAAACGACCTCAGGTGTCGGCTTCGGCAGCGTGACCTTCGGCTGCGCGGGGTCGATGCCGATGGAGGCATTGAGGTCCTGCGACACGTCGACGCCGTTGAGCACCGGGCGGAAGCCGTAGGACGGCAGCACCTCCTGCGCCGGCTTCGTCTGGAGGAAGTCGACGAACGCCTTGCCGGCTGCCTTCTGTGCCGCGTTGACCCACGGCTCGTCGAGCACGACGGCGGGGTTGTCGGACCACATCGATCCACCGGACGGGTAGACGGCGACGAGCTTCTCGCGCGGCGGCACGAGGTCCTCGCCCGGCTGCACGGTGTGGCTGTCCGGGTTGCCCTTGTTGTAGTTGAACAGCGACGTCTCCTCCAGCGCCACGGCCGAGACGTACGCCGAACCGCCGGCGTTGCGTGTCCCGTCGTACAGCGTCTTGAGGACCGCGCCGGTGGTGTCGCCGTAGTGGATCGCGCCGGACTCGAACGTCCGCGAGAACTCCTTGGCCTTCGCGACATCCGCGGTGCTCAGGTCCTTGGCCTTGCCGGACGCGGCGTAGGACTGCATGAGGATGATGGACAGGCCTGTGGTGGAGGTGTTGGGGTTGGTCTTCGCGATCTTGAAGTCGCCCCAGAGCGGCTTGCCGACGCTCGACCAGCCCTTCGGGTCGGAGACCAGCCGGCCGATGTCCTGGAGGCTGATCGGCTTCTGCGGGTAGCCGAGCGCCTTCGCCATCGACTCCGGCACGCCGAGCACGACCGGAGTGCGGGCGAACGACGTGGCACCTGCGACGCCGTCGTTGCCGGCTGCCTCCACGCGGTCCGTCCACACAGTCGAGGCCGGCGACCAGATCGTCGGCCAGAAGGCCCGGTCCTTCAGGGGCCAGCTGTCCGGGTCGGCGCCAAGGATCTTTGCGCCGTTGCCGGACGACACGTTGATCGGGTAGATCGTCGCGCACTCGTCGAGGCCGTCGTGCAGCTGCGACTGCTTGAAGTCCTCGCCGAGCTTCTCGATCAGGTTGACCTTCTCGGAGGACGTCGCGACGACGACGCTGGTGCAGCCGTCCTCACCCGGTGCGGCACCCTCGGGGCCGCCCCCGTTGCCTCCGGTTCCGGTCGAGCAAGCGGCTGCGAATGTGGACGCGGCGGCAATGAGGGCGGCGGCGGCCGACCTGCGCAGGTTCCTCATGGAATGTCCTCTGGGGTCGTGACGACCGGTCGCCCTAAATCCTAGGTCGCGATGAATCTAGTACGGGGTGGTCAAGGTTTCGGTCATCAACGTGAAGACTTTTCGCCAGCATGTGACGAATTGTCTTCACGCTCAAGCAGTGGCGCGAGCGATCGTGGGGAGCAGCAGGTCGTACGCCGCCGATGTGAGGTGGAAGCCGTCGTCCAGGAAGGCGTCCGGGCCGAGCGGAGCGAGCAGCGAAGGCGTGTCGATCACCGTGCCGCGTGCCGCAGCCACGTGGGCCGCAGCGGAGCGGGCGAACTCGGTGAGCCTCGCGTTGCTCCAGCCCTGTGCACGCACCTCGTCGGCGCCCGGGCTGGTGACCAGGACGACGCGTCCGGGCACGCGTGCGACGAGGGCCTCGATCTCTCGCGTGAAGACATCCAGGGGCACCTCACGCCACCCGGCGTCGTTGGTGCCGATCGAGACCACCACGACGTCGTACGCCGCGAGGTCGAGGCCGTCGACCTGCGTCGCGAAGTCCGTGGCAACGGCACCACCGAAAGCGCGGACCGTGGCGTCGGGGAGCTGTGCCACCAGGGCGGGGCCGACACGGGCGAGGTGACTGTCTCCGAGGACGAGGACGCTCATGGGGCGAGACTACGAGCGCTGTGCACGCCGGGCCGCGCGGCGCAGCGCGGGCACGTAGAGCAGGTGCCCGAGCTGGCTGATGTGGATGCCGTCGGGAGTGCGACCGGCACGGCCCAGTCGCGCGATCACGGCCGGGGTCTCCACGACGGTTCCTCCGGCCGCCCGCACGACGGCGGAGGCCTCGACGGCGTAGCGCGCCATGTGAGCGTCGTCGTAGCCGACCGCCCGCGCGTCCGCCCCCGGACTGGTCACGAACACGAGCGGGGTGCCGGCCAGCCGACCGATCACGGATTCGATCGCCGCAAGGAAGTGGGGCAACGGCACCGGTCGCGAGCCCGCGTCGTTCGTGCCGACACCGAGCAGCACGACGTCGTAGCCGGCTGGATCGAGCTCTCCCAGCTGGTCGAGGACCTCGGGGGCGGTCGCGCCACCAACGGCGCGATTGGTGGTCTCGCGGGCGATGAGCCGGGGGTAGCGGGCGAGCCGAGCCAGCTGGCTGTCGCCGAGCATGAGAACGCGCATGGGTCGAAGCGTAGGGGCCCGTAGGCTTCTCCTGTGAGCATCGAGCAGGACGTCAAGGCAGCAGCGACCCGCGCCCGTGAGGCGAGCCACGAGCTCGCCCTCGCCACCCGTGCGGTCAAGGACGCGGCGCTGATCGGCATGGCCGACGCGCTGATCGCCAACCAGGACACCATCCTGGCCGCCAACGCGGAGGACGTGGCGCGTGCCGAGGCAGGCGGCACCGAGCCCAACATCATCGATCGGCTGCGCCTCACCGAGGACCGGATCGCCGGCATGGCCGACGGACTGCGCACTGTTGCCGGCCTGGCTGATCCGGTCGGTGAAGTGGTCCGGGGCAGCACCCTGGCCAACGGGCTCGAGCTGCGGCAGGTGCGGGTGCCGTTCGGCGTGGTCGGGATGATCTACGAGGCTCGCCCCAACGTCACCGCTGACGCCGCGGGCATCTGCCTCAAGTCCGGCAATGCCGTCCTGCTGCGTGGCAGCTCCAGTGCGCGGTCGAGCAACGCCGCGATCATCGACGTACTCCGTGACGCGGTGGAAGCCGCCGGCCTGCCGGCCGACGCCGTCCAGGCCGTGCCGGGGGACAGCCACGACAGCGTCAAGGCGCTCATGCGTGCGCGCGGCCTCGTCGACGTGCTCATCCCTCGCGGTGGCGCGGGCCTGATCCGCAGCGTGGTCGAGGAGTCGACCGTGCCGGTCATCGAGACCGGCGTCGGCAACTGCCACGTCTACGTCGACGCGCGCGCCGACCTCGACAAGGCGCTCAGCATCGTCATGAACTCCAAGACCCACCGCACCAGCGTCTGCAACTCGGCTGAGTCGCTGCTGGTGCACGAGGCGATCGCGGATGAGTTCCTTCCGGTCGTCATCGAGGCGCTCCAGGGCGCGGGCGTCACGATCCACGGCGACGACCGCTTCACCGAGTACGACGGTGTGCAGACCGCCACCGACGAGGACTACGGCGTCGAGTACCTCGCCCTCGAGATCTCGGCGAAGGTCGTGTCGGACCTCGACGAGGCGATCGGCCACATCCGCCGTTTCTCCAGCCAGCACACGGATGCGATCGTCACCGAGGACCAGACGGCCGCGCGTCGTTTCACCGCGGCTGTCGACTCGGCGGCGGTGCTGGTCAACGCGAGCACGCGCTTCACCGACGGCGGCGAGTTCGGCTTCGGTGCGGAGATCGGCATCTCCACCCAGAAGCTTCACGCGCGCGGCCCGATGGGACTGCCGGAGATGACCAGCACCAAGTACATCGTGATCGGCGACGGGCACACGCGCTGACCCTGTAGGTTTTCGGCCATGGTTGCGTGGGGCAATGAAGCCGTGCAGGGGAGCAGCGGGGCAGCTGCGTGAAGTCCATCCTCGGTACCCTGGGCTTCAGCCTGCTCGGGTCGCTCATCCCGATCTTCAACGTCGAGGTCTACCTGATCGCGATCGCCACCCAGATCCCGAGCTCGGCGGTCATCCCGGTGTCGATCGCCGCGGGTGCGGGCCAGACCCTCGGCAAGATCGTCTGGTACCACGCGTCCGCTCGCTCGATGGACCTGCCGTTCGTGCAGCGCCGCTTCGAGAAGCCGAAGTTCAAGGCGCAGTACGAACGCTGGGAGCGCGTGATCAACGGGCACCCGTGGGCAGGCGCGGGGATCACCTTCGCGTCGGGCCTGATCGGCTTCCCGCCGTTGCTCGTGATCGGCGCCATCGGCGGCGCGCTACGGATGAACCAGGCCGTCTTCATCAGCATGATCTTCCTCGGCCGCACGCTGCAGTCGTGGGCGATCCTGATCGGCCTGGTGTCGTTCTTCGAACTCACGCCACTGTTCCACTGAGTCGCTGAACCGGACGGCCGACCGCTATTCTGTGCGCCATGTCGCTGAGCACCCTGGTCATTGCCCTGTCCGAGACTGTTGCCGAGCACTCCGCTGAGCCCGCAGTCTCGCCCTACACCGTTGGTGCTGTTGCGCTGGGCATCCTGATCGTGATGCTGCTGATCCTGCTTGCCTTCGGCGGCGGTCGCGAGCACAGCTGACCATGGGTCGGCGGCGCGTGGGGGTCATGGGCGGCACGTTCGACCCGATCCACCACGGCCACCTGGTCGCCGCGAGCGAGGTCCAGTCGTGGTTCGACCTCGACGAGGTCGTCTTCGTGCCCACGGGCAATCCCTGGCAGAAGACCCGCAGTGCGGGACGCGACGTCTCGCCGGCGGAGCACCGTTACCTGATGACGGTGATCGCCACGGCTGCCAACCCGCGCTTCCGCGTCTCGCGCGTGGACATCGACCGCAACGGTCCGACGTACACGATCGACACGCTGCGCGACCTGGCCGCGGAGATGCCGGACGCGGACCTCTACTTCATCACCGGCGCTGACGCGCTGACCAACATCTTCACCTGGCGTGACGTGGACGAGCTGTTCGCCCTCGCGCATTTCGTGGGCTGCACCCGGCCGGGCTACGACATGGGCCCCGGCACGTTGGAGAACATCCCGGCGGACCGTGTGACCATTGTCGAGATCCCGGCACTGGCGATCTCCTCCACCGACTGCCGCGAACGCACCCATCGCGGGGAACCGATCTGGTACCTCGTGCCCGATGGCGTCGTCCAGTACGTCGCCAAGCACCAGCTCTATTCCAAGGACTCCGCATGACCGGCATCGAACCCTCCATCGAGCTCATCCACGTCGCTGCCCGCGCGGCCGCTGACAAGCTCGCGACCGACATCCTCGCTTTCGACGTGAGCGAGCAGATCGGCATCACCGACGCGTTCCTGCTCGTGTCGGGCAAGAACGAGCCGCAGGTCAACGCGATCGTCGAGGAGATCGAGGACAAGCTCCGCGAGATCGGCGCCAAGCCGATCCGCCGCGAGGGTCGCCGCGACGGCCGCTGGGTCCTCCTGGACTTCGGCGACATCGTCGTCCACGTGCAGCACGAGGAGGAGCGCCAGTACTACGCCCTCGAGCGGCTGTGGCGCGACTGCCCCGTGATTTCCCTGCCCGCTGATCTGCACGGCCCCGTCGCTCCCCAGGAGTGAGCTGCTGCTCATGAGTGATGCTCCCCGCCGGCTGATCCTGCTCCGGCACGGCCAGACCGCCTGGAACGCCGAGGGGCGCGCTCAGGGGCACTCCGACATCGAGCTGGACGACTCCGGCCACGAGCAGGCCCGCGACGCGGCGCCCTGGGTCGCGGCGTACCAGCCGGTGGCGCTGTGGTCCTCGGACCTGGCCCGCGCGCGCCAGACCGCGGCGTACGTCGCGAAGGAGACGGGGCTCTCCGCTGTCTTCGACGAGCGGCTGCGCGAGTTTGCGCTGGGGGAGCGCACCGGGCTGACGAACGAGGAGTTCGGGGAACGCTTCCCCGAGCAGTACGCCGCGTTCCGCGAGGGCCGCTGGGACCCCCTGCCCGGCATGGAGACCACCGAGGAGCTGGGGGTCCGTGTGACCGCGGCGCTCGAGGAGCTCGCGGACACGCTGTCGCCGGGGGAGACCGCGGTCGCCGTGGCGCATGGCGGAGCGATCAAGGTGAGCGTCATGGCGCTGCTCGGCTGGACTCCCGAGATCGCACAGGCGCTCCGTCACCTGAGCAACTGTGGGTGGGCGGTGCTGGAGCTCGAGGGGTCTGGTGGGGGCCGCTGCTGGCGTCTTGCCGCGTGGAACCGCGTGGTTCCGGACCCCGATTTCACTTCCTCGTAGCCGTTGGCTAATATTCCTTCTCGTTGCCCGGTCATCCGGGAGACACCCTGGGGGTGTGGCGCAGCTGGTAGCGCACCTGCATGGCATGCAGGGGGTCAGGGGTTCGAGTCCCCTCACCTCCACAGGACAAGGAGCGGCCTCCGAACTGCGGAAACGCAGCTCGGAGGCCGTTTCACATTTCCGCCGAAGGCTCTGCACAGGCTGGCTCCTGCCACACTTGCCGACGTGAGCGCACCGGCACCCCAGCCCATGATCCTGCTCGTCTCGGGCGACGAGATCGACGTCCTGTCCGAGCAGTTCGGTCGCTACGAGCATGAGTACGACGTGGTTCCCGCGACCAGCGCCGCGGACGCGACGAACCTGCTGTCGAGCGCTGTCGCCGAAGGCCGACCAGTCGCGCTGATCGTCACGGACTCCGTCCTGCCCGACCAGAGCGTCCTCTACGCACTGCACGACTGGCGTGCGCTGGTGCCGACCAGCCGCCGGGTCGTCGTGATCCCGATCGCCCGCTTCGCCGAGGACACCGTCACGCTGCGGCCGTCGCTGCAGAAGGGAAAGTTCGACACCTACCTGGTGCTCCCGCAGGGGCAGCGCGATGAGGAGTTCCACTACGCGATCACCGAGCTGCTGAGCGACTGGGGCGCGACGGTCGCGGTCTCCGAGATCGACAGCATCCGGATCATCACGCCGGAGGCCAGTCCGATGGCGCTGGCGGTCAGGGACTTCCTGGACCGCACCGGGTTTCCCCACCGGACCTACCCGCCCGACTCGCCGCAGGGACGAGAAGCGCTGGCACTCCTCGACAACGCCAGCACGCCGACGTACCCGTTGGTGCACCTGACGTCTCGGCCCTTCGCCGACCGGCCGATCATCGCCCCGACCTCGGTGCGCGAGCTGTCGGCACTGATGTACGGCCGCCCGTCCGACATCGAGCTCGACGGCGTGGTCGACCTCGCCGTTGTCGGCGCCGGGCCGGCCGGCCTCGCCGCGGCTGTGTACGGCGCCTCCGAGGGCCTGAGCACCGTCGTGCTCGAATCCGACGTCATCGGCGGACAGGCCGGCACCAGCTCGATGATCCGCAACTACCTCGGCTTTCCGCGCGGCATCTCCGGGATGCGGCTCGGGCAACGTGCCCGCACGCAAGCGATCCGGTTCGGCGCCCGGTTCTTCACCGGGTGGCCGGTCGAGTCGCTCCAACCGGGCAAGGACGGCGCACCGCACGTCCTGGTGACCAGCGGCGGCGAGGTCCGGGCCCGGGCAGTGTTGGTCGCCTCGGGGGTTGCCTACCGCCGCCTGGGCGTCGCGCCGCTGGAGGAGCTGGTCGGTGCCGGGGTCAACTACGGCGCTGCGATGACTGCTGCTCGTGAAATGGAGGACCGCGACGTCTACGTGGTGGGCGGCGGCAACTCCGCCGGGCAGGCGGCCGTGCACCTGGCCCGGTTCGCCCGCTCGGTCACCGTCCTGATCCGGGGGAAGGACCTCACCGCGACCATGTCGGCGTACCTCATCGACGAGATCGAGTGGAATCCGCGCATCACCGTCCGGGTTGCCACCGAGATCATCGACGGTGGTCCCGATGACAGCGGGCAGCTCGGCTGGCTCCAGCTCTGCGACGTGCGGACCCGGGTGGAGGAACGGGTCACCGCGGCCGGTCTGTTCCTGCTCATCGGCGCGGCCCCGCACTGCGAGTGGCTCGGAGACGAGGTGCTCCGCGACGAGCACGGGTTCGTCCTGACCGGCCGCGACGTGCCGACCGACCGATGGTTCGACGAGCTGCCTCCGGAGAACCTTGCGACCTCCGTCCCGGGCATCTTCGCCGCAGGCGACATCCGGTCGGGATCGATGAAGCGGGTCGCGGCGGCGAGCGGCGAGGGCGCCTCGGCGATCTCGCTGGTGCACGGATACCTCGAGGGGCTGCCTGCTGACGGACGGTGACCGCGGGGTTCGCGACGATCAGGTCGCGGGAAGCAGGACCGTCACCCGCATCCGGTCGTCGTGGTCGCACGGCAGGTCCACGGGAGCGCCGTGGATCGTGTGCTGCCCGTCGGAGCAGAGCCGCACCTGGCCGCCGGCCGCGGTGACCAACTGCTCGACGAGCGCGAGTCCGAGACCGGATCCGGGACGCGACCGCGCCTCGGGGGCCCGCGCGAATCGGCGTGTGGCCTGCGACAGCATCTCCGGGGACATGCCGGTCCCGGCGTCGGTCACCGTGAGGACCGCCCAGCCGCCGTCGCGGCGTACGTCGAGCTCGACGGGGGTCGTGCCGTGCAGCAGGGCGTTGTCGAGCAGGTTGGCCACGATCCGCTCGAGGGTGTGGGCATCGGCGTCCGTAGTGACGTCCCCCTCCACCCGCACCCGTACGCCGCGGCGCGCGGCGTCGCGGGCCTCGGCGACCTGGCGTGCGACAGCACCCAGGTCTGCACCACCTGCTCGCCGCGCGGCCGGGTCACCCTGCTCGAGCAGCTGCGTGCTCAGGGAGACCAGCCGCTCGACGTCCTGGTCGAGCTCGTCGAGCGTCTTCTCGTGCTCGGCGACCGAACGGGTGCGGCTGCGGGCGAGCTGGATCCGGGCCTTCACGAGGGTGAGCGGTGTCCGCAGCTCGTGGCTGGCGTCCTCGACGAACTGCTGCTCCCGCTGGAGGGCGGCTTCCTGCGCGTCGAGCATCTCGTTGAGCGTGTGGCCCAGTCGCGTCACCTCGTCGTCGCGGTCGGTCGGGACGTCGAGGCGAAGCCCCTGCCCACCGGCGGCGATCTCGGCGGCCCGGGAGCGGTAGCGCTCGACCGGCCGAAGCGCGGACCTGGCCAGCAGGTCACCGACCACGCCGGCGATCAGCAGCGAACCGAACCCGGCGATCAGCAGCTGCGCGAGCAGCTCGCGGAGCGCCTCGTCGCGATGGGCGCGGCGTACTGCGACGGCGAGCCAGGGCCCGTCGGGACTGGCGCGGACGACCCGGACGCGGAGCGGGCGCACGGCCCCGACCGGCAGCAGGGCGCCACGATCGACGCTGACCGCGCCGCGGTCGGGCATGTGCGAAGGCTTCACCAGCGCGTGGGGTGGGGCGGCGCCACCTCGATCGCGCACGATGCCGCCCGGGACCAGCACCTGCCAGTCCGCGCCGGTCGCATTGGCCCGGTCGACGTCCGACATGGTGCCGTCGGCCCGCACCAGCGGAGCAATGGTCTGGGTCGCCCGGCGCAGCTCGATGTCGAGGGCACGGTTGAGGGCGTACTCCACCCGCCAGTAGACGAAGACGCCAGCGCCGGTCAGCAGCACGAGCATCGCGGCCACGAAGCCCGCCACCAGTCGTGCGTGCAGGGGGAGGCGGTTCACGAACCTCACCTGGGCACCTCGATGCGGAACCCCGCGCCGCGCACGGTCGTGATCGTCTCCGTCCCGAACGGTCGGTCGATCTTGGCCCGGATCCGGGCCAGGTGGACGTCGATGACGTTGCTGCCGATGTCGGTCTCGCCGTCCCAGACCCGGTCGAAGAGGTCATAGCGCGAGACCACCCGGCCCGCTTCCTGGACCAGCACGTGCAGGATGTCGAACTCGCGGGCCGACAGGTCGATCGGGGTCTCACCGCGGGTCACCCGGCGGGCATCCGCGTCCACGACCAGGTCGCCGACGCTGACGATGGCCGGGGTGAGCAGCGCCGAGCGGCGCACCAGCGCACGGAGCCGGGCCATCAGCTCGCCGAGGTCGAACGGCTTGGCGAGGTAGTCATCCGCGCCAGAATCCAGGCCGTTGATCCGGTCACCGATCTCGCTGCGGGCGGTCAGCATCAGCACCGGCGTCGTCACACCCGCCTCCCGCAGCCGGCGGCAGACGGTCACGCCCTCGAGCCCGGGCAGCATCCAGTCCAGCAGCAGGACGTCGTAGGGAAGGCCTCCAGGAAGTGCCCGGCCGAACGCCGACAACCCGTCGCCGACGAGCTCGACCTCCCAGCCCTCCTCGGTGAGCGCGGTCTCGAGGAGCGCTCCGAGCCGGACGTCGTCCTCGGCCACCAGGATCTGCATGGCCCTACTCTGCACTGCCCTGGGGCACTTCATGATCGTGTAAGGCGCGCGTTCCTACGGTCGGCCCATGGACGCCCTCCCGCTGCTCGCTGACCGCCCTCCGCTCGGTGCCACAGCCACCTCGACAGCCACCGCTGTTCAGAGATGTGTCGTCGTGGTGCCGACCTACAACGAGGCCGAGTCACTGCCGCGGCTGCTCGACCTGCTGGCCTCGGTGCGGACGTCGGTCGCCGGCGGCTGGGCACTCGATGTGCTCGTCGTTGACGACGGCAGCCCGGACGGCACGGCCGACCTCGTGCGCAACCACCCGGCGTACGGCGCGTGGCTGGGGCTGCTGGCCCGCGAGGGCAAGGGCGGCCTCGGGTCGGCGTACCGGGCCGGGTTCGCGCACGCCCTCGACGCCGGGTACGACGTGGTGGTCCAGATGGACGCGGACGGGTCGCATCCGGCGTCGGGGCTTCCGGCGATGCTCGAGCGGATGCGTGACCACGACCTGGTGATCGGGTCGCGCTACGTGCGCGGCGGTCGCACGGAGAACTGGCCGCTGCGTCGGCGTCTGCTCTCGACCGGCGCCAACGCCTATGCGCGCGGTGCACTCTGGCTGCGGACCCACGACGCGACCGCCGGCTTCCGGGCCTGGCGCAGCGATGCCGTCCGGGCGGCCGGGGTCCTGGCGGGGGAGTCGGACGGCTACGGGTTCCAGGTGGAGAACACCTGGCGTGCCGAGCGCGCCGGGCTGCGCGTTGCTGAGCACCCGATCACGTTCGTCGAGCGGACCGGCGGCGTCTCCAAGATGGATGGCGCTGTCGCGCGCGAGGCGCTGGGCCTGATCGCGCGGTGGCGCTGGCTCGAGCTCGTGGAGCGGACCCGTCGGCATGCCTGGGTGATCGCGTTGATCGCCCTGGCTGTCCTGCTCCGGGTGCCGCACCTGAACCGGCCGCTGGGGCCGGACGAGGCCGGGTTCCTGATGCTCGCCGGGCAGTGGCAGCCGGGTTCGTCGCTCTACGGCGACCACTGGGTCGACCGGCCACCGCTGCTGGTGATGATCTTCCAGCTGGCCTCTGCGCTGGGCGGGGCGGTCCCGCTGCGGCTGATCGGGGCACTGGCTGCGGCCGCGTCCGTCGCGCTGGCGGCGTGGCTCGGCGCGCGGGTGACGTCGCGCCGGGTCGGCCCGATCATCGCCGCCGCGGTGGCGGTCGTGCTGCTCGACAGCCCGCTCTTCGGGGGCGCCTCGGTCAACGGCGAGCTGCTGTCGGTGCCCCTGGTCCTGGCCGGGGTGTGCTGCGTCCTGCGGGCCGGCGAGCCTGTGCACGGGCGTGGTCTGTGGTGGTGGGGACTCGCCGGCGCAGTGGGCGCAGGAGCGGTCCTGGTGAAGCAGAACATGCTGGATGTCTTCGTGGTTGCCGGCGCTGTGCTGGTGTGGCAGTTCGTGCGGGTCGGCAAGCGTCCCGCTCTGCTTGCGGGCTCGGCGTTCGGGCTCGGGGCGGTGGCCGTCACAACCGCCGTCCTCGGGTACGCCGCCGCTCACGGCACCGCGCCGCCGGCGCTCTGGGACGCTGTCGTCGCCTTCCGCTTCGAGGCCTCCGCGGTGATCTCGTCCTCGGCTTCCTCGGCCACTCCGGAGCGGGCGAGGCTCCTTGCCTGGGCCTGGCTCAGCAGTGGTGCACCGCTGCTGCTGGCGGTGGCGGTCATGCGTCGTCGGGGGCGGGTGCCGGACACCCGTCTGCCGCTCGGTTGGCTCGCCGGGCTGTTGCTCGGATGGGAGGTCATCGGGGTGGTGGCTGGCGGGAGCTATTGGCCGCACTACCTGATCGGGACCGTCCCGGGCACGGTCTTCGTGGTCGCCCGAGGTCTCGCGGGCGGCGCCCCGGTGCGGCGCTACGTCATCGCGCTGCTGGTCGCCGCGACCTCGCTCGTGGTGGCCGGGACCATGATGACGGCCTCCGCATCGACGCCCCTGACACCGCAGGGGATCGATGCGGTCAAGGACTACCTCCGGACCCACGCCGGTCCGGGCGAGACCGGTTTCGTGGCCTATGGGCACGCCGAGATCCTGGAGGCGGGCAATCTCACGAGTCCCTATCCGCAACTGTGGAGCCTGCCTGTGCGCGTGCGGGACCCACAGCTGCGCGAGCTGGCTGCCGTGCTGTCCGGACCGGACCGGCCGACCTGGGTGGTCACGCGCGCCGAGGGGCTGACCTCGTGGGGGATCGACGCGCGTGCTGCGCAGTCCGTCCTGGATCGGAGGTACGTCGTGGTGCACGACGTCGGCTCCTGGCGGGTCCTGCACGTGCGGTCGTAACCGCACACCCGTGCCCTCCAGGCCGGGTCACCGGAAGTCCCGCGACCGCGGCGACGCCCTGACCGTCAGCTGCTCGAGCCGGTCGGCCATCAGGTTGATGACGCCGTCCTTGGTGTGCTGGATCTTTCCGCGGATCACCAGTGCGGCCGAGGTGCGGGCGACGCGGCGATAGCGGGCCCAGGCTCCGGGGGAGACGATCACGTTGAGCAGGCCGGTCTCGTCCTCGAGGTTGAGGAAGGTGACCCCGCCAGCCGTGCCCGGGCGCTGGCGGTGGGTGACCAGCCCGGCGGCTTCGATCCGATCCCCGTCGGGCACGTTGGAGACCGAGGTGATCGGCAGGACGCCGCGGGCGTCCAGGTCGGCGCGGAGGTGACGCATCGGGTGGTCGCCGGGACTGAGACCGGTGGCCCACAGGTCGTGCACCATCTGCTCGTCCTCGGTCAGCATCGGCAGCAGCGGTGGCTGGTAGGAGAGTCCGCCGAGGTCGAGCTGGTCGGGTGCCAGCGCCGAGGCCTCGCGGGAGATCCAGAGGTCCTCCCTCCGGTGGGTGGAGATGGCTCCGGCGAGGGCAAGCGCCTCGAGCTGAGGGGTGGTCAGGTCCACGCGCATCGCCAGGTCGGCCTGGTCCCGGAACGGTCCACCCGCTTCCCGGGCAGCCACGATCTGCTCGGCCAGGTCGACGCTGATCGTGGTCACGTCGGAGAGCCCGAGCCGCACGCCCCAGCCGAGGTCGCGGTGGTGGGTGTGGGTGAGGTCGGGATCGGTCCGGTCGAACTTGCCCACCGGTGGCTGCTCGAAGGCGAGGCAGGAATCGAGTCCGGTCGGTCCGTCGTAGGACGGGAGGCGCTCGAGACCGGCATGCACTCCCGAGACGTCGAGCGAGGGACCGAGCACCGTCACCCCGTGCCGCCGCGCATCTGCGCTCAACGACTGCGGGGAGTAGAACCCCATCGGCTGCGCGCGCAACAGCGAGGCCAGGAACGCCGCGGGGTAGTGCAGCTTCATCCACGAGCTCGCATAGACCAGCACCGAGAACGAGATCGAGTGGGACTCGGCGAAGCCGAAGTTGGCGAAGGCCTGGATCTTGGCGTAGATCTCGTCGGCCTTCTCGTCACTCAGCCCGTTGTCCTTCATGCCCGCTCGCAGCTTGGCCTCGAGCGACTCGATGCGCTCCACGCCGCGTTTGGAGCCCATGGCGCGGCGCAGCAGGTCGGCGTCGGCGGGAGTGCAGTTGCCGACCGCAACCGCCATCTGCATCAGCTGCTCCTGGAAGAGCGGCACACCGAGCGTGCGCTTGAGCACCGGCTCGAGCAGGGGGTGGTCATAGGTCCACTCCTCACCGCCCCGCCGGCGGAGATAGGGGTGGACCGCCCCGCCCTGGATCGGGCCGGGCCGGATCAGCGCCACCTCGATGACCAGGTCGTAGAAGGAGCGCGGCTTGAGCCGGGGGAGCGTGCCCATCTGGGCCCGGCTCTCCACCTGGAAGACCCCGATCGAGTCGGCGCGGCAGAGCATGTCGTAGGTGCCCTGCTCCTCGCGCGGCATCGTCTCCAGCGTCCAGCGCTCACCGAGGTGCTCGGCGACCAGGTCGAAGCTGTACTGAAGAGCGGCGAGCATGCCCAGCCCGAGCAGGTCGAACTTCACCAGCCCCATCCACGCGCAGTCGTCCTTGTCCCACTGCAGCACGGTGCGGTTGGCCATGCGGCCGTGCTCGATCGGGCAGACCTCGCCGACCGGGCGGTCGGTGAGCACCATGCCGCCGGAGTGGATGCCCAGATGGCGCGGGAAGGTCAGCACCTGCTGGGCCAGCCCCACCACGGATTCGGGAATGTCACCGTCGACGCTGACCTTGCTCCAGCTGTCGATCGCCTTGGACCAGGCATCCTGCTGGCCGGGGGAGAAGCCGAGTGCCTTGGCCATGTCGCGAACGGCGTTCTTGGGGCGGTAGGTGATCACGTTGGCGACCTGCGCGGCATTGCGTCGGCCGTATTTCTTGTAGACGTACTGGATGACCTCCTCGCGGCGGTCGGAGTCGAAGTCGACGTCGATGTCGGGCTCCTCGTCGCGCAGGTGGGAGAGGAACCGCTCGAACGGCAGGTCGTAGAAGATCGAGTCGACCGAGGTGATCTTGAGGACGTAGCAGATCGCCGAGTTGGCCGCGGATCCCCTGCCCTGGCAGAGGATCCCCTGCTTGCGGGCAAAGTCGACGATGTCGTGCACGATCAGGAAGTAACCGGGGAAGTTCTTCTGCTCGATCACCGCGAGCTCCTTCTCCAGCCGCTCGTAGACCTCGGGCCCGGCACCCGGGTAGCGCTCGGCGGCACCCGCCCAGGCCAGCTCGCGAAGGCGCTGCATGGGGGTCTGCCCGCCGAGGTCGAGCTTCGGCAACCCCGGCTTGGCGGCCCGCAACGGGAAGGCGAGGTCGTCGGCGATCTCGACGGTGCGCTCGACCGCGCCCGGGTAGCGCCGGAACCTCCGCGCCATCTCGTCGCCGCTGCGCAGGTGAGCCCCGTCGCCGCCGGGCAACCAGCCGTCGAGCTCGTCGAGGCTGCGCCGGGCCCGGACCGCCGCGAGCGCGGAAGCCAGCGGGTGTCTCGCCGGTGTCGCGTAGTGCGCGCCCGTCGTCGCAATCGTGGGTACGCCGAGGCGCGCGGCCACGCGGGACAGCGCGTCGTTGTGGTGGCTGTCCATCGGCTGCCCGTGATCGAGCAGCTCGACCGCCACGTTGCCGACCCCGAAGAACTCACGCAGCCGGGCCAGCTCACGCGCGGCCGCCTCCTCGCCTGCAGCTCGATCGGCGCCGGCGACGAGTGCGCGGCGTACGGCACCTTTGCGGCAGCCGGTCAGCGCCATCAGCTCGCCGCGTGCTCCTGCCGCGAGCGTGGCGAGGTCGTAGACGGGGCGACCCTTCTCCGCACCACCGGCCAGGTGCGCGTCGGTGAGCGCACCGGCCAGCCGGTGATAGCCGGACTCGCGGCGGGCCAGCAGCACCAGGTGGTCGCCGACCGGGTCGGCCACGCCCTGCTGGGGTGAGGGCAGACCGAGCGAGACCTCGGCGCCGTAGACGGTCAGCAACGAGGGGTAGGCCTCGGCGGCCTCGGCGAAACGCACCACGCCGTAGAGCCCGTCATGGTCGGTCAGCGCGATGCCGTGCAGCCCCAGCCGGTTGGCCTCGATCACCAGCTCCTCGGGGGATGAGGCACCGTCGAGGAAGCTGTAGTGGGAGTGGGCGTGCAGCTCGGCGTAGGGCACCGAGGAGGCAACGGCCTCCACCGACGGCGCCCGGAACGGCTGCCGCTTGCGGGAGAACGCCGGCCCGTCGCCACCGTCGAGTCGAGACGGCGCGGGGCGGCCTCCTGCCGACCGACCACTGTGGATCCGCTCGAGCTCCTTCCAGGAGATCGGCGGGTTGTGCCACCCCATCAGCCGGTGCCCATCATGTCGACGACCGGTCAGTCATAGCGACCCTCGACCGACCACGGCCCGTCGGCGCCCGATCCGGTGCCGAAGTCCTCGCCCAGCAACAGCCAGGCCTGGTCGTGCTCGTCGACCAGCTGGATCCGGTCGACCCGGCGCTGCTCGGCGGGGTCCCACCAGCGCTGCCGGATCGGCCAGGGCCCGGCCCAGGCAGCCACCCTCCGCGGGCCGCCCTGAGGATCGAGGGAGCCGGGATCGAACCAGACCGGATCGGCGGAGAGCTCGCCCCGCGGGCTGACCCGGACCGTCGCCCGCGACGCGTCGAGCAAGCGCACCTCGACCGGCTCGTCGTAGACCAGCGACGGCGCCAGCCCGGGCAGGCTGCCGGGCCACGGCTGGTCGGCCCGCCGGACGGCCGCGGGCGGGGCGGCATCGCCCCACGGCCGCAGCAGGCAGCGCTCGGCCAGCAGGCGCCCGCCGCCCAGCGCCGGAGCGAGTACGCCGCGGTGCCCGAGGCGCCCCTGCAGCCGGGTGGCGGTGTGGTGGATCCGGTCATCGGGACCGTCGCGCCACAGCCCGCCGGCGTGGGCTGCCGCGTCGTCGAGGGCGACCGGCGCCACCTCGACCCGGAGCACGGTCCCCTGCTCGCGGGCAGCCAGGGAGGCGAGCGCGGAGGCGGACGCGCCCTGCAGCTGCCAGCGGATCCGGTCAACGACCTCGACCGAGGTGAAGTGGCGGGGGTGGGTCCACACCTCGACGTGAGGACGGACCCGGTCCTCGGTGTGGATCGCGATCTCGATCTGGCTGCACACCAGCTGTCGCCGGGTGAGCGTGGTGACGAACTCCTCCGCCATCGCCCGGCACCCGAACGCCACCTGGTCGACCCGGTCCAGCCCGGGCTCGAAGACCACCTCGCGGGTCAGGTCGGCGGGAGCTTCGTCGGGACGGACTGGTGCCACCTCCTGACCGCTGGCCAGCTGGTGCAGCGCCAGCCCCTCCGGACCGAAGCGGGCCCGCATGCTGCTCGCGGGGAGTGCCGCCACGTCGCCGAGGGTCTCCAGGCCGAGCCGGCGCAGCACGGGCAGCACCTCGGGATCGGCGGCAACGCCGAGCGGGAGGGCGGCAAGAAAAGCAGGACTCGACCCCGGAGGGACCACACGCAGGGGAGCCGAGACCTGGGTGGCCCGGGCCGCGAGCTCGGCGGCGTGCACTCCGTCGGCGATGCCGATGCGGACGTCGACCAGGTCGCCGATGCCGCGCACCTGCTCGACCAGGGCCCGGGCCGCGGCCTCCTCGCTGCCGTAGTAGCGGGCGGCGCCGGCGACGTGCACGGCGACGGCGCCCGGGCGGCGTACGTCGACTCCGGGGACGATCTCGTCGACGGCACGCAGGACCGGCTCGAAGGCACGCGCGTCGCGCAACGAGTCGTGGGGGAGCAGCACCAGCCCGGGGCAGCGGTTCTGTGCCTCACGCTGCCGCAGGCCGGGCGTCACTCCCTCGACATCGGCAGCGGGGGAGCAGGAGTGCACCCGCCCGCGGTCCATCAGGGCGAGCGGAGCCGCGGGGTCCAGGCCCTGGTCGACGCGGGCGGCGAGCAGGGACCACCCCGGGCACCACAGGACGAGACTGCGCTTCATCTCAGGCTTCAGCTCGGGCTTCATGAGACCTCCAGGTGGTGACGGCTGGTGCGGCCGGCGCGGTGGCTGACCTCGACCGCGATCCGGCGGGAGAGGAGGCAGCCGTGGCCGGTGCCGAGCCCCCTCCAGCCGGCCGGGGTTGCCTGCAGGTCGGCCTGCGCGCCCGGCCAGCAGCCGGGGGCGCCGGTCAGCAGCAGCGTGCAGCCGCGCTCGCGCAGCCGGGCAGCGAGCCGGGCTACCTCGCCGGGAGGCAGCCGCACGGGGGCGGCCAGCACCACCGGGACGATCTCGGCCAGCGCCGCGACCACGGTGCTCCACTGGTCGCCGGGGGACGGCACGAGCAGCACCCGGTCGAGGTCGAGCCCCTGGCGTGCGGCGACCTCCATGCCCAGCCCCGGCAGCCCGACGATGCCGCACCAGGCGCCCTGCCGACAGGCCTCGGCGAGCAGGACCAGGGCAAGGGTGAGCGAGCCGCTGACGGAGTACGCCGCACCGGCGCGCAGGCCTTGCGGGAAAGCGGATCGCAGCGCCTCGGGCACGCCGAAACCGACCACGTCACCCGGCGCCTCCTGCCCCTCGAGGCGGCGGATCTGCGCACGCAGCGAGGCCAGATCGGGGGCGAGAGCGGGGGCAAGGGACACCTCTCCATGTTCGAACAGACGTTCGAACATGTCAATCCGGGAAGAGCCGGATCGTGAGGCTGTGAGACAGGTATTGGCCGATCGGCGAAAACGATCGTAGATTTGATCAGATCGATTCACCTGTGGGGAGAAGAATGTGGCCGTGCTGACCGTGGATGCGCGGGCTGATCGTCGCCGCGCCGAGCTTGCCGAGTCGGCCCTGCAGACGCTGAGCGAGCTGGGTTACGCCCGCACCAGCGTGCGCGACATCGCGCAGAAATCGGAGTACTCCCACGGAGTCCTGCACTACTACTTCAAGGACAAGGCCGAGCTGATCGCCGAGGCCGTCCGGCTCTACAAGACCCAGTGCGCCCAGCGCTACGACGGCGTCATCGCGGCCTCCACCACTGCCGAGGAGCTGCTCGACGGCTTCTGCCTCAAGCTCGTCGAGTCGCTGGTCGAGGACGCCAACTACCACCGCCTCTGGTACGACTTCCGCGTCCAGGGGATGTACGTCGAGGGCTACCAGGACGCCGTCCTGCAGATCGATGCGCTGCTCGAGGACATGATCTGGCGCGTCGTCTCCCGCTACGCCGAGCTGGCCGGCCGCGAGGTCGGGCTCCCGTCGGTCGTCATCTACGGCTGCCTCGACGGGGTCTTCCAGAAGTCGCTGCTCGACTACCTGGCCGGCCGCGAGGGCATCGGTGAGGCACTGGCGGCGACCGCTCGCGGTGCGTTGCCACTGTTCCTGGCCCCTGCCTGACGAGGTAGCATGAGGGCCGTGTGCACGACCCTGCTCCTTCGCCAGCCGCGCTGATCTGACGATCGCGCGGCCACCCTCCTGACCGGGAGGGTTTTTTTGTGCCGGAGAGCAGCCCTGACCAGGAGACGAGCATGACCGAGCAGACCCCCACGCCCCACGCCGACGAGCCCGCGTCGTACGACGTCGAGGCGACGCAGGCGAAGTGGCAGGAGCGCTGGGACAAGCTCGACCTGTTCACCGCCGACGAGGCAGTCGTGCGCTCGGGTGAGCGCGAGAAGCGCTACGCGCTGACGATGTTCCCCTACCCCTCGGGTGACCTGCACATGGGTCACGCCGAGGTCATGGCGCTGCACGACGTCATCGCGCGCTACTGGTGGCAGCAGGGTCACGAGGTCATGAACCCGATGGGCTGGGACTCGTTCGGCCTCCCCGCGGAGAACGCCGCGATCAAGCGCAACGAGCACCCCGCGACGTACACCTACGCCAACATCGAGACGCAGTACCAGTCGTTCAAGAAGTACGGCATCAGCTTCGACTGGTCACGCCGGCTGCACACCTCCGACGAGGAGTACTACCACTGGACGCAGTGGCTCTTCCTGAAGTTCCGTGAGCGGGGCCTGGCCTACCGCAAGAACTCGGCCGTCAACTGGTGCCCCAACGACCAGACCGTGCTGGCCAACGAGCAGGTCGTCGACGGTGCGTGCGAGCGCTGTGGCGCCGAGGTCACCAAGCGCGACCTCACGCAGTGGTACTTCAAGGTCACCGAGTACGCCCAGCGCCTGCTCGACGACATGGCGCCGCTCGAGGGTCGCTGGCCCGACCGCGTGCTGACCGCCCAGCGCAACTGGATCGGCCGCTCCGAGGGTGCGCACGTCGACTTCGACCTGAACCTGGCCGACGGTTCGACGCAGACCGTGACCGTCTACACGACCCGTCCCGACACGCTCTTCGGCGCCACCTTCATGGTCGTCGCTGCTGACGCTGCGCTGGCCACCGAGATCGTCGCGCCCTCGCAGGCGGACGCGCTGGCGGCGTACGTCGTCGAGGTGCGCAAGGAGAACGACATCTCCCGCCTCGCGACCGACAAGCCGAAGACCGGTGTCGACCTCGGCGTCACCGCCGTCAACCCGGTCACCGGTGAGCAGATCCCTGTGTGGGCAGCCGATTACGTGCTCGCCGACTACGGCACCGGCGCGATCATGGCCGTGCCCGCGCACGACCAGCGCGACCTCGACTTCGCCCGCGCCTTCGACCTCCCCGTACGCCGCGTGATCGACGTCCCCGGTGCGGAGAACCCCGAGGAGAGCGGCATCGCGACCGCCGGCAACGGTGTCTACGTCAACTCCGGCTCGCTTGACGGGCTCGATGACAAGGCCGCCGGCATCCGCGCCACGATCGACCTGCTCGAGGAGCGCAAGACCGGCAGCGGTGCGGTCAACTTCCGCCTGCGTGACTGGCTGCTCTCGCGCCAGCGTTTCTGGGGCTGCCCGATCCCGATCATCCACTGCGAGAAGTGTGGCGAGGTGCCGGTCCCCGAGGACCAGCTCCCCGTCGTGCTCCCGGAGCTGACCGGTGCCGAGCTCAAGCCCAAGGGCACCTCACCCCTGGCCGCCGCGACCGACTGGGTCAACGTCGACTGCCCTTCCTGTGGCGGACCGGCCAAGCGCGACACCGACACGATGGACACCTTCGTGGACTCGTCGTGGTACTTCCTGCGCTACTGCTCGCCGAAGTTCGAGGGGGGTCCGTTCGACCCCGCCGACGTGAAGCTGTGGGGACCCGTCGACCAGTACGTCGGCGGCCTCGAGCACGCGGTGCTCCACCTGCTCTACTCGCGCTTCTTCACCAAGGTCCTGCACGACATGGGGATGATCGACTTCGTCGAGCCGTTCACCGCGCTGCTGGGGCAGGGCGTCGTGATCAACGAGGGCAAGAAGATGTCCAAGTCGCTCGGCAACGGCGTCAACCTGGGTGAGCAGATCGACAAGTTCGGCGTCGACGCGGTCCGGCTGACGCTGGTCTTCGCCTCCCCGCCGGAGGACAACATCGACTGGGCCGACGTCTCGCCCGAGGCATCGCTGAAGTTCCTCAAGCGGGCCTGGCGCCTCTCGGGTGACGTGACCTCCGAGCCCGGCACCTCCGTCGACGGGGGAGATGTGGCGCTGCGCCGCGTCACCCACAAGACCGTCCACGAGTGCACCGACCTGCTCGAGCGCCACCGCTTCAACGTCGTCGTCGCGCGCACGATGGAGCTGGTCAACGCCACCCGCAAGGCCATCGACTCGGGCTGTGGTGCGGCCGACCCGGCCGTGCGCGAGGCCGTCGAGACGGTCGCGATCCTGCTGTCCCTCGTCGCGCCGTACACCGCCGAGGAGATGTGGGAGCGCCTCGGCCACGAGCCGTCCGTTGCGAAGGCTGGCTGGCCCGTCGTCGACGAGTCGCTGCTGGTCGCCGACACCGTCACCGCGATCGTGCAGATCCAGGGCAAGGTCCGGGCCCGGCTCGAGGTCGCCCCGTCGATCAGTGAAGCCGACCTCGAGGCTCTGGCCCTCGCGGACGCCGGCGTGCAGCGTGCCCTGGAGGGCAAGCAGGTGCGCAAGGTGATCGTGAAGGCGCCCAAGCTCGTGAACATCGTCGCCGGCTGACGGCGCCAGCGCGCTACATTCGGCAGATGGCTGACTCCAGGCCCGCGCGGCGCATCGCGATCGTCACCGACTCGACGGCCTCCCTGGCCCCCGAGGTGGTGGCGGAGCATGCCATCACGGTGGTCCCGGTGCAGGTGATCATCGGCGCGACGTCGTACGACGACGGCATGGCGACGCCGTCGATGGTGGCGCACGCGCTCGAGCACTGGACCCCGGTCTCGACCTCGCGGCCCAACCCGTCGACGTTCGTCGAGGCCTATGAGAAGGCCGTCGCGGCGGGAGCGACCGAGATCATCTCGCTGCACATCTCCGCTGACCTGAGCGGCACCTTCGACTCGGCGAAGATCGCGGCCAAGGAGCTGAAGGCACAGGGCGTCAAGGTCACCGTCGTCGACAGCCGGCAGACCGCCTTCGCACTCGGGTACGCCGTGCTGGCGGCCGCCCACGTCGTCGAGAACGGCGGGTCCGCGCGCACGGCGGTCACCGCCGCTCGGGCCCGGGCTGCGGCCTCCGCATCGCTGTTCTACGTCGACACCCTCGAGTACCTGCGGCGCGGTGGACGGGTCACCGCCGTGGCCGCGATCCTTGGCGGTGCGCTGTCCGTGAAGCCGCTGCTCCGGCTCGCCGAGGGGAAGATCGAGTCGTTCGAGAAGGTCCGCACGGCAGGCAAGGCCCTTGCCCGCCTGGAGGAGCTCGCCGCCACGCACGCCACCTCGACCCTCGAGGGCGCACCGGTCACGGTGACCGTCGGCCACCTCGCCAGCCCCGATCGGGCGCGCGTGCTGGCGGAGAAGCTCGCTGCCCGCCTCGACGTGGTGGGTGACGTCGAGATCGCCGAGCTCGGTGCCGTGCTCGGTGCGCACGTCGGCCCGGGCATGGTCGCGGTCGCTGTCGCTCCGGCGATCGACTGACCCTTCGGGGATCGGCTGACTCTTCGGGGATCGGCTGGCCGGGACTTCTCCACAGGTCGGCTGGCGGTCGGTTTCGCTCACGGCCGCTGCTGCCTAGCGTCGAGCCATGGGATCGCGGCAGGACTACGACGAAGCGCTGGCCCGACGGCTGGCGCTGTTGCGTGCGGAGCTGACCGGCACGCTGCCGCCAGCGAAGCAGGTTGCGCGGGACGAGCGCCCCAGTCAGCTCGACGAGTTGCTGGACGGGCCGCCGCGAGAGTCCGCGCGTGAGCACACCGTGGAGCACCCCGCGCCTGAGGAGGCTGGCGACGCCGTCGGGGGCGTGCCGCTCACGACGTTGCCGGTGCCCGGGCGCCATGCATCGCGCAGGTTCGCGGCGCCGGGGTGGCTTCCCGAGACCGCGCTGGGCCCGGGCCCGGTTGCAGTCGTCGCGGTGCTGCTCGCTCTCGGGCTGGCCGTGACCGCCTGGTGGGTGCTGCGCAGTCGCCCCGAGCCGGTCGACGCTGCAGTTCCCGTCGCGGCGGGGATCGCGACGCCGCTCGCCGTTCCGGGGACCAGTGTCGCGCCCGCGCCGAGCGCGCCGGCCGAGGTGGTGGTCCATGTGGCCGGTCGGGTCAGGCGGCCCGGCATCGTCGTGCTGAGTCCGGGCGCGCGGGTGATCGATGCGCTCAAGGCAGCCGGCGGTTCCCGGCCCGGCGTCGACCTGGTCGGGATCAACCTCGCGCGCCCGCTGGTCGACGGGGAGCAGGTGCTGGTCGGGGTGGGCGAGCCCGTGCCCGCAGTGGGATCCGCCGGCCCGGCCGGAGCGGGGAGCGGCGTGGATGCCGCGGGCATGGTCAACCTCAACACCGCCACCCCTGCCGAGCTCGAGGAGCTGCCCGGCGTCGGCCCGGTGACGGCCGCCTCGATCGTGACCTTTCGCGAGGAGCACGGCTCCTTCACGAGTGTCGACGAGCTGCTCGACGTCAGCGGCATCGGTGAGGCAACCCTCGCGGAGATCGCACCGCACGCCACGGTCTGAGCCGTGCAGGTGGCTGCGCGAGACCTGCGTGGTCCCGCTCTCGGGCTCGCGGCGTGGGTCGGCGGGCTCCTCGTCCTCGGCGTACCTCCTCGTGCCGGCTGGATCCTCGCCGGGCTGACTCTGGTGGTCCTCGGGCTGGTCGCGCACCGGAAGCCGGAGCTGCGCCGATCGGTGTGCACATGGGTGCTGGTGGCGCTCGCTGTCGCCGGGGCGGCGGCGCTGCGCGTGGAGGGCACCCGGACCGGTCCTGTCGCCGACCTCGCCGAGCAGCGGGCCGCGGTCACGCTCCGCCTGCGCGTCACCTCCGACCCGGTGCGGCTCGAGGGCGCCTATGGCGCCGGGGTCCGGCTGCGCGCCACCGTCCTGGAGGTACGCCGCGGCGACATCGCCCTGCGGGTCCGATCACCGGTGCTCGTCCTTGCAGACGGGTCCTGGAGCGACGTGGAGCTGGGCAGCGAGCTGCAGGCACGAGGCCGCCTGGCGCACGTCGCTGACGGCGACCTGAGCGCGTTGGTGAGTGCGCGGGGCCGGCCCGAGGTGCTGCGCGAGCCCGGTCCGCTGTGGCGGGCGGCCGCCGTCATCCGTGGGGGAGTCCGGGACGCCGTGGCTGATCGTGGTCCGCCGCAGCGCGACCTGGTCCCGGCCCTGGTCGATGGTGACGACGCAGGTCTTCCGGAGCAGGTGCAGGCAGACTTCCGGGTGGCTGGGCTCACCCACCTCCTCGCCGTCAGCGGCACCAACCTGACCCTGGTGGTGGGCGTCCTGCTGCTCGTGGGCAAGGCCTGCGGCGTGCGCGGGCGCTGGCTGCTGGTGCTGGGCGTCTTCGGCATCGCCAGCTTCGTGCTGGTGGCCCGCACCGAGCCGAGCGTGGTCCGGGCCGCCGCCATGGGCTCGGTGGCACTGCTCGGGTTCGGCAGCAACGGCCGCGACCGGGGCCCGCGTGCGCTGGGCCTGGCGGTGCTCGGGTTGTTGCTGATCGACCCGTGGCTGGCCACCACGGTCGGGTTCGCGCTGTCCGTGCTCGCGACCGCCGGCATCCTGTTCCTGGCCCCCAGGTGGACCGCGGCGCTGTCGCGCTGGATGCCACCGTGGCTCGCGGCGGCCATCGCTGTGCCTGCTGCGGCCCAGCTCGCGTGCACGCCGGTGGTCGCCGCGATCTCCGGTGAGGTCAGCCTGGTGGCGGTGCTGGCCAACCTGCTCGCCGGTCCGTTCGTCGCGCCCGCAACGGTGGCCGGCCTCATCGGTGGCCTGCTCGAGCTGGTCTGGCATCCGCTCGGCGCTGCGGTGGGCTGGATCGCAGCTGCGTGTGCCGCGACGATCATCGCGATCGCCCGGCACTCGGCCGCCCTGGCGACTCCAGCAGTGTCGTGGGGGACCGGACCGCTCGCCCTGGCGGTGCTGACCGTCCTGTGTGTGGCGGTCGCAGCCTGGTCGGGGCGGCTGCTCGCGCGGCGTACTCCGTCAGCGGTGCTGTCGGTCGGACTGGCCGTGGTCATGCTGGTGCCGCCGCCGAGTCCGGGCTGGCCACCGGAGGGGTGGGTCTTCGCGGCGTGTGACATCGGGCAGGGCGACGGCCTGGTGCTCAACGCGGGCGATGGTGCCGCGGTTGTCGTCGATGCCGGGCCCGATCCGGCGTCGATGGACCGATGCCTCGACCGGCTGGAGATCCGGCGGGTGCCGCTGGTCGTGCTCAGCCACTTCCACGCCGACCATGTCGACGGCCTCGGCGGGGTCTACGACGGACGCGAGGTCGGCGAGGTGGACGTGACCGGCCTGGCCGAACCCCTCGAGCGGGTGGAGACGGTCCAGGAGATCACCGGCGACCGTGCGCTGGTCCCGGCCTACGGCGTCACCAGGCAGATCGGTGACGTGAGGCTGCAGGTGGTCGGCCCCGTGCCGGGAGTCGAGCAGCACGGGTCCGCCGCGGACTCGGGAAGTGGACCGAACAATGCGTCGGTGGTGCTCGTGCTCGACGTGCGCGGAGTCCGGATGCTCCTGGCCGGGGACGTCGAGCCGGAGGCGCAGCGTTGGCTGCAGCGCACGCTGGCCGGCCTCACGGTCGACGTGTTGAAGGTGCCCCATCACGGCAGTCGCTACCAGGACACGGACTGGCTGGCCTCGCTCGGCGCCCGCGTCGCGGTGATCAGCGTGGGCGCGGACAACGACTACGGACACCCGGCGCAGAGCACGCTCGACGTGCTCACCGCGACAGGGGCCGCGGTGCATCGGACCGACACGGACGGGGACGTCGTGGTGGTCGCCGGACAGGACGGTCTGGAGGTCGGGACCCGGAAGTGACCTGTCGGTGCGGTGTGACAGGGTTGCACCCATGGCCGGACCGCAGGTGCTGGGCCGGGTCACGCTCGTGACCGGCCCGGAGGAGTTCCTCAACGAGCGCACGGTGGTCACCGCACGCGCCGCGGTGAAGGCGATCGATGCCGAGGCCGAGTTCTCCGAGGCCCGCGGCGGTGACCTGACGCTGGCGACGTTGGGCGAGCTCGCGGCTCCCTCGCTCTTCTCCAGCACGCGGTGCATCGTGGTGCGCCAGCTCGAGGACGTCCCCGACGAGTCGGTCGAGGGTCTCCTGGACTACTGCGCGTCTCCTGTCGAGGAGATCGCCCTCGTGCTGGTCCACTCCGGCGGACAGAAGGGTTCCGGCGTCCTGGCCAAGCTGCGCAAGATCGCCACCGTCACTGAGGTCAAGTCGGCTCCGTTGAAGGCGTCCGAGTTCGCCGGCTTCGCGGTCTCCGAGGCCCGCCAGCACGGTGCCCGCATGGACTCCGAGGCTTCCGCTTTCCTGGTCCAGGCCGTCGGTCAGGACCTGCGCTCGCTGTCTGCCGCCGCGCACCAGCTGGCCAACGACTTCCCCGGCGAGCCGCTGACCATCGACAAGGTCAAGCGCTACTTCGGCGGTCGGGCCGAGGCGAAGTCGTTCGCGGTCG
This sequence comes from Nocardioides cavernaquae, assembly GCF_003600895.1. Classification (NCBI taxonomy): domain Bacteria; kingdom Bacillati; phylum Actinomycetota; class Actinomycetes; order Propionibacteriales; family Nocardioidaceae; genus Nocardioides; species Nocardioides cavernaquae. The sequence continues at coordinate 2,614,110 of NZ_QYRP01000002.1, forward strand.
CCGACGCTGCGTTCCACGGGCGGCGTGCGGCAGCGCTCGAGGAGCTCCGCTGGGCGCTCGACAACGGCACGCCTGCGGTCCTGATCACCTCTGCCTTCGCCGGTTCGGTCCGCGGCCTGGCGAAGTTCGTCGGCGCACCGCGCGGCATGCGCGAGGCCGACCTGGCCCGCGAGGTCGGTGTCCCGCCGTGGAAGCTGCGCACGATCAAGGACCAGGCACGCTCCTGGTCGCCCGGGGGACTGGCCGGCGCGATCCAGGCCGTGGCCAAGGCTGATGCGGACATCAAGGGCGCGGCCTCCGACGCGGCGTACACGTTGGAGCGCCTGGTCCTCACCGTCGCTGCCCTCCGCGACCCGCGCTGACCTTTTCGGCTGGCGGGCGGGTGCGGCCTGCGCCGGGGAGGTCTCCCTCCGTGCAGCTCGCGCTGCGCTCGCTGGCGCTCGCGCCGGCTCGACGTTCGGGAGACCTCCCCGGCTCCGGCCGCAGGCTCCGTCACTGGCCGCGCGTGTGGAGGGCCGTATTCAACGGGACCGGTGATCTGGGCCGTGCAGGGCCCTCCTGAAATGACAGAAGGCGCCATCCCCGAGGGGACAGCGCCTTCCGAGGAAGAGTGCGGCTCAGAGAGCGGCGGCCTTCTTGGCGATCGAGGACTTGCGGTTGGCAGCCTGGTTCTTGTGGATGACGCCCTTGGACGCAGCCTTGTCGAGCTTCTTGAGCGCAACCTGAGCGGCCTCGGCGGCGGCGGTCTTGTCGCCGGCCTCGGCGGCCTCGCGGAACTTGCGGATCGCGGACTTCAGGCCGGTCTTGACCGACTTGTTGCGCTCGCGAGCAACCTCGTTCTGCTTGTTGCGCTTGATCTGGGACTTGATGTTCGCCACTGCGGAACCTTTGCGTGTGGTGGATGTTCGGTCAGTAAGTCTGGTGATGCGGTCGGCGCGCTCCCTGGCCCTGGCTAGAGGGATGGGGCACAGCCAGAACACGCGACGGGCAAGATTACCAGTGCAGTTGCGGGCAGCCCAAATCGCACCAGCCCCAGGAATGTGCAGACCTCAGGACCAGCCACGTCGCGCTGCGAGCCAGTCCCACAGTACGTCGCCCACCTGCTGCTGGTAACGCCGGAGGTGGGGGGCGCTGACCGGGACCGGGTCGAGCGCCGACTTGAGGAAGTAGCCCGCGAGCAGGGCCAGCCAGGTGTCCACGTCGTCGGCAGGTACGCCGCGGGTCAGGCGCCGCTCTGCCAGCAGCGCGTCGGCGTCGAACGACCCGTCCGTATCGCCGCGGGCGAGAGCCAGCAAGGTGACGGTGTCGAGCCAGTCCGCTCCCTCGACCGGCCAGGTCCAGTCGATGATCCAGGCCTGTCCGGCGGTGTCGACGAGGAGGTTGTCGGCCCGGATGTCGGTGTGGACCAGCGTCTCGCCGGCGCACGCCTCGCCGAACCTGGCGGCCAGGGCAGACGCCTCGGCATGGTGGTCGAGGTCGCCGCGGTGGGGCACCGCCTCCCAGTAGCCCGGCCAGGCGGCGAACTCGGCGCTCACCCGGGTGGCCTTGACCGGCACCGGGGTGAGGAGCACCGCTGCGTGCTCGAGGGCATCCAGGCAGGCCGTGAGGTCGGCTGCCGACCAGGGCAGGCGCGGCAGCGTGCCGTCGACGTACGTCGTGGAGAGGACGACCCAGTCGTCGTCGATGAACCACTCCAGCGACGGCACCGGCAACGAGGGGTGGAGCCGGCGGAGCACGTCGATCTCCGCGCGGTAGGAGACCGACGAGCCGCGCTGTGCCTTGGTGGAGGCCGCCTTCACGAAGTGGCGGGACCCGTCCTCGCAGGTCAGCACCGATGCGAACCCCGGGGTGAAGCCCACGTCGCAGGCCTGGGCCGAGACCACCGGCGAACCGCAACGGCGACCGATCTCGAGCCGCAGGTCGGCAGGGAGGAACGGCCAGGTGATGCGGCGGGCCGTGGGGTGGTCGGGTGTCCGGACCGATGGGAGCGGGGTCACGGGAGCATTGTGCCCGCGTGTGCGTGGCGGGCCGTGAATGCATGGGAGAATGCGGGGGCCCTCCGGGGCCAGCACCGTCCCCGCCGAGCAATCCGAGAAAGTCGCCTGTGTCCTCCACCGCACCGCAGCCGGGCAAGACCGACCCGTCGATCATCCGCAACTTCTGCATCATCGCGCACATCGACCACGGCAAGTCGACCCTGGCCGACCGCATGCTGCAGCTGACCGGCGTCGTCGGTGAGCGCGAGGCGAAGGCGCAGTACCTCGACCGGATGGACATCGAGCGCGAGCGCGGCATCACCATCAAGTCGCAGGCCGTCCGCATGCCGTGGACCGTGCCGGCCGACAACGCGGCGGGTGCCGAGCCGGGCACCTACATCCTGAACATGATCGACACCCCGGGCCACGTCGACTTCACCTACGAGGTGTCCCGCTCGCTCGAGGCCTGTGAGGCCGCGATCCTGCTGGTCGACGCCGCGCAGGGCATCGAGGCCCAAACGCTCGCCAACCTCTACCTGGCCATGGGTGCCGAGCTCCAGATCATCCCGGTGCTCAACAAGATCGACCTGCCCAGCGCCAACGTCGAGAAGTACGCCCTCGAGCTGGCCAACCTGGTCGGCTGCGAGCCCGAGGACGTGCTGCTCACCTCCGCCAAGACCGGCCTCGGCGTCGAGAACCTGCTCAACGAGATCGTTCGCCAGGTGCCTGCGCCTGTCGGTGACCCGAACGCTCCCGCCCGCGCGCTGATCTTCGACTCGGTCTACGACACCTACCGCGGCGTGGTCACCTACGTCCGGGTGGTCGACGGCTCGCTGAAGCACCGTGAGCGGATCCGGATGATGTCCACCGGCGCCGTGCACGAGATGCTCGAGGTCGGCGTGATCAGCCCCGAGCCGATGAAGGCCGGCGAGCTCGGTGTCGGCGAGACCGGCTACCTGATCACCGGTGTGAAGGACGTCCGCCAGTCGCGCGTCGGTGACACCGTCACGCTCCAGCACCACGGCGCGGACGAGCCGCTCGGCGGCTACGACCACCCGAACCCGATGGTCTACGCCGGTCTCTACCCGATCGACGGCGACCAGTACCCCGAGCTTCGTGACGCCCTCGAGCGCCTCCAGCTCAACGACGCCTCACTGACCTACGAGCCGGAGACCTCCGGCGCGCTCGGCTTCGGCTTCCGCTGCGGCTTCCTCGGTCTGCTCCACATGGAGATCACCCGTGAGCGGCTCGAGCGCGAGTTCAACCTCGACCTGATCTCGACGGCGCCCAACGTGGTCTACCACGTGACGATGGACGACGGCACCGAGATCGAGGTGACCAACCCGAGCGAGTACCCCGACGGCAAGATCGCCGAGGTTCGCGAGCCGGTCGTGAAGGCCACGATCCTGTCGCCGTCCGACTACATCGGCACGATCATGGAGCTGTGCCAGAACAAGCGCGGCACGTTGCACGGCATGGACTACCTCTCCGAGGACCGTGTCGAGATGCGCTACACGCTGCCGATGGGCGAGATCGCCTTCGACTTCTTCGACCAGCTCAAGTCCAAGACCAAGGGCTACGCCTCGCTCAACTACGAGTTCGACGGTGAGCAGCCGGGTGACCTGGTCAAGGTCGACATCTTGCTCCAGGGCGAGCCGGTCGACGCGTTCTCCGCGATCGTGCACAAGGACGCGGCGTACGCCTATGGCGTGATGCTCGCCGGCAAGCTGCGCGAGCTGATCCCGCGGCAGCAGTTCGAGGTGCCGATCCAGGCCGCCATCGGCGCCCGCGTGATCGCCCGCGAGACCATCCGCGCCATCCGCAAGGACGTCCTTGCCAAGTGCTACGGCGGCGATATTTCGCGTAAGCGGAAGCTGCTGGAGAAGCAGAAGGAAGGCAAGAAGCGGATGAAGATGGTCGGCCGCGTCGAGGTGCCGCAGGAGGCCTTCATCGCCGCGCTGTCCACCACCCAGCCCGCCGAGAAGCCCAAGAAGTAGCCCGTGCGGCTCGTGCACCGGGTCCGCCTCGACGCCGGGGGAGACACCGCGGCGCCGGGCGGAGCGGTGACGGGTGCGCTCTGCGGGCACTGGAAGCACGACGGCCCGTGCCGCTGGCCGCACTCGACCCGCGCAATCGAGCGCGGCGGAGCGCTGGTGCTCGACATCACCGTCGACTGCCCACCGGCCGACGAGGACGACGTACGCCGTCGGGTCGCCGCCGCGCTGGCAGCGGGGGAGATCACCGGCCCCGATGATCGTCGTACGACCTGGGAGCTGGTCCGCTGACACTGCGGACCAATTTCGTGGTCCGGCTGCGGGCGGATCTCCCGGGCTGAAGAATCTCGGCCATGACCGAGAACACCGTGCCGCTTCCCCCTGCTGGCTGGTTCCCCGATCCCGAGGTGCCCGGCCAGATGCGGTGGTGGGACGGGGTGCAGTGGCAGGCGAGCCGCGCGCCGCAACGCCGGCCGCTCGGCAAGGACTTCGGTCGTCTCGGTCGGGCGCTGGTGATCCTTCTGGGCCTCCATGGCGCGTTCTACCTGGTGACCTTCGGTCTTTACACCTGGGGCGTGAGCCCACTCGCTGACGCCTGCGACGGGGCCACCTGGATCCAGTCCCCTGGCATCTTCGACGTGATCGAGCTGTCGGCGGGAGTCCTGAGCTGGATCTCTCTCCTGGCGTGCATCGTCGTGTGGTGCCTCTGGCAGTTCCAGCTGGCGCAGTCCACGCTCCGTGGCTCGGTTCGCAGATCACCTGGCATGCACGTGGGGTCGTGGTTCATCCCGATCGTGTTCTGGTGGTTTCCCTACCAGAACATGAAGGACCTCTGGCAGGTCTACGTGTCCCGGGTCAACCTCTCGCCCCTTGGTTGGTGGTGGACCCTCTGGCTCGTCGCGAACTTCTTCAGCAACGGGTTTGGGCGTTTCTTGTGGAGGTCGGATGACGATGACCTTTCGTTTCACGCATACAACGTTCTCGGCTTGATCGAGTCCGCAATGTGGCTTGTGTGCACTGCCTTTGCGATCAGGATCGTTCAACGCCTCACCCGTCGCGCCCTTGCGAGAGAGGGAGAGGACGCAACGGCGCTCCCAGCCTGACCGCGCGCGGCATACTCGGCGTTGATGAGCCACCCGATCGAGCGGCACCTGCTGCGGGCGAAGGACCTCGCCGACCGGCACTACACGGAGCCGATCGGTGTGATCGCCATGGCGCAGGCGGCGGGACTGAGCCGTGCTCACTTCAGCCGGGTCTTCAAGGAGACCTTCGGGCAGTCGCCGCACGTCTACCTGCTGACCCGGCGACTCGAGCGCGCGGCGGCGCTGCTGCGCCACACGGATCACTCGGTGGCGGACATCTGCATGAGCGTGGGCCTGACCAGTGTCGGCTCGTTCACCACCAGCTTCAAGCGGATGTACGACGCGACGCCGACCGCTTACCGGGCCGCGGCGCCTCCCGCCTCGGCGTACGCGGTCGTGCCGGCGTGCGTGATCCGGGCCTACGGTCGTCCGTCCCACGTCCCCGAGCGCAAAGCCGAGTCGGGCAGCTGACGGCGCCTGGTGGGCGCTGCGGCGGGATAACCAGTGGGCACGGCGTATCTGCGCGTGGGACGGTCGTCGCATGGGGAAGCTGCATGAATCCATCGACGGCCGGCTGAAGGACTTCATCGAGGGCCAGCCGGTCTTCTTCGTCGCGACGGCACCTCTCGGCGCGGAGGGGCACGTCAACGTGTCGCCGCGCGGCCTGCCGGGGACGTTCGCGGTGCTCGACAGCCACACGTTCGCCTGGCTGGATGTGACCGGGAGCGGCAGCGAGACCATCGCGCACCTTCGCGAGAATGGCCGGATCACGGTGATGTTCTGCGCGTTCTCGGGTGCTCCGAACATCGTGCGGCTGCACGGTCGCGGCCGCATCGTCACGCCGTACGACGAGGGGTTCGCGTCGCTCGCGGAGCACTTCAGCGAGCAGCCCGGGACCAGAGCGGTGATCGTCGTCGACGTCGAGCGGATCTCCGACTCGTGCGGCTGGGGTGTCCCGCGGATGACGCTCGACGGGCATCGCGATCTGCTCGGGCCGTACTTCGAGCGCAAGGGCGCCGAGGGCAGCGTCGCCTACCGCGTCGAGAAGAACCGGACCAGCCTCGACGGCCTGCCGGCGTACGACTACGACCCCGCCGGCGAGTAGTTCAGGACAGGCCCGCCTGGATCGCGACGATCGCGGCCTGCACTCGGTCGCGGCTGCCGGTCTTGGCGAGCACGTTGCCGACGTGCGTCTTCACGGTGCTGACCGTGAGGTGCAGGCGCGCGGAGATCTCGGTGTTGTTGAGGCCGAGCCCGATCAGCCCGAGCACGTCGCGCTCGCGGCCGGTCAGGTCCAGTCCGTCGAGCATCGCGGGTCGGGTGATGGCCGAGGTCTGCTTGACGCGCTGGAGGACAGCACCGGTGACCTGCGGCGAGAGGATCGACGACCCCGACGCGACGGTGTGAACAGCCGCGACCAGCTCGCGGGCGCTGCACCGCTTGAGCAGGAATCCCTGGGCGCCGGCGGCGATCGCGTCGAGGACGTAGGCGTCGTCGTCGAACGTGGTCACGATGATCACGGCTGGCGCGTGGGGGAGCCGGGCGAGCGCGCGGGTCGCCTGCAGGCCGTCGACCACAGGCATCCGGATGTCGACGAGTGCCACGTCGATGCGCGGGTCGGCCTCCACCGCCGAGAGGAAGGCACGTCCGTCGGCCGCCTGGCAGGCCACCTCGATGCCGGGGTCGGCGGAGAGGATCAGGCTGAAGCCCTCGCGCACCATGTCCTGGTCGTCGACCACGGCGACGCGGATCATGCGGGGACCACCGGGATCAGTACGTCGATCATGGCGCCGCCGCCGGGACGACGGGCGAGCTCGAAGGTGCCGTTCAGGGCGGTGACGCGCTCGTTGATGCCGAGCAGGCCCGTCCCGCGTTCGACGGCTGCTGGGGGACCGATGCCGTCGTCGCTGACCCGCAGCCGGACCTGGCCAGTGAGGCGCTGGACCTCCACCCAGACCGACCGGGCACCGGCGTGGCGGGCCACGTTGGTGAGCGCCTCCTGCGCGACGCGGTAGAGCGTCAGCGTGCCGATCTCGTCGAGCCCGTGGGCGGGATCGATCTCGACCGTGACGTCCACGCCGTTCTGCCGGAGCGGCACGGCGAGGAGCTCATCGATGTCGCTCAGCCGTGGCGGGGCGCTGACGGAGAGCGGGGCGTTCGGGTCGCGGAGGTGGACGACAAGCGCGTCCAGCTCCTGGAGGGCGGTCCGGCCGGCGTCTGCGATCCGGCGCAGTGCGGCTTCCGGCTCTGCGACCTGACCCGCTTCGGCCTGGACGACCATCGCTGTCACGTGGTGGCCGACGACGTCGTGGAGCTCGCGGGCGAGGTTGGTGCGTTGCTCGAGCCAGGTGGCCTGCGTGCGGAGCTCGTCAGTCTCGGCGGCAAGAACGGCGTTGCGCACACGCCCCCGCAGAATCGTCGCAGCAACCCACCCGACGAGCGTCGCGAAGAGGGGCACGAGGTTGGGGCCGTCAACGATCACTGTCGTCGCGAACCAGCCCAGAACCCCGGCCATCCAGCCCGCGAACGGCCGCGGGGCGGGGTCCTCGAACAACGACAGGAAGACGAGCGCAGCGACGCACCACACGAGGTACACGGCCTCGGTGGTGTTGCAGTAGGCAACGACTGAAGCTGCGATCGCGAGGATCAGCCACCGCTTCGAGGGGATGAAGCGCGAGATCACGACTGCGATCGGCGCAATGAGCCAGACCCAGGTGAAGTACCCGAGCATCGTGGCGGTCGCCGCACCGTAGACCGCGGAAATCGTGACGGCCACCGCGACGGCGCCGTACGCGATCGGGCGCTGGCGGGCCGGCTCGTTCAGCCACCGGGTCCATGCAATCTTCACCTCCGCATTCTCGGTGACGCGCGAGGTGATCGGGGAGTGCCGCGCGTGAAGTCGGTACCCGGGTACCAACCCGCCACCACCCACAGTGCCGATGCGCGAGAAACGACGGCACACCAGGCGGATCCGCGAGGGGTGCCCCGGCCGCGAACCTCGGGCCATGACGACGATCGAGCACCTCCAGCCAGCCCCGGCCACCGCACTGCAGAACCCGGGCCCGTTCCTGACCGTCCCCAACGCGGTCACCCTCGTCCGGACGCTCGCCGCCGTCGTGCTCGGAATGATCGCGCTCGTGCGGCAAGACGCGACGCTGCTCGTCGCGGCGTACTCCTGCTACTGGCTCGGCGACATGCTCGACGGCTGGAGCGCGCGCCGGCTCGGTCAGGAGACGCGGGCGGGGGCGGTCTTCGACATCATCTGCGACCGCGCCTGCACGGCGATCGCATGCGCGGCGCTGGTCGTGATCGTGCCCGACGCGCTGGTTGCCGCCGTGGCGTTCCTGCTGTCGTTCATGGTGCTCGACACGATGCTGTCGCTGGCCTTCCTGTGCTGGCCGGTGCTGAGCCCGAACTACTTCCACCGGGTTGATCGCCGCGTGTGGCTGCTCAACTGGTCGCCCGCAGCCAAGGCCCTGAACACCGCCGGCGTCGTCGGTGCGCTCGCCCTCGGCCAGTACGCCGTGGCCCTCGCCGTCACGCTCGTCGTCGGAGGCATCAAGGTCTGGTCACTGGTCCGGGTGGCCCGACTCCTCGACGCGCCCGCGCGGCTGTCGTGAGCGACCTCGCGACGGCGCTCGGCGGTCTGCTCTTCGGCTTCGGGTCGGCGATCGTGCCCCTGTTCAACGCCGAGGGGTACGCCGTGATCGCGTCCGCGCGGGGAGGCGTGATCACGGCCGTCTGCATCGCCCTGGCCCTCGGTGTCGGCCAGACGGTCGGCAAGCTGCTGCTCTTCGAGACCGCACGTCGTGGGAGCGCGCGGCTGTCGAGGCTGATGCGCCGGGACCGGCACGAGCCGGGTCGCTGGTCGGCCCGCGTACGCCGCCTGCTCGGCGAGCGGCGTACGGGAGTGCCGCTGGTCCTGCTCTCCTCGACCGTCGGACTGCCGCCCCTGGCGGTGGTGGCGATCGCGGCGGGTGCGTCGCCGCAGCGCCGGATCGAGTTCGGCGCTGCCTGCCTGGTCGGGCGCCTGGTCAGGTTCAGCGCGCTGGCGGTCCCCGCGGCGCTGGCGCTGTCGTGAGGCCCTCGTGGCAACAGGAGCTTGACTATCCAGATGTGCGCGACCGGTCTGCCGTCCACCATCGCCTGACGGCGACGTTCACACGGCCGACGCCTAGTCTCGCCGCATGCAACTGATCGAGGGCGCCGGAGTCTGGACACCACCGTCAGAGGCGGAGAACGACTGGGCCGAGCACCTACGGACCCCGGATCTGTCCGTCGGGACCTACTGCATCCCAGCGGGAGGTCTCGACGACCAGAGTCCGCACACCGAGGACGAGATCTACGTGGTGACACAGGGCCGCGCCACGATCGTCACGCCCGGTGGCTCGGCAGAGGTCGAGCCCGGATCGGTGATCTTCGTGCCGGCCGGTGAGGTGCACCGGTTCATCGACGTCACCGAGGACCTCGCGCTGCTCGTGGTGTTCGGCCCGGCCTACGGGTCTCGCGCGGCGAACCCGAACTGATCCTCAGCTGCAGCGGGGGAGCCGAAGCTTGCTGAGCGGCACGGCGGCTGCCATCGCCCGATAACCCGCAGCGCTGAAGTGCGGGTGGTCGCCGCCGTCGTACTCCGGACGGAGCCGCGACGGGTCCGAAGGATCGCGCACCGCCTTGTCGAAGTCGACGACGCCGTCGCTGAGGCGCTGGGCACGGATCCACTGGTTCACAGCGACGCGCGTGGGCTCACCGAGGAAGCCGTAGTTGGGCGGCTGGATCGTGCCGTTCTGCGCGGTGAGTGTGCCGAGCAGGATGCGTACGCCGCGGGCATGGGCTGCAGCGATGGCCTTCTTGTAACCCGCGACGAGCTGGTCCCGGGTGGCCAGGAGCTGTCCGATGTCGTTGATGCCCTCGAGCAGGATCACCGTGGTGACACCAGGGCGATCGAGTGCGTCGCGGGTGAAGCGGGACAGCCCGGAGGGACCGAAGACCGGCACGACGGCGTCGTTGAGCAGCATGTTTCCGGAGATGCCGGAGTTCGCAACCGACATTGGCAGACCTGCGTTCTTGATCCGGCGAGCGAGCTGGTCGGGGTAGGCAACGAACTTGTCGATGTTGTCCGCGGAGAGCACGAAGGGGAGCGCCTCGGCCTCCGTGCCGTCGGTGATCGAGTCGCCGAAGGTGACCACGGTGCCGACCCGGTTGCGTGCACGGACGTCCATGCCCGTGAGATACGGGATGCCCTGAGGGAGGGCCGGGACCAGGCCCGGGAGCGGCACGCCGAAGAAGCCACCGGCGCCCATGTCGTGCGTGTGGTTGCCCGACAGCGGCGGGCTCTGCCAGGTGGTCTGCTCGGAGATCGCGTGCTGCGTCGCCGGGCCGGGTGCGCCGACGACGTGGATGCTGACCAGCAGTCGGCGGAAGGTGCCGAAACGGATCCGCACCGGGTCGGTCAGCACCTCGCGGCCCTGCGGGATCACGACGCGTCGGTGGCCGCCGGCGAACGTGATGTTGTGCAGCGTGCCGGCCTCGATCGACGCACCCTTCAAGGTCGGGTGCTGCTTGCCGACCGTCGCATCGCCGAAGGTGACCGGCCCCGAACCGAAGCGGTTGGAGAACCGGAATCGCGCCACGGTCCCACCGCGCAGGGGCGAGACCTGGATGCGGAACGTCTGCTCGATCGGCGGCTGGGAGAGCAGCGCGTCCGAGGGCGCGGCGTACCAGGAGGCGACCCAGTGTCGACCGCTGCACGACGGCAGTGCGGAGTACGCCGCCGGGGTGGGGACGCCGGGCAGGCCGACGACGGTGGTGAGCGTGGACACGACGGCGAGCACGAGACCCGAGAACGACAAGCGGCGCATGGGGGCCTAACGGTGACGCGGCGTCTCGGTTACAGGAGCGCACGATTCGAGAAGCCAGCGACCGGGTGCGCTCCCTAGCGTTGAGGCATCACCTCGGGGCAATTCCCGGGGCAACTCTCAAGGAGACGACGATGTTCAAGCTTTCCACTGCGCAGGTCTGGGTCCACGATCAGGACGAGGCGCTGAAGTTCTACACCGAGAAGCTCGGCATGGAGGTCCGCACCGACGTGACCGTTGCCGAGATGGGCAACTTCCGCTGGCTCACGGTGGGTGTCCCCGGGCAGGACGTCGAGATCGTGCTGATGGCCATCCCGGGTGCGCCGATGCTCGACGAGGCCACCCAGGCCGAGATCGCCTCGCTGACCGCGAAGGGCTTCGCGGGCACGGTCTTCTTCACGACCGACGACTGCCGCAAGTCCTACGAGGAGCTGAGTGCGCGCGGCGTCGAGTTCACCGAGACGCCGGAGGAGCGGCCCTACGGCATCGACGCGGGCTTCCGGGATCCGTCGGGCAACTCGTTCCGGCTGACGCAGGTCGTCGACCTGGTCTGAGGCCACCTCGCTCGCGGCTAGGCTGCACCTCCCGACGAACTGAGGTGCAAACGTGGTCGCGAGCCGAGCTGCTCGAGAGCGGAAGGCCGGCGCTGAGGCTGGCCCGCTGGCGAAGGTCAAGATCGATCTCGCCGACGATGGCCAGTTCGTCTACAAGATCAGCTGCACCGAGTGCGCGGGGCGCGGCCACCTCAAGTGGTCGGCGTACCGGCCCGGCAACGACAACGGCTTCATGGCGTCCATGGACCGCTGGATCTTCCACCTGGTCGAGAAGCACCCGGACTCCGACGCGCCCTGCCTGGCCTACCTCGCGGCCGCTCAGCAACGGCTGCACGAGCGACGCGAGCAGCAGTAGGCATGTACGGGCGTGCGCTGGCTTCCACTGCGTTGGCCTACGCGGTCGTCCACCATCTCGGACTGCTGCCGTCGGGACTCGGCTCGACCGTTGACGGCACGCGCGTCGCGGACTGGCTGGACCTGGCGATTCCGTGGCTGGTGCTCATCCCCGCTGCGCTGACCCTGCAGGCCGCACAAGTCGGACGACGCGTCTGGTGGATCTTCGGCGCGGGCGCGCTGGCCTATGCCAACGGTCACGGCATGCACCTCGCCGCCAACTCGGTGGGCAACATCGATCCCGGTCCCACCGCCCATCTCTGGGACGAGGTCGTCGGCCACTACATCTGGTACGCCGGCGTGGCCGGTCTGCTTGCTGCGCTGGCCATGTCGATGGTGGGTCGCCCGCGGCCGCCGGTCATCGGTTACCTGCTGACGGTGGCGGTCGGGCTGACCTGGGCATCCAACGCGGTGGGCGGCGGCACCGAGTGGTTCAGCCTCGCCGCTTCGCTCGTGGCCGTTTGGTGGGGATGGACGCAGCGGCGCCAGCTCGGCGTCGTACTCCTGGTCGGGTTCGCGCCGGCCGCCGTCATGCTCGTCGGAACACTGGCGGGCATCGGGTGAACGAGCCGTTGAGCTACTCCGACCCCGGTGCCACCGAGGTGGCCGAACCAGTCTGGCGCCGTGCCACGCCCGGCTTTCGCCGGTTCGAGCGCACGGTCGTGATCGGGCAGGGAGACGACTTCTGGGTCGAGGTGTCCTCGCGCATCCTCGAGTGGGGCATCAAGACCCGCAGCGGGTTCTCGATCGAGCCCGCGAAGGGCGACGCACTGCGCGTCCGCGCAGGTGCAGACCTGTCGCTGGTTGCCCATGTCGGCCCGCTGCGGATCCGCGAGCCGGTCCGCATCGTCACGGTGGTTGCGCGGCGCGACCGGTCGGGGTTCGCCTACGGCACGCGTCCCGGTCACCCGGTCTCTGGCGAGGAGGCGTTCGTCGTCCACCGCGGGCCTGACGGGACGGTGTCGCTGACGCTGCGGTCCCTGACCCGGGCGCCTCGCGGGCCGTGGCGCCTGCTCTACCCGATCGCCCTGGTCGCCCAGCGTTTCTACCGTCGGCGCTACTTGCGCGCTCTGCTCGCCTGAGACACGGCGCCAGAGGGCTGGACCGGCCATTTCGGCCCGGCCCGGGCAGCGAGACCGTCGGTACCCTCAGATCGAGTCGCGGCGGGCGGTCAGCCAGGCGTTCTCGGCCGGGTTGCCCGCGAGTCGGATCGCCTCGTCGTACGCCGCGAGGGCAGCGTCGCGACGCCCGAGCCGCCGCAGCAGATCCGCCCGGGTGGCCTGGAAGGCGTGGTAGCCAGCCAGTGACCCGGCAAGCCCGTCCACGAGCGACAGCGCCACCTCAGGGCCGTCCAGCTCGGCCACCGCGACCGCGCGGTTGAGCGCGACCACGGGCGAGGGGTCGATCGCGGCGAGCCGGTCGTAGAGCGCGAGCACCTGACCCCAGTCGGTCATCGTGACGTCGAGGGCGTCGGTGTGCACGGCGTTGATCGCGGCCTGCAGCTGGTAGCGCCCCGGTCTGTTGCGCGCCAGGCAACGCCGCACGATGGCGTGGCCCTCGTCGATCAGGGCTGCGTCCCACAGCCGGCGGTCCTGCTCGTCCAGCGTCACCAGCACGCCGTCGACCACGCGCGCCGGTGAGCGCGCCTGGGTGAGCAGCATCAGGGCCAGCAGCCCGTCGGTCTCGGGGTGGTCGGGCAGCAGCGAGCTGGTCAGCCGCGTCAACCGGATCGCCTCCGCGCACAGGTCCTCGCGCACTGGAACCAGCACGGAGTCCTCGCCCGAGGCGGCCTGAGCCCGGCTGATCGCGCCCGAAGCCAGGTAGCCCTCGTTGAAGACCAGGTAGAGCGCCGCCAGCACCGCACTGATCCGCGACGGCAGATCACCCGCAGCAGGCACCCGATAGGGGATGTGCGCCTGCTTGATCTTCGCCTTCGAACGCGTGATCCGTTGCGCCATCGTCGCCTCCGGCACGAGGAACGCATGCGCGATCTCGGCCACCGAGAGTCCGCCCAGCAGACGCAGGGTGAGCGCGACGCGGTTCTCCGGCGCGAGCGCCGGGTGGCAGCAGGTGAAGATCAGCCGGAGCCGGTCATCGTCGACCGGCCCGGTCTCCTCGGGATCCCTGCGCATCTGTTCGTCCATGAGAGTCGCCTCAGCTTGCTTCGCGTCGCGCCGGCCTTCCCGGCGTACCCGGTCCAGGGCCTTGTTCGTGGCGACCGTGGTCAGCCATGCCCCCGGATTGGGAGGTACGCCGTCGCGCGGCCAACGCTCGACCGCCACCACCAGCGCCTCGGACGTCGCCTCCTCGGCGATGTCGAGGTCGCCGAAGCGACGGGCGAGCGTGGCCACGACACGGCCGTGCTCAGCGCGGAAGACCTGCTCGAGATCGGTCACTCAGCCGGGTCACTCAGTCGGCGGCTCAGGCTGGAAGGGCCGCACCTCGACCCGACCCGCGCACGCCGCAGAGCCACGCTGGGCCCAGTCGAGTGCCTCGTCCAGGTCAGCCGACTCGATGATCCAGAAGCCGCCGAGGAACTCCTTCGACTCCGAGAAGGGGCCGTCGGTGACCAGGGCCTCGCCCTTCGTGTTGTCGACCGTGGTGGCCGACTCGATCGGCTCGAGGCCACCGGCGAAGACCCACTTGCCGGCCTCCTGGACCTCCTTGTTGAAGCGGTCGACCGCCTCGAAGATCGGCTGGAGCTCCTCGGGAGTCATCGACTCGAAGTCCTCGGTGCCGTCGTGGTGAACGGAGAGCATGTACTGCGCCATTGTCCTGGTCCTTTGCGATTGTGGGCGCCGGGCTGATCTTCCGGGTCCCATCCTGTCCTGACACTCACTCCACGAACAGGCGCGGGCCGATACGACAGCCCGCGGAACTTTCTTTTCCGGTCAGTGCGAGTGCGGGGGAACGACAGCGCCCTCGGACGGCTGCACGATCACGAACCCGCGACCACCGAACTGCACCTGGAACGCCTCACCCGAGCCGCGCCCGATCAGTGCACCCGCGGTCGCGGTCGACTTGATGGCGGTCTGCAGGTCGACCGACCAGGCGACCAGCGCGTTGGCGTCCGCGAACGTCGGCGCCTCGGCCGCGTCGAGCACGACCGGGTCGCCCTCGGTCGTGATGGCCACCCAGCCAGTGCCACGCAGCGTGGTGTTGAACAGCCCGCCCGCCACGATCGACCCGCCGCGCACGCGCTCGACATTCCAGTCGAGAGAGCCGGAGAAGGCCAGCACGCTGGCGCCGTTGATGGAGATCCCGCTGTTCTCAAGGCGCAGGATGTGGACCTTCTTCGCGGTGTCCGCGAGGAACACGTCGCCCTGCCCCTCGACCCGCATGAGGGACAGGCCCTCGCCGGTGAGCGCCTTCTTCAGGAAGCGGGCCGCGCCTCCGCCCTGGTAGGTGAAGTTGACCCCGCCCTGGTAGGCCACCATCGCGCCCTGGCGGGCCATGAACGGCTCGGCGACCCGCACGCGGAGCAGCCGGTCGTTCTGCAGGGACGGACCAGGCTCAGTGCTGGTGGTCTCCCCGTAGCGGCCGTCGATCAGGTCGCCGCTGATGGTCCCGGCGAACCCGGCCGCGGACGCGGTGGTCGGCGCGGCTGCCGGGGTCGCAGGCGCGGGCGCTTCCGTGGGGGCCGGATCGGTGGTCTGGACGCCGTCGTCTGCGACGTGTTCGGTCCAGCTGTCGCCGGTCCAGTAGCGGAGTTCGTGCTTGCCGGTCGGGTCCGGGAGCCAGGCTGCTGCAGTCATGGATTCATCGTGCCAGCGCCGCCCCAGAAACGGAGTTCCCGTGCTCGGGCAGAATCGGGCTCGTGACCATCCCGCACGTGAAGTCAGTCAACGTCGGTCAGCCGCGTGCCACGAGTGGCACGCGGGAGCAGCGCACCGCCATCGGTAAGGAGCCGGTCGCCGGTCCGGTCCATGCAGGTCGGTTGGGGCTCCGGGGTGATGCCGTGGGCAGTCCGGACGTCCACGGCGGGCCCGACATGGCCGTCTATGCTTTCGCGCGCGAGGACCTGCACGCCTGGCAGCGCGAGCTCGGGGTCCAGCTCCCGGACGGCTGGTTCGGTGAGAACCTGACCACACTTGGCATCGACGTGAACGCGGCGCTGGTGGGGGAGCGGTGGCGGATCGGAGGTGCACTCCTCGAGATCGCGAAGGTCCGGATCCCGTGCAACACCTTCCAGATCCGGATGGCGGAGGCGGGAGGGCCGACCCGTGGGTGGGTGAGGAAGTTCACTCAGCAGGCCCGGCCGGGGCCCTATCTCCGGGTGCTCGAAGAAGGTGCGATCCGTGCCGGTGATCCCATCGAGGTGGTCCACCGGCCCGATCACGGCGTGACGGTGACCGATATGTTCCGTGCGCTGACGACCAACGTTGAACTCCTGCCGGGGTTACTCGAGGTCGACGGTCTCTCCGAGTCCGTTTTGCGCAAGGTTCGGGACTCCGGTTACTGACCAGTCATCGCGGCGCTACGCTGCCGCCATGCCGATCAACCGCGATGCTTCTTTCCTGGAGACCATGCCGGCCAACCTGGCCGTCCAGTTCCTCGACCGGGCGAAGACCTCGGGTCCCCTCGAGGCCTACCGCTTCCCGGCCGGCAACGGCTGGGAGTCCGTGACCTGGGCCCAGGTCGGGGAGCGCGTCCGCAACCTCGCCGCTGGCCTGATGGCGCTGGGCATCGAGCCCGAGCAGCGGGTCGCCATCCTGTCCGGCACCCGCTACGAGTGGATCGTCGCCGACCTGGCGATCGTCTGCGCCGGTGCCGCGACGACGACCGTCTACCCGTCCACGGGCGGCGACGACACGGCGTACATCCTCGCCGACTCGGGCAGCCGCCTGATCTTCGTCGAGGACGACAGCCAGGTCGAGAAGGTCGCCGCTCACCGCGCGGAGCTCCCGGAGCTGGCCACCGTCGTCAGCCTCACCGGTGGCGGCACTGAGGGAGTCCTCTCCCTGGCCGACCTCGAGAAGCTCGGTGCCGAGCACCTCGCCGCCAACCCGACCGCGATCGACGACCAGGCGACCGCCATCGGCGCCGACCAGCTCGCGACCCTGATCTACACCTCCGGCACCACCGGCAAGCCCAAGGGCGTTCGCCTGCAGCACAAGTCGTGGGTCTACGAGGGCGAGTCGATCAAGTCGCAGGGGATCCTCGACGAGAGCGACCTGCAGTTCCTGTGGCTGCCCATGGCCCACTCGTTCGGCAAGGTGCTGCTCTCCACCCAGCTCGCGTGCGGGTTCGCCACCGCGATCGACGGCCGGGTCGACAAGATCGTCGACAACCTGGGCGTCATCCAGCCGACCTTCATGGGCGCCGCGCCCCGCATCTTCGAGAAGGCCTACGGCCGGATCATCACCACGGTCGCCGCCGAGGGCAAGAAGGGCATCTTCGACAAGGCCTTCGCCGTCGGCCTCGAGGTCCGGGCGCTCCAGGCAGCCGGCAAGTCCGTTCCGCTGCCGCTCAAGCTGAAGTTCAAGCTCTTCGACAAGCTGGTCTTCACCAAGGTGCGCGCGCGCTTCGGTGGCCGCATCAAGTTCTTCATCTCGGGCTCGGCCGCGCTCAACCGCGAGGTCGCGGAGTGGTTCAACGCCGCGGGCCTGGTGATCCTCGAGGGCTACGGCCTCACCGAGACCTCCGCCGGCGCCTTCGTGAACCACCCCGACCAGAACAAGATCGGCACGGTCGGCGTGGCGTTCCCCGGCTCCGAGGTCCGCATCGCCGCAGACGGCGAGGTCCTGATCAAGGGCCCGAACGTCATGGAGGGCTACCACAACCTGCCCGAGGCGACCGCCGAGACGCTGGTGGACGGTTGGCTGCACACCGGTGACATCGGTGAGCTGGACGCCGACGGCCACCTGCGGATCACCGACCGCAAGAAGGACCTCTTCAAGACCTCCGGCGGCAAGTACGTCGCGCCGACCGCCATCGAGTCGCAGTTCAAGGCGGTCTGCCCCTACGTCGCGAACATGCTGGTCCACGGCAACGAGCGCAACTTCGTCTCGGCGCTGATCACGCTCGACCCCGACCTGATCGCGGGCTGGGCGGCCGAGAACGGCCTCGAGGGCAAGTCCTACGCCGAGATCGTCACGTCCGATGCCTGCAAGGCGATGGTCGCCGGCTACGTCGAGGAGCTCAACTCGCGGCTCAACCGCTGGGAGACGGTGAAGAAGTTCGTCATCCTCGAGCGCGACCTCAGCATCGAGTCCGGCGAGCTGACCCCGTCGCTGAAGGTCAAGCGCAAGGTCGTCGAGACCAACAACAAGGAACTGATCGACTCGCTGTACGTCTGAGTCGTCCGGACCGGACAGTTGGCCCGATGCGGTCGTGCGATCAGTCGCGCGGCCGCATCGGCCACATCGAGGCCCGGTAGTCGTCGTACGCCGCGCGGAGCGCCTCGCCCGGCCAGTCCGCAGGCTGGAGCGCCGGCGGGAGGAGCGGGTCGCCCTGCAGGTGCCTGACCATGGCGGCGACGAGGGTGAACCGGTCAGCGGGGGAGTCGAGCGTGCCCGGCAGCGCGACCAGAAGGTCACGCCCGTAGGCCGCCCACTCCTCGAGGTCCCACAGCTCAGCGGCGAGCGTCGCCGGATCGCCGAGGGGCCGGCTCTCGAAGCACTGTGACACGGCCAGCAGCTCGGGTGGCCAGCCGCGACGCAGGTTTGCCGGACGGGTCCAGACGCCTTCGCGCAGCTCTGCGACCCGCATGTCCTGCAGCTGGGCCCGGAGGGCAGCGCGATCTGCGGCGCTCCGGCCCGTCGCGGTCACGATTGCCATCTCCCAGGTGCCCTCCCAGGGTCGGGTCTCGGGGTGGTGCACCTCGTCGACCCGCTGCTGGCGGGCGATGAGCCGCTCGCTGAGCGTGTACGCCGCGTCCTCGCGCAGCAGGTCGCCGCGCGTGACCATGCGGGAGAGCGCGGCCCGCGTGGCAGTCTCGGTGAACCCGAGGACCTCCATCCCGGCAACCAGCGCCGAGGCGTGGAGCGTCGGGGGATGGGTCGCCATCAACGCGGTGAGCACCGCGGAGCGTGCGGACACCGGTCGGAGCAGCGGCTGTGACATACGTCGAATCTTACACACTCGACACGGCTGCAGGAGAAGTGCAATGCTGGCCCCATGCCTGAACTGACACGTCGCGGGGACGTCTTCGTCCTCGACATCAGCAACACCCCCGACGGTGACCACCGCTTCACCTACGACCGGATCGCGGCGCTCGACGCAGCGCTGACCGAGGTCGAGTCGAGCGCCGGTCCGGCCGCGCTCGTGATCACCGCGCAGGGCAAGTTCTTCTCGAACGGCCTGGTCCCTGAGCTCTTCGTCGAGCCTGGCTACACCGCGTCGTACCAGCGGCTCCTGGCGCGCTTCCTCGTGACCGAGCTCCCGACGGTCGGCGCGCTCAACGGACACACGTATGCCGGTGCACTCCTGTTCGCGCTGGCGTTCGACGAGCGCTACGCCCGCACCGAGCGTGGCTTCCTCTGCCTGCCCGAAGCGCAGATCAAGGTCCCGTTCACCACCGGGTTGGCCGCCGTCGTCATGGCCCGCCTGTCGCCCCAGGTCGCCCACCGCGCGATGGTCCTCTCGCACCGCTTCGACGCCGTCTCGGCGCTCGAGGCCGGGCTGATCGATGGGTCGGCACCCGTGGAGGAGCTCCTCGAGACGGCAGTCGCGCGCGCCGCCGAGCTCGCTCCGCTGCGTGGCCCGGTCCTCGCCTCCATCAAGAACGCCCGCTACGCGGGCGTCGTCGACTCATTGCACCGCACCGAACAGCTCACCATCGCCACTGACTCAGAGGGAGCCACCGCATGACCGAGAAGAGCCTCCAGGGACGCACGATCCTCATGTCCGGCGGCAGCCGCGGCATCGGCCTCGCGATCGCCGTTGCGGCCGCGCGTGAGGGTGCCAACGTGGCGATCCTCGCCAAGACCGACGTCCCCGACCCGCGCCTGCCCGGCACGATCCACACCGCCGCGGCGGAGATCGAGGCCGCTGGCGGCCAGGCGCTGGCCATCGTGGGCGACGTGCGTGACGAGGAGTCGGTCGAGGGTGCCGTCGCGAAGACCGTCGAGCGCTTCGGCGGCATCGACATCGTGGTCAACAACGCCTCTGCCATCAACCTGGCCGGCACTGCTGACCTCGCCATGAAGCGCTTCGACCTGATGATGGCGATCGAGCACCGCGGCACCTACCTGCTGACCAGCAAGGCGCTGCCGCACCTGGTCAACGGAGTGAACCCGCACATCCTCTCGCTCTCGCCGCCGATCAACCTGGACCCCAAGTGGCTCGGCCCGCACCCGGGCTACACGCTGGCGAAGTACGGCATGTCCCTGCTGACGCTCTCCTGGGCGGCGGAGTACGCCGAGGCAGGCGTCGCGTCCAACTGCCTGTGGCCCGAGACCCTGATCGCGACCGCGGCCGTGCAGAACCTGCTCGGTGGTGATGCGGCCATCGAGAAGTCGCGCACCCCTGAGATCGTCGCTGACGCTGCCGTCGAGATCCTGAAGAAGCCGTCGCGCGAGGTCACCGGCAACGCGTTCATCGACATCGATGTCCTCCGCGACGCGGGCGTGACCGACTTCAGCAAGTACGGCGGCACGGGCGAGCTCGAGTACGACCTCTTCGTCGACCCGCCGGCCGACGGCTCGCGCCCGGCCTGACTCTCACCCCTGCTCGTACATCAGCGATCGAGGAGTGTCGAGGTGCTCTCCGGTCTCGATCAGCGTCTTGAGACCGGAGAGGATCATCGGCCACCCGCCGTACAGCTCGGCGTTGGCGCTCGGCGGCAGCTGGTCGTGGACCACGGTCAGCCGGCATGACGTCCCGACCGGCTCGATCTCCCAGGTGACCCGGGTGGTCCCCTGCGCGCGGACCTCGTCGCTCCACAGCGCGGTGAAGGTCTGCACGAGCAGGCGCGGGGGATCGACGACCACGTTCTCACCGGAGGCGATCTCCACGCCGGGGGCGCTGGAGCGGTAGCTGGATCCCTGCTCCCAGGACGATTCAGGTGCCATCCCGAAGCTGTACGCCGCGCGCTGGGTCGGGTCGGTGATCGCCTCCCAGAGCCGCTCGGGAGTGGTCTTGATGAATATCTCGAAGACGGCGGTGTCGCCGACAGGCGCGGAGCCGTCCGCGAACGAGACGACCTTGCGGTCCTGGCGGGTGTTCTCCTGCATGGTTCAGTCCTCCAGTTGCTTCTTGAGCTCGGTGACCTTGTCGACCCACGGCTCGGCGTACTTGCTCACCCAGCGGTCCTGGATGAGCCGGATGGGGACGGGATTGAGGAAGTGGAGCTTCTCGCGGCCGCGCTTGCGGGCGACGACGAGGCCGGCCTCCTCCAGCACCTTGAGGTGCTTCATCACGCCGAAGCGCGACATGTCGGTCTGCTGGGCGATGACCTGCTCGAGGGCACGGAGGGTCTGGCCGTCCTCGGCGAAGAGCGCATCGAGGAGCGCCCTCCGGGTCGGATCGGCGAGTGCCTTGAACACGGCGTCCATGACCCCACCATAGGTGACCTTTTAGTCACCTATCAAGGTCAGGGCTGGATGGACAGGACGATGAATGCCGCGAGAAGCACCAGGTGCACGCCACCCTGGAGTGGCTTGGCGCGTCCAGGCACGACAGTCAGGATGCTGACGATGGCGGTCATGAAGAGCAGGACGATCTGCATCGGTTCCAGCCCGAGGTGGAGGGGCCCGTCGAGCCAGATCGAGGCGACCGCGATGGCGGGGATGGTCAGCCCGATGCTCGCCATGGCCGAGCCCAGAGCCAGGTTCAGGCTGGTCTGCACCTTCTCCTGGGCGGCAGCGCGAGTGGCGGCGATCGACTCGGGCGCGAGGACCAGCACGGCGATCACCACACCGACAAAGGCGTGGGGGAAGCCGAGCGCCGCAACCCCGTCCTCGATCGCGTAGGACTCGATCTTGGCCAGTCCGACCACGGACACCAGCGCCAGCATCAGCAGGCCCAGGCTGATCAGCGCCTGCCGGTCCGACGGAGGGTCGGCATGGCCGTCCCCGTCCTCGTCGATCGGCCCGCGACCGCTGGTCACCGGCATGAAGAAGTCGCGGTGGCGGATCGTCTGGGTGAACACGAAGAGGGCGTAGAGCGCGAGCGAGGCGCTCGCGGCAAAGGCGAGCTGCCCGGGCGCGAACTCCGGACCGGAGCTGCTCGTCGTGAACCTCGGCAGCACCAGGCAGACACCGGCGAGGGTGATCACGGTGGACAGCGCCGCGCCGGTCCCCTCCGGGTTGAACACGGCGAGGTGGTGCTTCAGGGAGCTGACCAGCAGGCACAGGCCGACGATGCCGTTGACGCTGATCATCACCGCGGCGAAGACCGTGTCGCGTGCGAGGGTCGAGGTGTCCTCGCCGCCCGAGATCATCAGCGTGACGATCAACGCCACCTCGATCACCGTCACGGCCACCGCGAGCAGCAGCGAGCCGAACGGTTCGCCCACCCGGTGAGCAACGACCTCGGCGTGGTGGACCGCTGCAAGGACTGCGCCGACCAGGAAGAGCGCGATCGCCGCAGCAGCGAGCCCCTTGGGGTGGCTGCCCCAGATCGCGGCGAGCAGCGCGAACGAGGCAAGGGGTACGACTGTGGACCACGAGGGGCGTTGGCGCACGGCAGTCATGGCCAGACCCTACGGGCAGGTCCTCAGAAGCCGAGCGAGGCGGCCTTGAGTGCGGTGACGTGCGCGTCCGGGCCGTCGAAGGAGAGCCCGTGTGTCTGCTTGCGCCCGTAGAGGAAGAGCACGAGCTCACCCACGTCGCCCGACAGCACGACCGGGTTCGCGCCGCGGCGCAGCGTCATCGTGTCGCCGCTGTCGGTGCGTCGCAGGCGCACCGGGACGCCTGCGTTGACCACGAGCGAGCGCCCGAGCACCGGGAGTACCCGCCAGAGGGCGTTGCGCAGCCTGCGCGAGTGGACGCGGGGCTCCCAGCCCGGACGCGCGCGGCGTACGTCTTCGTGGTGCACGAAGAACTCGACCGTGTTCGCCAGGGAGTCGACGCCGGGCAGCGAGAGTGGCGACCAGGCGGTGCGGACGCGGTCGACAAGAGTGGCGAAGTCATGCTCCGCGGTGCGGTCGACCGCGCGGTCGTGGCGGTCTGCGAAGGCGGTCACCACGATGCCGATCCCGTTGTGGGGTTGGCGATCACGCACCACGAGGTGGGCCATGAGGTGCCGCACGTCCCAGTCGCCGCTGAGGGTCGGAGCATCCGGGCCGACCGTGAGCGCCAGGTCGCAGAGCAGCTCGCGTTCGGTCCTGGCAGCGGAAGTCACCGGCCCAGACTAAGCCGGGAAAATCCAGTGGGGAATGTCGGACCCCACTCCTAGAGTTGCGACTTGCGTGAGGGACGGGGTCAAGGACAGGTGAGCAGCAGCGTGAGCACTCGGACGTCGACCTTGAGGGACGGCTTTGCCGTCATCGGTGTCGGGATCCGGCGCGAGCCGTGGATCTTCGCCGCGTCGACCCTCGGCAGCGTGCTGTTCGGCGCGTTGACCGTCGCCGATGCCTGGGTCCTGGGCTGGTCCACCGAGCACGCAGTCCTGCCCGCGTTCCGTGACGGCGAGATCTCGGCAGGCCTGCTCTGGGCGGTGCTCGCCCTCTTCGTCGGCGTCGCCATCCTGCGTGCGGTCGGCATCGTCGCCCGCCGCCTCGGCGCCGGCATCATGCAGTACCGGCTCCAGGCGCACGACCGACGTGCCGTCACCCGCCAGTACCTCCGCCTGCCCATGGAGTGGCACCAGCGGCACCCGACCGGCGAGCTGCTCTCCAACGCCAACTCGGATGTCGAAGCCGCCTGGAGCCCGATCGCGCCGCTCCCGATGGCCGTCGGCACGATCGTGATGATGGTGATCGCGATCGGGCAGATGCTCTTCGCCGACGTCGTCCTGGCCCTCGTCGGCCTGCTGGTCTTCCCGGCCGTCGTGCTGGCCAACGTCAGCTACCAGAAGGCCGCGTCCCCGCTGATGACGAAGGCGCAGGCCCTGCGCAGCGAGCTGAGCGGCATCGCGCACGAGTCGTTCGACGGCGCCCAGGTGGTCAAGACCCTCGGTCGCGAGACGGAGGAGACCGCGCGATTCGCCGAGGTCGCGCACGCCCTCCGCGACGTCTCGGTGCGCGCCGGCCGCGTCCGCGCGGCGTTCGACCCGGTGCTCGCCGCGCTGCCCAACCTCGGCGTCCTCATCGTCCTCGCCGTGGGTGTGGCGCGCGTGCGCAGCGGCCACACCGATCCGGGCGACGTCGTCACCATCGGCTACCTGCTGACGATCGTCTCGTTCCCGATCCGCTCGATCGGCTGGCTGCTCGGCGAGTTCCCGCGCAGCGTCGTTGGCTACGGCCGCGTCGCGCGCGTGCTGGCCGCCTCCGGCGAGATGCAGTACGGCGCCGCGCGCCTGGCCGCCACGGGCCCGGCCGCGCTCGAGGTCGACCGCCTCTCCTACGCCTACGACGCTGCGGTGCCCGTGCTCTCGGACGTGAGCTTCGAGGTCGCGCCCGGGCGGTCGGTGGCCCTGGTGGGCGCGACCGCGGCGGGCAAGAGCACGCTCACCACGCTGATCACGCGGCTGGTCGACCCGGACGCGGGCGCGATCCGCGTGGACGGCACCGACCTGCGCGACCTGGCTCCGGCGGCACTGGCCGGTGCGGTGGCCGTGGTGCCGCAGACGGCCTTCCTGTTCGACGACACCGTGCGCGGCAACGTGACGCTCGGCGCGGCGATCGACGATGCCGAGGTGTGGGCCGCTCTGCGCACGGCGCAGGCCGATGGGTTCGTCGCAGCGCTGCCGCACGGCCTCGACACCCGCCTGGGCGAGCGCGGCACCAGCCTGAGCGGCGGCCAGCGCCAACGCGTCTCCCTGGCCCGCGCGGTGGTCCGCAAGCCGCGACTCCTCGTCCTGGACGACGCCACGTCGGCGGTCGACCCCGAGGTCGAGGCGCGCATCCTGTCCGCCCTGCGGGAGGACGCCGGCGACGGGGGAGCGACCCTGGTCGTGGTCGCCTACCGCAAGGCCACCATCGGTCTGGCCGACGAGGTGCTCCACCTGGCGGACGGCCGCGTCGTCGACCGCGGCACGCACCAGGAGCTGCTCGACCGCTCACCCGTCTACGCCGACCTGGTCAACGCCTACGAGACCGAGCCCGCCGCCCAGTCCGCCGCCCAGTCCGCCGCCCCGTCCGCTGCGCAGTCAGGGGAGGACGCATGAGCACCACGACCTCCGAGCGCGTGGCCGGCACCGTCGACACCGGCGAGGAGCTTCCCGCTCTCCAGACCATCCGCCGCGGCATGGAGATCTCACCCGAGCTCCGCCAGGGCCTCGGTGTGACCCTGCTGCTCGCCCTCGTCGCGACGATCGGTCAGGTGGTCGTGCCGATCACGATCCAGCAGACGCTCGACCACGGCCTCGGTCCGGCCGGGCCGGACACCGGTTTCATGGTCCGCATGGGGCTGCTCGCCGCCGTCGCAATCCTGGCGACCGGCGTCGCGTCCTACGTCATGACGACGCGGCTGTTCACGCAGGCCGAGCGTGGCCTGGCGACGCTGCGGATCAAGGCGTTCCGCCATGTGCACGACCTGCCGTTGCTCACGCAGAACACCGAGCGTCGTGGTGCCCTCGTCTCGCGCGTCACCAGCGACGTCGACCAGGTCAGCCAGTTCCTGGTCTTCGGCGGCATCTTCGCGATCGTCAGCATCGGCCAGATCATCGTCGCGACGGTGATCATGCTCGTCTACTCGTGGCAGCTGTGCCTGGTCGTGTGGCTCTGCTTCGCGCCGCTCTTCCTGAGCCTGCGCTGGTTCCAGCAGCGGCTCTCCGACGCCTACGGGACCGTCCGTCGCCAGGTCGGCGCCCTGCTCTCCGCGATCGCCGAGCCGGTCGTCGGTGCCACTGTGGTCCGTGCCTACGCCGTGCAGGACCGCACACAGCAACGCATCGACGACGCGATCGCCGCGCACCAGTCCGCCAGCACCAAGGCCCAGGGGTTCACCGCGTTCTCGTTCTCGCTGGGCGGCCTGTCGGGTGGCCTGGCCAACGCCGGAGTCCTGATCGTCGGCATCTGGCTGGGCTTCGCCGACCAGATCAGTGCGGGCGAGGTCATCGCCTTCGCGTTCCTCGTCACGCTCTTCGTGATGCCGGTGCAGATGGGCACCCAGATCCTGACCGACGCACAGAACGCACTGGCCGGCTGGCGCCGCGTCATCGGCATCCTCGACACCCCGGCCGAGCTGGTCGACCCCGGTGCCGACGGTGCGGTGCTTCCGCGTGGCCCGATCGCCGTGGAGTTCCGCGACGTGGGCTTCGCCTACCCCGGTGGCCCGCCGGTGCTCCGTGACATCGACCTGGCCATCGCCCCGGGCACCCGCGTGGCCGTCGTCGGCGAGACCGGGTCCGGCAAGTCGACCCTCGCCAAGCTGCTGACCCGGCTGATGGACCCGACGGATGGCTCGGTGCTCCTCGACGACGTCGATGTCCGCCAGATCTCCAACGCCAGCCTGCGCCGTTCGGTCGTCCTGGTGCCGCAGGAGGGCTTCCTGATCGACGCCACGATCCGCGAGAACGCCCGATGGGGTCGCCTGGGTGCGACCGACTCCGAGATCCGCGAGTCGGCGATCGAGCTCGGGCTGGTCGACTGGCTCGACGGCCTTCCCCACGGCCTCGACACCGTCGTCGGTCAACGCGGCGAGTCGCTGAGTGCGGGGGAGCGGCAGCTCGTTGCTCTGCTCCGGGCCCACCTGGTCGACCCCGACCTGCTGGTCCTCGACGAGGCCACGAGTGCTGTCGACCCGCAGCTGGAGATGCGCATGGCGCGGGCGCTCGAGCGGCTCATGTCGGGTCGCACCTCGGTGACGATCGCGCACCGGCTCAGCACCGCCGAGAACGCCGACGAGGTCGTCGTCGTCGACCGCGGCCGCATCGTGCAGCGCGGGCGCCACCAGGACCTGGTCGCCGAGGGCGGGGTCTACGGCAACCTGCACGCGTCCTGGGTTGCCCAGCACGGCTGAGGCACGCCCCTCGCCCAAGTAGGCTGGCGCGGTGACCGACCAGCTGGACCCCGCCCTCGCCGCCCGCCTCAAGCGCACCGACGACGGGCTCGTGCCTGCCATCGCGCAGCAGTTCGACACCGGTGAGGTGCTGATGATGGGCTGGATGGACGACGAGGCACTTCGCCGCACCCTGACCACGGGCCGCGCCGTCTACTGGAGCCGCAGCCGCCAGGAGTACTGGGCGAAGGGCGACACCTCCGGTCACGTCCAGCACGTCAAGGAGGTCCGCCTCGACTGCGACGGTGACACCCTCCTGGTCAAGGTCGACCAGGTCGGCGCCGCCTGCCACACGGGCGACCGCACCTGCTTCGACGCCGACCTGCTGGGCCCCGCGTGACCGGGAGGCGCACCTTCGGGCCGCTGGTCCTCGTCGGACTCGGCTCGGCTGCCCTCGCCTCGGTCGCCGCCAGCAAGGCTTGGACGACCACCGCCACGCCGGGCGGCGCGCCGTTGCCGATCGCGATTCCGGACCACGGCCTCGACCGCCAGTCGCCGCTCGCTGCGTCGCTCGCCCTCGTCGTACTCGCTGCCTGGGGTGTCCTGCTCGTCACCCGCGGTTGGGTACGCCGCGTTCTCGCGGGCGTCGCGCTCCTGGCCGCTGGCGGCGTCGTGGCGACCACCGTCGAGGCGCGCTCGTCGCTTCCCGATGCGGTGGCGCGCGACCTTGCTGACCTCGGACTTCAGGGCAAGGACCTGCTCCGGGCGCAGAGCGGGACGACGATGACCGGCTGGTGGATCGCCGCTCTGGTCGCCGGCGTCATCTGCGTCCTCGCCACGTCGGCGGCGCTTCGCTTCGTCCGCGACTGGCCCGAGATGGGGACGCGCTACGACGCTCCCACGGGGGCCCCGGCGCCCCTGCCTGCGCCCGAGGACCGCTCCAGCATCGACCTGTGGAAGTCGCTCGATGCTGGTCAGGACCCGACCCTTGGCCCCAACGAGCCCCGGGCCTGAATAGACTGTCGCCGGTACTACGCGAGCAACGAGGAGAACACCGCGCATGTCTGACTCTCACGGCAACACCCCGGCGGCCTGGACCGCGGTCTTCATCGGTCTCGTTGCCTTCGTCGTGGGCGGCGTCGGCCTCATGTTCAGCCCCTTGAACTACACGGTCTTCTGGATCGGCATCGTGCTGCTCCCGATCGCCCTCGTGGTCTACGTCGCGATGAACAAGATGGGCTTTGGCAACACTGGCCACTGAGCCGGTCACCCACGCTGACCGGGCCGCCGGCCGAGCTCGTCGGCTGGTCGGTCCGCTGGGCCTCGCTGGCGTCTGCCTGGCGGGCGCCGCAGCGCTCCACCTCCGCGATCCTCACGAGTCCGGATCCTGGGGGTTCTGCCCGTTCCTGGTCGTCACCGGTCACCCGTGCCCGGGATGCGGCGGCCTGCGTGCGGTCAACGACCTGACGAACCTCGACGTCGTCAGCGCGGCCTCGAGCAACCTGCTCTTCGTGGCGAGCCTCCCGCTGCTCGCCTTCCTGTGGGTTCGCTGGGCGGCCGGCGCCTGGACGGGATCTCCGCCCCGACCGCTGCGCCATGGCACGGCGCTCGTCGTGGCTGGTCTGGCGGCCGTCCTGCTGTTCTGGCTGGTGCGCAGCCTGCCCTTCGGGGCCTGGCTCGCTCCGTAGCCCGTTGCGCGAAATGCAGTTCGGCGCCTGACTCCTCCGCACGGAGGGTCAGACGCCGAACGATGCTGCGGAGCCGGTCAGCTCTGGTAGCCCTTCATGAAGCCGTCCATCGCGCCGGTGGAGAAGAGGATGATGTTGAGCACGAGCGCGAACGCCGCGAGGCAGATTGCGATGATGCCCATCGTGCGGCCGTTCTTGACCTTGCTGGCGCCGCCGAGGGTGCCGCCGGAGGCCGCGATCTCGCGCGATGCCTTGCCGCTCATGATCAGCGGGGCGATGCCGAGCAGGCCGAGGAAGGCACAGCAGAAGACGCCGATCGCGCCGAGGACGAGGCTCACGATGCCCAGGATGAAGATGGTGCCGGCCTGCGGGTGCTCCTGCGGGGCTCCGCCGTACGGCGACTCGCCGTAACCCGGCGGCGGCGGAGGCATCGGGGTGTTGAAGTCAGACATGAGGTCCCCCTCGAGATGGAGCGTCACGGGACTGTGCCGCTCGTTGCATCGCAGGCTAGCGGGAACACCGCGCCGAGCGTGGAACCCGGACGCGGTGTGTGGAGCGCGCGTGAGACGCTTGGGCGGCTCGGTCAGACTGACCGGAAGCCCAGGACCAGCGCCATGCAGGAGCAGTTGTGACCACCACGTCGGTGCTCGACGAGATCATCGTCGGAGTGCGTGAGGACCTCGCCGTGCGCGAGGCAGCCGTGTCGTACGACGAGGTCGTGGCGCTCGCCGCAGCGGCTCCGCCGGCGCGTGACCCGATGCCGGCCTTCCGTTCGCCGGGCACGAGTGTCATCGCCGAGGTGAAGCGCAAGAGCCCGAGCAAGGGTGACCTGGCGACGATCACCGACCCGGCCGCACTCGCCCGGCAGTACGCCGACGGCGGGGCCCACGCCATCTCCGTGCTCACCGAGCAGCGTCGCTTCAACGGCTCGCTCGAGGACCTGCTCGCAGTCCGTGCTGCGGTCGAGACCCCGCTGCTGCGCAAGGACTTCATGGTCACCAGCTACCAGATCCACGAGGCCCGCGCGGCCGGCGCCGATCTGGTCCTGCTGATCGTCGCCGCACTCGACGACACCCAGCTCAAGGCACTCCACGACGAGGCGACCGGGCTCGGCATGACGGTGCTGGTCGAGGTCCACGACGAGGAGGAGACCCGGCGCGCGGTCGACCTCGGCGCGAAATTGATTGGCGTCAACGCCCGCAACCTGAAGACACTGTTGGTCGACAACGACACCTTCGGGCGGCTCGCGCCGCTGATCCCGGACGACCGGGTGAAGGTGGCCGAGTCCGGCATCACCGGCCCCGACGACGTGGCCCGGTTCGCCTCCGAGGGCGCGAACGTGGTGCTGGTCGGCGAAGCGCTGGTCAAGGACGGCGACCCTGCCGTCGCCGTGCGTTCCATGACTGGACTGACAGGACTGTGATGAGCGAGAAGCCGATGCCCGAGACGACCTGGGATGCCGACGAGTTCGGATGGTTCGGTGGCGAGGGTGCCTGGGGTGGCCGCTTCATGCCCGAGGCCCTGGTTGCCGCCCTCGAGGAGCTGACCGTTGCCTACAACGAGGCGATGGCGGACCCCGAGTTCGTGAAGGCCTTCGAGGACTCGCTGGTCGACTACGCCAATGTCCCGAGCCCGCTCTACGAGGCGAAGCACCTCTCCGAGCAGTACGGCGTCCGCATCCTGCTCAAGCGCGAGGACCTCAACCACACCGGCGCGCACAAGATCCGCAACGTGCTCGGCCAGGCGCTGCTCACCAAGCGCATGGGCAAGACGCGCGTGATCGCCGAGACCGGGGCCGGCCAGCACGGCGTCGCCTCCGCCACAGCTGCGGCTTACTTCGGCCTCGACTGCACCGTCTACATGGGTGCGGTCGACACGAGGCGCCAGGCCCTCAACGTCGCGCGCATGGAGCTGCTCGGTGCCAAGGTCATCGCCGTCGAGTCGGGCTCGGCGACGCTCAAGGACGCGATCAACGAGGCACTGCGCGACTGGGTCGCCAGCGTCGACCACACGGCGTACCTGTTCGGGACGGCGGCCGGCCCGCACCCGTTCCCGAGCATGGTCCGCGACTTCACCCGCGGGATCGGCGACGAGGCGCGTGCCCAGTGCCTCGCGAAGTACGGCGTGCTGCCGGACGCCATCGCGGCCTGCGTCGGTGGCGGCTCCAACGCCATCGGCCTCTTCACCGCCTTCCTCGATGACGCCGACACCGCGATCTACGGCTTCGAGGCCGGTGGCGACGGTGTCGAGACCGGGCGCCACGCCGCGACGATCGTGGCCGGCGGCAGCGGCGTGCTGCACGGCGCTCGCACCTACGTGCTCCAGGACGACGACGGCCAGACCATCGAGTCGCACTCGATCTCGGCCGGCCTCGACTACCCGGGCGTCGGCCCGCAGCACGCCTGGCTCGCTGCCAGCGGCCGCGCGACCTACGAAGCCGTGACGGACGCCGAGGCCATGAAGGCCTTCCAGCACCTGGCCCGCACCGAGGGCATCATTCCGGCGATCGAGTCGAGCCACGCGCTCGCCGGCGCGCTCCGCCTGGCGCCGAAGCTGGCTGCCGAGAAGGGGAAGGACGCGATCCTGCTCATCAACCTCTCTGGCCGCGGCGACAAGGACATGGGCACCGCGCTCGACTACTTCAACCTGGGTGAACCGACAGGAGAGACCGCGTGAGCACGGTCCTGAACACCACCGGTCGGGCCTTCGAGAAGGCCCGCGCCGAGAACCGTGCCGCGCTGATCGGCTACCTGCCGGCCGGGTTCCCGGACCTGCAGGGCTCCATCGACGCGATCAAGGTGATGGTCGAGCACGGCTGCGACATCATCGAGATCGGGCTGCCCTACACCGACCCGGTCCTCGACGGCCCGACCATCCAGGCCGCTGCCCAGCAGGCGCTGGACAACGGCATCCGGACGAAGCAGGTCCTCGAGGTCGTCGAGGCGGTGGCCGCCTTCGGCGCGCCGACGCTGGTGATGACCTACTGGGGGCCGGTCGAGCGTTACGGCGTCGAGAAGTTCGCCGCCGACCTCGCCGCTGCCGGGGGAGCAGGCCTGATCACGCCCGACATCACCCCGGACTTCGGCCAGGAGTGGATCGCGGCAGCAGACAAGCACGGACTCGACAAGGTCTTCCTCGTGGCGCCGTCCAGCACTGACGAGCGCATCGCGATGACGACGGCCGCTGCGCGCGGCTTCGTCTACGCCGCCGCGGTCATGGGCGTCACTGGCAAGACCGCCGCCAACATCGACATCGTTGCGCCGCTGGTGGCGCGCACCAAGGCGACCACGACCACGCCGGTCGGGGTGGGCATCGGTGTCTCCAACGGCCAGCAGGCGGCGGAGATCGCCGCGCACGCCGATGCGGTCATCGTGGGCTCCGCCTTCGTCAAGACCCTGCTCGAGGCTCCCGACCGGGAGACCGGTTTGCGCAACCTGGCCGCGCTCACCGAGGACCTCGCCGCCGGGGTACGCCGTGGCTGATCGGGCCACCCGGTTCGCCCGCCGCTTCGCGCTGTCCGTCCTGGCCGCTGGTCTCGCCCTCGTGCTGACCGCCTGTGGTGGGTCGCCCGAGACGTCACCGGTCTTCCACGGTTCGCGCCTGGGTGCGCCGTGGGACGTCCCGACGACGGCCCTGACGGACGCCGACGGGAAGGACTGGTCCTTCGCGGAGGCGACCTCGCCGCTGACGCTGGTCTTCTTCGGATACACCGAGTGCCCGGACATCTGTCCGCAGGAGATGGCCGACATCACCAGCGCACTCGTCCGGCTCACCCCCGAGCAGCGCAAGCAGGTCGAGGTGGTCTTCGTGACGACCGACCCGGCGCGTGACGACCCGGCCGCCCTGACCCGCTACCTCGGCGCGTTCGACGCGTCGTACACGGGGCTGACGGGGAAGCCCGAGGCGCTGGCGGAGCTCACCGCCGCCTTCCACGTCTACACCGAGAAGGGGCAGGCGGCCATGAAGGGCGGCACGGGCTACCTCGTGGCACACGACGACCACACGTTCGCCGTCACTCCCGACCACCAGGTCACCGCCCTGTGGAACCGTGACCGCACGAGCGCCCAGCTCGCCGAGGACATCAGCGCCCTCCTGGAGGAGACGTCGTGACCAGCTTCTACATCCCGAGCCCGGCCAACGGGGTCTGGCACCTCGGGCCGCTGCCGATCCGCGGCTACGCGCTCTGCATCATCGCGGGCATCATCCTCGCGGTCTGGATCGGTGAACGCCGCTGGGTCGCCCGCGGCGGCAAGCCCGGCCAGATGTCCGACCTCGCGCTCTGGATGGTCCCGTTCGGGCTGGTCGGCGGCCGGCTCTACCACGTGATCACCGACCACGCGCTCTACTTCGGCGAGGGCAAGCACCCGATCGAGGCGCTCTACATCTGGCGTGGCGGCCTGGGCATCTGGGGCGCCCTCGCACTGGGAGCGCTCGGTGCCGTCATCGGGGCACGGGTCATGGGCATCCGTGTCGTGCCGCTCCTCGATGCGCTCGCACCCGGTGTGCTGATCGGGCAGGCGTTCGGGCGCTGGGGCAACTGGTTCAACCAGGAGCTCTTCGGCAAGCCGACGGACCTGCCGTGGGCACTGGAGATCGATCCGCTGCACCGGCCCGCCGGCTACGACCAGTACGCGACCTTCCACCCGACCTTCCTCTACGAGTCGCTGTGGTGCCTGGCCGCGTTCGGGGTGCTGATCCTGCTCGACCGCCGCTTCCAGCTGGGCCACGGCAAGGTCATCGCGCTCTACGTGATGAC
Source organism: Nocardioides cavernaquae (assembly GCF_003600895.1). Taxonomy (NCBI): domain Bacteria; kingdom Bacillati; phylum Actinomycetota; class Actinomycetes; order Propionibacteriales; family Nocardioidaceae; genus Nocardioides; species Nocardioides cavernaquae. Next base: position 2,647,395 of record NZ_QYRP01000002.1, read on the forward strand.
CTACACCGCCGGTCGCGGATGGATCGAGATGCTCCGCATCGACCCGGTCGAGCTGAGTGACGTCGGTGGGCTGAGGTTGAACGTGTGGACCTCGATGGTCGCGTTCGCCCTCGCCGCGGCGTACCTGCTGTGGGCCTCGCGGCGCGCGTCCTTCTCCGGTCGTGAGGCCTCGGTCTACCGTGACGGTCATGACGACGCCGCACTCGCAGGAGCCCCCGGCTCCGATTGACCACGAGCACCCCGATGTGACGGGTGGCTGGCTCCGCCCCGCTGTCTTCGGCGCGATGGACGGCCTGGTCTCCAACGCGGCGCTGATCGCGGGCGTCGCGGGTGGCACGCGCGACCACACGGATGCGAGCGTCGTCGTCCTGGCCGGTCTGGCCGGACTCGCCGCGGGTGCCTTCTCGATGGCCGCCGGGGAGTATGCCTCGGTGGCCAGCCAGTCGGAGGCAGCCGAGCGTGAGATCGCGATCGAGCGCCAGGAGATCATCGACAACCCGGCGGGGGAGAAGGCCGAGCTCGCCGAGATGCTGGTGCTGCGCGGCGTCGACCCGGAGATCGCTCGCCAGGCGTCCGACCAGATGCACGGCAACGTCGACGACGCACTCGCCGTGCACAGCCTCGCCGAGCTTGGGGTGAACCCCGACGAGCTCGCGTCGCCGGTCACCGCTGCGGTCAGCTCCTTCCTCTCCTTCGCGCTCGGCGCCCTCGTTCCCGTGCTGCCGTATCTGTTCGGCGCGGTGAGCCTGGTCCCGGCGCTGCTCCTGACCCTGATCGCGCTCTTCGCCTGTGGCGCGGTGGTCACCCGGTTGACCAGTCGTCCCTGGTGGTTCGGCGGGCTTCGCCAGACGCTCCTCGGCGGGGCCGCCTTCGGGCTGACGTACGTCGTCGGCATGGCGGTCGGTGGCTCCGGGATCGCCTGAGCGTGCCTATGCTGGCGCCGTGCTGACCTCGGGACCCCGTGCCACCGCCCGCATCCTCGCCGTCGTCATCGCCCTGACGGCGAGCGCGAGTCTCGTCGGGTGCTCCGCGTCGGTTCCCGAGCAGGCAGCGCAGTCGCCCGGCGCCTCCGGTACGCCGACGGCCGGCCTGGCGCCGGCAGCGGCCAGCACGACGTACCGGATCGTCGCGGCCGGCGACATCGCCTGCCCGCCGGGATCCTCCGTCACGCCCGTGACCTGCCGCCAGGCCGACACGGCCCGGCTCGCGGCGGCGCAGTCGCCGCACGCCGTCGTTCCGCTCGGCGACCTGCAGTACGAGCGTGGTTCGCTCGCCGACTTCCAGGGCTCCTACGCGTCGAGCTGGGGCTCCCTGAAGTCCATCACCCGGCCCGTCGTCGGCAACCACGAGTACAAGACCGCGGGCGCTGCGGGCTACTACGCCTACTTCGGGCGCAAGAGCCCCGGCTACTACGCCTGGAACGCCGGGTCGTGGCGGATCTACAGCCTCAACAGCAACTGCTCGATCATCGACTGCGCGGCCGAGACGGCGTGGCTGCGCCGCGACATGGACGCCAACCCGCGCAAGTGCCAGATCATCACGATGCACGGGCCGCGGTTCTCCTCGGGCCTCGAGCACGGCAACGCGCCGTACGTCGCTCCGTTCTGGCGGGTGGCCTACAACCACCGTGCGGACATCGCCCTCGCGGGCCACGACCACGACTACGAGCGGTTCGTCCGCATGGCGCCCGACGGGACGAAGCGTCCCTACCGCGGCATCCGGTCGTTCGTCGTCGGCACGGGCGGCAAGTCGCTCTACCACCTCGGCACCCGCAAGCCCGGGTCGGCGTACTTCCAGGCCACCCGTTTCGGCGTCCTGCGCCTCGACCTCGGGGCGTCGAGCTACACGTGGCGCTACATCACCACGGATGGCGTCGTGCGCGACCAGGGCACCAGCAACTGTCTCTGAGACGCCCGTCACGTCGGCCTCGGCCGCGAAAACCGGAGGAGGCCCGAAAGGGCCGTGGTGGTAGTCTGGCGCTTCCGCTTGGGCCAATGTCGTCCCCTGCATCTTCATCATTGATCTGCAATGCCGATTCGTCGCGCCTTCAGGGCGCGGCGCAGACGACGACGGGAGAATGCCCATGCACGCATTCCCGCCGCCCCAAGGGCTGTACGACGGAAACCACGAGCACGATGCGTGCGGCGTGGCCTTTGTTGCGACCCTGACCGGCGTGGCCAGCCACGACATCGTTGCGAAGGCGCTCACTGCGCTCCGCAACCTCGAGCACCGCGGTGCCACCGGCGCCGAGCCCAACTCGGGCGACGGCGCGGGCATCCTGTTCCAGGTGCCGGACGCGTTCTTCCGCGATGTCGTGGACTTCGACCTTCCGGCCGCCGGCGCCTACGCCGCGGGCACCGCCTTCATCCCGGGTGACGCCGACGCCGTTGCGAAGACGCGCCAGCGTATCGAGGAGCTCGCGGTCGAGGAGGGCCTCAAGGTCCTCGGCTGGCGCACGGTCCCCGTGGTCACCGACATGCTCGGCGCGACTGCGCTGTCGTGCATGCCTGCCTTCGAGCAGCTCTTCGTCGCCGGCACGGAAGCCCTCACCGGGCTCCCGCTGGACCGCCAGGCCTTCTGCCTGCGCAAGCGTGCCGAGCACGAGACCGGCGCCTACTTCCCGTCGCTCTCCTCGCGCACGATCGCCTACAAGGGCATGCTGACGACCGACCAGCTCGACAAGGTCTTCCCCGACCTCGTCGACGAGCGCGTCGCGTCGGCAGTCGCCGTGGTGCACTCGCGCTTCTCCACGAACACGTTCCCGAGCTGGCCGCTGGCCCACCCGTTCCGCTTCATCGCGCACAACGGTGAGATCAACACGGTCAAGGGCAACCGCAACTGGATGCGTGCCCGTGAGGCCCTCCTGGCCTCCGACGCCATCCCGGGCGACCTCGCTCGCCTCTACCCGATCTGCGACCCCGAGGCCTCCGACTCCGCGTCGTTCGACGAGGTCCTCGAGCTGGTCCACCTCGGTGGCCGCTCGCTGCCGCACGCCGTGCTGATGATGATCCCCGAGGCGTGGGAGAACCACGGCGAGATGGACGAGAAGCGCCGCGCGTTCTACGAGTTCCACTCCACCGTGATGGAGCCGTGGGACGGCCCCGCCAACATGGTCTTCACCGACGGCACCCAGGTCGGCGCGGTCCTCGACCGCAACGGTCTGCGCCCCGGTCGCTTCTGGGTCACCGACGACGGCCTGGTCATCTACGGCTCCGAGGCCGGTGTCCTCCACGACATCGCGCCCGAGAAGATCGTCCGCAAGGGCCGCATGCAGCCCGGCAAGATGCTGCTCATCGACACCGCTGAGCACCGCATCGTCGAGGACGACGAGTTCAAGGACGCCCTCGCTGCAGAGCACCCCTACCAGGAGTGGCTCGACGGTGGCCTGATCCGCCTCGAGCAGCTGCCCGACCTTGAGCACATCGTGCACACGCACGCGTCGGTCACCCGCCGCCAGCAGGTCTTCGGCTACACCGAGGAAGAGCTGCGCGTCATCCTCTCGCCGATGGCCAACACCGGCATGGAGGCGCTCGGTTCGATGGGCACCGACTCGCCCATCGCCGCGCTCAGCGAGAAGCCGCGTCTGCTCTTCGACTACTTCGCGCAGCTCTTCGCGCAGGTCACGAACCCGCCGCTGGACGCCATCCGCGAGGAGCTCGTCACCTCGCTCTACGGCACCATCGGTCCGGAGTCCAACCTGCTCGAGCCGTCGCCGGACTCCTGTCGCCAGGTGGTCCTGCAGTTCCCGGTGATCAGCAACGACGACCTGGCCAAGATCCGTCACATCAACCGTGACGGCGACAAGCCCGGCTTCATCGCCCACGTCTCCCGCGGCCTGTACAAGGTCGACGGCGGTGGCGACGCGCTGGCCGCGCGCATCGACGAGATCTGCGCCGAGGTCTCGGCCGCGATCGCCGAGGGTGCCCGGATCATCGTTCTGTCCGACCGTCACTCGACTGCGGAGCTCGCGCCGATCCCGTCGCTGCTCCTCACCGGTGCCGTGCACCACCACCTGGTGCGCGAGAAGACCCGCACGCAGGTCGGCCTGGTCATCGAGGCCGGCGACGTGCGCGAGGTCCACCACGTCGCGCTGCTGGTCGGCTACGGCGCGACCGCGGTCAACCCGTACCTTGCCATGGAGACCGTCGAGGACCTCGCTCGCGACGGTCACTTCGTCAAGGTCGACCCCGAGGTCGCCGTCAAGCACCTGATCAAGGGCCTCGGCAAGGGCGTCCTCAAGGTCATGTCGAAGATGGGCGTCTCGACCGTCGCGTCCTACACCGGTGCCCAGATCTTCGAGTGCATCGGTCTCTCGCAGTCGGTCGTCGACAAGTACTTCACCGGCACGACGTCCAAGCTCGGCGGCATCGAGCTCGAGACCATCGCCGAGGAGGTCGCCAGGCGGCACGCCACGGCGTACCCGAAGGACGGCATCGCGCCGGCCCACCGCGAGCTGCCCATCGGCGGCGAGTACCAGTGGCGTCGTGAGGGCGAGCCGCACCTGTTCGACCCGGAGACGGTCTTCCGGCTGCAGCACGCCACCCGCCAGGGTCGCTACGACGTGTTCAAGCAGTACACCGCCCGGATCGACGAGCAGTCCGAGCGGCTGATGACGCTGCGTGGCCTGTTCAAGTTCGCCGATGGCCGCGAGCCGATCAGCATCGACGAGGTCGAGCCGGTCAGCGAGATCGTCAAGCGGTTCTCGACCGGTGCCATGTCCTACGGCTCCATCTCGCAGGAGGCGCACGAGACGCTGGCTGTCGCCATGAACTCGATCGGTGCGAAGTCCAACACCGGTGAGGGTGGCGAGGACGCCGACCGTCTCTACGACCCGAAGCGTCGCTCGTCGATCAAGCAGGTTGCCTCGGGACGCTTCGGCGTCACCTCGGAGTACCTCACGAACTCCGACGACATCCAGATCAAGATGGCGCAGGGTGCCAAGCCCGGCGAGGGTGGCCAGCTGCCCGGTCACAAGGTCTACCCGTGGGTGGCCAAGACCCGGCACTCGACCCCCGGCGTGGGCCTGATCTCCCCGCCGCCGCACCACGACATCTACTCGATCGAGGACCTGGCCCAGCTGATCCACGACCTGAAGAACGCCAACCCGGCGGCTCGGGTCCACGTGAAGCTGGTCTCCGAGGTCGGCGTCGGCACGGTTGCCGCGGGTGTCTCCAAGGCCCACGCGGACGTCGTCCTGATCTCCGGTCACGACGGTGGCACCGGCGCTTCGCCGCTGACCTCGCTCAAGCACGCGGGTGGCCCCTGGGAGCTCGGTCTCGCCGAGACCCAGCAGACCCTGCTGCTCAACGGCCTGCGCGACCGCATCGTCGTGCAGACCGACGGCCAGCTCAAGACCGGTCGTGACGTCGTCATCGCCGCCCTGCTGGGTGCCGAGGAGTTCGGTTTCGCGACCGCGCCCCTCGTCGTCAGCGGCTGCATCATGATGCGCGTCTGCCACCTCGACACCTGCCCGGTCGGCGTCGCCACGCAGAACCCCGTTCTGCGTAGCCGCTACTCCGGCAAGCCCGAGTTCGTCGTGAACTTCTTCGAGTACATCGCTGAGGAGGTGCGTGAGCTCCTCGCCGAGCTCGGTTTCCGCACGCTCGAGGAGGCCGTCGGCCACGTCGAGGCGCTCGACATCCGCGACGCGGTCAACTACTGGAAGGCGTCGGGTCTCGACCTGACCCCGATCCTGCACAAGGTCGACCCCGCGGGCGATCACGGCCAGTACGACGGCCAGACCCTGTTCAACTCGCAGGGCCAGGACCACGGTCTCGACAAGGCGCTCGACAACGAGCTCATCGCGATCGCCCAGCCGGCGCTCGAGTCCGGTGAGCCCGTGCGTGCGCAGCTCGAGGTCCGCAACCTCAACCGCACGGTCGGCACGATGCTCGGCCACGAGGTCACCAAGCGCTACCGCGGCGCGGGCCTGCCCGACGACACGATCGACATCACCTTCACCGGTGCTGCGGGTCAGTCGTTCGGTGCGTTCGTCCCCAAGGGCGTCACGCTGCGCCTCGAGGGCGACGGCAACGACTACGTCGGCAAGGGTCTCTCGGGCGGCCGCATCGTGATCCGCCCGGACCGCGCTGCGACGTTCAAGGCCAACGAGCACATCATCGCCGGCAACACGATCGCCTACGGCGCGACCGGTGGCGAGATCTACCTGCGCGGTGGTGTCGGCGAGCGGTGCTGTGTCCGCAACTCGGGCGCAACCGTCGTGACCGAGGGTGTGGGCGACCACGGCTGCGAGTACATGACCGGTGGTCGTGTCGTCGTGCTCGGCAAGACCGGCCGCAACTTCGCCGCGGGCATGTCCGGCGGTGTTGCCTACGTGCTCGACCTGAAGCCGTTCCGCGTCAACCAGGAACTCGTGGAGCTCGAGCCGGTCACCGGCAAGGCTGCCGACGAGCTCAAGGCGATCGTGACCAAGCACTTCGAGGAGACCGGTTCCGCGGTCGCCGAGGAGCTGCTCGCCGACTGGGAAGCCGCCCTGCCGCGCTTCACCGAGGTCATGCCCAGCGACTACAAGCGCGTTCTCGAAGCTCGTGAGGAGGCCCTCGAAGAGGGTCTCAACGAGGACGAGGCCGCCGCACGGATTATGGAGGTCCTCCATGGCTGACCCGAAGGGCTTTCTGAAGGAAGGCCGCCAGGTCGCGACCCGTCGCCCCGTCGACGAGCGCGTCACTGACTGGAAGGAGGTCTACCCCGATGGAGGCATCGGGCGGACCCTGCTTCCGATCATCGTCAAGCAGGCCGGGCGCTGCATGGACTGCGGCATCCCGTTCTGCCACCAGGGCTGCCCGCTCGGCAACATCATTCCCGAGTGGAACGACCTGGTCTGGCGCAACGACTGGGAAGGCGCGATCGAGCGTCTCCACGCGACCAACAACTTCCCGGAGTTCACCGGTCGCCTGTGCCCGGCTCCCTGTGAGACGGCCTGTGTCCTCGGCATCAACCAGGACCCGGTGACCATCAAGAACGTCGAGGTCTCGATCATCGACAAGGCGTGGGAGTCCGGCTTCGTCCGGCCCCAGCCGCCGGAGTGGCTCTCGGGCAAGACCGTCGCCGTCATCGGCTCGGGCCCTGCTGGCCTGGCCGCTGCGCAGCAGCTGACCCGCGCCGGTCACACGGTCGCCGTCTACGAGCGTGCCGACCGCATCGGTGGCCTGCTCCGCTACGGCATCCCCGAGTTCAAGATGGAGAAGGCGCACGTCGACCGTCGCCTCGACCAGATGAAGCGCGAGGGCACCGTCTTCCGCACCGGCGTCAACGTCGGCGAGGACCTCACCGGCGCCCAGCTCCGCGAGCGGTACGACGCAGTCGTGCTCGCCATGGGCTCGACCGTCGCCCGTGACCTGCCGGTCCCGGGCCGCGAGCTCAAGGGCATCCACCAGGCGATGGAGTTCCTGCCGCAGGCCAACCGCGCTGCTGTGGGCGACACGGTGGACGGCCAGATCATGGCCACCGACAAGAACGTCGTCATCATCGGTGGCGGTGACACGGGTGCTGACTGCCTCGGCACCTCGATCCGCCACGGCGCGAAGTCGATCACCCAGCTGGAGATCATGCCGCGTCCGACCGAGGACCGTCCCGACGGACAGCCCTGGCCGACGTACCCGATGACCTACCGCGTCTCCTCGGCCCACGAGGAGGGTGGCGAGCGCGTCTACGCCACCTCGACCGTGGAGTTCCTGGGCGACGCCGACGGCAACGTCCGCGCACTCAAGGTGACCGAGGTGGACTCGAAGTTCCAGCCGGTCGAGGGCACCGAGCGCGAGATCATGGCCGAGCTCGTGCTCTTCGCTATGGGCTTCGTCGGTCCCGAGAAGCCCGGCGTCATCGAGCAGCTCGGTGTCGAGCTCGACGAGCGTGGCAACGTCAAGCGCGACCTGGACTACGCCTCGTCCGTCGACGGCGTGTACGTCGCGGGCGACGCCGGTCGTGGGCAGTCGCTCATCGTGTGGGCGATCGCTGAGGGCCGCTCGGCTGCCGCCGCGGTGGACAAGTACCTCACCGGCTCGACGACGCTTCCCGCGCCGATCCCGCCGACCGCACGACCCCTGATGGCCTGATCCACCGGCTTGATCCGCTGGGCGACCCGGTGACTCTGGAGACAGGGACACCGGGTCGCCCTCATTTCGTCAGACGTTTGCCCGGGGTGACTGGGTGGTAACCGTCGCTGGCCACTAGGGTCGGGGTGTGCGTAGAGCAAAGATCGTGTGCACGCTGGGCCCCGTCACCTCGAGCCAGGAGCAGATCCAGGCGCTGGTCGACGCGGGCATGGACGTTGCCCGGATGAACATGAGCCACGGGTCCCAGGAGGACCACGCCGAGGTCTATGGCCGGGTGCGGACCGCAGCCGATGCCCGCGGACGCGGGGTGGCGATCTTCGCCGACCTGCAGGGGCCCAAGATCCGCCTCGAGCGCTTCTCCGGTGGGCCGGTCCGGCTGCAGAAGGGCCAGGCCTGGTGCATCACCACCCGCAGCGTCGACGGTGACCGCATGGTCAGCGGCACGACGTACAAGGGGCTGCCGGGCGATGTGAAGACCGGCGACCCGCTGCTGATCGACGACGGCAAGGTCCGGCTGCGGGTCACGGGCGTCGACGGCGACGACGTGCACACCGAGGTCGTCGTGGGCGGCTGGGTCAGTGACAACAAGGGCATCAACCTGCCCGGCGTGCCCGTGAACGTGCCCGCAATGTCGGAGAAGGACATCGAGGACCTGCGCTTCGCGCTCGCCCTGGGCGTCGACTTCATCGCCCTCTCCTTCGTGCGCAGCGCTGCTGACGCCGAGGACGTCCGCAAGATCATGCGCGAAGAGGGTCGTCTGGTCCCGGTCATCGCCAAGGTGGAGAAGCCGCAGGCGGTCGACGCGCTCGAGGAGATCGTCGAGGCATTCGACGGCGTCATGGTCGCCCGTGGTGACCTGGGCGTCGAGTGTCCGCTCGAGCAGGTTCCCTTCATCCAGAAGCGGATCATCGACCTGTGCCGGCAGAACGCGAAGCCGGTCATCGTGGCCACCCAGATGCTCGAGTCGATGATCAAGTCACCGGCGCCGACCCGCGCCGAGGCCTCCGACGTCGCCAACGCGATCATCGACGGCGCCGACGCGGTCATGCTCTCGGGCGAGACGAGCGTCGGGGACTACCCGATCGTGGCCGTCGAGACGATGGCGCGGATCCTGGCTGCCGCCGAGGACCACAGCCTCGACCACATGCGTGCCCTCGACTGGAACCCGCGCACCACGGGCGGCATCATCGCCAAGGCGGCCGCCGAGGTCGCCGAGCGGGTGGGCGCGAAGTACCTTGTCGCCTTCACCACGAGCGGCGACTCGGCCCGGCGGCTCTCGCGCTACCGCGGTCCGATCCCGATCCTCGCCTTCACCCCCGAGGCCACCACCCGCTCGCAGCTCTCGCTGGCCTGGGGTGTCGAGACCTTCAAGACCGTCATGGTCGAGCACACCGACCAGATGGTGCGGCAGGTCGACGAGCAGCTCCTCAAGATCGGTCGCGTCAACGAGGGTGACCTCGTCGTCATCATCGCCGGCTCGCCTCCGGGCATCCCCGGCTCGACCAACGCGCTGCGGGTCCACCGCATGGGTGACGCGATCAACGAGGTCACCCCGGCCTACCGCTCGCTGCGCTGACCGGTTTCAGGTGGATTGCTCAAGTGGATGCTCTCGCAGGGTTTCGCGAACCAGTGATGGATAGACGAGTTCGCGGACAGTGCGCAGGGCGGTCACTTGCGTAGTCACCCGGATGGCGAGATCGTCGAGGATCTGGGTCAAGCCAGCCAGCTTGGGCACGACAGGACCGAACCTCATGACGGTCGCGTGGCAGAGCTCGGGGACAGGACCGGTGTCGAGGCCCATTGAGCTGGCAAGTCGACGGCGAAGGTCGACAAGTTCTGGGCAGTTGCGCGCGACGGCGACGACCCCTGACGATGCGGGCAAGAGCTCAGTCAGGTCGATCTCGAACGGCGTAGTTTCGTTCGCAGTTGCATCTATGGCGGCGAGCCAGTGCTCCTGGTGCCGGTCCCACTGCGCTACCTTCTCGCGCCGCGAGTTCGGACTCCGAGCCCGAATAATGTTCAGAACCGAGATGTGAAGCGCGGTAGACGGCACAAGATGCTGGGTGGGCAATCCCGGGTATAGGACGTCGAGTACCTCCTCGACGGCGGCCGTCGCGTAGTTATCGAGGTCTACCTGGAGGTTGAAGGCGAGGCACTCAGTGCCCCAGAGCGGATCGGGCATGAGATCGCTCTGAACAAGCATCGCTGGGTCGAAGGTCAGCCCTCGGATCACGCCCACAGCAGCCCCGACGCTGCAGGGGAAGGCTGAAGATCTCGGAGGACATGATTCCGGTGCATGCCTGAGGATGGCATCCGTTAGGCCTTGAGGCCGATCAGGCGGTCGAGTCGAGCAACAGCCGGTCGGCGCGAGACGGAGATGGTCTTCCAGCTGGACTGCTTCCAAGGGATGTCGAGCAGGTCCAGCGCCCAGCAGCAGAGAGCGCGAATGTCGTCGGAGTTGTTGCTGAACTGCCAGCGTGGATAGTCGTAGCGCTTCATTTCTCCGGCGACCAACTTCCGAGTCCAGTTGGCTGAGCGCGCCCCATCGGAGTGGAACAGTCCGCGAACGAAGTCGGCCGGGTGTGCCGACACGATGTCCTTCTGCCATTGGTCGAGCTCGATGAGTCGGTCATGCTTGCGTCCTGGACCGTGTTGCGGAAACAGGCAGGGCCAGTGTTTCCAACTCACCGTAGTGATGACGGCACCCGGTCGGAGGCGGGTGTGCGGTTGTCCTCCTGGCTTCACCAACTTCATCAGCTCGATGATGTGCCGGTTCAACTCCACGTACTTCTGGTCATTCACGATGTGCAGGCCATAGACGCCCCGAGGCGCGAGGCTGATGTGCCCGTCGCCGAGGTACCAGCCGAGGAGCTCGGCATAGGCCCGCTGATCCAGGTCGGCTTCTTCGCACCGGGGGCACGGCACATGTGAATGAGCTTGACCCCGAGGGAGCCCGCGGCGCTGATACAGGCGACGCCATCGCCGGATCGTCTTGATCGCGACCCCATGAATCCGTGCATTCTCAGCATCCGCTAGGCCGCGATCTGAGGCAGCAAGTGCGCTGGCGACGACGGCGTCCGAGCGAACGTGGGGCACGGGGTCAGTCTGTTCCGAGCCACCGACAATCGGCTGGCAGGTTCCACAAGGATCGCCGCTCTGCTGGTGCCGAGTGTGGGATTCGAACCCACAAGCCCTTTCGGGCAACGAGGTTTGAGCTCGTCGCGTATGCCATTCCGCCAACCCGGCTAACAGCGGCCAATGTTAGCGCTGGCTTTGCCCCGTCAAGATGCGGGGGAGTGCCACCCCGGTTAGCATCGCGGCGTGACCGTCTCCACAAAGCCCCGTGTCCTCATCGCCGAGGACGAGGCCCTCATCCGCATGGACCTCGCCGAGATGCTCGTCGAGGAGGGGTACGACGTCGTCGGGCAGGCCGCGGATGGCGAGCAGGCGATCGCGCTGGCGGAGGAGCTCCGCCCTGACCTGGTCGTGTGTGACGTGAAGATGCCCAAGCTCGACGGCATCGCCGCGGCGCAGCGCATCGCCGAGCAGCGGATCGCGCCCGTGGTCATCCTGACCGCCTTCGCCCAGCGTGACCTGGTGGAGCGTGCGCGGGACGCGGGTGCGATGGCGTACCTCGTCAAGCCGTTCAGCCGCAACGACCTGGTGCCGGCCATCGAGATGGCGATGAGCCGGTTCGCCGAGCTGCAAGCGCTCGAGACGGAGGTCGGTGACCTCACCGAGCGCCTCGAGACCCGCAAGGCCGTGGACCGCGCCAAGAGCGTCCTGCAGAAGGACCTGGGCCTCTCCGAGCCTGACGCTTTCCGGTGGATCCAGAAGACCGCGATGGACCTTCGCCTGTCGATGCGGCAGGTCGCTGACGGCGTGCTCACCCACGGTCCGGGCGAGACCGCGAGCTGATCGTCCCGCGTGCCCTGATTTTGTCTCGGGCCGGTCACGGTTTGTCACCGATTGGCTTCGGCCACGCCGGACCTGGCGAAGGTCTAGGGGTGTAGGGGGCCTCCACCCCTAGACTGCCAAACAATCCATTTGACGAGACGAACGGGAGTTCTCCTGTGGCTCCAAGAGTCAGGGCAGTTGCCTTGCTCCTGGTCACCCTCGTCGCGATCGTTCTGGCCCTTCCGGCCCAGGCGCTTGCGACGGCTCCGGTGGCCGCACCCGGCGATGACACGGCAATCACGGTCACCCTCACCGATGAGTCGAACAAGGATGCCGAGGGCAATTCGACCCCGGTTCCCGGCGTTCGACTCGTGGTGAGCAACGACGGCGGCGAACTCGGCTCAGCCGAGACCGATGCCGACGGTCGCGCAGTGCTGCCGGTCCCCGAGAAGGGCACGTACACCGTCACTCTCGACGAGAAGACGCTTCCTGCGGGGATCGTGCTCGACGAGGACACTGCCAACGAGCTGACGGTGACCGTGCGTCTCGACGGGCCGACCAACTTCGCGCTGTTCCCGATCGGCGTCGAGAAGGCCGACACCTCGAGCTTTGCCGATGACCTCAGCTCCAGCATCGTCTCGGGCGTGAAGTTCGGCCTGATCGTCGCGTTGGCCGCGCTGGGTCTGTCGCTGATCTTCGGTGCCACCGGACTCACGAACTTCTCGCACGGTGAGCTGGTGACCCTCGGCGGTGTCGCCACCTGGTTCTTCGACCGGCAGCTCGGATTCCCGGTGATCGTGGCCGGTGTGCTCGCGGTGCTGCTCGGTGCCGGATTCGGCTGGGCGCAGGACCGGGCGCTGTGGCGCCCGCTGCGCTCGCGGGGGACCGGCCTGATCGCGATGATGATCGTGTCGATCGGCTTCGGCATCTTCCTGCGGAGCATCTACCAGTACTTCTTCGGCGGCTCGACCAAGTCGCTGTCGAGGTACACCGGCCAGGCCCGCCACGACTACGGCATCGTGTCGCTGGCCGACAAGGAGATCGTCATCCTCCTGGTCGCGATCGTGGCGCTCGCTGCCGTGTGCGTGGCGCTGATGAAGACCCGGCTCGGCAAGGCGATGCGGGCCGTCTCCGACAATCCCGCCCTCGCTGCGTCATCGGGCATGCGGGTCGACGGCGTCATCGCCTGGGCCTGGATCGTCGGCACGGCGCTGTCGGCACTCGCCGGCGTGCTGCTCGCCGTCAACAGCCAGGTCAACTTCCTGATGGGCTTCAAGATGCTGCTGCTGGTCTTCGCGGCGGTGACCCTGGGCGGTCTCGGCACCATCTGGGGTGCCCTGATCGGCTCGATGGTGATCGGCCTGATGGTGGAGGTCGGTCCGCTGTTCGGAGTGCCGTCCTCGATCAAGGAAGTCGGCGCCCTCGTGGTGCTGATCCTGATCCTGCTGGTCCGGCCACAAGGCATCCTGGGTCACCGAGAGCGGATTGGTTAGGGGCGGCGAGATGGACATCATCGAGATCCTGCGGACCGCGCTCACCCAGGCGCTGGGTCCCAACGCGGTCGTCTTCGCCCTCGCGGCGATCGGCCTCAACATCCACTTCGGCTACACCGGGTTGCTGAACTTCGGCCAGGCCGGCTTCATGGCGGTCAGCGCGTACGCGCTGTCGGTCACTGTCGTGACGCTGGGCATGCCGTTCTGGGTCGGCGTCGGCTTCGCGCTGGTCGCCCCCGTGATCCTGGCGATCCTCCTGGGTGCTCCGACGCTGAGGCTGCGAGCCGACTACCTGGCCATCGTCACCATTGCCGCGGCCGAGATCATCCGCTTGATCGTCGGCTCGGTGGAGATGAAGGACACCTTCGGTGGATCGAACGGCCTCAACGGCTACTCGAGCACCTTCAAGTCGCTGAACCCGTTCTCCGGGCCGCTCGACCTCGGGATCTTCCGGCTCAGCCGCGACGACCTCTGGTCCGCCGTGGTCGGCTGGGTGCTGGTCGGCCTTGGTTGCCTGCTGGTCTGGGCGCTCATGCGGAGCCCGTGGGGCCGGGTGCTGCGGTCGATCCGTGAGGACGAGGACGCCGTGCGGTCGCTCGGCAAGAACGTCTTCGCCTACAAGATGCAGGCGCTGATCCTCGGCGGCATGTTCGGCGGTCTGGCTGGCCTCTTCCTGGCCCTCAAGCAGTCGTCGGTCGTTCCCAGCGACTACAGCACCAACATCACGTTCTTCGCCTACACCGCGCTCCTGCTCGGTGGTGCTGCGCGGGTCCTCGGCCCGGTGGTCGGCTCGATCATCTTCTGGTTCCTGCTCGCTGGCCTCGGCTCGGTCTTCGGCCAGCTCACCGAGGGTGCGGACCCGATCCTTCCGACGTGGCTGATGGACAGCACCCAGGCCAGTCTGGTCCGTTACATCGTGACCGGCCTGGCGCTCATGCTGCTGATGATCTACCGACCCCAGGGGATCTTCGGCGACCGGAGGGAGATCGCAATCGATGCCCGCTGACATCAACGCCGCAGTCGAGGCCGGTGACCTCGAGGTCGCCGCCGGCCCGATCATCGTCGGCAACAACATCACGCGCCGGTTCGGCGGCCTCACCGCCGTCGACGTCGAGAGCATCGAGATCCCGCGCGGCAAGATCACCGCACTGATCGGCCCCAACGGCGCCGGCAAGACAACGCTGTTCAACCTGCTCACCGGGTTCGACCGTCCCGACAGTGGAGAGTGGGCGTTCAACGGACGCTCGCTGGCCGGCGTACCTGCGTTCCGGGTGGCGCGCCTCGGCATGGTCCGGACGTTCCAGCTCACCAAGGTGCTGGCCAAGCTCACCGTCATCGAGAACATGCGACTGGGAGCCACCGCGCAGCGCGGCGAGCGACTCTGGGCCGCTCCGTTCCGGGCGCTGTGGAGCAGCCAGGAGCAGGAGATCACGGCCCGCGCGGACGACCTGCTGGCCCGCTTCAAGCTCGACGCCAAGCGCGAGGACTTCGCTGGATCGCTCTCGGGTGGTCAGCGCAAGCTTCTCGAGATGGCCCGAGCGTTGATGGTGGACCCAGAGCTGATCATGCTCGACGAGCCGATGGCCGGAGTCAACCCGGCCCTCAAGCAGTCACTCCTCGGCCACGTGAAGTCGCTGCGCGACGAGGGCCGCACCGTGCTCTTCGTCGAGCACGACATGGACATGGTCCGCGACATCTCCGACTGGGTGATCGTCATGGCCCAGGGCCAGATCGTCGCCCAGGGCACGCCCACCGAGGTCATGGCGGACCCGAAGGTGATCGACGCCTACCTGGGCGCCCACCACGACGCCGACCTCAGCGAGGTCGAGCAGATCGTCGAGGCCGAGGTTCTCGAGGAGCTTGGCCAGACCGAAGGAGAGCAGCCATGAGCGAGCCCACCAGCGATGATGTGGCGGCCCTCCGCGCGGCGCATGTAGCCGCTGCCGAGGGAGCGGTCCTGAGGGCTGACAACCTGATCGCCGGCTACCTCCCCGGCGTCAACATCCTCAACGGCGCCGACCTCTACTGCCAGCGCGGCGAATTGGTCGGGATCATCGGGCCCAACGGTGCCGGCAAGTCGACCCTCCTGAAGGCGCTCTTCGGCCTGGTGAAGGTGCACACGGGCTCTGTCGTGCTCGAAGGTGAGCCGATCACCGACCTGCGCGCCGACCAACTGGTCGCGCGCGGCATCGGTTTCGTGCCGCAGACCAACAACGTCTTTCCGAGCCTCACCATTGAGGAGAACCTCCAGATGGGCTGCTACCAGCGGCCCAAGACGTTCGCCGAGCGGTTCGGGTTCGTGACGGACCTCTTCCCCACACTGGGCACCCGCCGTGCGCAGCGGGCCGGCTCCCTGTCCGGTGGTGAGCGGCAGATGGTCGCCATGGGCCGGGCGCTGATGATGAACCCCTCGGTGCTGCTGCTCGACGAGCCGTCCGCCGGCCTGTCGCCGGTCATGCAGGACGAGGTCTTCGTGCAGACCCGCAAGATCAACAAGGCCGGCGTCTCGGTGATCATGGTCGAGCAGAACGCCCGCCGCTGCCTGCAGATCTGCGACCGCGGTTACGTCCTCGACCAGGGACGCAACGCCTACACCGGCACGGGACGCGCGCTCGCCGATGACCCGAAGGTGATCGAGCTCTACCTCGGCACGCTCGGCAAGACGGGCTGAGCGACGTACCAGCGCACGACCTGCCGACGCACGACGCACCACAAGAGAAGGGCCCCCGAGCCGAAGCTCCGGGGCCCTTCCTTGATGTGCTGGATCAGATCGTGCCGGAGATGTAGTCGATGGCGCTGATCTTGTTGGCTGCGTCGTACTCGTAGATGCCGATGGACGCCGCAGTCGGGCTGCCGGTCTCGCCGAGCTCGATCGGGCCGGAGACACCGTCGTAGTCGATGTCCTCACCGTCAGCGAGCAGGGCTGCGCAGTCCTTGAACGTCGTGCACTTCTCGCCGCCGGTGGTGACGTCGACGATGTTGGCAGCGACGTCGTTGCCCGCGTCGCTCTCGGCCGCGATGGCCGCGAGTGCCGAGACGATGGTGGCGTCGTAGGACTCAGCCGCGTAGGCCCAGTCCTTCAGCTTCGGGTCGATCTCGAGCAGGCGCGACTTGAAGTCCTTGGCGGTCTCGGCGCCCGGGATCGTGCCCTTCGTGCCCTTGAGGGTGCCGGGCGGCAGGGGCGCGGTGGCGTCCTTGCTGTAGTCGGCGGTGTTGCCGTCGACGAAGTACGTCGGGACGTCCTGCGGGCCGACCTTGGAGGCGATCAACTGCGGGATGATCGAGGTGGTCTCCTCGAAGGCGATCAGGAGGATGGCGTCCGCGCCGGAACCCGCGATCTCGGTGACCTGGGAGTCGTAGGACTGGGCCTTCTCGCCGTAGAAGACGGTGTCGGCAACCTTGGAGCCGGCCGCCTCGAGGTTCTTCTTGACCTCCTCGGCGAGGGTCTCGCCGTAGGCGTCCTGACGGGCCAGGATCGCGACGTTCTTGCGGCCGTCCTGGAGCAGCAGGTTGGCCATCACGGCACCCTGGAGGATGTCGGACGGTGCCGTGCGGAAGTAGTTGTCCGGCTTGGCGAACTTGCCGTTGTCGAAGTCGGTCGACGTGTTGGCGGGCGAGAACATGACCGCGCCGGACGACATGATCTTGTCGACCACGGTCATCGAGACACCCGACGAGGCTGCACCGACGATGACGTCGGCGCCCTTGTCGAGGAGCTTGTCGGTCTCCGCCGGGGCGATGCCCGAGTCGGTGTCGCCCGAGTCGGCGCGGACGTGCGCGACGTCCTTGCCGAGGACGCCGCCAGCAGCGTTGATGTCCTTGACCGCGAGGTCGACGCCGGCGAACTCCGGCGGGCCGAGGAAGGCAAGGCTGCCCGTGGCAGGGAGCAGGGAGCCGAAGGTGAGGACGCCGTCGCCCTTGGCGGCAACCGGCTTGTCCACCTCCTCGTCCTTCTTCTCCTCGGCGCCGCAGGCGGAGAGCGCGAGGGCGAGGACTGCCGAGGTGGCAGTCGCCTTCGCCCAGGTGGAGGTACGTCGATTCACGTCAAGACCTTTCGTAGAACGAACAAACTGACGGGAGCTGCCCGAGGCAGGCGGGATCTTTCGGGCCACGCTAGACCCGGGTGATCTGCCTCTTTCGTCTCGAACCATGTCGTTAGCGAACCGTTACGTCAACGGGACTGGCCGAGGAAGCTCGCGACGGAAATCGGGGGAGGGGAGACAGCCCCTGAACCGGGGCGTAGGCTTCCTGCGGGTCAGAGACCCGCAACGGGGGTTGCAACGGGGGACGTTGTGTCTGTCGAGCGGGGGAGGTATGTCATGAGTCGTGCTTCGTTCCACGTCAGGGCGGTCGAGCTGGATGACGCCGATGGCCTGATGGAGCTGTGGCAGTCGCGGATCGGACGCACCGGTCAGCAGGAGATCACGCGCCACGACGTTCCGTCGACGGTGCGCAAGGTCCTGGCCAGTGACCGTGAGCGCATCGCAGTCGCGGAGGTCAACGGCCGGATCGTGGGTGCGATCTACCTGCGTGTCGGGCCGCTGATGCCACTCACCAGCGATCAGGCGGTCTTCGCCAGCCTGCTGAAGGTGCATGAGGAGTTCCGTCGTCGCGGCGTCGCGCGGGGCCTGATGGAGGCCGCGGTCTCCTGGGCGGAGGAGCAGGGCATCGCCCACGTCGTCAGCATCTCCAGCGGCGCGTCTCGCGACACCAACCGCTTCCTGGCCCGCATCGGGCTGACCCAGGCTGCCACGCTTCGCGTTGCCCCGACCGCCGCACTCCGCGCCCGCCTGCCGATCGACGTGCCGGCCGTGGTCCGCGGCGTACCGGCGCAGCAGCGCAACCTCAGCCAGGTCCTGGCCGCGCGTCGTTCGATGCGCCGCAGCCAGGACGCAGTCTGAGCTGAGCGGTCAGCCCTTCGGCGCGGCGATCAGCGCAAGCGTGATCCGCGACGTGCACAAGCGCCTGCCGCTTTCGTCGGTGATCACGATCTCGTATGCCGCGGACGTGCGGCCGCGGTGGATGGCCGTCGCGACTCCGGTAACCAGACCCGAGGTTGCTGCCCGGTGATGGGTGGCGTTGATGTCGACGCCGACCGGGACCTTGTCGGGATACGCGTGGATGCCAGCACCGAGGGATCCGAGTGTTTCCGCGAGGACCACCGATGCGCCACCGTGCAGGAGCATGAAGGGCTGGGTGTTGCCCTCGACCGGCATCGTCGCGACCAGACGGTCGGCAGACGCCTCGAGCAGAGTGATCCCCATCTTGTCGTTGAGCGCGCCCATCGGGATGATCGCAAGGAGCTCGTCGACGGGGATGCCATCGATGGACTCGGGCAGTGCAGATTGAGTCATGACGCCATCCTGCCCGATCCCTCCAGCGCACGAGCGGTCGGTCGGCCCGGATAGAGTCGCACCGTGCCTGAGACGTCGCTTGCCACTGGTCGCCCCCGCCTGCTTCTGCTCGACGGTCACTCGCTGGCCTACCGCGCCTTCTTTGCGCTTCCGGTGGAGAACTTCTCGACCGCGACGGGCCAGCACACCAACGCGGTCTACGGCTTCACCTCGATGCTGGTCAACGTCCTGCGCGACGAGCAGCCGACCCACGTGGCGGTGGCCTTCGACGTCTCGCGACAGACCTTCCGCCTGGCGGAGTACTCCGAGTACAAGGCCAAGCGCAACAAGACCCCTGACGAGTTCAAGAGCCAGCTCCCGCTGATCCAGGAGATGCTCCGCTCGCTGCGGATCACCTATCTCGAGCACGACGGCTACGAGGCCGACGACATCATCGCGACATTGGCCACCCAGGCGACGGCCGACGGCTTCGACGTCCTGATCCTCACCGGTGACCGCGACTCGCTGCAGCTGGTCAACGACACCACGACGGTGCTCTACCCGATGCGCGGCGTCTCCGACCTGGCCCGCATGACCCCGGCAGCCGTCGAGGAGAAGTACGGCCTTCCCCCGCACCGCTACCCCGAGCTGGCCGCTCTGGTCGGCGAGACCAGCGACAACCTGCCGGGTGTCCCGGGCGTCGGGCCCAAGACCGCGGCCAAGTGGATCGCGACCTACGACGGCCTTGAGAACCTCATCACGCACGTCGACAAGGTGACCGGCAAGGCAGGCGAGAACCTCCGCACCCACCTGGGCGACGTCATCCGCAACCGGCACCTCAACCGGCTGGTCACCGACCTGACCCTCGACAAGCGGCCCGAGGAGCTCGGCCGTGAGGAGTGGGACCGCCCGGTGGCGCTCGAGCTGCTCGACGAGCTGGAGTTCCGGGGCGAGCTCCGCACCCGCCTGCTCGACGTGGTCGGTGCCGCTGAGGAGCCCGTTGCCGAGGACACCGGTTTCGCGCTCGATGGCCGCAAGCTGGCGGCGGGCGAGGTCGCCGACTTCCTGGCCTCGCTCGGCACCGGGCTGGCGGGCGTCCAGGTGCGCGGCCAGTGGGGCTCGGGCACCGGCGTGGTGGAGGGCCTCGCGATCGTCGACGCGGCCGACCACGCGGCGTACGTCGACGTGGCGGCGTTGAGCGTCGAGGACGACGCTGCGATCGCCTCGTGGCTCGCGGCCGCCGACCGTCCCAAGGTCCTGCACGATGCCAAGGGGCCGTCGCTGGCCTTGTCCGCACAGGGTTGGGAGCTCGGTGGACTCGTCACCGACACGGCCCTCGCGGCGTACCTCGTGCAGCCGGACCAGCGCTCCTACGACCTCGGCGACCTGACCCTGCGCTACCTCAAGCGCGAGCTCCGGCAGGAGACGACGCAGGAGCAGGACGGGCTCTTCGACGCTGCTGACCTCGGTGAGGGCGACGACGCTGCGACGACCGCGATGCTGCATGCTCGAGCGATCCTCGAGCTCGCTGCCGTCCTCGACACCGAGGTCGACGAGCACGGCGGCACGCGGCTCCTGGCCGAGGTGGAGCTCCCACTCGAGCAGCGGCTGGCCACGCTGGAGCGCACCGGCATCGCGGTCGACATCGACCACCTCGAAGGTCTCGAGGCGCACTTCGCGGCCGAGGTGCGCAAGGCGGCCGACGAGGCGTTTGCGGTGATCGGCAAGGAGATCAACCTCGGCTCGCCCAAGCAGCTCCAGGTGGTGCTCTTCGATGAACTGGGCATGCCCAAGACCAAGAAGACCAAGACGGGCTGGACCACCGACGCGGATGCGCTGCAGGGGCTCTTCGAGAAGACCGGGCACCCGTTCCTGGAGTATCTGCTGCGCCACCGCGACGTCACGCGGCTGCGCCAGACGGTCGAGGGCCTGCTCAAGACGGTGCAGCCCGACGGTCGCATCCACACGACGTTCAACCAGCTGATCGCGGCGACGGGTCGACTCAGCAGCACCGACCCCAACCTGCAGAACATCCCGGTCCGCACCGAGGAGGGGCGCCGGATCCGTGAGGCGTTCATTGTCGGATCGGGCGGTGACGTCGAGTTTGAATGCCTGATGACCGCCGACTACAGCCAGATCGAGATGCGGATCATGGCTCACCTGTCGGAGGACCAGCAGCTGATCGAGGCGTTCCGCTCCGGCCACGACTTCCACTCGATCACGGCGTCGAAGGTCTTCGGCGTTCCGGCTGATGCCGTCAGCGTCGAGCACCGCGCCAAGATCAAGGCGATGAACTACGGCCTGGCCTACGGCCTCTCGGCGTTCGGTCTTTCCCAACAGCTCAAGATCGAGCCGTCCGAGGCGCGGGTGCTCATGGAGGAGTACTTCGAGACCTTCGGCGGCATCCGTGACTACCTCGGCGGCATCGTCGACGAGGCCCGCCGCAGCGGCTACACCGAGACGATCATGGGCCGCCGGCGCTACCTGCCGGACCTCACCAGCGACAACCGGCAGCGCCGCGAGATGGCCGAGCGCATGGCACTCAACGCGCCTATCCAGGGCTCTGCGGCCGACCTGATCAAGGTCGCGATGCTCAACGTCGACGCGGCCATCGCCGAGGCTGGGCTGCGGTCACGGATGCTGCTCCAGGTCCACGACGAGCTCGTGTTCGAGGTGGCAGCGGGAGAGACCGAAGCGCTGACTGCCCTTGTCCGCAAGGAGATGGGCGGCGCGGCGGACCTGGCCGTCCCGCTCGACGTCTCGGTCGGCACCGGCCGCAGCTGGCACGACGCCGCGCACTGAGCCGCCGCCGGACTGCCGGGCTCAGGCGGCGGCAGCCTCGGTGGTGCGCGGTGCGGTCTCCTGCACGGGCGCAGGGTGGCGCACGATCCAGTAGCTGACCGCGAGCAGGGCGGCGAAGAGCACCGCGTCGGCACCGATCACGACAGCGAGCAGGCCACTGACCGAGGTCGTGGTGAGGCCGAGCGCGACCATGCAGGCGAGCGTCACCCACACGAGGTGGATGGAGTGCTGGCCCTGGCGTGCGATCACTGCGTAGACGAGAAGCTGGAGCATCGACAGGAACGTGCCGAGGATCGCGAAGAGCCACAGCTTCGGCTCGATCGCGGCGTACTCCGCGCCGCCGACGAAGATCATGGCGAGCTCCGGAAGGACCGCCGCACCGATCGTCGCGCCGGCTCCTAGCAGCGCAACCGCAGTCAGGCTGCGGGTCAGTGCCTTGCGCCTCTCACTCACCGTGGACATGGTCGGGAAGGCCACCACGACGACGAACTGGGGCAAGAAGAGCACGGCCTTGCTGAGGATCAGGCCGCCGGCGTACAGGCCCGCGGCATGGTCGTCGAGGACGTTGCGGGCGACGATGATGTCGACGTTCGACAGGGCGAAGAAGGCCAGCAGGGCCTGGGAGTTGTGCAGGGTCTCGCGGACCACTTCGCGGAGCCGGTGGTCGGTGGTGTCGATGCCGGGCTGGCGCGTGTGGCGCAGTGTCCACCAGCCGACCAGGACCGGGATGACCTGACCGAGTGCCACACCGACCATCGCCGTGAACTCGTCGGGGCGCCATGCGATCAGCGCCCATCCGATCAGGAGTCGCGGCACGCCGTTGGCCAGGTAGAGGACTGCCAGGGGATACCACCGGCGCTCGCCCTGGAGGATGCCCGCCTGGCCACCCATCATCGTCATCGGGACGGCGATGAGCGCCATCAGGATCGCGGTCGGCATGCTGTCGAGGCGCAGCACCTGGTTGACCACCGGGCTGAGGGCCAGCATGACGACACCGAGGACGAGGGACGCCCGCCAGGTGACCCGGAGGATGTTCTGCTCGATCTGGGCGACGTGGTCCGGTGTCGAGGAGATGCGTCGGGCCGCTGTCGCCTGGAGGCCGAGCTGGAGCACGGAGACCACGAGCAGCGTGTTCATCATCGCGACAAGGGCTCCGTAGGACCCCGGCCCGAGCATGCGCGCGGCAATCATCGTGAATCCGTAGGTCGCAATGCTCATGACTGCCATGGCAACTGCGATGGAGCTGCCACTGCGAAGGATGCGTTGGAGCACAGAACCGGATTGATTCACCACTCAATGAGTTTTGCACGGTATGAGTGAAGGGATCATGAACTCCCACAAGACCCCCGATGACGTCGTCATGTTGTATGGCTCACACAATCCGGCCTACTGTGGTGGTGGCGCTGTCATGGGGCATAGGCGAGCGCCCCGGACCTTGGGAGGGGTCCGGAGATTCTGAGGGAGAGGGCGCGCGACTGCGCGCTCTGAGGGAGGCACGCATTCATGCGCGCGAATTTGTTGTCCGGACTGCTGCTGAGCTGTGCAGCTGTCCTCGTCGTGTGGTCCAGTGCCGCGCTCGACCTTGACCTCGAGTCGGTCGCCCTGCTGGGCGCCGCACTCGGCGCGGTCGTGGCCCTCGTGCCCGATCGCTCCACGGCGAGCCGGCTCGCCGGCTTCGGCGCCGGTTTCGTCATCGCCTGGATCGGCTACGCAGCGCGGGCGCTTCTCCTGCCTGACAGCTCGAGCGGACGCGCGGTTGCGGTCTTCCTGGTCGTCATGGCGTGCGCGACCGTTGCCGCGGTTGCACAGGAGCGGATCCCGCTGTGGAGCCTGCTGCTGGGGACCGCTGCACTCGCGGGCGGGTATGAGCTCACGTACGCCGAGTCGCCGTCGCAGATGCTCGACACCTCGGTTTCGGCTGCGACGACGCTGCTCTTCACCACCGGAGTCGGGTTCCTCGCAGCATGCATCATCCGCCCGATCGACGGGTCCGCCCGCGGCCGCAGTGCCGGGCTGCGCCCCGAGCCTTCAGCGGGCCGCGCCACGGCACGCCTCGACGAGATGATGGAGGCTGGCCGATGAGGAGGATTCACAGCGCCACGCGTCGCATCGCTGCGGCCGCTGCTGCGGTCGCTGTCGCCGCACTGGCCACTGGTGAACCGACTGCGAGGGCAGCCTCGGCAGCCGGCGGGGACCAGGTCGACATCGTCAACACCGAGACCGTTCAGGTGTACATGGACGCTGACGGGACCGTCGAGTCGAGCCGCGTCTACGAGCAGCTCGTGCTCAAGGGGACGGGCAACGTCACCGTCAAGAACCCGGTGTCGACCGAGGGCTTGCGCAACCTCGACGGATTCGGCGACTTCGACGTCGAGGACGGCGAGCAGATCGGCACCTTCGATGTCGACGGCGTCACCCGGGCCCGGAGCGTCAGCGACTACGACGGCACCCTCCCGCTGGACATCGATGTCTCCTACTCACTCGACGGCAAGGAAGTGGAGCCGGGCGACGTCGTCGGCGAGGCCGGGGATCTCAAGGTCGAGTTCACGGTGGAGAACGTCACCTCCGAGTCGCAGGAAGTGACCATTCCTGACGGCAAGGGCGGGACGGTCACGCGCACCGTCGACGTCGCGATCCCCATGGTCGGCTCGCTCACCACGGTTGCGCCCAGGAACTTCACCGACGTGAAGTCCGATCAGGCCAACATGGCGGGTGACGGCAAGGGCGGCATCAAGCTCACCTTCACCATGACTCTGTTCCCGCCGATCGGCGCGGCCAAGGCGACCTTCGGCTACACCGCCGCGATCGAGGACGGGGTCGTCCCGCGGATCGACGTCAGTGCCCTTCCGGTGAACCCGCTGAAGAGCCCGAGCTTCAAGACGGCTGCGACCAGCTATCAGTCAGGTGCGGACACGGGCACGGCGCTGGCTGATGGCGCACTGGAGATCGACACCAACCTGCTCAAGCTGCGCGACGGCGCCAGCGACCTCCTTGCCGGACTGTTGCAGCTGCACGCCGGCTCCGAGGAGCTCCAGACCGGCCTCGCGGGCAAGGCTGCTCCTGGGGCGAAGAAGCTCGCTGCGGGCGCGGGCGACCTCGATGACGGCCTCGGCCTGATCGACGATGGTGCAGGCAAGGCGGCCGCGGGCGCGGGCGCTCTCGCGGACGGCACCGGCACCGCACACGCCGGCAGCACCAAGCTGCGCGACGGACTGGGCCAGATCAGCGACGGCCTGTCCCAGCTGTCCTCGAGCGAGGGTCTGCCGAAGGCTGCGGCTGCAGTGGACCTGCTCAAGGCGGGGGTCGACCAGATCCTCGCCGGTTTCGGCTCGGTCGGTCAGACCGGGACCCTCATGGATGGGCTGGCCCGGATCGAGGCAGGTGCCGGCCAGCTGAGCGCTGGCGCCACCCAGCTTGAGGGGGGTCTCGGGCAGCTGGCTGCTCCGTCCGGCCTTCCGGCGGCGAAGGGCGGGGTCGACCAGGTGAAGGCCGGTCTCGACCAGTCCCTGGCCGCGGGCGGCAGCCTGGACCAACTGGCGGCCGGCCTCAATGCGCTCCTCGCGCTTGACTGCGGCCCGGTCTGCCAGAGCGTGATCACCAACCAGATCCTGCCTGGTGTGGCCACGAGCCGCACGAACCTGCAGGCTGCGTCCGGTGGGCTGGGACAGGTGTCGGCTGGTCTGGCGTCTGCCATCTCCGGACTCACGCAGCAGTTGGTCCCGGGGGCGCACGCCCTCGCGGCCGGGGCCGCCGATCTGGCGGCTGGTGCGACCCAGGCGAAGGCAGGGGCAGGCCAGCTCAAGGGCGGAGTGGTCCAGGTCCGTGATGGTCTGGAGGCCCTCGACGCAGGTCTTGCCTCAGCGGTCGCGGGTGTCCTCCAGCTCGATGGCGGCGCCTCTGACGCGTACGCCGGGTCCTCGGACCTCGCCGACGGCCTGGGCACGATCGACACCGGCGCCGGAACCCTCGCCGAGAAGCTCGGGCTGCTTGCGGACGGTGTCACGCAGGTCCACGACGGATCGGGGCAGCTGGCCGCGGGTGCTGACGAGCTCTCCACGGGCATCACCAGTGCTGCCGAGGGATCGGGGAAGCTCGCCGACGGCCTCGGCGAAGCAGCCAAGGGCGCACCCAAGCTGGTCGACGGTGCCGGGCGTCTCTCCACGGAGGGCAGCAAGGTCATCGCCGGCAAGGGGGCGGACACCGCTCAGAACTACGGCACGCTGTACGCCGTACTCGAGGAAGGTGCCAAGCGCGCGGACGCCGAGCGGATGGCGTACGGCGCACCCTCCGACGCAGTCGGCCTGACGGCGTACACGTACGTGATCAAGGCCGAGGACGGTGAAGGTGGCCGCAACTGGATTCGCACGGCCGGCGGCGTCGTGCTGCTCGCCGCGGGTGGTGGCGTGATGCTGCTCCGGAGGAGGCTGTTCGTCTGAGCCGGCTCAGGCCGTCGCGAGGAAGATCGCGGTGCCCGGGGTGTACTTGCCGCGGATGTGGGACCAACCTCCCCAGATGCGCTCGTGCCCCTCGGGCCACTCCGGCTCCTCGAGGCGCTCGATCCGGAAACCTCCCGAAGCGAGCAGCGACACCCAGTCGCCCAGCGTGCGGTGGTGCTCGACGTACGCGACGCGGCCGGTCTCGTCGTCCACCTCGACGTACGGCGTGCGGTCCCAGTAGGACTGCGACGCGACGAGCCCCTCCTCGGAGGGGTCGTCGGGGAACATCCAGCGCGTCGGGTGGGTGATGGAGAACGCGAACCGGCCGCCGGGACGCAGCACGCGGTGCGTCTCGGCGATCGCGCGCTCGATGTCGCTGACGAACTGGAGCGCGCCGAAGGAGGAGAAGACAGCGTCGAAGCTGTCGTCGGGGAACGGCAGGTGCGTGGCCGTGCCCGTCACGACCGGCACCGCGACCCCGCTCGCCTCGTCGATCCGCCGCGAGTGCTGGAGCTGGCGGTGCGAGAGGTCGAGCCCGATCGCCCGGGCGCCGCGCGCGGCCAGCCAGCGCGAGCACTGCGCGGCGCCGCAGCCGACCTCGAGGATGTCCTGGCCGCTCAGCTGCGAGCTCTCGCCGAGCAGCGCGTACTGCTCCTCGGTGCAGCCCTCGGGTCCCCAGATGAAACCGACGTCGCCGAGGAACTCCCCGTGCGTCGACTGGTACTCATCGGCATAGACGTCCCAGTCGGGGCCATTGGCCCGCCGGGACTCGGCCTCGTCGACTGCCCGGCGCTCCACGCGCACGGACGGCCTGGACTCCTGCTGCTCCACGAGCGCTGAGCCTAGCCGTCCAGCCGAGGGACGACTGCGGATGGGAGGATCGGCAGGTGGATCTCTTCGAGTCGTTCGCCTCCGGCCTGAGTCCCGTCCCGGGCGGGCGTTCGGCGGAGTCGTTCCTCGCGCAGGGCGCGGACGAGGTGAGTGTCGTCCGGCTCTGGGTGAGGCCGGACCGACGGGGCGCGGAGGGCTGGGCGATCGAGGTGGCGCTGCTGACGCTGCTGCGCGGGGTGGTCCCGGTCCCCGAAGTGCGTGAGGTACGCCGACCGGTCGGCGAGATGCCGGCCCTGGTGGTCACGTCGTTCCTGCCCGGCGAGCGGCTCGACGTGCTGCTGCCCGACCTGACCGGACCGGCGCTGCAGAAGGTGGGGGAGTCGCTCGGCCAGCTGCTCGACCGGCTCTCCGGTGTGGCGATGCTTCGGGCGGGCGAGTTCGCCGATGCGGAGCTGTCGATCGCGCCGTTCCCGCCCGGCGAGCGGACCGCCGGTCGGGCATGCCTGGTGCACGGAGACCTGGGCGCGGCACGCGTTCTGGTCGACCCGGTCCGGCTCGAGGTGACCGGCCTGCTGGACTGGGAGCAAGCGCACGCGGGCGAACCCGGGGCGGACCTCGTCACCGTCCGGGGCTGGGCGCCGGATCCCCTCGCTGACGCCGCGGAGGCGGCGTACCGTCGATTCTGGCCCTGATCACCGTCCGCGTGGGGAGCCCGGTTGGACTGGGGTCGACAGCGCTGCGTAAACTTATGGTTGCGCCAGAGGTCTGCCTGTATCCCAGACGTAGTGGACTCTCGCTCGCTATCACCACACCGTTCGGTGTGAACGTCTCATCGGTAGTGAAACAGGGCTTGTGGCGTGCCCGCACAACACCCATCCACCCAAGGGACAACTCCTTCCTATGACGAGCACCATCATTCTTCCGGACTACGACGCGCCGCAGATCGCGATCAACGACATCGGGTCCGAAGCTGACTTCCTCGCGGCAATCGACGCGACGATCAAGTACTTCAACGACGGCGACATCGTCGAGGGCACCATCGTCAAGGTGGACCGCGACGAGGTCCTCCTCGACATCGGCTACAAGACCGAGGGCGTCATCCCCTCGCGCGAGCTGAGCATCAAGCACGACGTCGACCCCAACGAGGTCGTTTCCGTGGGTGACATCGTCGAGGCCCTGGTTCTCCAGAAGGAGGACAAGGAAGGCCGTCTGATCCTGTCCAAGAAGCGCGCACAGTACGAGCGCGCCTGGGGCACGATCGAGCAGGTCAAGGAAGAGGATGGCGTCGTCGAGGGCACCGTCATCGAGGTCGTCAAGGGCGGCCTCATCATCGACATCGGCCTCCGCGGCTTCCTGCCCGCGTCGCTGGTCGAGATGCGTCGCGTCCGCGACCTGCAGCCGTACGTCGGCCAGGTCCTCGAGGCGAAGATCATCGAGCTCGACAAGAACCGCAACAACGTGGTCCTGTCGCGTCGTGCGTGGCTCGAGCAGACCCAGTCCGAGGTTCGCCAGGGCTTCCTGACGCAGCTGCAGAAGGGCCAGATCCGCAAGGGTGTCGTGTCCTCGATCGTCAACTTCGGTGCGTTCGTGGACCTCGGCGGCGTCGACGGCCTCGTCCACGTCTCGGAGCTGTCCTGGAAGCACATCGACCACCCGTCCGAGGTCGTCACCGTCGGTGACGAGGTCACCGTCGAGGTTCTCGACGTGGACATGGACCGCGAGCGCGTCTCCCTGTCGCTCAAGGCCACCCAGGAAGACCCGTGGCAGCACTTCGCCCGCACCCACCAGATCGGTCAGATCGTTCCCGGCAAGGTCACCAAGCTGGTGCCGTTCGGTTCGTTCGTCCGCGTCGAGGAGGGCATCGAGGGCCTGGTGCACATCTCCGAGCTGGCCGAGCGCCACGTGGAGATCCCGGAGCAGGTCGTCCAGGTCAACGACGACGTCATGGTCAAGATCATCGACATCGACCTCGAGCGTCGCCGCATCTCGCTGTCGCTGAAGCAGGCCAACGAGACCGCCACCGCCGCTGACGTCGAAGAGTTCGACCCGACGCTCTACGGCATGGCCGCCACGTACGACGACCAGGGCAACTACATCTACCCCGAGGGCTTCGACCCGGAGACCGGTGAGTGGCTCGAGGGCTTCGACGCTCAGCGCGCCACCTGGGAAGAGCAGTACGCCAAGGCGCACACCCGCTGGGAGGCCCACGTCAAGCAGCAGGCCGAGGCGAAGGTTGCCGACGCCGAGGCCGGCGAGGCTTCGTCGTACTCCTCCGAGGCTCCGGCCGTCGAGGGTGGCTCGCTCGCTTCCGACGAGGCGCTGCAGGCGCTCCGCGAGAAGCTCACCGGCGGCAACTGAGTAACTGCCACCAAGCACTGAAAGCGGCGGTCACCCCTTCGGGGTGGCCGCCGCTTCGGCGTTCTCAGGCCAGTGGGATCCAGCTGGGACCGAGCGGCCGGACCTTGCGCGGTTCACCGCGCCCAGCGGGTGGGTTCAAACATGTCCGGACGGTGGCTGCGGGGGAGCTGACCGTCATGGCGCGTGCCGTAGCCGTCGCCCTGCACGATGCGGAAGAGGTACGCAGCAACGGCCAGGACGACCAGGCTCAGGATCAGGATCTCGGTCATGGCACCAATTCTGCGCCGGGGAAGATCCTGCCACCAGTGGCAGACATGACGATGTCCGTTGATTTTCTGCCACGGCTCTGGCACGGTGGGTTGATGCTGACGAATGTGGCCGTCCTGGCCTACGAAGGCGTTGCCCCCTTCGAGCTCGGAGTGCTCTGCGAGGCCTTCGGCCTGGACCGCTCCGAGAACGGTGTCCCGCGGCTCGACTTTGCCGTGTGTGCTGCGGACGCCAAGCCCATCCGGACCTCGATGGGCTTCTCGATCCAGGTGGACGAGGGGCTCGACCGCGTCGCCTCGGCCGACCTCGTCGCGGTTCCGGCGATGCCGCGCGGCGGGGTGGCGCCGGAGCCGATCCGCGACGCCCTGCTCGCGGCGTACGAACGCGGAGCCCGCATCCTCTCGGTCTGCAGCGGAGCGTTCACGCTGGGTGCCCTGGGATTGCTCGACGGTCGCGAGTGCACGACGCACTGGATGTTCACCGACGAGCTGCAGCGCCGGTTCCCGCTCGCGCGGGTCATCCCGGAGGTGCTCTACGTCGACTCCGGCCAGGTCGTCACGAGCGCCGGCTCCGCTGCCGGGCTCGATGCGGCGCTGCACATCTGGCGCCAGGAGCACGGCGCATCGGTGGCCAGCATGGTCGCCCGCCGGGCCGTGGTCCCGCCGCACCGCGACGGCGGCCAGGCGCAGTACATCGCCCGCGCCGTGCCTGCCTGTGACGCGGAGACGCTGGGCCCGTTGCTGCTGTGGATCCTGGAGAACCTCACCGAGGACCACGGGGTCGAGACCCTGGCGAGGCGGGTGCACATGTCGCCGCGCACGTTCGCGCGCCGCTTCCGTGACGAGACCGGCTCGACGCCGCACAACTGGGTCACGCGGCAGCGTGTCGCGGCCGCCGAGGAACTGCTCGAGACCAGCGAGCAGCCGGTTGAGTGGATCGCTGCGGAGGTCGGCTTCGCCAACGCCGCGATCCTGCGCCACCACTTCACCAGGACACGCGGCGTCAGCCCCCAGCAGTACCGCCGCACGTTCTGTCCGTCGCCCGGAAGGGCGGTCGTCGAAGCCGGCTGAACGGTCGACGTGCCAGCGGCCTAAGGCCTCTCGTCGTCCGCTTCGGCGGCGAGCTCACGTCGACGCACCTTGCCGGTGAGGGTGCGGGGGAGCTCGTCGCTGAAGCGGTACTCCTTCGGGCGTTTGGGTGGCGCGAGCCGCTCGCGCGCCCAGCCGTCGAGCTCGTCCTCGCTCGCGGTGCCGACGACCGTCGCCACGACGCGCTGTCCCCACTGCTCATCCGGTACGCCGTACACGGCGACGTCGGCGACCAACGGGTGCTCGGCGAGCGCGTTCTCGACCTCGGTGGGATAGACGTTCACGCCGCCCGTGATCACGAGGTCCTCGCGGCGACCGTCGAGGTGGAGGTAGCCCTCCGTGTCGAGCCGGCCCAGGTCGCCGACGCTGAACGCCGGGCCATCGGGAGTGGCGCGCCACGCTTGCGCGGTCTTGTCGGGGTCGTTGAAGTAGCTGAACCGGGCGTGCTCGGGGACCGTGCACCAGATCTGGCCATCGTCGTCGACCGCGATGGTGCGCCCGGGGCGCGCGCGCCCGACCGTGCCGGGGCGGCTGAGCCACTCCTCGCTCGCGCAGGCGGTGAACTGGCCCTCCGTGGAGCCGTAGAACTCCCAGGTCGATCCGGCGGGGAAGAGGTTGATGATCCGGCGCTTGACCACGTCCGGGCAGGCGGCGCCGGCGTGCGCGACGAGGCGGAAGCAGCTCAGGTCCGGAGTCCCGTGCGCGTCCCAGTGCGCGAGGAGCCGCTGCAGGTGGGCCGGCACGCAGAACATGGTGGTGGGGCGTTCGTCGTCGATGATCTGCGTGATCCGCTCGGGGTCGAATCCGGGCTGCCGCCCGTCGCTGTCGAAGCCGACGACGCGACCACCGGCGAGCAGGGTCCCGGTGGCGAATCGCAGCGGGGCCGAGTGGTAGAGCGGGCTCAGGACGAGGTTCACATCGGTGGCGTTGAAGCCCCACAGCTCGCGCTCCTCGGCGACCAGCCTGCGGGCGTTGTCCTCCGAGAGCAGCCCGCTGAAGACGCCCTTCGGGGTGCCGGTCGTGCCGCTGGTGACGTGCATCGGCCGGCCCCTGGGGAGCTCGCGCTTTCGTTCGGTGACGAGTGTCGGGAGTTGGGATTCAGCGGTGATCGTCCGCGCAGGCTGGAGATTGGCGAGGATCCGCTCCCGCTCGTGCGGGGTCAGCCGCGGATCCAGCGGCACCGGGAAGATCCCCTCGGCCAGCAGCGACAGCACCACATCGACGTACGCCGTCGAGCCGGGGACGAGCAGGGCCACCCGGTCCCCGGGCTGGAGGTCGGCGAGCGCGGGAGTCACCCGCCCATCCTGCCCGCTCACACCCCACCCCGCCGAGATGTCGAGTCTGGTCGGGCGGTCAGTGTCGTATCGAGGTGACGCCGTTCGTGGTGGAGGTACAAGGTGGTCATCAGGACCGCCGGCAACCGAGGAGAACTGCCATGACGCACTACCTGCTCAGCGTGCACGGACCGGCCGAGCGCGACGAGTTCGGCAACTACGGCTCGAAGGAGGAGATGGAGGAGGCGTTCGCGGCGACCGGTGCCTTCAACGACAAGATTCGTGCGGATGGATACTGGGTCTTCGCCGGCGGGCTTGCTGCGGCGACGACCGCGACCGTCGTGGACGGCACGGGAGAGACGCCGATCATGACCGACGGGCCCTACCTCGAGACCACGGAGGTCATCGGGGGCTTCTGGGTCGTCGACGCTCCCGACCTCGACGTGGCCCTCAAGCTCGCGGCCGAGGGATCCAGGGCGTGCCGGGGCAAGGTCGAGGTCCGGCCCTTCGACGGCCTTGCCTGACTGCGCATGGACTTCGTCCTCATTCCCGGCGCGACAGGTCGTGCCTGGTACTGGCACCTCGTCGCTCCGCGTCTGGAGGCGGCAGGGCACCGGGTGATCTCGGTGGAGCTGCCCGCGGACGACGACACCAAGGGACTCACGGACTACGCACAGGCCGTGATCGATGCAGCAGGTACGACGACGCGACCCGTGGTTGTGGCGGCATCGCTGGGAGGGTTCACCGCGCCACTGGTGGCCGGGCCGCTCGACACGACGACAATCATCCTGGTCAACGCGATGGTCCCGCTTCCCGGCGAGATGGCCGATGACTGGTGGGGCGACACCGGCATGGAGAAGGCGCGCATCGCGCGAGCAAGGCGGCTCGGGTATCCGGTCGAGTTCGAGCTGGATGCGTACTTCCTCCACGACGTGGATCCCGACGTGATCGCGACGGCCGACCCGAAGGCGGACCAGTCCGACCGGCCGATGCGGGACCCGTGTGCGTTCGAGACGTGGCCGGCACGGGTGATCGCCATCGCTGGCCGCGACGACCGCTTCTTCCCGCTCGAGTTCCAGCAGGATCTGGCCCGGACCCGGCTCGGCGTCGAGCCGATCGTCGTACCCGGAGGGCACCTGGTGGCCCTGAGCCACCCCGAGGAGCTCACCGCAGCAATCCTCAAAGCCGCCGACTCGGAAGGGGAGAGGCCCTGAGAGACTTCGCGGCATGACTCTTCGAGTGGGCCTCACAGGCGGCATCGCCTCGGGCAAGAGCACCGTGTCCCGGATGCTGGCGGACCTCGGCGCCGTGATCATCGACTCCGACCTCATCGCGCGCGAGGTCGTCGAGCCGGGCACGGATGGGCTCGAGGAGGTCGTGGCTGCCTTCGGCGAGGAGATCCTGACCGAGGACGGCGCGCTGGACCGCCCGCGGGTCGGCGCGATCGTGTTCGCCGACCCCGAGAAGCGCAAGGTGCTCGAGGGGATCATTCACCCGCGCGTCTTCATGCGGGCGATCGAGATCGATGAGGCGGCGGGGGAGCACGCCGTGATCGTCAACGACATCCCGTTGCTCGCCGAGACCAACCAGGCTGACCGCTTCGACGCGGTCGTCGTGGTCGACGTACCGACGGAGCTCCAGGTCGAGCGCATGGTGCGCGACCGCGGCATGAGCGTCGAGGAGGCCGAGTCGCGGATCGGTGCGCAGGCCACCCGCGAGCAGCGGCTCGCCATCGCGACCTACGTCATCGAGAACACCGGCACCCTCGAGGACCTGAAGCAGAGCGTCGCCGACGTGTACGCCGCGCTGCTCGCCCGGGCCTGAAATAGGGACAACCCCCGCCGGGGGTGGGCGAGGGTTGTCACGTTGGAAGGCGCTGGGTCAGGCCGCGAGGTCCGGGTCGGCGAACCGGCGGAGCTTCTGCAGCGCCTCGCGCTCGAGCTGGCGCACGCGCTCGGCGGAGATGCCGTGACGCGCACCGATGTCGGCGAGCTTGTGCTGCCGGCCGTCGGTCAGCCCGTAGCGACAGCGGATGATGTCCGCCGCGCGCTCGTCGAGCTGCTCGACCAGCTTGTTCAGGCGCTCGCGGGCCTCGACGTCGAGCATCTCGAGGTCAGGACCGGGAGTGGAGTCCTGAGCCATGAGGTCGCCGAGCGAGGTGCTGCCGTCCTCGTCGAGGGGAGTGTCGAGGCTGATGTGCTCGCGGCCCCAGGCCATCAGGTCGAGGATGCGCTCGATGGGGGAACCGAGCTCCGCGGCGATCTCCTCGGGCTCGGGGTCGCGACCGAGCTGGCGCTCGAGCGTGCGGCGGGCGCTGCCGATCTGGTTGATCTCCTCGACGACGTGCACGGGGAGACGCACGACGCGAGCCTGCTGGGCGATGCCGCGGGTGATCGCCTGACGCACCCACCAGGTGGCGTACGTCGAGAACTTGTAGCCCTTGGTGTAGTCGAACTTCTCGACCGCG
The DNA here is from genome assembly GCF_003600895.1 of Nocardioides cavernaquae. Lineage (NCBI taxonomy): Bacteria > Bacillati > Actinomycetota > Actinomycetes > Propionibacteriales > Nocardioidaceae > Nocardioides > Nocardioides cavernaquae. The sequence goes on from NZ_QYRP01000002.1 coordinate 2,681,716, forward strand.
CGGATCAGGCCGGTGTTGCCCTCCTGGATCAGGTCGAGCATCGGCATCTGCGCGCGGCCGTACTTGCGGGCGATGGAGACGACGAGGCGGAGGTTGGCGGTGATGAACTGCTGCACCGCGCGCTCGCCCTCCTCGGCGAGCCACTCGAGCTCCTCCTTGGTCGCGCCGCCAGGAGCGCGGTTCTTGCCACTGCGTGCGTAGCGACCCTGGGCGAGGAGCGACTCGGCCATCAGGCCCGCCTCGATGGTCTTGGAGAGCTCGACTTCGGTCGACGCGTCGAGCAGCGGAGTCCGGGCGATCTCGTCGAGGTAGAGGCCAACGCTGTCGCGTCCCTCGATCTCGCGCGTCGCGGACCTTGCGGTAGTGGCCATGTCTGGCCCTCCTTCCCCTGTGCGGCAACGGGGGTGTGCTGCCGCACGTCTCCTTTGCAACGCTCCGACCTACTGCCGGATTCCCGGTACCCGGGGCGTTGTCCTTCACTCCCTACGACGTACGTTCCCGCGCAGAAGTTGCGTCCGGCAATGAATCTCAGGGACTTCTCAGGGGCGGAGGGCCAAAACTCAGGGGTGAGGGGACAAAAGGCCCAACTTCTCGAGGATCCACGCCATCGTGAACGCGCGGTCGTGCCAGGCCTGGTAGCGCCCGGAGACGCCGCCGTGGCCGGCCGCCATCTCGGTCTTGAGCAGGAACTCGCGCCGTCCGGTGGCGGTGGCGCGCAGCTTGGCGATCCACTTCGCCGGCTCGACGTAGAGCACGCGGGTGTCGTTGAGGGAGGTCTCCGCGAGGATCGGCGGATAGTCCACGGCCGCGACGTTGTGGTAGGGCGCGTAGCCGCGCATGCACGCGTACGTCGCGGGGTCGGCCTCCGGGTTGCCCCACTCCTCGTACTCCATGACCGTGAGCGGCAGCGAGCTGTCGAGCATGGTGGTCAGCGCGTCGACGAACGGCACCTGCGCCACCACGCCGGCCCACAACTCGGGAGCCAGGTTGGCAATGGCGCCCATGAGCAGGCCACCCGCACTGCCGCCCTCCGCCACCAGGCGGTCCGGCGAGGTCCAGCCCTCCGCGACCAGGTGACGCGCACACGCGATGAAGTCGGTGAACGTGTTGGGCTTGGCGAGGAACTTGCCGTCCTCGTACCAGTGCCGGCCCATCTCGCCACCGCCACGCACGTGCGCGATCGCGAAGCCGGCGCCCCGGTCGAGCAGCGACAGGCGGGCGACCGAGAAGTAGGGATCGATGGATGCCTCGTAGGAGCCGTAGCCGTAGAGCAGCACGGGCACCGAGCCGTCACGCGGAGCACCCGCGGGCACGACCAGTGAGATCGGCACCCTGGTCCCGTCGGAGGCGGTGGCCCAGATCCGGTGCTCCTCGTACGCCGCGGGGTCGAACGGGCGGCCATCGGGAGCGGGAAGCACCTCGCTCGCCTTGAGCAGCGTGAGCGAGCGGTTCGCCACGTCGTACGAGTAGACGGAGCCGGGACGGGCCATCGTCGTGTAGCCGAGGCGCACGACGGGCTGGTCGAACTCAGGGTTGCTCCCCGAGCCGATCGTGTAGACCTCGTCGTCGAACTCGACGAGGAAGTCATCGGCAACACCCGCGGAGTCGAGCGGCAGGATGCGCAGCCGGGTCAGCCCCTCGCTGCGCTGGTGAACGACCAGGTGGCCCGAGAAGGCGTCGACGTCCTCGAGACGGACACCCTCGGTGTGGGGGATCAGCGCCTTCCAGCCGTCGGGATCGGTCGGAGTGATCGGTGCGATGCCGAGCTCGAAGTCCGGGCCGTTGGCGTTGTGCAGCACGAGGAACTGGTCCTCGCCGCCGATCACCGCGTGCTCGAGGTTGTACTCGACACCCTCGACCCGCGGCCACTCGCGGAAGCCGGCAGCACGGTCCTGGGTGTCGAGGACGCGGTAGGCGGAGGTGGTCTTCGAGCCGCTCGCGATCATCATGAACCGGTCGCTGCGGGTCCGTCCGATGCCGAGCCAGAAGCGCGCGTCGGTCTCCGTGTAGACCAGCTCGTCGTCGGCCTGCGTGGTGCCGAGGGTGTGCTTCCAGACCTTGTCCGGGCGCCAGGAGTCATCGACGGTGGAGTAGTAGAACGCATCTCCGGACGGGTCCCAGGTGGCGCCACCCATGACGCCGGTGATCTCGTCATCCAGCAGTTCCCGGGTCGTGAGGGAGAGCACGCGGATCGTGTAGCGCTCGTCGCCGACGACATCGGTCGCAAAGGCGATCAGCTGGGAGTCGGGGGAGACCGCCGAGCCGCCGAGCGAGAAGAAGTCGTGGCCCTCGGCGAGCACGTTGAGGTCGAGCAGCAGCTCCTCGCCGGGCAGCGCCGGCTGGTCCGGTGCGCAGTCCTCGGCGGGACGAGGCGGAACCCAGTCGCCAGCCGCGCGGATCGGGACGCGGCAGCTGGCGCCGTACTCCTTGCCGGCGAAGCTGCGCGAGTAGTACCAGTGACCGCGGATCCGGTAGGGCACGGAGAGGTCCGTCTCGCGGGTGCGTGCCTTGATCTCGTCGAAGACCGACTGGCGCAGGTCGGCGAGGTGGGCGGTCCGGGACTCGGTGAACGCGTTCTCGGCCTCGAGGTACGCGATGACCTCGGGGTCCTCCTTCGCACGCATCCACTCGTAGTCGTCCACGAAGGTGTCGCCGTGGTGTGTGGCGCTCAGCGGCACCTTCTTCGCCGTGGGTGCCTGGGGGGACGCGCTCTGCTCCTGCATGGCGGTGAGCGTAGCCGGGCGAAGCAGGCCATCCAGCACAGCGCGGGGGAGTCACGCCATGATGGGAGTCATGACGCGACGCATCGACCTCAACGCAGACCTCGGCGAGGAGGTCACCGATGACGCCGCCCTGCTCACCGTCGTCACCAGCGCGAACGTGGCCTGCGGCTACCACGCCGGTACGCCGCAGACGATGCGCTTCGTCTGCGAGGAGGCGGCGCGACTGGGTGTGGCGATCGGCGCGCAGGTGAGCTACCTGGACCGCGAGAACTTCGGCCGGCGGCCGCTCGACATCGCTCCGGCTCTGCTGGAGCAGCAGGTCCTCGACCAGGTCGGAGTGCTCGTCGACATCGCGGAGGCCGCGGGCACGGACGTCTCCTATGTGAAGCCGCACGGCGCGCTCTACAACCGGGTCGTCGACGACGAGGAGCAGGCCTCCGCTGTCCTGGTCGGGTCGGGCTCGCTCCCCGTGCTGGGGCTCCCGGGTGGGGCACTGCTCCGGCTCGCTGTCGACGCCGGGCGCGAGATCCGGCTCGAGGGATTTCCGGACCGCGGCTACACGCCCGAGGGCCGGCTGGTCCCGCGCGACCAGCCCGGTGCCCTGATCCATGACCCGGAGGCGATCGCTGCGCACGCGGTGGCGTTGGCCGAGTCGGTGGACTCCGTCTGCGTCCACGGTGACTCCCCGGGCGCTGTCGTGGCCGCGAGGGCGGTGCGTCGTGCCCTGGAGATCGAGGGTTGGGACGTCGCCCGATGGTGACCCCGTGGTGACGCCGTTGCTCCGTTGTCGGGCCGTCGGCGTGGGCGGCCTCCTGGTCGAGGTGGTCGACGCGGGCCAGGCGCTCGACCTGGCGCTCTGGGCGCGCGGTCGTATCCACTCGGTGGACATCGTTCCGGCTGCGCGGACGGTGCTCTTCGACGGCTGTGTGCCGGAGCGCGTGACTGCCGTGCTGCGTGACTGGATGCCCGGAGGTGATCTGCCCGAGGGGCCGATCGTGGAGCTGGCCGTGGTCTACGACGGTCCCGATCTCGCCTCGACCGCGTCCCTCATCGGCATCACGGCGGAGGACCTGGTGGAGCAGCACACGGCGATCGAGCACGTGGTCGCCTTCTGCGGCTTCGCGCCCGGGTTCGGCTATCTGGCCGGATCACCCTGGGACGTGCCGCGGCTGGAGGCGCCACGACCGCGGGTCGAGCCCGGATCGGTCGGCCTGGCGGGCACCTGGACGGGGGCATACCCGTCGGCATCACCCGGTGGCTGGAGGCTGATCGGACGCACCGAAGCGGTGCTCTGGGACCCGTCGCGACCCGAGCCGGCCCTTCTTGCGCCCGGCACGCGGGTGAGGTTCGTGGCCCGATGACGCTGACGATCATCGATGCCGGCGCGCTGACCACCGTCCAGGACCTCGGTCGGCCCGGCCATGCCCATCTCGGGGTGCCACGGGCCGGCGCTCTCGATGCTCCCGCTGCCGCGCTCGGCAACCGCATCGTCGGCAATCCACCCTCGGCCGCGGTGCTCGAGACCACCGTCTCCGGGTGCACCCTCCGGTCCCAGACCGGTCACTGGATCGCGGTCACCGGTGCTCCGTGCCACCTCAGCGTCGACGGCCACCAGGCGGCGTTCGCGGCACCCGTCTGGGTGGCCCCGGGGGCGACGCTCGTGGTCGGTCCGGCGACGTCCGGCGTGCGGACCTATGTGGCGGTCGCTGGTGGCATCGCGGTCGCGCCGGTGCTCGGCTCCCGCTCCACCGACACGCTCGCCGGGGTCGGACCACCGCTGGCCTTGGCCGGGATGGACCTCCCGATCGGCGTACCCACGCGCGAGCCGCAGGCGCACGACACTCCACGCCCGCCCGCTGCCGGGCCGCTCCGGTTGCTGCCGGGACCACGAGCGGACTGGTTCACCGATCCCCTCGGTCACCTCTGCGCGACGTCGTACGCCGTGGGGGAGGCGTCCAACCGCATCGGTCTGCGACTGCACGGCGCACCGCTGCCCCGGGTGCGTGCGGGTGAGCTGGCCAGCGAGGGCATGGTGCTCGGGGCCGTGCAGGTGCCGCCCGACGGCCAGCCCGTGGTGTTCCTCGCCGACCATCCCGTGACCGGTGGCTATCCCGTCGCCGCGGTGGTCCACCCCGATGACCTCCATCGCTGCGCGCAGCTGCGTCCAGGCGAGCAGGTCAGGTTTCGTCGGGCGTGACCTCGGAGGAGTAGTGGCCCAGCGCGGGGTCGTCGGCGGCGTATGACCTGACGGGGCCCGGCCCCGTCTCCGCCGTCTCGAACCGGACCGTCACGACGCCCTTGCCCGAGCCCCACACCCAGCCGCGACCCATCTCCGCGTGGACGACGTCCTGCCCCGGCCACCAGCCGCGGCCGTAGCGGGACTCGAGCTGGGGGATGTCGTCCTCGGGTGTCTCCTCCTCGGTGGCGCCGAAGAGGTCGTCCTGCACCCAGTCGGCGAGGCCGGAGACGCCGACCCCGAGGAGGCGCACGCCACCAGTGGTGTCGAGATCGGCGAGCAGGGTCCGGGCGATGCGGGCGATCGTGGCGGAGCTGTCGGTCGGGGACGGGAGCGTGGCCGAGCGGCTCAGCGTCGTGAAGTCGTAGAGCCGCACCTTGATGCTCACGGTGCGGCCGGACAGCCCGTGCTTGCGCAAGCGCTCTGCGACGTGGCCCGCCTGCCGGGTGAGCAGGCTCTCCATCACCTTGCGGTCGGTCAGGTCGTCCTCGTAGGTGCCCTCGACACTCACGGACTTCGTCTCGCGCTCGGCCACGACCGGGCGGCTGTCGAGGGCCCGGGCGAGGTGCCACAGGCTGTGCCCGTGGGCGCTGCCGACCTGGCTGACCAGCTCGTCCTCGCTCACCGCCTCGAGCTCGGCGATGGTCTGGACCCCCGCGCGACGGAGCCGCTCCGCGGTGGCAGGTCCGACGCCCGGGATGACCGTGACCGACATCGGCCGCAGCAGCTCCTGCTCCGTGCCCGGGGCCACGATGACGAGGCCGTCGGGCTTGTCCAGGTCGCTGGCCACCTTGGCGATGAACTTCGAGGTGCCGAGCCCGACGCTCGCGGTGAGGCCACCGGTCACCTCCTTGACCCGCGCCCGCAGCTCGTGGCCGAACGAGGTGAGCGACTCGACGTCGTACGCCGGGAGGTCGGCCGCCGCGAGGTCGACGAAGGCCTCGTCGAGGCTCAGCGGTTCAACGAGCGGCGAGACGCTCCGCAGGAGCTCCATGACCGCTCGCGACGCCTCCTGGTAGGCGCCGAACCGGCCGGTCAGGAAGGCTGCGTGCGGGCACTTCGCGCGGGCCTCGCGTGTCGACATCGCCGACCGGACACCGAAGACGCGGGCCTCGTAGGAGCAGGTGGCGACGACTCCGCGACCACCGACGCCGCCGACGATCACCGGCTTGCCGCGCAGCGACGGCTTGTCGCGCTGCTCGACGGAGGCGAAGAACGCGTCGAGGTCGATGTGGAGGACCGAGGCGTGCGGTCTCACGGGGCTGCGGGCGGTCACGATGCCAGGACCCTATCCGTCGCTACCGACAGCCCTGTGGACCTGCGCGGCCCGGTTTTCGCACACGGAGCGCGAGGCGCCCGGGGTGATCCACCGGGGGCGAGGTGCTGCGGGACCGCAGCCGGTCAGCCCGGGAAGTCCATGTCATGAAGACACCCACCACACTCACCGCCCGCAGCCCGGAAGACCTGATGGCCGTCGTCCCCGCCGTGCTCGGGTTCCACCCTGAGGAGTCGCTCGTCATGCTCACCTTCGGCGGCGGAGGTGGGTTCCACGCACGGATCGACCTTCCCGCCGAGCCAGCGCAGCTGCCCGAGGCCTGCTTCGCGCTCCTCCAGCCCGCCCGGCGTCAGGAGGTGGAGAGGGTCATCTTCATCGCGTACTCCGCTGACGCAGAGCGAGCGAGCGCGGTGGCGCTGGCGGTGAGCGACGTCTTCGACCTCGAGGGGTTCGACGTCATGGAGCCGCTGCGCAGCGACGGCTCCTCCTGGCACTTCGTCTGCAGCTGCGACGACCCCGACCACGTCGGCCCCCATCCGTACGACGTGTCGGCCCACCCGTTCACGGCCGAGGCCGTTCTGGACGGCCGGGTCACCCACGCGACGCGCGACGAGCTGGCAGGCACGCTGTCTCCCGACGTCGAGGCAACAGGACGGGTCGAGGCCGGCCTGGTTGCACCGCCACCCAGGCGCGACCGCGCCCGGGAGCAGCGGCGCATGGAGAAGCTGGTCCGCCGCCACACCCGCGAGCGCACCGAGCCGTCGGATGCTGACGTCGTCTGGCTCGCCCTCGCCTGCACGGACGTGCTCGTCCGGGACGTCGCGCTGTTCCTCGTTGACCGAGGGGGCGCCCGCGACCACGCCGACTTCTGGCGGTCGGTCATGCGTCGCACGCCGGAGCGTTGGCTGCCGGGGCCTGCGGCGATGCTCGGCTTCTGTGCCTGGCTCGCCGGTGACGGCGCGCTCGCCTGGTGTGCAGTCGACCGGTGCCGCGAGGTCGACCCGGACTACTCGCTGGCCGACTGCGTCGCCGAGCTGCTGACCCGCGCCGTGCCGCCGCATACGTGGGGCACGGAAACGTGGGGACGCTGAGCCGTCGGTTGCCTGTCAGCGGAGCCGGAGGCGTTGCCAGGTCCGCTGCTCGCCGGTGGACGGCCGGTGCCAGCCTGACTTGGTGACGACGACGAACCAGGGGAGCGGCGCCTCTGCTTCGCTGAACGCTGCCCGTGCTGCGGCGAGCCACGCGACGTCGAGGTCGTGCGGCTCCGGCACCCCGACGCGGGTCAGCCAGACCCCGGGGAGTGCCTCCTCGTCCTGCATACGCAACAGCCCCGCGACCAGATCGGTCCGGAGAGCGTGATCGGGACGTGCCGGTTCGCTGAGCTTGTGCCGTGATCCATCTGGCAGACCCACGTGGATGGCAGGGGCGAAGACCCGTGCCCGCGTCGATCTGCGTAGGTCGAAGACAGCCCGCCGCAGCGCGGCGTACATCGGATCGTCGAGTGGCGCCACATCCATCCCGCCACCTTGCCCCAGCCGGTCTCTCCATCGGAGTGCTCGTCCACAGGGCCGAACCAGACTGCGGCAAGATGGGGGCATGGCCTTCCAGATCGCCCAGGACCCCGCTGCTGACCAGGTGCTCACCGACAGCTCGTTCGCACTGCTCGCCGGCATGGCGCTCGACCAGCAGTATCCGATGGAGCATGCGTTCCGTGGCCCCGCGAAGATCCTTGAGCGCTTGGGCAGCATCGACCCCCGGGACATCGCGGCGGCTGACCCCGAGGCATTCGCGGCGCTTTGCGCGACGACGCCCGCAGTCCACCGTTTCCCGGGCTCGATGGCGGGCAAGCTGCAGGCGCTGGCTCAGCTCATCGTCGACGAGTACGACGGCGACACCGCCCGCCTCTGGAACGAGGCCGCTGATGGCAAGGACCTCCTCAAGCGGATGACCGCGCTCCCCGGGTTCGGCAAGCAGAAGGCGCAGATCTTCGTGGCGCTGCTGGCCAAGCAGGTCGGCGTCCGCCCAGCGGGTTGGGAGACGGTGGTCGGTGACTACGCGCTCGACGGCTACCGCTCGGTGGCCGATGTGGTGGACGGCGATTCACTGCTCAAGGTGCGCGCCTACAAGCAGGAGAAGAAGGCCGCAGCGAAGACAGCTGCGCCTACGGCGTGACATCGCCCCTGCCCGCCCGTTGACTCACCGAGGGTCGATGGCGGGGGAGCCTTGATTCCCGTGGCAGAATGACGGCGCGGCTCTTGACGACAGCGGGCCCTGCCGCGCCCCAAACTCAGTTTCACCGAGAGGTATTCGTGTCGCGCAAGCTGCTTCCGGCCGAGGTCCTGTCCCACCCCGAGATCGTTGGGCTGGTGACGCTCGCCGAGCCGACCGGCACGCTGACGCCGGAGCAGGTGCGCCAGGCGAGCGAGGCCGCGGCCATCGAGCCGCGCCACCTCAAGGCGCTCCTGGTCCACCTCGCTGCCGAGGGGATCACCGTCGCGGTGAACGTGGACGACCACCACAAGGCCGTCGCCGCGACGACCGCCCGCAAGACCACCACTGCCAAGGCCCCGGCAAAGAAGGCAGCCGCGCCGGCCAAGCGGGCTGCCGCTGCTCCGGCCGCCTCCGACGTCGACGAGGCACCGGCCGCGCCCGCCAAGAAGGCCCCTGCGCGCAAGACCGCTGCCAAGAAGGCTGCCGCGGCTCCCGCCGAGACCGTTGAGGTCGTCGTGGGCCCCGATGGCACCAAGGTCCTGCCGGACCTGCCGGACGAGCAGTTCGAGAAGGACGTCGTCGCCGACCCGACCATCAAGGAGGACGAGAAGAACGCGTCCTTCGTGGTCTCCGCGGCCGACGAGACCGACGAGCCTGCCCAGCAGGTCATGGTCGCCGGCGCCACGGCCGACCCGGTCAAGGACTACCTGAAGCAGATCGGCAAGGTGCCCCTCCTCAACGCCGAGATGGAGGTCGAGCTCGCCAAGCGGATCGAGGCCGGCCTCTTCGCCTCGGAGAAGCTCTCCAAGGGCGGCAAGATCACCCCGAAGCTCCTCGACGAGCTCGAGTGGATCACCGCTGACGGTGGCCGCGCCAAGAACCACCTGCTCGAGGCCAACCTCCGCCTCGTCGTCTCCCTGGCCAAGCGCTACACCGGCCGCGGCATGCTCTTCCTGGACCTGATCCAGGAGGGCAACCTCGGTCTGATCCGCGCGGTCGAGAAGTTCGACTACACCAAGGGCTACAAGTTCTCGACGTACGCCACGTGGTGGATCCGTCAGGCCATCACCCGCGCCATGGCCGACCAGGCGCGCACCATCCGCATCCCGGTGCACATGGTCGAGGTCATCAACAAGCTTGCACGCGTCCAGCGCCAGATGCTCCAGGACCTGGGCCGCGAGCCCACCCCGGAGGAGCTGGCCAAGGAGCTCGACATGACCCCGGAGAAGGTCATCGAGGTCCAGAAGTACGGCCGTGAGCCGATCTCGCTGCACACCCCCCTGGGTGAGGACGGCGACTCCGAGTTCGGTGACCTGATCGAGGACTCCGAGGCCATCGTCCCGGCTGACGCCGTGTCGTTCACGCTCCTCCAGGAGCAGCTGCACGCTGTCCTCGACACGCTCTCCGAGCGTGAGGCCGGTGTCGTGTCGATGCGCTTCGGCCTGACCGACGGCCAGCCGAAGACGCTTGACGAGATCGGCAAGGTCTACGGGGTCACGCGCGAGCGCATCCGCCAGATCGAGTCGAAGACCATGTCCAAGCTGCGCCACCCGTCGCGCTCGCAGGTCCTGCGCGACTACCTCGACTGATTCTTTTCTCCGCACGACGCCCCCGGCCGCTGTGGCCGGGGGCGTCGTGCATTTCGCCCGCGGTGACAGGATCGGCCCCATGACTCGCCGGGGGATCCAGGACTCCATACCGCTGTTCATCCCGGCGATCCCGTTCGCCTTCGTGCTCGGAGTCGCGATCCTCGACTCCGGCATGAACGAGCTGGTCGGCTGGTCCAGCTCCTCGATCGTGTACGCCGGGGCGGCACAGCTCACGCTCGTCACCCTGCTCGGAGGAGGCGCGGCCTGGTTGGCCGCCGTCAGCGCCGCCCTCGTGGTCAACAGTCGCCACGCGTTGTACTCCCTGGCGCTGGCGCCGACCTTCCAGCGCCAACCTGCCTGGTTCCGCTGGCTGGGGTCGGCTCTCCTGATCGACCAGGTCTTCGTCCTCGCGGAGGCGCGCAAGGACGACTCCGCCGCGGACTTTCGCCGCTACTACCTGAGCTCCGCACTGTTCTTCGTCGTCGCCTGGAACCTGTGCGTGGCACTCGGCCTGCTGATCGGGCCTGCCGTGCCGACGGAGTGGGGCCTTGCGTTCGCCATTCCGGTGATGTTCACCGGAATGCTGATCGGCGGGTTGAACGCGCCGCCCAAGGTCGCTGCCGCCGCAGTCGCTGCTGCGGTCACCGCGCTGGCCGCGGGGATGCCCAACCGCACCGGGCTCCTGGTCGGTGCCGCTGCGGGCATCGCCGCCGGCATGGCAGTGGCGCGGGCACGCCGATGACGGATTTCGCGGCGGTGCTCGTCGTCGGCGTCGGCACCTTCCTGAGTCGAGGGATCTTCATCCTCGGCCTGGCGAACCGCCGGATCCCGGTCCCGGTGCTCACCGCCCTGGAGTACGTCGGGCCGGCGACGCTGGCCGCTCTCGTCGCCTCCCTGATGACGGCCGGCGGGGAGCTGGTGCTGGGGTGGCCGGAGGCTGCCGGCCTGGCTGCAGCCGTGGGCTGCGGCGTGCGCACACGCAACCTGACGGTCATCCTGCTGGCTGGCATGACGGCGTACTGGGTGGGACACGCTCTCACCTGAGCCGGGAAGTTTCCTCCCCTGGGAGGACGCGGTGACCCGCTTGCCGGAGAACACTGGCGGACATGGAGATCGCAACCCTGACCCGCTGGTACCTCGGCTTCGGACTCGGCCGGAGCCTCTTGCGGATGGCTGCGCGACGCGGAGACATGATCCCGCGGGCGCTCGTCGACCCGTCGCTCCAGGCGGATCCCTATCCGTTCTTCGAGGAGCTGCGTGCGCGCGGCCCGGTCGTGCAGGAGCGGCTGACCGCGGCGACCACGTCCCACGCCGCGACGAAGGAACTCCTCCGCAGCCCGGATGTGGGTGTGGGCGGTGGGCACGGCGAGCTGCCGAAGCCGTTGCGTCGTCTTCTGGCCGGTCTGCAGCGCGCCCAGGTGCTCGGTCCGATGGACCCGCCGTCGATGCTGGCCGTCGACGCGCCCAGGCACACCCGCTACCGCAAGCTGATCTCGCGCGAGTTCACAGCGCGTGCAGTCGCTAGGCACGAGGAGCGGATTCAGGCTGTCGCCGAACGGCTCCTCGACGACCTGGCAGCGGAGACCGGGGACGTCGACATCGTCCAGAGGTACGCCACGCTGCTCCCCGTGGCCGTCATCGGCGACCTGCTCGGCATCCCCGACGACCAGCGCGACGAGCTGCTGCGCCTGGGGAACGACGCTGCCCTGACCCTCGACCCGGGCCTCGGCCTCGCGGCGTACCGTCGCGCGGAGAGGTCGATCCGCGAGCTGCACGCGATGATCGAGGCGCACATCGTCCGGCTGCGCGAGAACCCCGGAGAGGACCTGCTCAGCCGTCTGGTGATGCTGGAGGGTGAGGATGCGCTCACCGACGTCGAACTTCATGCGATCGCCCTGCTCACCCTCGGCGCCGGCTTCGAGACCACGGTCAACCTGATCGGCCACGGCGTGCTCCTCCTCGCCGAGCACCCGGAGCAGCGCGCCCTGCTCACCGACAGGCCCGAGCTCTGGCCCAATGCGGTGGAGGAGATGCTCCGCATCCAGCCGCCGGTCCAGTTCACCCTCCGCGTGACCTACGTGCCGACCACGATCGCGGGCCAGACGATCGCGAAGGGGATGCCGGTGACGGCGATGATCGCCGCCGCGAACCGAGATCCTTCGGTGTTCCCGGAGCCGGAGCGTTTCGACGTCACGCGGGCCAACGCGCACGACCACCTCGCGTTCTCGGCAGGGGAGCACTACTGCGTGGGCTCCGGGCTGGCCCGCCTCGAAGGCGCGATCGCGCTGCGCACCCTCTTCGAGCGCTTTCCTGATCTCGCCGTGACCGGCACGCCCGAGCTGCGGGAGACCAGGGTGCTGCGCGGCTACGACCGGATCCCGGTGGTGCTCGGTACCCGCGTCGCGGCAGGATGAGTGCATGTTCACCGTCGCGCTCGTCCTTGCCGGCCTCGCCGCGCTCCTGCACGTCTACATCTGGGTCCTCGAGTCGCTGGTCTGGTCGACGAAGGGACGACGCGTCTTCGGGATCTCCGCCGAGCAGGCCGAGGCGAACCGGCAGTTCGCCTACAACCAGGGGTTCTACAACCTGTTCCTCGCGATCGGCACCGGTGTCGGTGTCGCCTTCGCGGCCGGCGACTGCCACTGGGGCATCCCGCTGGTCGTCTTCGGCACGGCCTCCATGCTCGGCGCCGCGCTGGTGCTGGTGACGGATGACCGCACCCAGGTGCGCGGGGCGCTCGTGCAGGGCACCTTCCCGGCTCTCGCGCTGATCGCCCTCGCACTTCACGCTCTCTGAGCCGGGACCCGGCCAGGGGTTGCGAGCGGGGAGCCCCAGCCCCCGGGCCTGACGCACCCGAGCCCCCGGACCTGGAGCCCCCGGACCCGGCCCGTGCCTCTCTCCCGAGGTTCAGTCCGGCCTGTTCGGGCAGGCTCGTGGAGGCGATGGTCAGAGCGATCGGCCGACAGGCAGAGTCGGGAACTGGTGTTGACCCGACATGGCGGGTTCATCGCGGGACACCAGCCAGGATCCGGTGGTTTGGGGTGGGCGTCCGTTCCTGGGACTCCTCGACGCGCAGACTGCGCGCCGGATTCGGCAAATGGGGAATCTGTCATGTCCAAGCTGCACCCACACCTGAGCCGCCGCACTCGTGCGGCCGCCTTCGGCCTCGTCCTTGCCGTGGCCGGCACCGTCACCGCGGCGGTACCGAGCTCCGCCGAGGTCGCGGACGACACAGTCTTCGAGCTCGACCGCAACGCGGTCAACCAGACCCCCAACCCGACGGGTCACGACTGGAGCGACTTCGTCGGCGGAGGAACGGCCGGCTCGCTCGCGACCTCGGGGATCGTCGTCGACCCCAAGGGCGAGACGATCTTCAGCACTGGTGGTTCCAAGGATGACCTGGACATCCCGAGCTGGCGGCACTCGTCCGGCTCGGTCCCGGACAAGGACGAGATCACCAACGCGTACGCCGCGGCGTACAACGTCGACGGTGACCTGGTGACCTACTTCGGGTCCGATCGTTTTGCGCAGAACGGCTCGGCCAACGTCGGTTTCTGGTTCCTCAAGAACCAGGTGCCCAACCCTCTTCCCGCCAACGGCACGTTCGGCATCGACCACGAGGTGCACGACGTCCTCGTGCTGAGTGAGTTCACCAACGGCGGAGCGGTCTCGACGATCGAGGTGTGGGAGTGGAACCCGGCGCAGGCCAGTGCCGGCGGCAACGGAGTGCTCAAGAAGCTCTTCCCGACCGGTGCAGCGACAACGGCCGACTGCACGGTTGCCGGGCACTCCCCGCTCGCATGCGCGACCGTCAACGCGGCTGGCATCTCCGCTCCGTGGCCGTACACCCCGAAGCAGGGCCCGGCGGGCACCATCCCGAAGGGCGGGTTCTTCGAGGGCGGCGTGAACTTGAGTGAGCTGCTGGGCACCACCCCGTGCTTCTCGTCCTTCCTCGCCGAGACCCGGTCCTCGCCGTCGCTCGACGCGACCCTCAAGGACTTCGTCTCAGGCTCGTTCCCGCTGTGCAGCGCGAACATCAGCATCGGTGACAGCGACACGAACGCGATCGGTGAGCAGCACACGTTCACCGTGACCGTGAACAAGGTCGTCGCAGGTACGTCGTCGCCGGTCTCGGGCAACCACCCGGCCGTGACGCTGAGCGACAGCCCTGATGTCGGCGCCGACCTGCACGTCCTGGTCAACACCTGTGACAGCGTCGACACCGACGGTGCCGGACCGGACACCGGTGCGGGCACCAACGCCAGCGGGCAGTGCGTCGTCACGTTCTACTCGGACAAGGCGACAGTGGTCACCGGCTCGGCGACCTCATCGGTCGACCTCGGTGGCGGCACCACGGTGGCCGTGGCCACCGGCACGGCAAGCAGCCCGAATGCTGTGAAGACCTTCGTCGACGGCACCCTGCGCTGGCTCAAGCACGACCACCAGGGGACCCTCCTCGGGGGAGCCACCTTCTGGGTCTGCCAGACCACGGGCTACGACAGCAGCACGAACCCGGACACCTACCCGCCGATCGCGGACACCAACCCCGACCCGGGCAAGGACAACGACAGCCGCTGCATCGTGGTCGCTGACAACGGATCGGCCGACGACGATCCGACCGCGGGTGAGTTCCAGATCGACGACGTCTTCCTGGGGACCTACACGATCCAGGAGAAGGCGGCACCGTCCGGCTACCAGCTCGATCCTGACGAGGTGACGGTCAACGTCGCCTTCGACAGCCCGGGCACCGCCGAGATCAACGAGTCGATCGGCCAGCCCGCGTCCGCGTTCGTCAACATCCCGCTCTACAAGGTGATCGTGCTGACCTGCACGACCACCGGTGAGCTCGTCGACTCGACCGTTGACGAGGACCCGAACACGGCGGGTGGACAGAAGGCGACCATCACCGACGCACCGGAAGGGCTAACTGAGGCCGAGTTGTGTGGCCTCGGTGGAGCGTCGTACGACAACAGGGCACCGGCGACCTACGACTACGCCGTCGAGGTCCCGGACGAGGCACCGCTGCTTCCGTAGAGCGTGTCGCGACGCCAGGGGCTCGCCCGGTTCCGGCCGGGCGGGCCTCTGGCTCCGTCAGCCGGCTGCGACCAGTGCCACAGCGACGCCGCACAGCGCCAGGCCCAGACCTTGCGACCGGCGGATGTGCTCGTGCAGCACCGTGGCGGCGAGCAGGATGGTGAAAGCCGGGTAGAGGCCGGAGAGCACGGCAGCCACCGTGATCGAACCCTCGTGGCGAGCGAAGACGAACGCAACGGTTGCGCCGACTCCCAGCGCGCCGCAGAGGACGCCGGGCAGTGCGGCGCGGTCGCGAGGCACCCAGGCCGCACGCGCACCGGTGGCCAGGAGGGCGACGACGGCGGCCGCCACGAGCTGGTTGAGCCCGAGGGGCAGGAGGCCGCCATCCTCGGAGACCTGCGAGAGCGCGGCGAACTGACCGCCGAAGCCGAGCCCGGCGAGCACGCCGTCGATCACGCCCGCTGTGCCGGCGCGGCCCGACCCGGGGTCGCGGGCGACGAGCCAGATGCCGGGCAGAGCCGCCACGATCCCGAGCCAGACGAGCGCTGCGGGACGCTCGCCGACGGCGAGGGCGACCACGACAGGAACGACGGCCGCGCCGACGCCGGAGATCGGTGCGACGACGCCCATGCGCCCACCCGCGAGACCGCGGTACAGGAATCCCGTGCCGATGCCTGCGCCCACGCCGCCCACGGCACCCCAGCACATGTCGGCGCCGGTCGGGTCGCTGATCAGCAGCGGTGACGCGAGGATGACCAGGACGGCGCCCGCCACCGCGGCGACGAAGGCGACCGCCCACGGCGACGTACGGCGTGAGGCCAGGCCGCCGACGAAGTCGGCGACGCCGTAGAGCAGAGCCCCGGTGAGGGCGAGCAGGACGGCCATCAGGTCGTGATCGCGCCGACGAACAGGGCGGAGGCCGCGATCAGGCCGGCCGTGAGCTCGATCAGCAGGGAGAGGCCGACCGCCTTGAGGGCGGTGACCGTGGTGCCGCGCGCTCTTGTGTGCCCGACGCGTCGGTGCTCGGCGAGGTAGATGCCGAGGACGAATCCGAGCGGCAGGCCGATGACCGGGACCACGAAGAACCCGACGATGCCGAGGACGGCACCGAGCAGGATGGAGCTGGTGGGCACGCCGGCGTTGCGCAGGTGGCGTCCGGGCACGGCGTACTTCACGACGGTGCTGAGCGCGATGAGCACCGCGACGAAGCCGAGCACTGCCCAGCCACGCGGCTCGTTGACCACCGCCGACCAGCCGGCGACGACGGCCAGGATCAGCAGCGTGCCCGGCATGACGGGGACGAGGATGCCGACGAGACCGATGGCAACGCCGAGCAGGAACAGCATGTCGAGCGGGAATTCCACGAGGTCACCTTGTCTGAGAAGGCATGGTCTGAGAAGGCATGGTCAGAGAAGCAACCAGCCCCGGCGCCCGTTTCCGGGGCCGGGGCTGGTGTGTGCTGGGGGAGGAGCGCTCAGTCCTCGTGGACGGCGGGTGCGGACGGCGCGAGCTTGTGGGTCTCGTCCTGCACGTTGACCGCGATCTCACGAAGCTTGTCCTCGTGCTCGCGGGCGTGGTGTGCGCAGAAGAGCAGCTCGAATCCGGAAGCGAGCTCGACGCGGAGGTAGGCCTGGGCGCCGCAGCGGTCGCAGCGGTCGGTGGCGGTCAGGGTGCTGGCGGGAGCAACTGCGGTAGTCACAATCGGCCTCTCTTTCTCCGTGGTGTCCGGCTCAACGAGCGACAGGGGGAGTTGATTCCCCGAACCGCCGGTGGTTCCGGCCACATCCATCCAACCATTGCGCGTCCAGACGCTCCGGTTGGTGCCTCACCTTGTGGACATTTCTGCCGATGAGACGTCAGGTACCCGTCAGTGTGACGCCGCAACCGCTCTCGAGGTTGCGCTTTCACTCCGATATGACCCGAATGACATCGCTTCGTGACCCTTTGGTGTGTCGCCAACATACAAACCCGCGCAAGGGATTTCCGTGAGGGCGTGCCTGCAAGGGCCTTGCGCGTGTCGCAGGTAGATTCACTCCCGACATGACAAGCGTGAAGGACACCCCGATCGACAACACGTACAACGCCGCACACCTCCTGGTCCTCGAGGGCCTCGAGGCGGTTCGCAAGCGTCCCGGCATGTACATCGGCTCCACCGACACCCGCGGGCTGATGCACTGCGTGTGGGAGATCATCGACAACGGCGTGGACGAGGCGCTGGTCGGCGCCGCGAAGCGCATCGAGGTCACCCTGCACAAGGACGACTCCGTCGAGGTCTACGACGACGGCCGCGGCATCCCCGTGGACAAGGAGCCCAAGACCGGGCTCCCGGGCGTCGAGGTGATCTTCACCAAGCTGCACGCCGGTGGAAAGTTCGGCGGCGGTTCGTACGCCGCGACCGGCGGCCTGCACGGCGTCGGTGCGTCCGTGGTCAACGCGCTCTCGGCCCGCCTCGACGTCGACGTCGACCGCTCGCCGTCGCAGACCGGCATGTCCTTCCGCCGCGGCCAGCCCGGTGTGTTCGCGGCCGAGGGTCCGAAGGCGACCTTCGACGCGCAGTCCGGCCTGACCCGCAAGGGCAAGCGTGTCGCCAAGGACCGGACCGGCACCCGGATCCGGTTCTGGCCGGATCGCCAGATCTTCACCAAGGACGCCGACTTCGTCTACGACGAGCTCGTCACCCGCGCCCGCCAGACGTCGTACATCGTGCCGGGGCTGGAGCTCGTCATCCGTGACGAGCGACCGGCGGAGCCGGTGACCGAGAGCTTCAAGCACGACGGTGGCATCTCGGAGTTCGCCGAGTTCCTCGCGACGGGGGAGCCGGTCACCGACGTGCTCCGCCTCCAGGGCATGGAGACGTTCACGGAGACCGTGCCGATGCTCGACGAGGCGGGTCACATGACGCCGCAGGACGTCGAGCGAGAGCTGCACGTCGACGTGGCGATGCGGTGGACCAACAGCTACGACACCGAGCTGCGCTCCTACGTCAACGTGATCGCGACGCCCAAGGGCGGCACGCACGTCAGCGGCTTCGAGACCGCGGTGACCAAGGCGTTCAACGACGTCATGCGCGCCAGCAAGGTGCTCAAGGTCAACGACACCGACGTCGTCAAGGACGACGTGCTCGAGGGCCTCACGGCGGTCGTGACCGTGCGCCTGGCCGAGCCCCAGTTCGAGGGGCAGACCAAGGAGATCCTCGGCACCCCGGCGGCGCGCACGATCGTTCGTCGTGTGGTGCAGCGCGAGATGGCCGCGTTCCTGAGCTCGACCAAGGCCGCCGACAAGCGCCAGTCGAAGCTGGTGATGGAGAAGGTCGCCGGAGCGGCCAAGACCCGCATCGCGGCACGCACCCACAAGGAGACCCAGCGCCGCAAGAACGCGCTGGAGTCGTCTGCGCTGCCCGCCAAGCTGGCCGACTGCCGCAGCAGCGATCTGGACCGCACCGAGCTCTTCATCGTCGAGGGTGACTCGGCCCTCGGCACCGCGAAGCTGGCGCGCAACTCGGAGTTCCAGGCGTTGCTCCCGATCCGCGGCAAGATCCTCAACGTGCAGAAGGCGTCCGTCGCCGACATGTTGAAGAACACCGAGTGCGCCTCGATCATCCAGGTGGTCGGCGCCGGCTCGGGACGCACGTTCGAGCTCGATGCGGCCCGTTACGGCCGGATCATCTTCATGGCCGACGCCGACGCCGACGGCTCCCACATCCGGTGCCTGCTGGCGACGCTCTTCTTCAAGTACATGCCCGACCTGATCACCTCCGGTCGGGTCTACACCGCCGTGCCGCCGTTGCACCGCATCGAGATCCTCCAGCCCAAGAAGGGCCAGGACAAGTACGTCTACACGTACTCCGACGACGAGCTGCAGCGGAAGCTGGCGGAGCTGAAGAAGAAGGGCGCCCGGGTCAAGGACCCGGTGCAGCGCTACAAGGGTCTTGGCGAGATGGATGCCGACCAGCTGGCCGAGACCACCATGGACCCGCGCCACCGCACGCTGCGCCGGATCACCGTCGACGACGCCGCCAGTGCCGCCGAGGTCTTCGAGCTGTTGATGGGTTCCGAGGTGGCTCCGCGCAAGGAGTTCATCGTCCAGGGCGCCTACGACATCGACGTCGACGCCCTCGACGCGTGATCGGCTCGCAGTCGGGGCCCCAGGCCCGCGCGGCCGCCGTCAAGCAGCTGAAGGCCCGTGGCGCGAAGCCACGGCGCGGTCATCTGCGCTTCGCCGTGGGCGACCTGTTCTGGTACGTCGACCCGCGACTCTCCGGCGGCTCGCTCGTGATCGAGGTCGGGTGCTGGACGCCGGAGCTGCCACCTGAGCCGGATGGTGGCGCGGTGGACTGTCCGCTGCTCGTTGATCACCCAGTGGCCGATCCGGTCGCCGGCGTCGATCGCCTGGTCGACCTGTTGAGCGCGATCGGCGACCTCGCCACGCTCGGCGACCGGCTCGCGGACCTGCCGGGCGCACTCGTCGACAAGTCGCTGCGCGAGCTGATCGCGGGCGGCTGACGCTACGGTTCCCGGGTGACCATGATCGCGATCCAGGACCGGCTCTTCCCCCACATGCGGTGCTTCGGGTGCGGCCCGGACAACGCGGAGGGGCTCCGGCTCAAGAGCTTTCCGGACGGTCCGCGGCGGGCGGTGGCGGAGTTCCTGCCGTGGCCTGCCCATGACAACGGGCTCGGCTACCTCAATGGCGGGATCATCGCGACGGTCCTGGACTGCCACAGTGCCGCGGCGGTCATGCAGCACGCCGACGAGCAGGGCTGGGGCCCCTTGCCCGGGGCCGCGCTGGCCTATGTGACGGCAGGGCTCGACCTGTCCTATCGGCGGCCAGCCCCACTGCACGACCCGGTCTCGCTGGTCGCTGAGGTGCAGGAGGCGTCGGAGGATGCGATCACGTGCGCTGTCCGCCTCGAGTACGACGGCAAGGTCCGGGCCGAGGCGACCGCGCTGTGGAAGCGGTGGCGCGCCCGCTGATCGTGACGGGCGTCGGTGCTCGCTGGTCTGGACCAACCCCAGCGGCAACCCCGTGCTGGCAGTCCCCGGGCGCGATGGCCCATCAGGTCGGTGTCCCGACCGGTCGGGCGTGCCAGATTCGGTCGAGGGAGGGATCAAACCGACGGAGTGATCCCCAATGGCTTCAAGAACTCGACCTGCACACCGGCGTCTCTGGGGGATCGGGCTCACCGCCGTCCTCATGGCTGCACTGACGCTCACCCCATCAGCGAACGCGGGCAAGCCACCCGCACCGACGCTCTCCGGACAGGCGAGCTCCTACAGCGGTGACGCAGCGGTCATCGACATCGACGCGACGCTGCTCGGCACCCTCGTGGCCGGCGTACACCTGGTCGACGCGGGACCTCTCGCCGCCTCCGGTGGATCAGATGCCGAGGAGCTGCTGCACCTGAGCAGCCCGGCCCCGATCGCACTCGACGCCAGCGTCGCGCTGGCCACCACCCTCGGCTCCGGACAACTCGCCACGTCGTTCGCGTCAGTCGCTGCGTTGTCCCTGGGTGTCGACGCCGGCCTGGCCAGCGTCGCCGACGTCAGCGCGGGGGTGCTCCAGGCGACTACACGTGCGGAGTGCGTCAACGGCTCCGCATCGCTCTCCGGCAGCGCCAGCCTCGCCAACGCATCGATCAGCGTCCTCGGTGGTCCTGCGATCGTGCTGCCGGTCAACCCGGCACCCAACACCACGATCAACGTGGGTGGGCTGGCGTCCCTGACGCTCAACGAGCAGATCGTCACGCCCGGCGCGATCACGGTGAACGCCCTGCACCTGACGGTGAACGTGCCTGGGGTGGCGGCGGTCGACGTGATCATCTCGCACGCCCACTCCGACATCGCCTGCAACGGGACCCAGCCGCCCGCCTGCTCCGTCAAGGACTTCGTGACTGGTGGCGGGTACGTCGTCAGGGACGGCCGCCGGGTCAGCTTCTCCGTGCACGGTGGCCTCGACAAGACCGGAGCCTTCCGTCCTTCAGGCGTCAACGTGGTGGACCACGGGACCGGTCAGCACATCCAGTCGAAGGGGATCGACGCCTACGGCGATCCGTCGCCGACCAGCACCAAGCGGGTTCTCCATTTCCCGAATGGCAACTGGACCGTCTCGGTCGCGGACAACGGCGAGCCGGGAAGCGCGGACACGTTCCAGATCGCCGGGCCGGGCTACACCGCCGGAAGCACCACGAGCGCGATCGCTGGCGGGAACATCCAGCTCCACCTGCCGAAGGGATGTGGAGACGCGAAGCCCCCGAAGGGCCGCAGGTAGCGGCCACCGTCGGGCGTAGCTGCGGGCCAGCTACGCCCGCCGGTCGTCGGGTGCTGCCAGAATCTGCCCATGACGACCCTCGGCACTCCGCTCTCTCCCGCTGCGACGAAGGCGCTGCTGCTCGGCAGCGGTGAGCTCGGCAAGGAGGTCGTGATCGAGCTCCAGCGCCTCGGCGTCGAGACCATCGCCGTCGACAGGTACGCCGATGCGCCGGCCATGCAGGTCGCACACCGGTCGCATGTGATCGACATGCAGGACCCCGTGGCCCTGCGGGCGCTGCTGGAGTCTGAAGCGCCGGACCTGGTGATTCCCGAGATCGAGGCGATCGCGACCGAGGTCCTGGCCGACTTCGAGGACCGGCTCCGCGTCGTGCCCACTGCACGGGCGACAGTGCTCACGATGAACCGCGAGGGCATCCGCCGCCTCGCTGCCGAGGAGCTCGGCCTGGCCGCGTCGCCGTACGCGTTCGTGGAGACGTTCGCCGAGTTTGCCGAGGCAGCGGACAAGCTTGGTTGGCCGGTCGTCATCAAGCCGGTCATGTCGTCCTCCGGCAAGGGCCAGTCGCTCGTCCGCACCGCCGCCGACCTCGGGGCTGCGTGGGAGTTCGCGCAGACCGGCGGCAGGGGATCGCAGACCACCCGCTGCATCGTCGAGGGCTTCATCGACTTCGACACCGAGATCACGCTGCTGACCGTTCGCCACGTCGACGGGACGCTCTTCCTCGACCCGGTGTTCCACCGCCAGGTCGACGGTGACTACGCCGAGTCGTGGCAGGAGTCAGCAGGCACGGAGTGGCCGTGGCTGCCGGCGGCGCAGGAGTGCGCGCGTGCGGTCACCGATGCCCTCGGCGGGTGGGGCCTGTTCGGCGTCGAGCTCTTCATCCGCGGCGACGAGGTGATCTTCTCCGAGGTCTCGCCGCGTCCGCACGACACCGGCCTCGTGACGCTGGTCAGCCAGGACATCAGCGAGTTCGGGCTGCATGCGCGCGCTGTCCTCGGGTTGCCGGTCGCTGTCACGCGGTGGCCGGGCGGTGCCGCCAGCTGGCCGGTCAAGGTGCACGGCTCGGGCGTGCCCTCGTTCGCCGGCGTGCCCGCGGCGTACGAGGTGGATCCGAGCGTCCAGGTGCGGCTCTTCGGCAAGCCGCGCGTCGACGGTGAGCGGCGCGTTGCGGTGACGATGGCGCGTGGTGCCGACGCCGATGCCGCCCGCGCACTCGCGAAGGCCGCCGCCGACGCGATCACGGTCGCCCTCGCCTGATCCCCGACCGTCAGGGTCAGGGCATGGATGGAGCCGTGTTCGTGGCCCGTCAGAACTTCTGCTGGATCAGTCCGGTGTCGACGTAGTACATGAAGCCACCGACCTTCGTGGTCTTCGGGATCAGCGGGTGCGACCGGACCTTCTGGACGTCCTCCTGGAGCGCGGCGATCTGGTCTGCGACCACGTGGAAGGGCTGCCAGGATGCGTCGACCCCCGCGGACTTGCCGACCTTGACCCGCAGGTCCTGCTCGGTGAACTTGGCCATCGCGCAGCTCGTGTGCGGGATGATCAAGATCCGGTCGACCTCGAGCAGGTGGGTGGCAAGCACGAGGGCCTCGAGAGCGGGGTCGTAGACGCGGCCCCCGGGGTTGCGGAAGATCTTGGCATCGCCCGGCTCGAGGCCCAGCATGCGCAGCGGGTCGATGCGCGAGTCCATGCACGTCACGATGGCCACCCCGGCGTGCGCGATGCCATCGAAACCGGCAAGCGCGAAGTCGGCGGAGTACTCCTTGTTGGCAGCGAGAAGATCGTCGAAGTCACCCATGGGACGAAAGGTAGCGGAGCGTGGATTTCGGCCGCATTGCGTCGCCCGCACATTGGTACGTCGACATGCGCACTTGAAGAGCACTTCAGATCACCGGCAACTGGGTGGGCGGCCGCTAGCGTCTGGGTATGGGGATCACGCGTCGCGGGCTGCTGACCGGAGCACTGGGCGGTGCTGCCACGCTCGCCGGCGCCGGAGCCCTGGTCGACGTGGACGTCCTTCCCGGCCGTGTCGCCTTCCGACGCGAGCTCGGTCTCAACGGAGACGCGGGCCTGATCCCTGACATCGAGCCCGGCGAGGTCGAGCACGGCACGCTGGCCGGGGCCGACTGGTGGATCGCCCGTCCGCCGGGTGCGACGGGCACGCTCCCCGTTGTGGTCGCGCTGCACGGAGCTCACAGCTCGGCGGAGGACTGGCTGCGCACGATGGGTCTCGACCGCTTCCTTGCCGCGTCAGGTGCGTCGTTCGCGCTGGCCGGCATCGACGGCGGCACGAAGGGCTACTGGCACCCGCGCGACGACGGTCATGACCCGCGCGCACTCGTCCTTGACCACTTCCTGCCGCTGCTCGCGAGCCACGGACTGGAGGCAGAGAGCCCGGGCCTGCTGGGCTGGTCGATGGGCGGCTATGGCGCGCTGCTGTTCGCCAGCGAGCTCGACCGCAAGGTGCCGGTCGTCGCGACCAGCCCCGCCCTCTGGAACTCGTACGACGCGACGGTCGCGGGTGCCTATGACAGTCGCGCAGACTTCGAGCGCTGGCGCATCCTCGGCGACGGCACCCGCCTCGATGCGCTGCGGAAGCTGGAGATCCGGGTCGACTGCGGCCGCGGCGACCCGTTCCTCGGCGGGGTGAAGGACCTGCGGGACGAGCTGCCCGATGCGGAGGTCCACCTCGCCGCGGGCGCGCACGACGCGGCGTACTGGACGAGGGTGCTGCCGGCTCAGCTGGCCTGGCTCGGCTCCCGGATGGACTGACGACCGCCGAGCAGGACCAGCGCCAGGACGCCGGCGATCGCTGCGCAACCGGCGGCACCCAGGAAGACCACGTGCTCCTGGATCAGGGCCGCGTCCTCAGGCGTCCTGCCGGTGGCCAGCGCCGCGTGGAAGCGGCGCAGGCCGATGGTGGTCAGTGCCGAGATGCCCACCAGCATGCCGATCATCCGCGCCACGACGACGAGCGCAGTGGCGACCCCGTGCACCGCCGCGTCGGTGTGGGCGAGCAGGGCAGCGTTGACCGGAGCCAGCGCAAGGCCGAACCCGAAGCCGCACAGGAGCAGGACCAGCGTGCTCGAAGGGTGTGTCAGCGATCCCTCGTCCCAGCGGGACATCGCCAGGAAGCCGAGCGCAGCGCACGCCATGCCGAGCGCGGCGACCGGCCCGGGGGAGTAGCGCCGGGTGAGCTGGCCTCCGACCACGGCGCCGACGGGCAGCGCCACCAGGAACCGGACGAGCACGAGGGCGGCCATCAGCTGGGAGTCGGGGTAGAGAGTCGTGCGGGCGTAGATCGGGATGTCGACGAGCGCGGCGATCAGCGCGGCACCTGTGAGCAGGCTGACCAGGAGCGCGCCCCAGGCCGGTCGCTCGCGCAGGGCAGCACGGGGGATGAGTGGGGCGCTGGCACTGCGGAGGTGGAGGACGAGGGCGATGGACGCGGCGAGGGAGCCGAGGAGGTACCACCGGCCCTGTGGTGCGAACACCTGGACCTCGGGATCGGCTGTCGCGAAGGCGAGCACGATGCCCCCGAGCGCGATGGCCAGCAGCGTGGCGCCGGGGAGGTCGGCCTGGCGGAGCGCCCCGAGCCAGCTGCGCAGGTCGACGAGCGGTCGGCGGGCCAGGAAGCAGCGGGCGACGAGCACGGCCACCGCGCCGATCACCGTGACGCCGAGCGGGGTGAGCCAGCGCCCGTCTCCGGCGTACGGGATGAAGAGCTGGCCCCAGGTCAGGTCCTGCTGGATGCGTGCGGGCCGCAACGCCAGGACGACGTACGCCGCGACGGCGACGCCGAGGGCGAGGAGGGCGAGGGGATCGGGCCAGAGCCGACCTCTCGGGGCGCCAGACCTGACCTCTCGGCGCGCCAGTTCTGGCCTTTCGGCGGGTGCGGTGCGGGTGACGAGGAGGAGGGTGAGCGCCAGCAGGACGGCGACCACCAGGTTGACCATGAAGATCGCCTGCCACACGGTCAGTGCGAGGACGAGGGCACCGAAGAGGGGACCCAGGACGCTGCCGATCTCCTGGACAGCCGAGACGACGCCGAGGGGGACCGCGCGACGGGGAGCCGGGTAGAGGTCGGCGACGAGGGCGAGGGTGGCCGGGACGAGCCCGCCGCCACCGACTCCCTGGAGGAACCTGCCCGTGACCATCGAGCCCAGGTCCCACGAGAACGCGGTGACGAAGGACCCGATCGCGAAGACCACCAGGGACATGACCAGGACCGGCACCCGGCCGCGGAGGTCAGCGATGCGGCCGATCAGCGGCAGCATCGCGATGTAGCCGAGCAGGAATCCGGAGATGATCGGCGCAGCCCGTTGCAGGTCGCTGATCGGCACACCGGCGGTGGCCATCATGTCCGGCAGCGCGAGCACGACGACGTAGGTGTCGGCGGCTGCGAAGGCCACGGCGATCGACGCCAGCGCGAGCAGGGCGCCAGGTCGCCGCGACAGGGTCACGGTGCGGAGATCTTCTTCTCGACGCCGTACTTCTCGATGTCGATCGTGTAGGTCACGTCGCGCTCGCCGGGGTAGAAGGCACCGGTCAGCTCCGTGCTGCGCAGGTGGCCGTCCGAGGTGATCTCGTAGAGCACCGAGAAGTCACCGGAGCTCGCGCTGGGCACGAGGAGCTGCACCTGCGCCGCGCTGAGGGTGCCGGAGTACTGGGTGAAGATCTCCTTGTTGTCGTCCCCGCCACGCACGGACTCGCCCTCCTCGAGGCCGGTCGTCTCGATCAGCAGGTCGGAGACGCCGCCGTCGGTGGCGAGCAGGAGGCCCGGGTCCGGGACGCCGAAGCGTGCGGGGTCGATCTCGGAGAAGTCCGGTCCGAGGAACGGGGACTTGGCCCAGACCTTGCCGTCGATCGCGATCACCTCGGCGCTGTCGGAGAAGCCCATCGCCTTGAGGTCGATGGTGCCCTCGAAGGATGACGGGTGCATCGCGGTGCCGCTGCCGCCCACGAGCAGGGCGCCCGAGGAGCTCTGGGGCAGGCCGGCGGACGTGATCGTGAGGTCGACGCCCGACGTCTCGTCGAGCAGCTCCTTGGCGTGGGCGAGCACGTCGTTGGGGGTATCGCCGGACGGCTTGTCGTCACTCGACCCGGAGCACGCGGTGGCGCCCGCGAGGAGCGTCACCGAGAGAAGAAGGGCAAGGGGCCGGAGTGTGCGGATCGACATGCCGTCAGCCTCCCACAGGGGTGGGCTCGAGCGGCCCGAGCTGCACGACCACGGGTGCCGCGCACGCGACGATCGGCTGGGCCGCGGGCACACCCGACCCGTCGCGCTTGCCGTCGGGGGACGGCAGGTCGACCGGCGAACCGCTGGCCGCGGCCGCACGCGCCGGGGCCTCACCGGCCCACGCGAAGACCAGCACGTCCTCGCCCTTGAGGAAACGGTGGCAGCGCACGCCGCCGGTGCCGCGGCCCTTGGGCGGGTACTCGGTGAACGGGGTGACCTTGACCGATCCGGACTCGGTGCCCGGGAGCGCGGTCGAGGAACCGGACGAGGTCACGACCACCGCGTCGTCGGACACGGCGCCGAACCACGCGACGTACTCGTCGTCGGCGAGGCGGATGCCAGCGATGCCGCCGCCCGAGCGGCCCTGGGGACGCACCCCCTCGGCGGCGAAGTGCAGGAGCTGTGCGGTGCTGCTGATGAAGCACAGCGTCTCGGTGCGGGAGGTCAGCTCGAGGGCGCCGACCACCTCGTCTCCGTCCTTCAGCGAGATGAACTCCCAGTCGTCCTTGGCCGCGAGGTACTCGGGGTTGACCCGCTTCACGATGCCCTGCTTCGTGCCGACCGCGAGCCCCAGGCTGTTCTCCGCGAACGACGTGAGCCCGAGCACCCGCTCGCCGGCGTCGAGCGAGATGAACTCGCTGACCGGGGCACCTCCGTTGAGGTGCGGGTCGTTGGCGGTCGAGGGCAGCGTCGGGAGGTCGAGCACGCCGATCTTGATGACCCGGCCGCGGTTGGTGAGCGCACCGATGTCGCCGCGGGCCGTTGCCCGGACCGCCGAGACGACCACGTCGTGCTTGGCGCGCCCCCCGCCATCCCCCGGCGGGTCGACGGTCGTGGTGCGGGCCAGCAGGCCGGACGAGGAGAGGTAGACGAAGCACGGGTCGTCCGCGACCTCGAGTGGCACGGCGCTCGTGACCGGAGCTCCGGCCGACTCCAGAAGCACGGTGCGACGCGGGGTGCCGAAGGTCTTCGCGACCTCGGCCAGCTCGTCGGAGACCACCTTGCGGAGCAGCTTCTCGTCGCCGAGGATCGCGTCGAGCTCCTCGATCGTGCGGCGCAGGTCCTCCTGCTCCTTCTCCAGCTCGAGCTTGCTGAACTTCGTCAGCCGGCGCAGCGCCATGTCGAGGATGTACTCGGCCTGCACCTCCGAGAGCTCGAAGATGTCGATCAAGCGCTCCTTGGCGCCCGCGGCGTTGTCGGAGGTGCGGATCACCTGGATCACCTCGTCGATGTCGAGGATCGCGATCAAGAGGCCCTCGACCAGGTGCAGCTTGTCCGCCGCCTTCCTGCGCCGGTACGCCGAGCGGCGGCGCACGACCTCGAAGCGGTGCCCGAGGAAGACATCGAGCAGCTCCTTGAGGCCGAGCGTGCGCGGCTGTCCCTCGACCAGGCAGACCGCGTTGATCGAGAACGACTCCTCGAGCGGGGTCATCTTGTAGAGCTGTTCGAGGATCGCCTCGGGGTGGAAGCCGTTCTTGACCTCGATGACGAGGCGCGTCGGGTTCGCCATGTCGGAGAGGTCCTTGATGTCGGAGATCCCCTGGAGCTTCTTGGCCTGGACCAGGGTCTTGATCCGCTCGACGACCTTCTCGATGCCGACGTTGTAGGGCATCTCGGTGACGACGATGCCCTTCTTGCGGCCCATCGTCTCGATGCGTGCGGTGGCCCGCATGCGGAAGCTTCCGCGCCCGCTCTCGTAGGCGTCGCGGATGCCGTCGAGGCCGATGATCTTGCCGCCGGTGGGCAGGTCGGGACCCGGGATGAAGCGCATCAGGTCGTCGACGGTGGCCTTGGGGTGGGTGATCAGGTGGCGCAGCGCCTGGACCGTCTCGACCAGGTTGTGGGGCGCCATGTTCGTGGCCATGCCGACCGCGATGCCGGTGGTGCCGTTGACCACCAGGTTGGGCAGCGCGGACGGGAGCACGGTCGGCTCGGTCTCGCGGCTGTCGTAGTTGGGCTTGAAGTCGACGGTGTCCTCGTCGATGGATGCGGTCATCGCGAGGGCCGCAGGGCTCATCCGGGCCTCGGTGTATCGCATTGCGGCCGGGCCGTTGTCGGGCGAGCCGAAGTTTCCGTGGCCGTCGATGAACGGGACGCGCATCGACCACGGCTGCGCCATGCGCACCATCGCGTCGTAGATCGCGGAGTCGCCGTGCGGGTGCAACCGACCCATGACCTCGCCGACGACGCGGGCCGACTTAACGTGGCCACGGTCGGGCCGCAGGCCCATGTCCTGCATCGTGTAGAGGATCCGTCGCTGCACGGGCTTGAGCCCGTCACGCGCGTCGGGCAGTGCCCGCGCGTAGATGACGGAGTAGGCGTACTCGAGGAACGAGGAGCGCATCTCGTCCCGGACATCGATGTCGAGGATGTGCTCCTCGAAGTCGTCGGGCAGCGGTGGTGGGGTGGTGCGTCGGGCCATGCGCGCATTCTCCCCGGTACGCCGCGTGGATCAGGACGTGGCACGCCGCATGGTCGGCCTGGGCTGGTGCAACCTGCTCGTCACGGTGGACCGATAGATTGCTGCCGTGACCGACGCCCAGCAGGTTCCCGCGCCGCCCCGCCACTGGGAAGCCGATGTCCTGCTGCTTGACGGGGGCACTGCGCACATCCGTCCGATCCGGCCGGAGGACGCTCCGCGGATCGTCGAGTTCTACGCGCGGGTGTCCGACGCGTCGAAGTACTACCGCTTCTTCGCGCCCATGCCGAAGCTCTCCCAGCGCGACCTCAAGCGCTTCACGGAGGTCGACCACACCGGCCGCGTCGCCTTCATCCTCGAGCTCGCCGACCGGATCATCGCGGTCGGGCGCTTCGACGTGATCGAGCCGGGGGAGGCGGAGGTCGCGTTCCTCGTCGAGGACCGGCACCAGGGCCGCGGCATCGCGCAGATCCTGCTGGAGCACCTCGCCCAGGCCGGCCGTGAGGTCGGCGTACGCCGCTTCGTCGCCGAGGTCCTGCCCGACAACAAGCGGATGATCGCCACGCTGGAGGCGGCCGGCTACCAGGTGGCCGGCGGTGTGCAGCACGGCGTGATGAGCCTCGAGTTCTCGATCGACCCGACCACGATGGCCATCGGCGTGATGTCGGCGCGCGAGCACCGTGCCGAGGCGGCATCGATCGCCCAGTTCTTCGCGGCACGCTCGGTCGCGGTCATCGGCGCCAGCCGCCGCCAGGACACCATCGGACAGGCCCTGGTCCGCAACCTCGTCACCGGCGACTTCACCGGCCGCGTGTACGCCGTGAACCCGGCCGCCGAGGCGGTCAGCGGCCTCCCGGCGTACTCCAGCGTGTCCGACATCCCCGACCAGGTGGACCTCGCGATCATCGCGGTGCCCGCGACCGCGGTCCACGACGTCGTGCTCGACTGCGCGGCCAAGGGCGTCAAGGGCCTGGTCGTCATCTCGTCCGGCTTCGCCGAGACGGGGGAGGAGGGACGCCGTCGGCAGCGCAAGCTCGTCGGTCTCGCCCGCTCCTACGGGCTGCGACTGATCGGGCCCAACTGCCTCGGTGTGATCAACACCGACCCCGAGGTGCGGCTCAACGCCTCGCTGTCGCCGCTGATGCCGGCGCGTGGTCGCGCGGGCTTCTTCTGCCAGTCCGGTGCGCTCGGCTCGGCGATCCTCGAGAAGGTCAACAACCGGGGCCTCGGCCTGTCGACGTTCGTCTCGGCGGGCAACCGCGCCGACGTGTCCGGCAACGACCTCCTGCAGTACTGGGAGGAGGACGACTCCACCGAGGTGGTCCTGCTGTACCTGGAGTCCATCGGAAACCCGCGCAAGTTCTCCCGCGTCGCGCGCCGCGTCAGCCGCCGCAAGCCGGTCATCGCCGTGCGTTCCGGGCGAAGCACGCAGGGCGTGCCGATGGGCCATGCGGTCCGGACCTTCGCCGCACCGAGCGGTGCGATCGATGCGATGTTCCGGCAGGCCGGCGTGATCCAGGTCGACACCCTGGACGAGATGTTCGACGTCGCCCAGCTGCTCGCGCACCAGCCGCTCCCGGCCGGTCGCCGGGTCGCGATCGTCGGAAACTCCGACGCGCTCGGCCTGCTCGCCGCCGACGCGGCCGCCTCCGCGGGCCTGGTGGTGAGCAAGTCCGTCGAGCTCGGTGCCGATGCGGGTGCGGAGGACTTCGAGGACGCGCTCGACCGGGCCATCGACGACCCTGCCGTCGACGCGGTCGTCGCGGTCTACATCCCGCCCCTCAACACCACCGGCGTCGAGGTCGCCAACGTGTTGGCCGCGGTCGGTGAGCAGTCCGACAAGCCGCTGGTCTCGACGTTCCTCGGCGCGGAGGGTGTTCCCGAGCTGCTGCGGGTCCCCGACGTCGCGGGAGCCACCGCGGGGCGCGGCTCGGTGCCGTCGTACCCGGCGGTGGAGGCGGCCGTGCGCGCGCTCGCCCAGGTCGTCGAGTACGCCCTGTGGCTGCGCACCCCGCAGACCGACGTCGCCGAGCTCGACGTCGACCCGGACCGCGGGCGCGCCGTGATCGAGGGCGTCCTGCGCACCTCGCCGCGCGGTCGCGAGCTGCAGTACGACGAGCTCCGCGAGCTGCTCGACGCCTATGGCATCGACCTCTGGCCCCAGCGCCCCGTCTTCACGATCGAGGAGGCGCTGGCGGCCGGCGAGGAGTTCGGCTGGGACGTCGTGCTCAAGGCGACCGCCGAGCGGTTCCGGCACCGACCCGACCTGGCCCACGTCTGGCGCAACATCGGCGACGCGGGCGACATGCAGCACGCCTGGACGGCACTCCGGGCGATCATCGACCGCCCGGACGAGGCGGGTTTCGTCGTGCAGCCGACCGCGAAGCCCGGTGTGCCCGTCAGCATCGCCGCCGAGGAGGACCCGCTCTTCGGACCCGTCGTCTCCTTCGGCATCGCCGGTCCGCTCTCGGAGCTCCTCGGCGACCGTGCCTACCGCATCCCGCCGCTGAGCGTGCACGACGCACGCGCGATGACCCGCGAGATCAAGGGCTCGCCGATGCTCTTCGGCTACCGCGGCAGCGAGGTCGTCGACGTGGACCGCATCGAGGACCTGGCCCTGCGGATCGCGCGTCTGAAGAACGACCTGACGCAGCTGCAGGCAGTCGCCCTGCCCCTGGTCATGGCCGGTCGTGAGGGTGCCCCCGTGCTCACGGCGACCGCCCGAGTCGAGCCGTTGACCGACCAGCGCTCCGACTGGTTCGCCCGACGGCTCAACCCGCACCCCGGTGACACCCTCAGCGACTGAGGCTCACGGTTGCAGGAAGGCGAACTGGGCGACCTTGTTCGGCAGGTCGACCTGCGGGCCGTCGACGAATCCCACGCGGCGGAACAGGTCGATCGAGGCAGTGTTGGCGGCATCCGGTTCGACGACGAGCCGTGCCACCTCGGGCCGGTCGAAGAGGGTGTCCCTGATGTAGCAGGTGACCTCCATCGTGTGGCCCGCGCGGATGGCCGTGTCCGCGAGGAACAGGTGGACGCCGAGGTCGCCCGGCTCGCGGTCGTAGAACTCACCGAGCTCGTCGACCCCCGGATCCCAGGTCTGGAACAGCCCGACCGGAAGGCCGTCGATCTGGAGCACGTACGCCGCGAGGTGCGGCTGGTCCTGGATCCACGCGTAGATCTCGCCGACCTCCTCGCGCGGCTTGTCGAGCATGCCCCAGTAGACGGCGCGGGGCTCGGTGACCCAGCCGTGGAGCAGGTCGAGGTCGGCGACGGGGTCGAGGTCGCGGTGGGTGATGGACACGGGGGTCTCCTCGGTGAGCTGCGCCCAGTCAGTGACCAGGGGCAAGGTGCCGCCGCACGCCCAGGTGGCGTGCTGGTCGGCGTGGTGGGGATCCGAGGGGTCGCCCGAGATGCCCAGAGGCACGACCCAACGGCTGTGTGAACGGTCTGCGAGGTCCCACGCGTAACGGGCCACCGAGCCACGAACGCAGACCCCGGTGCCGGGCAGCCAGCTGGCCGCCCGGACGGTGTCGCCGTCGCCCGCCAGGGGTGTTGACGGTGACGTGCGCTCGTGGGGCAGCCCGAACTGCTCCAGCGCGTGCAGGGGGTGGAAGCGATGCCGCTCCGGCCAGCTCGCCCTGGCGTGCTCTGTGGCGAGCTCGGCCGCACACTCCCTGACGACCGGCGCGAGATCGATGCCGAAGGGCGTGCCGTGCTCGACGAGGACGTGAAGGGAGGCGGCGACGCGGCCCGGGAGCGAGGACCACGGCTCGAAGAGCGGCCCGTGCGGCGAAGGCTCCCTCAACGGAGAGAGCTGAGGGGCGGCGCAGATCGCATCGACCACCCGCTCACGCAACCCTGCGAACCATGCTGCGCCCGGGGACCCGTCCATCGCGCCGCCCCAGGCCGGCCGGAGCTCCGCCGGGACGAGGTCGAGGAGTCCGGCCAGCTGCGTCTGCTGGACGTCCGCGAGCACCTCCGCGGCCGAGGTGGCATCGAGCGCCGGTGCCGCGGAGAGGAGCTCCCGGATTCGGTCGGCGCGGAATGGAGGAGCGAAGTCGCGGCCCAGCACGTCGTACGCCGCGCCGCCGCGCTCGTTGGCGGTGACGAAGGCTCCGTCAGGCGCCACCTCGGTCCGGGGCAGGCCGGAGACCCACCCCGCCCAGTCACCGGCATCGGAGCGGACCGGGACGACACCAGCCACCCTGTGCAGGACGCGCCCCGCGCTGTCAGCGATGACCACGTTGTTCACCGGCTCCACCCAGTGCTCGAGGGCGGCGTCGACGTCGGCGACGGTCCGGGAGCGGAGCAGGGGCAACAGCGCGCCGAACCCGAGGTCGCCGAGATCGTGCGCGGGAGTCTGGAGCACGAGCGCCGTCCCGTCGGAGGGGTCGCCGAGGACGACCGGACCGCGCGCCGTGCTCAGCACGTCGATCTGCACCGGAGCGGCATCGCGTACGACGATGGTCTGCGTCTCCCGGGTCACCGACTCCGAGGGCGAGAGCGGGTGCAGGTCCTGGTAGTCGGCCACCGCGTTCGTGACAGCCCAGGCGACCGACCCGGCGTGCCCGAAGTGCTGGACGCCGGGAACACCCGGGAAGGTGAGCCCGACCACGTCGAAGCCGTGCAGGCTGTCCGTGCAGGCCAGCCTCACCTGGAGGTAGACGTTCGGCGCCTCGAAGACCCGATGTGGGTCGCCCGCCACGAGCGGAGCGCCGGACGTGGTGCGGCCGCCGCCCACGGCGTACGCGTTGCTGCCGCCGGCCAGCCCCTCGGTCCGGAACAGGTCCGCGTCCTCGCCGAGGACGTCGCGCGCGCGGGCGTGGAACAGCTTCGACGGGAACGAGCCGAACAGGACGTGCTGCACCTGGAACACCGCCAGCGGCGTCCACGGCTGCCACGCTCCGGGAGAGGCGCCCAGTGCCTCCAGCTCGACGCCGGTTGCGCCCTCGTCGAAGGCGGTGTTGACCCCGTCGACGTACGCCGCGAGGAAGTCGCGGGTGTGCGTGTCGAGACGTGACCAGGCAGTCTGCGCGATCGCCTCGAGCCGGGTGCGGCGCGCGAACACGTCCCACTCGACACCTGCCGGACCGAGCAGCTCGGCGGTGCGGCCCTCGCCGCGGAGCCGCTCGATCTCCAGCTGCCAGGCCCGGTCGCGCGCGGTGACCTGGCCCTGCTCGAAGGCGAGGTCTCCGAGCGACGACGCCCGGATGTGCGGGATGCCCCACGGGTCGCGGAAGACGGTCACCCTTCGACCGGCCCAGCCACCGGACCTGCAACAGGGTTGACGAGCGTGCCGGCGAACATCAGCGACTCCGACTGGTCGGTGATGTCGACCATCTGCAGCGTGTTGCGCAGCTGCAGGCGGTTGAGGCACGAGTGCCGGAACTCCGCCCGCAGGAAGTCGTAGCGTGCAGCAGCCTCTGCCAGCTCCGGGTGGTCCGCGGCGTGGTCGGCGATGCAGGCCCGTGCCTCCGCCCAGAACGCCGCCTCCGGCAGGACGCCCTCGTCGTCGAGGATGGCGGCCAGGTAGCGGAGGAAGCCGTCGAACACATCGGTGTGCACCGGCAGCGACAGGTCCTCGAAGGGCACGTCCGCGCGGACCCGCGCGACCTCGGGCGGCAGTGGCCGGTCACCGATGACCGCGATCTCCTCGCCGATGTCCTTCATGAACATGCGCACGGGGACATGGTCACGCAGCACCATGATCAGGTTCTCGCCGTGCGGCATGAACGCGAGGTCGTGCGCGAGCAGGCAGTGCACGACCGGCCGCAGGTAGGCGTCGAGATAGGTCCGCACCCAGGCTCGGGCGGGGATCCCGGACGCGCGGACGAGCTCCGCGGCGTACGAGGCGCCGGCGTGGTCGCGGTGCAGCAGTGCCGCCATGGTGGCCGCCCTCTCGCCGGGTGCCAGGCGCGGCACGGGCGACTCGCGCCACAGCGCAGCCACCATCTTCCGGTACGCCGAGGGGTCCGACAGGCCGTGGAACACGTCACCGGTCCACCCGATCGCGGCCAGCTCGCGCAGCACTCCGAAGCCCCGCTCCTTGAGCTCCACGTCGCCCTCGACGAGGTCGGCGACCCAGTCGTTGATCGCCGGAGTCGCCCGCATGTAGGCAGGGGAGAGCCCGCGCATGAAGCCCATGTTCTGGATCGACAGCGCGGTCTTCACGTAGTGCCGCTCCGGCCGACTGGTGTTGAAGTAGGTCCGGATCGACTGCTGCGGACGGTGCTCGTCCTCGCCCTCGCCGAGCAGCACCAGGTGTCGTCGGGCGACGTCGGGCGCGAAGGTGATCGCGAGCTTGTGGCGCCACTGCCACGGGTGCACGGGCAGGTAGCGGTAGTCGTCGGCCTCGAGCCCGAGCACCGCGAGGCGCGAGGCGAACCGCGCCAGCGTCGCGCCACCCAGCTCGGCCGCGTAGAGCGCCTCCTCGGACACTCCGCGCCCCAGCGACAGGTGGGACTGGTCACGACGGACCGCCAGCCACAGCAGCCGCAGGTCGTTCGACGTCTCGGGAGCCCAGCGCGCGTGGTCCTCGATGTCGAAGCCGATCCGACCGTTGTTGGCGACGAACGCCGGGTGACCCTCGCTCATCGCTCCCTCGACGGTCTGCTGGTCCGCGTCGACCAGCTCGGCGGCGGTGAGCCGCTGGTGCGCGATCTTCCAGCAGGACGAGGCGAGCGTGGCCGCGATCTCCTCGAGGTACGTCGGCAGCAGCTGCGGCGGGATCCCGAGCACCGGTGCGAACTCGACGATGAACGCCTGGGCGTCGAGTGGCGCCTCGACACCGTCGGCGCGGCGGATCAGCGACCCGGCATCCACGACCCAGTGGTCCAGTGCGAACCTCCGGGCACAGAAGCTGTACGTCGACACCGGCCCGTGCAGCGCGAACCCGGCCCCGCCCGTTGTCACCGGTGCCAGGAGCCGCTCGTGGGCGAACTCCGCGATCGCCTTGGCGACCAGGGCCCGCTCGGCCCGCTCGAGGTTCTCCGGTGACAGGTGACCGGCCGGCGAGGTCGCCGCGAAGGCGGCGCGGGTGCACACGGAGAGCATTGCGGTCTTGCCGGCCAACGGGATCTCGCGGAGCTCGGTGAAGCCGGCATCGGTGTTCTTGCGGCGGATCGCCTCGTTGCGGGCATCCGGCTCGACGACGACACGACGGACCGCTGCATCGCTGAAGCAGTGCTCCATGACGGCGCGGAAGACAGCCGTCGTGTATCCGGCCACCGGTTCTCCCGACGTCGGCCCGATCAGCACGTGCATGCCGAGGTCGCCGTCCGCGAGGTCATCGATCAGGTGCGTGAGTCCGGCGAGATCGCTGCGCGCAGGGTCGTAGGTCTCGACCAGGAACGCCGGGGCGCCGTCGACGCGGCCCAGCCACGCGTCGTGGTGCGGGTGCTCGGCGATGCGGTGGTACTCCGCAGCCACGTCCGCCGCGGTCGCGGCGAGCATGCCCCAGTAGACCGATCGCGGGTGGGTCACCCAGCGGTGCAGCGCGCCGACGTGGGTCTCGACGTCGAGGGGTTCGATGGTGATCCTCACTGGCCTGCCTCCCGCTCACTCCGGTCGTGGCCGATCCGGAACCTGTCCGGCACCCCGAACTCCTGGAACGCGACCCGCTTCTCGATCGGGTAGACCTCGCGGCCCAGCACGGAGGCCAGGATCACCGAGTTGCGGTAGGCGCCCATGCCGAGATCCGGAGCCACGAAGCCGTGGGTGTGCTCCTCGCCGTTCTGCACGAAGACCTCGCGCCCCGTCCTGTCGACGGCGTACGTCGCAGACGCGGCGTACCGGCCTCGATCGTCGAGCCGCAGCCGGTCGCGCACGGGTTCGAGGAACTCCGGCAGGCCCGTCCGGTAGCCGGTCGAGAGGACGACAGCGCCGCTGCTGAACGCGTAGTGCTCCCCGGTCTCGGTATGGGTGAGCTCGAGGCGGTATGCCGAGTCGCCGTCGGTCGGGGTCATCCCGGTCAGCTCGCTCGCGGTCAGCAGCGTGGTGGCCGCGCTCCCGTCGATCGAGCGCGTGTAGAGCAGGTCGTGGATCGCGTTGACCGTGTCGCTGCTGATGCCCTTGTAGAGCTGCTGGTGCGACGTCAGCAGCCGCGCGCGGGTCGTGTCATCGAGGCCCTGGAAGTACGCGGTGTACTCCGGCGAGGTCATCTCGAGCGTGAGCTTGGTGTACTCCATCGGGAAGAACCGCGGGCTCCGGGTCACCCAGGTCAGGTGATAGCCGTGGTCAGGTTGTGCGGTGAGCAGGTCGAGGTAGACCTCGGCGGCGGACTGGCCGCTGCCGACGACGGTGATGCTCTCGCGCGCGAGCACCTCGTCGCGGCGGGTGAGGTAGTCGGCCGCGTGCAGCGCCGGGCCGGCCGCCTGCGCGGCGACGGCGTCGCGCGAGCACTCCGGGAGGTACGGCGCGGAGCCCGTGCCGAGCGCCAGCCGGCGACCCCGCACCACATCGCCGTTCGCGGAGGTGACGACGTAGGACGAGCCGTCGTGCTCCACCGAGGACACCCCGAAGCCGAAGCGGATCCGGCCGGCCGCTGCGAGCTGGTCGGCGACCCACTGGCAGTACTGGTTGTACTCCCGGCGGTGCGGGAGGAAGCTCTCGCGGATGTAGAACGCGTAGAGGCGCCCGGTCTGCTTGAGCCAGTTGAGGAACGAGAAGCGCGAGGTCGGGTCCGCGAGCGAGACGACGTCGGCCAGGAACGGCACCTGGAGGGTCGCATCTTCGAACATCAGTCCGGGGTGCCAGTTGAACCCGTCGCGGGCCTCGAGGAAGACGACGTCGAGCTCTCCCGCCTGCGCAAGGGGCTCGGCGAGTGCGGCGAGACCGAGGTTGAACGGACCCAGGCCGATGCCGACGAGGTCGTGGGTGCGGGTCGACGTCGTCATCGGGCGACCTCCATGACGGCGCGACCGAGTGCCCGGACGTCCTCGACGATGTCGAGGATCTCCTCCGGGGTGGCCAGCGGGTTGAGCAGGGTGAACTTGAGGAACTGACGGCCGTCGACCTTGGTGGCGGCGACGACGGCGCGGCCCGACGACCAGAGCTCGGAACGGATCCGGCGGTTCAGCTCGCCGAGCGTCTCCTCGTCCAGGGCTGCATTGGTGTAGCGGAACACCACGGTCGAGAGCTGTGACCGAGCGATGGTCTCGATGTCCGGCATGAGGGCAAGGCGGTCGTGGACCTCGCGGGCCAGGTCGATCGCGGCGTCGAAGCAGGCGCCGAGGCCGTCGGGGCCCATCACGCGCAGTGTCATCCAGAGCTTCACGGCATCGAAGCGGCGTGTGGTCTGGAGGGACTTGTCGACCTGGTTGGGGTTCTCCGACTCCTTGGGGTTCAGGTAGTCGGCGTACCACGACGCGTGCTGCATGGAGGCCAGGTCGCGCACGATGAGGGCGCTCGAAGAGACCGGCTGGTACCACGACTTGTGGAAGTCAATCGTGACCGAGTCGGAGCGTTCGATGCCGTCGAGGAGGTGGCGGTACCTCGGTGAGGCGAGCAGGCCGCCGCCGTACGCCGCGTCGATGTGGAACCACGCGCCGTACCTGCTGCAGGCGTTCGCGATCCGGTCCAGCGGGTCGATGACGCCGAAGTCGGTCGTGCCCGCGGTCGCGACGACGGCGGCGGGGACCAGGCCGTCGGCGACGCAGTCGGCCAGCATCCGCTCGAGTTCGTCGACGTCCATCCTGCGGCTGCCATCGGTCGGAACGGCGACCGCGGCCGCGTCGCCCATGCCGAGCAGGCGCGCGGACTTCGCGATCGAGAAGTGGCAGTCGGCGGACGTGAAGAAGCGGAGCTTCTCCAGGGGGACCCCACGGAGCTGGGCCTCGCCGCGGGCAAGCAGGAGCGCCTGGAGGTTGGACTGGCTGCCGCCGCTGGTGAAGATGCCATCCCGCAGGCCCTCGGGGTAGCCCGCGCGGGCAGCGGTCCAGTCGATGAGGTGGCGCTCCATGAAGGTGCCGCCGACCGACTGGTCGAAGGTGTCCATCGAGGTGTTGATGGCGGCCATGAAGAGCTCCGCGACCAGTGCCGGGATCACGACGGGGCAGTTCAGGTGGGCGGCGTACTTCGTGTCGTGGAAGTAGACGGTGTCGTCGAGCCAGAGCTCACGGATCTCGGCGAGCGCCGCGCTCGTGTCACCGAGCGGACGGTCGAGGTCGACGTCGAGGACCGGCTTGGCCGCGACCTCGGGGGAGAGGCCGGTGACCGGACGGTCGATCCTGGCGAGCTGCTCGAGCAGCAGGCGCAGTCCGTCGGTCATCGCCGTCGTGTAGCGACCGGCGTTGTCCGGATGGAAGAGCTGGTCGAACGAGGGGGCGGTCATGGGGTCCTCCCGAGGCAGTAGATTAAGTTAGGCACACCTAAGTAAGGCTTACCTTACTCACGAAGGTGTCGATGGTCGACACCCCCTGCGACGAGAGGACCGTCACACCGTGGCTCCGGCCCCTTCCCGCCTTGACCGGCGGGTGCTTCTCGGCTTCGCGGTCTCCGCGATCGGCAACGGCCTGACGATGCCGTTCCTCTACGTCTATCTCGCCCACGTGCGGGACCTCGGCCCGTCGACGACCGGCTGGCTCTTTGCCTGGATCGGGCTCGTCGGTGTTGTCGTGGCGCCGGCCCTCGGCTCGCTCATGGATCGCTTCGGACCCCGGCTCGTCATGATGTGCGGGCTGGGGGTCGAGGTCGTGTCGGTGGGATCCCTGGGCTTCGTCGACGAGATCGTGCCGGTCATGCTGGCACTCGCCGGACTCGTCGTCGGCGCCGCGCCGCTGTGGCCGGGCACGACGGCCCTGCTCGCCCTCGTGGTGGCTCCCGAGCGTCGCGAGGGCGTCTACGGCCTCGTCTTCCTCGCGGTCAACGCCGGCCTGGGGCTCGGTGGCGTCGTGGGGGCCGCGCTGATCGACGTCTCGCGCCTCGGGTCCTTCCAGGTCCTCTACGTCGCCGACGCGTGCAGCTACCTGGTCTATGCGGTCGTCCTGGCGACGTTGCCACGTGGGGTCGGGCGGACCCCGTCGGGAGAGCAGTGCCTCGAGGGTGGGTGGCGCGAGGTGGTCGCCGACCGTCGCGTGATGGCGCTGCTGGCCTGCGGCGTCCTGGCGGTCACCTTCGGGTACGGCCAGTTCGAGGCCGGCGCATCGGCGTACGTCGTGGAGGTGGCCGGGCTGCCGGCCCAGGTGCTCGGGTGGGGATTCGCGGCCAACACGCTCGTGATCGTGGCCAGCCAGCTGCTCGTCCT
The DNA here is from genome assembly GCF_003600895.1 of Nocardioides cavernaquae. Lineage (NCBI taxonomy): Bacteria > Bacillati > Actinomycetota > Actinomycetes > Propionibacteriales > Nocardioidaceae > Nocardioides > Nocardioides cavernaquae. Next base: position 2,721,958 of record NZ_QYRP01000002.1, read on the forward strand.
GCAGCTGACGGCGCACCGGCGCCGCACGGCGGTGCTCGCCTTCGCTGTCGCGACCTGGTCCGTCGCCTGGGTGGTCGTCGGCCTCTCTGCTGCAGTGCCGGGCTGGTGGGCAATCGCGGCGGTCGTCATCGGGCTGGGAGTCTTCGGCCTCGGGGAGACGCTGTGGGCGCCGGTCGCCACCGGCCTGGTCAACACGCTTGCTCCGGCCCACCTCCGGGGCCGCTACAACGCCGCTCTCGGCCTGGTCTGGACCCTCGGGCAGGTCTTCGGGCCGGCGATCGCCGGTGTCCTGATCGGTCACGGCCATGGGGGAACGTGGGTCGCCGTCGTCGTGGGCGGCACGTTGTTGTCAGCGCTCCTGCTCGCCTCCTTGCGGCGGCGGCTGACGCCCGAGGAGGACGGTCTTCCTGCGCGACGCGGATCACAGTGCGGACCGCTGGACGAACGCCCGAGGCATGTGACTAAGGTAAGGCAATCCTAACTTCCTACGAAAGCGGACGAATGAACCTCCGACTGACTGCCGCCGCTGCGGCCGTTGCCCTCGCGGCGTCGGCCTGCTCCACGGGATCCACCGCCGAGAAGAGCGACGAGACCGCTGCTGCCGGCCTGACCAAGGCCGAGGCGGGCGCCTTCCCGACGACGGTGAAGCACGCCTACGGCGAGACCACCATCGAGTCCGAGCCCACGCGCGTCGTGGCCCTTGGCTGGTCCGACGCCGACGTCGTCCTCTCCCTGGGCGTCGTGCCGGTGGGTGCCTCCAACAACTCGTGGGGCGGCACCAAGGAGGGCTCGACCCTCTGGTTCGACGAGGCCCTCGCCGAGATCGACGGCGCCCAGGCACCGACCCGCATCGATGACACCACCAACGCCATCGCCGGCGCGGTCGCCGACATCGCGAAGCTCCAGCCCGACCTGATCCTCGCCACGAACTCCGGCATGACCAAGGCGGAGTACGACAAGCTCTCCAAGCTGGGTGTCCCGGTCGTCGCGATGCCGGGCAAGCCCTGGATGACGACCTGGACCGAGAGCCTGGACATCGTCGGTCAGGCGCTGGGCCGCAACAAGATCGCTGACGAGGTCGAGGCCGATGTCAAGGAGAAGTTCGAGGAGGCCAAGGAGGAGTACGACGACCTCCAGGGCAAGTCGGCCTTCGTCTCCTGGATCGACCCCACCGACACCTCCTCCGTCGGCGTGTACGCCGACAGCCGCGGCACCGTGCTGGAAGAGGTCGGCCTGGTCATGCCCGAGTGGGTCGAGAAGGCCACCAAGGGTGAGGCCTACGCCTCCGTCTCCGCCGAGCGTGCGGGCACGATGGACGCCGACCTCGCGCTGGTGACTGCCGAGTCACAGGCCGAGGCCGACCAGATCAGCAAGGACAAGCTCATCGCGAAGATCCCGGCGTTCGCCGCCGGCACCGTGTGGTGGGACCTCCCCGACCACTCGACCGCGTATGCCCTCGACGTCGCCACCGCGCTGTCGCTGCCGTACATGGTCGACCACCTGCTGCCCGAGCTCGAGAAGGCGCTCGAGGACAAGTGACGCACGACCTCGCCCTGCCCGGGGCGAGCGCGGGGCACCCCTCCGGGGGTGCCCCGCGACCTACCCGGGTCGTCCCCGTGAAGGCCATCGCCGTGCTCGCAGCCGTGGCCTTCGTGGCGTTCCTCTTCTCGGTCTCCGTCGGCTCCGTGGGAGTCGTCGCCCCGTGGGCCGCCCTCGACCCCGAGCACCCGTCGTACGCCGTCGCGGCCGCCCGCTTCGAGCGGACCGTGACCGGCTGTGCGGTCGGCGCGGCTCTCGCCCTGTCAGGAGCGCTGCTACAGGGACTGACCCGCAACCCGCTCGCCGACCCCGGCCTGCTCGGCATCACCTGGGGTGCGACGACCGGCATGGTCCTCGCCGTCGCCGTCTTCAGCATCGGCACGCTCTCGGGCTACCTCTGGTTCTCCTTCCTCGGTGCGGCGATCTCCGCGGTCGCGGTTCACGTCCTCGCGACCCTGGGCGGTGGCGCTGCGACCCCGGGACGGATCGTCATCGCCGGCGCTGCGGTCTCCGCGGCCCTGAACAGCTGGACGACCGCGATCCTGCTGGCCGACCAGGCGCGCTTCGACAAGCTGCGGTTCTGGATGGTCGGCGGTCTCGGTGCCGGCTACGACGCCCTGCTCACCGTCGGCCCGACGCTGCTGCTCGGCATCGTGCTGGGCCTTGCCGGAATCCGGCTTCTCGACATGCTCGCGCTCGGTGACGACCTGGCCCGTGGCCTGGGTCGCAACGTGCTGCGCGACCGCCTCGTCGTCGGCCTCGCCGTCGTGCTGCTCGCCGGTTCGGCCACGGCAGCGGCCGGACCGATCGCGTTCGTCGGCCTGATCGTGCCGCACGCGGTGCGGGCGACGGTCGGCTCCAGCCACGGTCGCCTGCTGCCGCTCACGCTCGGCTGGGGGGCGGTGCTCGTGATCGTCGCCGACACCGTCGGCCGCGTCATCGCGCCTCCCACCGAGGTGCAGGTCGGCATCATGACCGCGCTCGTCGGCGTACCTGTCTTCTTCGTGATGATCCGCCGCGGATCAGGGGTTCGCTCATGACCACGCTCGCCCCTGTGCCCGCCGAGCATGCGGCGACCGTGCGGGCTGCGCGCCGCCTCCCGCGGCGCCGGCTGTTGCTCGTCTGGCTCGGTCTCTCCCTGGCCACGACCGGAGCGTTCCTCGCCCGGGTCCTGCTCGGGGACTACAGCTTCACGATCCCCGACGCGGTCGCGATCGTCTTCCAGGACAAGCAGATCCCGACCGCAACCTTCATCCTGATGGAGACGAAGCTGCCGCGGGCGGTCCTGGCCGTGCTGGTCGGCCTCGCGTTCGGTGTCGCCGGCGCCATCTTCCAGGGAGCGCTGCGCAACCCGTTGGCCTCACCGGACGTCATCGGTGTCGGGATGGGCGCCAGCGCAGCGGCCACGTTCGCCTTCGTCGAGCTGAACGCCGAGGGCGTCGAGGTGGCGCTGTGGGGTGCGGGGGGAGCGATCCTCATGGCCGTCGTGGTCCGACTGGTCGGCGGCTCGGGCAACAAGCTGATCCTGGCCGGTGTCGGAGCGACCGTCGCGTTGCAGGGCTTCATCCAGTACCTCTTCACCCGCGCCGACGAGTACGACGCGCACATCGCGCTGCGCTGGCTCACCGGCTCGGTCAGCGAGGCGACGTGGGAACAGATCCAGCTCGTCAGCGTGGGCCTGCTGATCCTGCTCCCGCTCACGGCAGCCCTGGTCAGGAGCATCGGCATCGCCGAGCTCGGCCCCGACCTCGCCACGGGGCTCGGTGTCGGCCCGCGGCGCACGGATGCGGTCCTGCTGCTCGCGGTGCTCCTGGTCGCGCTCGGTGTCGCCGTCGCCGGTCCCGTGTCGTTCGTGGCCTTCCTCGCTGCGCCGATCGCCCGCGCGCTCAACGGCGGGCGCCGCACGCTGGTCGGCGCGGGCCTCACTGGCGCGCTCATCGTGGTCGCTGCGGAATACCCCGCCGACTACCTCTTCGCCGACGTGAACTATCCCGTCGGCGTGATCACCGGTGCGCTCGGCGCACCGTTCCTCCTGTGGCTGCTGGCCACGGGTCGTGCTGGAAGGAGCGCCCGATGACTGACACCCTGAGCCCCGTGGTGACCACCCCCCGCCTTGTCACCTCCACGCTCTCGCTCGGCTACGCCGACCGGCCCGTCGTGCACGACCTCGATCTCGCTGTCCCCGACGGCAAGGTGACGGTGATCGTCGGTGCCAACGGCTGCGGCAAGTCGACGCTGCTGCGCGGCCTGGCCCGGCTGCTCAAGCCCTCGACCGGGGCCGTGCTCCTCGACGGACGCTCGATCCACGAGCAGCCCAGCAAGGAGGTCGCGCGCCGCCTCGGCCTGTTGCCGCAGAACCCCGTTGCCCCCGAGGGCCTCACCGTCGTGGACCTCGTCGGTCGCGGCCGGCACCCGCACCACGGTCCCTTCCGCCGCTGGTCGGCCGAGGACGACGCCGCCGTCGCGCGCGCCCTCGAGATGACCGACACGCTCGACCTGGCCCGCCGGCCGGTCGACGAGCTCTCCGGCGGCCAGCGCCAGCGCGTGTGGATCGCGATGGCGCTCGCCCAGGAGACCGACCTGCTCCTGCTGGACGAGCCGACGACGTACCTCGACGTGGCGCACCAGGTCGAGGTGCTCGACCTCCTGGTCGATCTGAACGCCGCCCGCGGCGCGACGGTCGTCATGGTGCTGCACGACCTCAACCTCGCCGGGCGTTATGCCGACCATCTGGTCGCGCTACGCGAGGGACGCGTCGTCGCGTCCGGCACACCGTCTGAGGTCGTGACGCCGGAGCTCGTGCGCGATGTCTTCGGCCTCGAGTCGCAGGTCATCGTCGACCCGGTCTCGCACACCCCGCTCGTCGTGCCGCTCGGACGGCACCACCAGTGACCCGACACGACGCACGTCGTCCTGCGGCGGCGTGACAGACTCGGATCATGCGCAGAACCAGCACCACCGAGCCGACGGGTGACCTCGCGGACCTGAAGCGGGCGATCGACAAGGCCGGTTACTACCCCGAGGTCGTCTTCGACGGCGTCGCGACCGCCGTCGCCGGTGAGGAGATCGTGGACTTCTACGTCCACCACGAGCCGACCATCGAGCACGACGAGGTACGCCGACACATCACCGTCGCGGTCCTCACGCCGAGCCGGCTGATCCTGGCGCACACCGACGAGCACGCCGGTGACGACCTGCTCCCGCAGCCCTACACGTCGACCTCCAGCGAGGCGATCGCGCTCAGCGGAGTGAAGTCCGTCGTCGTCACGCGCATGGTCACCAACCCGACCAAGGGCGCCCAGCCGCCGGTCGAGGCCGTGCTCACGATCGGCTGGGGTGGCGTCGGTCGTCTCGACCTCGAGCCCGCCGGCTGTGCGGACCCCAACTGCGATGCCGACCACGGCTACACGGGCGTGCTCGCGAGCGACGACTTCTCGCTGCGGGTCTCGGCAGCCGCCGAGGGCCAGCACGCCGTCGACGCACTGCTCGGCTTCGCCGCCTCGCTCTCGGCGCACACCCAGGGCACGCGTTGACGGACGGCGGAGCCTTCGTCGAGCCCGCCTATCACCAGCGCACCCTCGGCGATGTCGTCCCGGCGATCGCTGCCGCGCTCGGGGTCGAGCGCCATCTGGCGGGCACCCTCGTGCTGCCCGACGCCCCGGCGTACGTCGTCTTCCTGATCGACGGCCTCGGCCAGGAGCTGCTCAACCGCTACTCCTACGCGGCGCCCTTCCTCGCCTCGCTGGCGGGTTCGCCCGGCACCTCCGGCGTGCCGTCGACCACGGCCACGTCGCTCACGTCACTGGGCACCGGGCTGACCCCGGGCCAGCACGGGTTGGTCGGCTACACCGCGCGCGTCCCGGAGACCGGTGAGCTGCTCAACCACCTGCAGTGGGACCGCGACGTCGACCCGACGCTGTGGCAGCCGCACCAGACCGCGTTCGCGCGGCTCTCGGCCGCCGGCGTGCGGGTCACTTCGATCAACAAGCGCGCGTTCGCCACCTCGGGCCTGACCGTTGCCGGCCACCGCGGATCGGCCTACGTCGGCGCGGACAACGCCGAGGAGCGCTTCGCCGCGGTCCTGGAGGCCGCGGGCACGGCTCCGTCGCTGACCTACGTCTACGACGGCGACCTCGACAAGACCGGTCACCAGCACGGTGTCGCCTCGACCGAGTGGCTGCTCGAGCTCCAGGCCGTCGATGAGTTCGCCGAAGACCTGCGCGACGCGCTGCCGCCCTCCGTCCGGCTGCTCGTCCTGGCCGACCACGGCATGGTCGACTCCCCGCGCGCCTCGCGCCTCGAGCTCGACGACCACCCCGAGCTGCGCCAGGGCATCGCTCTGGTGGGGGGAGAGGCACGCTTCCGCCACCTCTACTGCCGGTCGGGTGCCGTTGACGACGTCGCCGCGGCCTGGCGAGCCGTGATCGGCAGCCGCGCCACCGTGCTCACGCGGCCGGAGGCCGTGGCGAAGGGCTGGTTCGGCGAGGTCGACCCGGCCGTCGGGCTGCGGCTGGGCGACGTGATGATCGCCTGCCACGACGACTTCGCGGTCTTCTCCACGCGGGACTTCCCGAGGGAGCACACGATGGTCGGCCTGCACGGTTCGCTCACCCGCGACGAGATGCTGATCCCGATCCTGATCGCCTGACCCGCCGCACTACTCCGGCTCGTTGCCGCCCCCGAGCCGGTAGGACGACCGCACGCCGCCGTACATCAGGTGCGCGATCAGGCCCTCGGCCGCGTGGGGCAGGTTGTGGCAGTGGTCCATCCAGATCCCGGGGTTGTCGGCGACGAAGGCGATCTCGAACTCCTCGCCCGTCCCCACCTCGAGGCTGTCGATCCACCACGGGCTGCCTGTGGTGGGTTCGCCATCACGGGACAGCACCAGGGCGCGATGCCCGTGGAGGTGCATCGGGTGGGTCTCGCCGCTCCGGTTGACGATGTGCACGACGGCGACGTCGCCCTCCTCGACGTGGAACATGGGGATGTCGGGGAAGAGGTGGCCGTTGATGGTCCACCACCGGCCCGGCCGGCCGTCGAGGAAGCCGAGGCGACGTCCGATCTCGTACTCGAACCGACGCTCCGGGTCGCTGACGTCGATCCCGGGCTCGGCCGGTGTGCCGTAGTCCAGCAGGTCGAGCTCCTGCCGCGGCTGCGCTGGTACGACGGCGGGCGCAGGTGAGCTGCCCAGGGTGATCACTGTCGTGCCGTCGACATCGATCCGGACGCCGTCCGGAGGGACGACGACGCCCAGGTCGATGCGGCCTCCGGCGGTCACACCGATCCACCTGCCGCTCACCTCCGTAGGCCCGTTGAGGTCCGTGCCGTCGACCGCCAGAACGCGGTAGGGCGCGCCGGTGACCCAGACCGAGGCCTGCGTGTTGTCGGTGTTGACGAGCCGAACCCGGACCTCCTCGCCCGGAGCCACGTCGGCGTGGAGCGCGGGAGCGCCGTTGAGCGTCGGCTTGCCGTCGTACTGGTGCAGGACGGCGACCAGGTCCTGCGTCGCCGGCCCGCTCGGATGCGTCGGCTCGACGACCAGCGCCCCCAGCAGGCCCTGCCGCACCTGCACGTGGGAGAGCTGGTGGGCGTGGTACCAGTAGGTGCCCGCGCGGTCCGCGACGAAGCGGTAGACGAACCGCTCGCCCGGGGGCACGGCGTCCTGGGTGACACCCGCGACACCGTCCATCGCGTTCGGGACGTCGACGCCGTGCCAGTGCAGCGTCGTGCCGCCCCGGACGCTCGAGTTGACCAGGGTCGCCTCGATCAGCTGCCCCTGCGTCACCCGGAGGACGGGGCCCGGCGAGGTGCCGTTGACCAGGATCCGGTCGCCCTGCTGGGTGACGGTCAGCGTGAACCGGACATCGGCCGGCCGGGCCGGGTCCTCGATCAGGTCTGCGACCGCACGGTCGCCCTTGCCGCTGCCGTGCTCGCCATGGCTCCCGGGAACGCCGTGTCCGACCGGACCGGGCCCGCCACCGGTGTCGACGTAGCCCATCGAGGCGACGTCATAGGTGGCCGGAAGCAGGCTCGACCACCACGACCACGCCAGCGGTAGAAGGAGCGCCAGCGTCGCCCCGCATGCGACGAGCAGGCGGGTCCGGCCGGATGCGACCTTCATCAGGTCACGCGTTGACCAGGTCCTGCTGCTCGGTCGTGGCCGACCTGACCCGTTTGCCGGCCATGACCGCAGCGGCGAAGAGGACGAGTGCGTTCAGCCCGTGGAGTGCGCCGAATGCAGGGTCGACGTCGCGCGCGAGGCCAGGGAGGACCTGCGACTGCAGCATGACGAGGACGAACACCGCGAATGCCCACCAGACGCCCCGGGGCACCTTGGCGAAGAACGACACGATCAGGAAGATCAGCGACAGCAGCGGGACGATCATGAATCCGTTGATTCCGTGGATCATGAAGCCACGCTCCGCCGTGAAGTTCCACGGGCAGTCGCGACAGTCGAGCTGTGCCTTGGAGAACGTGTTGCCCTCGTCGATCCAGACACCGAATCCGAAGAAGCCCCAGGCGATCGCGGTGGCCTGGACGACGACTTCGAGTGCGATGAGGAACGCGAGGACCTGATAGGCCTTTCGCATGCCGCCTCCTCCAGCGGTTCGAACAACATTCCCATGTTGCTCGTCCTCACCGGAGCCCGACATGACCCGATCGGGCCTAGGGGCGTGCTGGGGTCACCGAAGGCCGAAGGTCACCCAAAGGGGAGCGGCTCCGGAGCCAGCGAGACCGCCTTCGCGCGCGCAGCCGTCAGCCCGCGGCGGTGGTGCTGGCGGCACAGCACCTCGTAGGCGACGTGTGCCGGCGCCTCGCCGGCGGCCTCGACATCGCCCACCATCACCTGGTCACCCTCGACGACCATGACGCCGTCCTCGGTGCGGGCGTTGTGGGTGGCGCGCTTGCCGCACCAGCACAGGGCCTCGACCTGGAGCACGTTCATCCGGTCGGCCAGCTCGACCAGCCGCGCCGAGCCGGGGAAGAGCTGCGAGCGGAAGTCAGTGAGGATGCCGAACGCGAAGACGTCGATCTGCAGCTCGTCGACGATCTTGGCGAGCTGCTCGATCTGGGCTGCCGAGTAGAACTGGGCCTCGTCGCAGATCAGGTAGTCGATCCGCCCACCCTGGGTGAGCGACTGGACGACATAGGTCCAGAAGTCGAATCCGTCCGCGACCTCGAGCGCCTCGTGGGTCAGTCCCAGCCGTGAGGACAGCGTCGCCTCGCCGGCACGGTCGTGGGTCGTGAAGATCCGGCCGACCCGACCGCGCGCGGCGTGGTTGTGGTTCGTCTGCAGCGCGAGGGTCGACTTCCCCGAGTCCATGGTCCCGGTGAAGAAATGGAGTTCAGCCACGGGAGGGATTCTGCCAGCGAGGCAGACTGGAAGCATGAGCGGACCCTTGATCAGTGCCACTGAGCTCCAGGAGCTGCTGGCCGGAGCGATGCCCCCGGTGCTGCTCGACGTGCGTTACCGGACAGGCGGCCCCGCCGGCCCGCACGAGTACGCCGCGGGCCACGTCCCCGGCGCGGCGTACGTCGACCTGGACGGCGCGCTCGCTGCTCCGCCCGGCCCCCGTGGGCGTCACCCACTCCCGGACCCGACCGTGTTCGTCGCGGCGATGCAGAAGGCGGGAGTGACCCTCGAAGGCCCCGTCGTCGCGTACGACGACTGGGCCGGCCACGCTGCAGCGCGCGCCTGGTGGCTGCTGCGCCACTACGGCCACCGTGACGTGCGGGTGCTCGACGGTGGCTGGGCGGCCTGGCAGGCAGCAGGTGGTTCGGTCGAGAGGGGCACTCCCGTCACCGAGGCCGGCGACTTCCACGGAGCTCCGGGCTCCATGCCCGTCGTGGGACCCGGCACCGTGACCGAGGTCGACGTGCTGATCGACGCCCGGGCCCCCGAGCGCTATCGCGGTGAGCACGAGCCGATCGACCCGGTCGCCGGCCACATCCCGGGCGCGGTCAATGTGCCGACCGCCCGCAACCTCGACAACCACGGCCACTTCCGCGACCCGCGCGAGCTCTGCGAGGTGTACGCCGAGGTGGGCGCAGTGGATCCGGACGCATCCGTCGCGGCGTACTGCGGCAGCGGGGTCACAGCCTGCCACGACGTGCTCGCCCTCGAGCTGATCGGCGTGAGCGCCGCGCTCTACCCGGGAAGCTGGAGCGGCTGGATCACCAGTGCACGCCCTTGAAGACCTTGGCGAGCATCGCCTGCTCTGACTCCTTGCCGGCATCGGCTGAGGCACCCTTCGCGGCCGCCGAGTCCGGGAAGACCTGGTAGGCGAGGTTGAGCACGCGGAACGCCGCGCGCGGCATGAAGGTGTGCGCGACCTCGCCGACGTTGCCGGCCATCGTGTTGATCTCGAACGGCCGCTGCACCAACCCGCGGATCACCCGGTCGGCCGCCTGGGCCGGCGAGATGGTCGGGAACTTGTCGTAGAGCTTGGTCGGCGCGATCATCGGCGTCCGCACCAGCGGCATGTGGATGTTGGTGAAGCTGATGCCCTCACCGACGAGCTCGGACGAGACCACGTTGCTCCACGCGTCGAGCGCCGCCTTCGACGCGACGTACGCCGAGAAGCGCGGTGGGTTGGTCTGGACGCCGATCGAGGAGATGTTCACGACGTGGCCGAACCGGTGCTCGCGCATCTTCGGGATCAGGCCCATCACCAGCCGGATCGCGCCGAAGTAGTTGAGCTGCATCGTGCGCTCGAAGTCGTGGAACCGGTCCTGCGACAGCTTCAGTGAGCGGCGGATCGAGCGCCCGGCGTTGTTGACCAGGAAGTCGACCTGCGGCAGCTCGTCGGAGAGCTGCTTGCAGAGCGCGTCGATCGCGTCGAGGTCCGAGAGGTCGCAGGGGTAGACCAGCGCCTTGCCGCCACGGAGCTCGATCGCCCGCTTGGTCTCCTCGAGCTTCTCCTTGCCGCGCGCCACGAGCACCGGGATGCCACCGCACTGCGCCACCTTGTGGGCCGTCACGAGCCCGATGCCGGAGGAGGCGCCGGTGATCACGACGTACTTGCCCCGCAGGGCCTTGCGGTTGGCGCGGTCGTCGGCGGTGGAGGTGTCGAGCTGCTCCTCCCAGTAGGTCCAGAGCGTGCGGATGTAGTCGTCCAGCGGCGGCAGCTCGATGCCCGAGGCCGCGAGCGCGAGCTGGGTGGCCCGGGAGTCGTAGACGGTGTGGAACGCGGTGTGGGCCAGCACCTCACCTGGGATGCCGACCCGGCCGGTGGTCTGGTCGAGCAGTGCGACGACGGGCTTCAGCTTGAGCAGCGCGGTCGCGATCGTGCCCGGGTGCAGCGGCTTCGGCAGCCGCGAGAACGTACGCCGCGTGACCGGCGTCGCGAACTGGGGAGACCCGGCCGCACGGCAGATCGAGTTGACCAGCCCGATGACCGACTGCGGCTCCGGGTTGACCAGGTGGAAGGCCTGCCCGTCGTGCCCGGGGAGGTGCGCAAGGTGCTCCATCGCCTGCGCGACGTAGTCCACCGGGACCACGTTGGTGTCGCCCAGGTCGATGCCGACCAGCGGCACCCAGCCGGGGACGCTGTCGCGGATCCGCTTGATCAGCGCGAAGAAGTAGTAGGGACCGTCGATCTTGTCCATCTCGCCGGTCGTCGAGTCGCCGACCACGATCGCGGGGCGGTAGACCCGCCACGGGATGGGTGACTCCTCCCGCACGATCTTCTCGGACTCGAACTTCGTGCGGTGGTAGGGCGAGGGCAGCACCTGGCCCTCGTCGAACATCGCCTCGGTGAAGCGCCCGTGGAACTCACCGGACGCCGCGACGGAGGAGACCTGGTGGAAGCAGCCGGCGTCGATGTCCGTCGCGAGCTCGAGGGCGTGGCGGGTGCCATCGATGTTCAGCACCTCGTTGGTGCGCTCGTCCGCGGTCATGTCGTACATCGCCGCGAGGTGGAAGAAGTGCCTGATGGTGCCGCGATGATCCCCGACCCAGGCGGGGTCGACCCCCAGCGCGGGCTGGGCGAGGTCGCCCACCACGAGCTTCACCCGGTCGGATCCCCAGCCGTCGAGCAGGACCTCCATGCGCGGGATCGAGCTCGCACGTGTGAGGACGAAGATGTCGCCCTGGCGGTTGTTCAGCAGCTCCTGCACCAGCCGCCGGCCGATGAAACCGGTCGCACCGGTGACGAAGTAGGACATCCTCGGAGGCTAGACCCGCCGCCTCCGGCTGAACAGGGCGTGACCGCAGCGGGTCAGTCCTGCTGGCCGCCGCCGAACATGATCTCGTCCCAGCTCGGGACGGACGCCCGGCCACGGCGCTTGGTGGCCGGCTTCTTGGGCGCCTCGGGCTCGGGCTCCACCTCGGCGGCCGGCTGGGCGGTGGGCTCGGTGGGCTCGGCGGGTGCAGCGGCGGGGTTCTCGCGAACGCGCGCGGCGGTCTCCGTGAGGTCGACCGTGGGCTCGGCGGGGGCCGTCTCGTCGAACACGAGCTGCTCGGCAGCTACCGGCGGGGCCTGGCGGCGCTCACGGGCCTGCTGGAGGTCATCGCGCTTCGGCGTGGCCTCGGACTCCTGGAGCGGGTCGCCGATCAGCCAGCGGGCGTCGTCGTTCTCGGTGGTGACGTAGTTGCCGGGGGCGTCGAAGGCGAAGCGGGCGTGGCCCTGGCGACGACCGGCGGAGTACTCCGCGGTGAGGGCCCAGCGGCCGTCCTCGCGGCGCCACGCGTCCCACTCGACCGACTCGGGGTCGACGTTGAGGGCACGCAGCTGACCCGCCACGGCGTCACCGAGCGTGCGGGCGCCGGAGTCGAGCCCGCCACGCCGGCGCACCGACGAGCCTTGCGCGCGGCGCGCGACGTGCTCGCGCTCGGCGAGCACCGGGTTGGCGTACGGAAGGATCTTCTCGACCGTCGTCTTGGCGGCTAGTGCCACGTCCTCCGGTGACTCACCAGACCGGATCCGGGCCTGGATGTCGCGGGGGCGAAGGGTCGACTCCATCTTGGTCTCCAACTGGCCGAGGCGTGCACTGTCACCACGGAGTGCGGCTCGCAACCGGACATCGACATCCAGCGAGAACTCCTGCCCGGCCCCGTCGACCATCAGCAGACGGCGACCGTCTTCGCTCAGTCCTGCGAGCGAGAGGTGCTGCATGTCCGTTGGTCCTTTGTTGTGCGAAGGGTCGGGCGACTCCGTGGCGGCGAGCCTACGCCCTTCCTCTCTACGATGGGCGCATGCAGCCGGACCCCACGCCGTACGACGCGTTCCTGCTGGTCTCCTTCGGGGGTCCGGAGAAGCCGGAAGACGTCGTCCCGTTCCTCGAGAACGTCACGCGCGGACGCGGCATCCCGCGCGAGCGGCTCGTGGAGGTGGGGGAGCACTACTTCCACTTCGGCGGGAAGTCGCCGATCAACGAGCGCAACGAGGAGTTCCTCGCCGCGCTCCGTGAGGACTTCGCGGGCAACGGGCTCGACCTCCCGGTCTACTGGGGCAACCGCAACTGGGCGCCGTTCGTCACCGACACCGTGCGGCAGATGGCCGCAGACGGGGTGAAGCGCGCTGCGGTGCTGACCACGTCGGCCTACGCGTCGTACTCCGGCTGCCGGCAGTACCGCGAGAACCTCGCGGACGCGGTTGCAGCGGTCGAGGGCGCACCGGTGCTGGACCGGCTGCGGCACTACTTCAACCACCCGGGATTCGTCGAGGCGATGGTCGACTCGACCCTGACGGCGCTCGGCGAGCTGGCCGACCGCTCGCGCGAGTCGGCGCACCTGGTCTTCGTGACCCACTCGATCCCCGAGACGATGAACGCCTCCAGCGGCCCCCACGGCGGGTCCTACGTCCGCGAGCACGAGAGCGTCGTGGAGGAGATCATCGAGCGGGTGCGGCTCGAGACCGGCCACCGCTACCGCCACGAGCTGACGTTCTGCTCGCGTTCCGGCGCGCCGCACATCCCGTGGCTCGAGCCCGATGTGAACGACCACCTGACCAAGCTGGCGGAGATCGCCGAGCGACTCGGTCAGGAGCGCCCGGCCGTCGTCGTCGTGCCGATCGGCTTCGTCTCCGATCACATGGAGGTGGTCTGGGACCTCGACACCGAGGCTGCCGCGACCGCCGAGAAGCTCGGCCTCGAGTTCGTGCGCGCGGCCACGGCCGGCATCGACCCGCGGTTCGTGTCGATGGTCCGCGAGCTCGTCGTGGAGCGCGCGGCTGTGGAGCGCGCCGCCGTCGACGGGGGACCCGAGGTCGAGCGACCCGCCGAGGGCAGTCTCCCGGCCTGCTGGGATCGCTGTGCGCCCGGCTGCTGCGCCAACCCGAGGGGTGCCCGCCCGGCCCTGGGAGGCGCGGAGCAGTGACGGACCTGAGCGCGGAGCTGCTGGCGCTGGCGCGCGCCGTTGCGGCCGAGGCAGCCGACCTGGTGCGCACCAGGAGGGCCGACGGCGTCAGCGTTGCCGCCACCAAGTCCAGCGCCGTCGATGTGGTCACTGATGTCGACCGGGCCGCCGAGGAGCTGATCCGGGACCGCCTCCTCGTCGCCCGCCCCACCGACGCCGTGCTCGGCGAGGAGGGCGACGACGTCCCCGGCACCAGTGGTGTCCGCTGGATCGTCGACCCGATCGACGGCACCGTGAACTTCCTCTACGGCATCCCGCAGTACGCCGTCTCCATCGCCGCCGAGGTCGACGGAGTCGTCGTGGCCGGCGTCGTCTTCGACGTCGCGTCCCGCACCGAGTACGCCGCGGCGCGCGGCGCGGGAGCGACCCGCGACGGCCAGCCGATCGGCGTACGGGCGCCGGCGCCGCTGGCAGAGCGCCTCGTGCTGACCGGTTTCAGCTACTCCGCGGAGCGGCGCGCGATCCAGGCCGCCGCCGTGGCGCGGATGCTGCCGCAGGTACGCGACCTGCGGCGCATGGGCTCCTGCGCCCTCGACCTGTGTCACCTCGCCGAAGGTGCCGCCGATGCCTATGTCGAGGAGGGCACCGAGCTGTGGGACCACGCGGCCGCCGGGCTGATTGCCGAGGAGGCGGGCGCACAGGTCGCCCACGCGCCCGGGGCCGGTGGGCGCAACTGCGTCATCGCGGCGCCTCGACACGGCTTCGAGGAGTTCCTGGGGCTGGTCCAGACCTGCGGATTCCTGGCCGGCTGAACCGGCGATTCGAGCGGCATTCCGGGAATAGCCGACCCCCGGTTGCTGTTCCTTGGCAAGCATCCTGTGGAATGCGCGTGCACAAACTCGGGAGATGGTGCACAATCTGGCGCGCCGACCGCGTAGTTCCACGAGAAGAAGCGACGGCAGGACGACTGGAGAAGGTTTTATGGCGACTGACTACGACGCACCTCGGAAGACCGAGGAAGAGCAGGGCGAAGAGAGCATTGAAGAGCTCAAGGCCCGTCGTCACGACAAGAACTCGGGCAAGGTTGACGAGGACGAGGCCGAAGCGGCCGAATCCTTCGAGCTGCCGGGCGCGGACCTGTCGCACGAAGAGCTTGCGGTCGAGGTTCGACCCAAGCAGGACGACGAGTTCACCTGCATGAGCTGCTTCCTGGTGCACCACCGCAGCCAGCTGGCTGACCCCAAGAAGATGATCTGCCGCGACTGCGACTGAACGCAGCCGGCTACAGACGCGAGAAGGCCGCCGTCCCCCGATGGGGACGGCGGCCTCTCGTGCATTCAGGGCGCGCCCGGAAGCCGACCTCAGATGCTGGCGCCGATGACCTCGCCCGCGTCGCTCAGGTCGCGCCCGCCCTTCGGCTCGGCCTTGCGCTTGCCGGCGGGCCCCTTCTTGCTGGCCTTGTTGCCGTCGGCGCGGAGCTCCGGGGGCAGGTTGCCGGTGGACTTGAGGTAGTAGGTCGCGGCGCGGCGGGTCGCGAGCATCTTCATGATGTTGACGAACGTGCCACTCGCGGCAGCCCAGGCAACGGCTTCCCACAGCGCGACGTCAGGGTCGGCCGGGTTGGACGGAGGGGTCTTGCCGGTGGCGGACTTCCACCCGGTGTTGAGCGTCTTCTTCGCGACCGCGGCGCTGCCGAGCGCAGCGCCCAGCGACATGAGCGACCAGGCCTTGGAGCCGGATGCCATCGAGATCCCTCCTCAGGGGGTAAGCGTTCCGTCACACCCTAGCCAGAGCCGGGCCTCAGGAGGAGAGTGCCCGCGCCAGCCGCTTCGGGTGGCGCGTCGACAGCAGCCAGTACGGCGTGGGGTCGGCCGGGTCGTTGATCTCGACCCGGACGGCACGCCTGGCATAGGGACGGAGCAGCAGGAACGCGCGTGCGTCCGCGTCGCGCCCGGCCGCCAGCCGGGCCTGCTCCTTGTCCAGCGCCGTCACGACCCCGACGTACGCCGTGGAGATGTGGGCGCGGCCCGCGCGGAGCTCGTTGCCACGGATCTCGATGCGCGCGGCGCCGTAGCGGACGAAGCCGGCAGCGACGAGAAGGCAGATCCCGCCGGTGATCGAGAACGCCGGGACGGGCGGCACCGCGACGGCCAGGGCCAGCCAGAAGGTGGCGATGAGCATCGTCGCCTGCACCCACCAGCGCAGGGGGACGGTCAGTCGCTCGGCGTACTCCACGGGAGAAGCCTGACATCCCGCCTCGATCGGCCCGCAGGTAGGGTCGGAACCATGTGCGAGATCCCGCTCGTCCGGCTTGATCCGGACGTCCCTGTCCCGTCCTACGCACACCCGGGTGATGCCGGCGCCGACCTGGTCACCACGGTGGACGTGACGCTGGCCCCGGGGGAGCGCGAGCTGGTCCCGACCGGTGTCGCACTCGCCCTTCCGGACGGGTTCGTCGGCCTGGTGCACCCCCGGAGCGGTCTTGCTGCGAAGCACGGACTCTCGATCGTCAACGCGCCGGGCACGGTGGACTCGGGCTACCGCGGCGAGATCAAGGTCTGCCTGATCAACCTCGACCCGCGCGAGCCGATCACGCTGCGCCGCGGTGACCGCATTGCCCAGCTGGTGGTCCAGCGCGTCGAGCGCGCGCGCTTCGTCGAGGTCGACTCCCTCTCGGAGACGGCCCGCGGCGAAGGTGGCCACGGCTCCACAGGCGGATTCGCCGAACCCCTCATCTCAGCTGCCAGGAGCACCTCGTGAAGTTCAACCGCAAGAAGAACGCCGTCGCTCCGAGCTTGGCCGGCGACGCCGCCGAGACGCCGGTGGCCGCGACCGAACCCGCCCGTCCCCGCGACTCGGCGCAGGTCGACATCGATGGCGACGGGGTGGCGCGGGTCGACCTCGGTGGACTGCTGCTCGCTCCCGTCGAAGGACTCGAGGTGCGCATGCAGGTCGAGGAGAGCACCGGTGAGGTCCAGGCGGTCGTCTACGCCGGCGCCGACGGTGCTCTCGAGGTCCGTGCCTTCGCAGCGCGCCGTGGCGGCGCCATGTGGGACGAGATCCGCCCGCAGGTCGCCGCTGACGCCGCCCGCAAGGGCGGCACGGCCACGGCCGTCCCCGGTCCCTGGGGTGACGAGCTGCTCTGCCAGTTCACCGCTCCGATGCCTGACGGGACCCCGGGCCGGCAGGAGTCGCGCATCGTCGGCATCGACGGCGACCGCTGGTTCGTCCGCGGCACCCTGATCGGTGCACCTGCTGTCGACGACACCGCCCGCGCGCCGTACGACGCTGCGCTGGCCTCGCTCGTGGTGCGCCGTGGCGCCGGCGCCATGGCTCCCGGCGAGGCGCTGCCCCTGGTGGTTCCGGCGTCTGCCCGACGCCTGGACACCTGACGACTAGGCTGGAGTCATGGGTGAGGGACGCAGCCGCTTGCGGCAATCGATCAGCAGCTGGGCCAACAGCTCGGACCAGCACGCACGCGACCTCCAGGCCTCCGTGGCGGGCAGCGGCTGCGGCACGATCGCGGCTGCCCCTGACCGCGAGCACGTGGTGCTGCAGGGCTCGCTGCGCACGGTGACGCTCCGCCCCCGTGGCGGTGTCCCGGCGCTCGAGGCCGAGCTCTACGACGGCACGCAGGTGCTGACCCTGATCTGGCTGGGCCGTCGGCGCATCGCCGGCATCGCGCCGGGCCGTGAGGTCCGTGTCGAGGGGCGCATCGGCGTCCAGGACAACACGCGCGTCATGTTCAACCCGCGCTACGAGCTCACGTCGTGAGTGATCCGATCGCCGAGGCACCGTCCACCCAGACCGTCGAGGCAGTCGTTCGCCAGCACCTCGCCGACGCACTCGGCGGCCGACGCGGCATGGTCGAGGCCGCCGTCCCGACGGTGCTGTTCACCGTCGTCTTCCTGACGACGCGCGACCTGAAGCTGGCGCTGGTGATCAGCCTCGCCGCGGCCCTCCTCGCGCTGGCGGTGCGCGTCGTCCAGCGATCGTCGGTCCAGTTCGCGGTCAACGCACTGCTGGGCATCGGCATCGGCGCCCTGTTCGCGGCCCGCGCGGCCAAGGGCGGCGGCACCGCCGATGAGCAGGCGCTGGCCTACTTCCTGCCGGGCCTGCTCTACAACGCCGGCTACGCAGTGGTTCTCGCGTTCAGCAACATCGTCCGCTGGCCGGTCGTCGGCTTCATGGTCGGCAGCGTCACGGGAGACCCGACCGGCTGGCGGTCGGACCGTCAGATCGTCAAGCTCTGCAGCCTGCTCACCTGGGTGCTGGTCGCCCCGTGCATCCTGCGCGTCGTCGTCCAGGCTCCGATCTACCTGGCGGCGACCAACGGCCTGATGGACACCGGCCTCGCGGTCGGCATCCTCGGCGGCTGCAAGCTGGTCATGGGCTGGCCGCTGCAGATCGCCTCACTCGCGGCGATGGCGTGGCTGCTCAGCCGCAACGCCACGCCGCTGGAGGAACAGCCCGCCTGACCTGCTGCGGACTGGCCTCCTGCGGCGCAGCGTGGTCAGCCGTGGGTGCCGGGCGCGAGGATGCGCTCGAGCTCTTCCTCGACGTCGGCAGGCACGACGAACAGCAGCTCGTCGCCCGCCTCGAGTGGCTGGTCGTTCTCGGGCACGTAGACCTGGCCGTCGCGCAGGATGGTGACCAGCGCGCAGTTGTCGGGCCACGGCACCAGTCCGCTGGGGCGCCCCACGTGCGGGGAGTCCTCGGGCAGGACCATCTCGACCAGGTTGGCGTTGCCCTTGCGGAACGTGAAGAGCCGGACCAGGTCGCCGACCGAGACCGCCTCCTCGACCAGCGCCGACATGATGCGCGGGGTCGAGACGCTGACGTCGACGCCCCACGCCTCGGTGAAGAGCCATTCGTTGTTGGGGTGGTTGACCCGAGCCACGGTGCGCGGCACACCGAACTCCGTCTTGGCGAGCAGCGAGGTGACCAGGTTGACCTTGTCGTCGCCGGTCGCGGCGATGACCACGTCGCAGTGCTCGAAGCGCGCTTCCTCGAGCGAGCTCAGCTCACACGAGTCGGCGAGCAGCCACTCGGCGCCGGGCACGCGTTCGGGGCGGATGGAGTCGGGGCTCTTGTCGACCAGCAGCACGTCGTGGCCGTTCTCGATCAGCTCACGGGCGATCGAGCGGCCCACGGCGCCGGCTCCGGCGATGGCGACGCGCATCAGTTCTCCTCAGGTCCGCGCTCGATGGCGGCGTAGACGCTGCCGGCGGTCAGCTCGGGCATGACCATGTGGAGGATGTCGCCCTCCTGGATGCGGGTCTCTCGGTTGGGCAGGATGCCCTCACCGAGACGATCGATCCACGCGATGCGGCAGACGGCCTGCTCCTGGAGCGCGCCCATGCGGTGACCGATCCACGGCTCGGGGGCCGGGACCTGGTCGACGCGGATGGTCCCCGACGGGTCGCGGAAGTTGGGCTCGGCGCCGGCCGGGAGGATCCGGCGCAGCACCTGGTCGGCGGTCCAGCGCACGGTCGCGACCGTGCTGATGCCGAGTCGTTCGAAGACCTCGGCGCGTCCTGGGTCGTAGATCCTGGCCACGACCTGCTGGATGCCGAACGTCTCGCGCGCCACCCGGGCGGCGATGATGTTGGAGTTGTCACCGTTGGAGACCGCAGCGAACGCGTCGGCACGACGGATGCCGGCCTTGGCCAGGACTTCCTGGTCGAAGCCGTAGCCGAGGATCTTCTCTCCGTTGAACGACGGACCGAGGCGTCGGAACGCGTCGGCGTTGTTGTCGATCACCGAAACGGTGTGATTACGGTCTTCGAGGCTGCGGGCGAGCGTCGATCCGACGCGGCCACAACCCATGATCACGACGTGCACGGAACAGACGCTAGCGCAGGTATGTGGCGCGCATTGGTCTAGCCTGTCGGCTTGTGGGTGTCGGCGATGTTTCCAAGCGGATCCTTCTGGGCCGCAAACTGCGTTCTTCCCAGCTGGGAGAGACGCTGCTGCCCAAGCGCATCGCGCTCCCCGTCTTCGCCAGTGACGCCTTGTCGTCGGTGGCGTATGCGCCCGACGAGGTCTTCATCATGCTCGCCGTCGCGGGTGCCTCGGCGTACGTCTGGTCGCCGTGGATCGGCCTCGCTGTTGCGCTGGTGATGCTGACCGTGGTCGCGTCGTACCGGCAGACGGTGCACGCCTATCCGTCGGGCGGCGGCGACTACGAGGTGGCCACCGTCAACCTCGGTCGCAGCGCCGGCGTGACGGTCGCGAGCGCGCTGCTCGTCGACTACGTGCTCACGGTGGCGGTGTCGATCTCGTCGGCTGCGCAGTACGCCGCCGGCGCGATCCCGTCGCTGATCGGCCACGAGGCCATGGCGGCAAGTGCGGCCGTCGTGCTGCTCACCGCCCTCAACCTCCGGGGCGTCCGTGAATCCGGCACCTTCTTCGCGGTGCCGACGTACCTGTTCATGGTCGCGATCCTGGGCATGTGTGCCCTCGGGCTGTTGCGCCTGACCTTCGGGCACCTTCCGGAGGCCGAGAGCGCGCACCTGAAGATCACCCCCGAGGAGGGCTGGGAGGGGCCGCTGAACCAGATAGCGCTCTTCTTCCTGCTCGCGCGGGCCTTCTCGTCCGGTTGTGCGGCGTTGACCGGTGTCGAGGCGATCTCCAACGGCGTGCCGGCTTTCCAGCGGCCGAAGAGCCAGAACGCGGCGACGACGCTGCTGCTGCTCGGCCTGATCGCGGTCACCATGATGCTGAGCGTCATCATCCTCGCCAAGCAGATGGGCATTCGCTACGTCGACCCGCACCACCTGGAGAACCTCCGCCAGGCCGCAGGCGGCGCGCTTCCCGACGGCTATGACCAGCACCCGGTCATCTCGCAGATCGCTGCAGGCGTGTTCAGCGACTTCTCGCCGGGGTTCTACTTCGTGGTCTCGGTCACCGGCATCATCCTGGTGCTTGCCGCCAACACCGCGTTCAACGGGTTCCCGGTGCTCGGGTCGATCCTGGCGCAGGACGGGCTGGCGCCCCGTGCGCTCGGCTCGCGCGGCGACCGCCTCGCCTACAGCAACGGCATCGTCTTCCTCGCGGTCATGGCCATCGTTCTGATCCTGGCCTTCGACGCCCAGACGACGAAGCTGATCCAGCTCTACATCGTCGGCGTCTTCGTGTCGTTCAACCTGAGCCAGCTCGGCATGATCCGGCACTGGACCCGTCACCTCGCCACCGAGCGGGACCCCTCCGAGCGCCGGCGCATGCAGCGCTCGCGGATGATCAACACCTTCGGTCTGGGCATGACCTCGGTCGTTCTGGTCATCGTGCTGATCACCAAGTTCCTGAGCGGAGCGTGGATCACGATCATCGCGATGATCCTGTTCTTCCTGCTGATGCAGGGCATCCGCAAGCACTACGACCGCGTCGCCGAAGAGCTGGCTGCGGACGACCAGGACAAGGTCATGCCGACCCGGGTCCACGCGATCGTGCTGGTCTCCAAGCTGCACAAGCCGACGCTTCGTGCGTTGGCGTTCGCGAAGGCGACCCGGCCCAACACGCTCGAAGCCGTCTACGTCGGCATCGATGCCGAGTCCACCGACCGGCTGCTGGAGGAGTGGGACGAGCGCGGCATCGACGTGCCCCTCAAGGTCCTCCACTCGCCGTACCGGGAGCTGACCCGTCCGATCGTCGACTACGCAGTCGCGATCCGCAGCGCCCACCCCCGCGGTGTGGTCGCCGTCTACATCCCTGAGTACGTCGTCGGGCGCTGGTGGGAGCAGCTGCTCCACAACCAGACCGCGCTGCGCCTCAAGGGGCGCCTCCTGTTCACTCCGGGCGTCATGGTGACGTCCGTTCCGTACCAGCTCCGCTCGTCCCGGATCGCGCTCGACCGGGAGGCACGCGAGGAAACCCGCGTCCATGCCGGCGACCTGCGCAGCGGACGCGCGCGCGACAACTGAAAGGACCCTCGTGTCCCGAACCACCCGTAGCCCCCGCCAGCGACAGGCCCGCGGCGACTCCGTGGTCGGTCAGCGCCACACCGTCGAGGTGGAGCGGATCGCTCACGGCGGCTTCTGTGTCGGCCGTGTCGAAGGCCGCGCCGTCTTCGTGCGCCACACCCTGCCCGGCGAGACCGTCGTCGTCGAGATCACCGAGGGCACCGAAGGTGACCGGTTCTGGCGCGGCGACGCGGTCGAGGTGCTCACCGCCTCGCCCGATCGCATCGAGCCCGTCTGCCAGTACGCCGGCCCGGCGGCCTGCGGTGGTTGCGACTTCCAGCACGTCACGCTGAAGGCGCAGCGCGCCCTGAAGACCACGGTGGTGCGCGAGCAGTTGACGCGCCTGGGCAAGCTCGACCCCGCGGACCCGCTGCTGACACGGCTGTCGGTCGAGCACGTGTCGGGGGAGTCCGCCGACATCAACGCCGGCCTGCGGTGGCGCACCCGGGTGACCTGGGTCGGGCTGCCGGGAGGGCTGCACGGCCTGCACGAGCACCGCTCGCGCAACGTCGTCGAGATCGACGACTGCCTGATCGCGACGGAGGAGGCCAACGCCGGAGCCCCCACCGGCCCCGTGTCGCACACGGTGACCACGTCCGCCGGCACGCACGACTACCTGGTCGCTGCCGACGGCTTCTGGCAGGTCCATCCCTCCGCGCCGAAGCTGCTGGTCGAGACCGTCCTGGACATGCTCCAGCCGGCCGAGGGCGAGAAGGCCCTCGACCTCTATGCCGGCGTCGGCCTGTTCGCCTCCTTCCTGGCTGACGCGGTGGGGGAGAGCGGCAAGGTCGTCGCGATCGAGGGCGACCAGTCCGCGGTCGACCACGCCACCACCAACCTGCGCGCGTTCCGCCAGGCCAAGGCGGTGATGGGCGCTGTCGACAAGACCCTCGCCACGTCCTACGACGAGCCGTTCGACGTCGTCGTCCTCGACCCGCCGCGCGACGGTGCCAAGAAGGCTGTCGTCGACCAGGTCGTCGACCGGGCCCCGCGCGCCGTCGCGTACGTCGCGTGCGACCCCGCGGCGCTCGGGCGCGACGTTGCGCTCTTCGCGGAGCACGGCTACACGCTGTCGGCGCTGCGGGCCTTCGACCTCTTCCCGATGACACACCACGTGGAATGCGTGGCGCTGTTCACTCGACGTGATGTATCTTGATGTCAAGAGACTTGAACGAGATCGACCCGAAAAAGCCCAACAGCTTCTGAGACATCCCATCAACGTCTACCGCCCTCGCGAGGGGCGCGGCAGGATGGGCCCGAGTTGCGCAGCACAACACACACGAGGAGATGGCTGATGGCCAGTCAGGACAGCTTCGGCGCCAAGGGCGCCCTCGACGTCAACGGGACGTCGTACGAAATCTTCCGGCTCAACGCCGTCGAAGGCGAGGGCCTCGACGTTGCGTCGCTGCCGTTCTCGCTGAAGGTCCTCCTGGAGAACCTGCTCCGCACCGAGGACGGCGCGGACATCACGGCCGACGACATCAAGGCGCTGGCCGGCTGGGACGAGACCGCCGAGCCTGACAAGGAGATCCAGTTCTCCCCGGCGCGCGTGATCATGCAGGACTTCACCGGCGTGCCCTGCATCGTCGACCTCGCCACGCTGCGTGAGGCCGCTGCCGACCTCGGCGGCGACCCGTCGAAGATCAACCCGCTGTCCCCGGCCGAGATGGTCATCGACCACTCGGTCATCTCCGAGTTCTTCGGCACGGTCGACGCGTTCGAGAAGAACACCGAGATCGAGTACGAGCGCAACCGCGAGCGTTACCAGTTCCTGCGCTGGGGCCAGACCGCGTTCGACGACTTCAAGGTCGTCCCGCCGGGCACCGGCATCGTGCACCAGGTCAACATCGAGCACCTGGCCCGCACGGTCTTCACCCGCGAGGTCGACGGTGTCCTGCAGGCCTACCCCGACACCTGCGTCGGCACCGACTCGCACACCACCATGGTCAACGGCCTCGGCGTCGTCGGCTTCGGTGTGGGTGGCATCGAGGCGGAGGCTGCGCTCCTCGGCCAGCCGGTCTCCATGCTGATCCCGCGCGTCGTCGGCTTCAAGCTCTACGGCGACCTGCCCGAGGGCACGACCGCCACCGACCTCGTGCTGACGATCACCGAGATGATGCGCAAGCACGGCGTGGTCGGCAAGTTCGTCGAGTTCTACGGCGCCGGCGTCACCGTCCTGCCGCTCGCGAACCGCGCCACCATCGGCAACATGTCTCCGGAGTTCGGCTCCACGATCGCGGTCTTCCCGATCGACGAGGAGACCATCAACTACATGCGCCTGACCGGCCGCTCCGAGGACCAGCTCGCGCTGGTGGAGACGTACGCCAAGGAGCAGGGCCTCTGGCACGACCCCGCAGCCGAGCCGCGCTACTCCGAGAAGCTCGAGCTGGACCTGTCGACGATCGTCCCGTCGATCGCCGGCCCGAAGCGTCCGCAGGACCGCGTCCAGCTGACCGACGCCCAGACCGCCTTCGCGACCGCGCTCCCGACGTACAGCACCGAGCCGGCCGCGTCCGTCCCGGTCACGCTGGCCGACGGCACGTCGTTCGAGCTGAAGAACGGCGCCGTCACGATCGCGTCGATCACCTCGTGCACCAACACGTCCAACCCGTCGGTCATGATCGGCGCCGCGCTGCTGGCCAAGAACGCCGTCGAGAAGGGCCTGACCAGCAAGCCGTGGGTCAAGACCACGCTCGCGCCCGGCTCCAAGGTCGTCACCGACTACTACGACAAGGCCGGCCTCACGCCGTACCTCGAGAAGCTCGGCTTCGACCTCGTCGGCTACGGCTGCGTCACCTGCATCGGCAACTCGGGCCCGATCATCCCCGAGGTCTCTGCCGCGGTGAACGAGCACGACCTCGCGGTCGTCTCGGTGCTCTCGGGCAACCGCAACTTCGAGGGTCGCATCAACCCCGACGTGAAGATGAACTACCTGGCGTCCCCGCCGCTGGTCATCGCCTACGCGATCGCCGGCACGATGGACATCGACCTGCTGCACGGTGTCATCGGCATCGACACCGAGGGCAACGACGTCTACCTCAAGGACATCTGGCCCTCGCCGATCGACGTCGAGACCACCATCGCCCAGGCGATCAGCCAGGACATGTTCACCAAGGACTACGCCGACGTGTTCGCGGGCGACGAGCGCTGGCAGGGCCTGCCCACCCCGGAGGGCAAGACCTTCGAGTGGGACGAGGCCTCGACGTACGTCCGCAAGGCGCCGTACTTCGACGGCATGTCGCTCGACACCACGCCGGTCACGGACATCTCGGGCGCACGCGTGCTGCTCAAGCTCGGCGACTCGGTCACCACCGACCACATCTCGCCGGCCGGCAACATCAAGGGCGACACCCCCGCCGGCAAGTACCTCACCGAGCACGGCGTCACGCCGCGTGACTTCAACTCCTACGGCTCGCGCCGCGGCAACCACGAGGTCATGATCCGCGGCACGTTCGCGAACATCCGCCTGCGCAACCAGGTCGCGCCCGGCACCGAGGGTGGCTACACCCGCGACTTCACCGTCGAGGGTGGTCCGGTCTCGTTCGTGTACGACGCCTCGCAGAACTACCAGGCCGCCGGCATCCCGCTGGTCGTCCTGGCCGGCAAGGAGTACGGCTCCGGCTCGTCGCGCGACTGGGCCGCCAAGGGCACCTCGCTCCTGGGCGTCAAGGTCGTCATCGCCGAGTCCTACGAGCGCATCCACCGCTCCAACCTGATCGGCATGGGCGTCCTCCCGCTGCAGTTCCCGGCCGGCCAGAACGCCGAGTCGCTGGGCCTGACCGGCGAGGAGACGTTCTCCGTCACGGGCGTCACGGCGCTGAACGACGGTGTCACGCCGAAGACGGTTCGCGTTGTGACCGACTCGGGCGTCGAGTTCGACGCCGTCGTCCGCATCGACACCCCCGGTGAGGCGAACTACTACCGCAACGGCGGCATCCTGCAGTACGTCCTGCGCAACCTGGTTGCCCAGGGCTGATTGCCAGGGCTGATCTGCCCCTGCTTGATCGGTTCGGCCCGCTGCTCCTCCGGGAGTGGCGGGTCGGTCTGTTTTTCGGCGGCTCCAGATTTTGCGAGCGGACGACCCCTCCTTTCTGGCGCCTCAACACGTGTTGAGGGGTGAGGATGCTTCCGACAGTCCGAGGGGAACCACATGAGCAGCGACCTGCACGCCCAGCTGGCCGACCTGGCCGGTGATGCGCCCGCGCCCTTGCACGGCGGAGCGGGGGAGCTCTGGGCTGCCGGCAAGCGCCGCCAGCGACGTCGTACGGCGGCCGGGGTGCTCGCCGCTTCAGCGCTGGTCGTGGTGCTGGTTGTGGGCGTGGGGATCGTCGGGGGAGTCGTCCGGGGGGTTGCCGACCCGCAACCAGTGGTGACCCCGCCTCGCGCACTCCACCTTCCGGACCACATCTACCCGCCGGCCCCCTGGTCGGACGGGACGTCGGACGATGGCGAGATCGGTCCGCTGGCTGCGATAGCTGGTGGGAAGCGGCTTCGCGCGACAGGCTGGAACGGTCAGGTCGAGACGCAATCGCTGTTTGGCGTATCCGCAGTGGACGGGACGCAACGGTTTCTGGACTTTGGTCTGGACACATCGTTCCGCCCGCCCTGGGACGGCCCGACCACGGCGCTGTCGCCCGACGGGCGGAGTGTCGCCTTCGTCCTCGAAAAGGAGTCAGCCAACGGTCCGGACGCGACTGTCGCCGTGGGCTGGGCGGTGTACGACACCGTCAGTGGCAAGTTGCGGAAGTTCATGGATCCAGCGACCCCCGAGGTCGCGACTGGTCTCAGCGACCTTTCCTTCACAAGCGACTCCCGGTACCTCGTCACGGTCTACGGGCCCGCAGATCAAGCGGCCGACAACCACGCGGACTCCTTGGTGCTCTGGGATGTGGAGAGTGGCGAGCGGATCGTCGCGGAACCTGCGGGCAAGTACTGGGTGCCCAACGTCGGTTCCGCGCCTGAGGGCTTGGTGTGGGCGAGGAAGCGCGACGTTCACTGGTTCAATCCAGCGACCGGAGATCATTCGTCGTTCCGGCTTCCGAAGGCCGTCGTCGAAGCCACGGTCGGTCCAGATGGGGAGGCCCTCGCCTACATCGGTGGTGACTGGACTCCCGGGCCTGACGGAGGGATCAACGGACACACGTGGCGTCTGTACGTAGGGCCTGACCGCGACCACCTCCGTTTGACGAACCTGACAGATGAAGAGGCCGGGTACGTGTTGGGTTGGCGCGACCCCTCCCATGTCGTGGTGAGCGACTGGAGTGGTGGAGTTGTGACGGTCGACGTCACCACCGGAAAGGCAGAGCGTGCGCGTGTGATCGACGGCAATGGCCGCGCGGTGCTCGCCTCGGACCTTCTAGCGCACATGGTGGTGCCGGGCGTCCGGCCAGCGTCAGCCCATGATCCGCGGCTGTGGCGGCAGTGGGGATCCTATTCGGCACTCGTGTTGGCGTTCGTGATCGTCGTCTGGAGGCGACGTGCTCGGGCCTGAGCCTGACTTCGAGGAGTACGTCGCGGCGCGGATGCCGGCGCTGCTCCGCACGGCGTACCTGCTGACGGGACACCATCAGGATGCCGAGGACCTCGTCCAGATGGCGCTGATCAAGGTCGTGCCCAGGTGGCGCCGCATCGCTGATCGTCCTGATCCGTATGTCCGGAAGGTGCTGGTGCACGAGCACGTCTCCCGCTGGCGGAACCGGCGTTGGCGTGAGGTGCACACGGACCGGGTGCCGGAGACGGCGGAGCCTGCGCCGGGTCACGACGACCGACTCTCCCTGCAGGCGGGGCTTGCGGCGCTCGCACCACGTCAGCGGGCGGTGATCGTGCTGCGCTACTACGAGGACCTGACCGAGCGCGAGACCGCCGAGGCCCTCGGCATCTCGGTCGGCACGGTGAAGTCGCAGGCTCGCGATGCCCTCGCGCGCCTTCGTGTGGGTGCGCTCGCCGAGGTCTGAGTATCCGGGCAACGGTGTGCCCTAGCGTGGCGGCATGAGTCGCGACGTGCCCGACACGACGGCGCCCGAGCGCCAGATCCTCCAGGACCTCCTCAATGACAACCGGGAGGGACTCCTGGAGTGCGTCTCGGGGCTCACCGAGCAGCAGGCGCGCACGCGCCTGGTGGCGTCGCTGACCACGCCGATGGCGCTGGTGAAGCACGCAGCTTTCGCGGAGAAGGTGTGGTTCCACGTCACGCTTCCCGGGCGGACGCGTGCGGAGGTCGGCATCCCGGAGACGATCGACGAGAGCTTCAAGCTGGAGGACTCCGACACGATCGCGTCTCTCGTGGCGGCCTTCCGGGAGACCTGCGCCGAGTCGGACCGCATCGCCGCGGCGTACTCGCTCGACGACGTGGGGGAGCACTCCCGTCTGGGGCCCGTCAGCCTGCGCTGGATGTATGTCCACATGATCGAGGAGCTGGCTCGGCACGCCGGTCACGGCGACATCCTCCGTGAGCAACTGCTGGCTTCGCGGTCCTGAGTACGCCGCTGCGAAGGGCTGTGGATCGAGCGCCGCGGTTGTCGGTGGTCGAAGGTATGTTCGAGGTGTGATCGAGACGGACCGTCTGCTGCAGCCTTATGAGGTCGATGGCCTTGTGAGGGCTGATGTGCTGCTCGCGGTGCGTGATGCCGAGGTTCAGACGAGGATGTCGGAGCGTCGCAAGCTGCGCCTGGCGGTGCGGTGGTGTGTGCTGAATCCGGGTTCTGCGGACGATCGGGCTGACCTGGCGGATGTCGAGCGGAGCTATGGCATCGATCTGCCGGATCTGCACATTGCGGGTGAGGGGACGCCGTTGCTGGCGGCGGGTGCACCGGAAGCGTTTGCTGCTGCGTCGGGGGTGTCGGCGGCGAGTGGTCAGTCGGCGTTGGCGGATGCTCTGGACCTGACGCATCGGCTGCGGCGGATCATGCGTGGTGTCGAGGGTTTGACGGTTCCGGTGTGGAAGGCGCGCAAGGTCGCGCAGTTGACGCGGCCGATGCCGGCCGAGGCTGCGGTGTGGGTGGATCAGGAGTTGGCGCCGAAGCTTGCGGCGGGGTTGGGGTTTGTGACGATCGAGCGGACGGTGCTGGCTGCGATGGCGGCGTTCTGTCCGGAGTTGCTTGATGAGCGGGAGAAGCAGGGCAAGGCTGCGTGGCGCGTCGAGGTGGATGATCGGCGCGGTGAGGGGTGGGACGGCACGTCGGTGCTGGATGCGTTGGGTGACACCGCTGATCTGCATGATTTTCATGACTTGGTGTGTGCGGTGGCTGATCGCCTCGGTGAGCTGGGTGATACCGACACGGTGGGGCAGCGGCGTGCGAAGGCGCTGGGTGTGATCGGGCGTGGTGAGCACGGTGCGCTCCTGGGTGGCGCTGGGACGGTCGCCGCGGCCGGGGATCGCGTGCCTGAGCGGTCGGATGGGGTCGGAGGATCAGCGGGCCAGCCTTCTGCCGACGATGCCGGGGATGGCCCTGCGGTGCCTGCACGGAGTGAGCGGACCGAGGTCGCGCTGGCGGCTTCCGCTGGCTCGGCCACGGTTGTGCCATCGCGTCGGGTGTCGCGTCGGTTGTTCGTGCACATCGATGCCGCGATGCTGGCGCAGCTGAACGCCGACCCCGACTCCGGCAGCGTCACAGCTGGTGCTGGGGCGACGGTGGATGTGGAGCGGCTCGGGGTGGCGACCGCAGCGTGGGTGCGGTCGTGGCTGGGATCGGACCAGGCACTGAAGGTGACCCCGGTCGTTGACCTGGGCGGCGGGGGTGGGGTGGATCGTCATGATCCGCCGCCGTGGATGCGCGAGCAGGTGGTCTTGCGTGATCGGCACTGTGTGCATCCGTACTGCGAGGTGGACTCGAGGAGCTGCGATCTCGACCACATCGAGCCCTATCGGCCGCATGGTCCACCTGGTCAGACCCGCCCGGAGAACCTGGCGCCGTTGTGCCGGCGTGCGCATGTCGCGAAGACGCATCTGGGCTGGCGCTATGTCCGTAACCGCGACGGCACGTATACGTGGACCGACTCGTCGGGGCTGCGTTACCTCGTCACGCCTGAGGGCACCTTCCCGATCGGCTGACGGCCCGGTCAGTCGGTGGTGGGCGCTAGCGTGGCTCCCATGCGATCCGAGGTCATTCACGTGCACACCGGCGATCGGGAAGTCGTGCTGGACCTGACGGCCCAGTGCGAGCAGTTCGTCGCGAGTGTGTACGCCGAGTCCGTGCGCTCGGTGAGCGGCCTCCTGCACATCTTCGTGCCACACGCGACGGCCGGCGTGGCCATCCTCGAGACGGGCGCGGGTTCCGACGACGACCTGCTCGCCGCGTTGAAGGACCTGCTGCCGACGGATGACCGCTGGCTCCACCGTCATGGCAGCGCGGGCCACGGCCGCAGTCACGTGATGCCGGCACTGATCCCGCCCTATGCCACCATCCCGGTCCTTGACGGCCAGATGGCGCTCGGCACCTGGCAGAGCATCTGCCTGGTCGATCTGAACGTCGACAACCCCGACCGCGAGGTGCGGTTCTCCTTCATCGCGAGCAGCGGGACGAGCGACCGGTGAGGGGCGACCGATGAGTCGGCCAGATGTCCCGCGGGAGTGGATCGACCGGCTCGGCGCCATCCTGTCCGGCTTCCCCGAGTGTGTGGAGGAGCCCGCGTGGACCGGAGTCCACTGGCGCGTGGGTCGAGACGGCGTTGCCCATGTGTTCGGTGGCGAGGACCAGCTGTTCCGCATCGTCTTTCGCGCGGAGCCCGACGAGGTCATGGCGTTCACCCACCTCGGCGACCCGTACTTCAAGGGGAGCTGGGGGACCAACGTGGTCGGCATGCTGCTCGACGAGGACACCGACTGGCAGGAGCTCGCCGAGCTGCTGACCGACTCCTACTGCATCCAGGCGCCGCGGCACCTCGCACAGCGGGTCGAGCGACCCGCCCCACTCGCCGCAGAAAGTGGCAGGCTGGAGTCATGATCGTCGCGTTCAGCATCAGCCCGATGACCCCGGACGCCACCGGATCGGTGAGTGCGGCCGTGGCCGAGGCCGTCCGGGTCGTGCGGGCTTCGGGGTTGCCTCACGAGACCAACTCGATGTTCACGAACATCGAGGGCGAGTGGGACGAGGTGATGGCGGTGGTCAAGGAGGCCGTTGACGCCGTGGCGGCGGTGAGCCCGCGGGTGGGCCTGGTGTTGAAGGCCGACATCCGTCCCGGGTGGACGGGGCAGTTGAGCGCCAAGGTCGAGCGGGTCGAGCGGATCCTCGATGAGGATGCTCGCTAACGTGACGGCGTGACCGCCGCCCGGACCTTCTCCAGCATCGCTCTGGTCGACCGGCGCGGCTGGGTGCTCCTGCAGGAGCGCGACGAGCACCCGGTGATCGACCCGGAGAAGTGGGGCTTTCCCGGCGGCCACGTGGAGCCCGGGGAGACGCCCGACGCGGCGGCGTACCGGGAGCTCGAGGAGGAGACGGGTCTGGTCGTGCCGCCGGGCGGGCTCACGCAGGTCGCCTGCATCGACCTCCTTCATCCTGACAGCCCCCATCTCGACACGATCCACCTGTTCGCCGGGCAGACGACCGCTGGCGACGGAGACATCCGTCTGGGGGAGGGGCGACGAATGACGTTCGTGGCACCGGACACGGCGCGGGACCTGGACCTCGGGCAGGGTGCCTCGCTGCTCCTGCCCGACTTCCTGGCGTCGGCGGCGTACCGTGCGTTGGTCGCCGGAGCACAGGGCTAGACTCGTCCGACGGCCCGCCGGGTCACCACCTGGCCAACACGGCCACCTGAACCACTCACCGGAGGACCACGCATGGGCTACCTGGAGTCGATCGCGACCCCGCGGGACCTGCGTGACCTCACGGCCGAGCAGCTCGAGGAACTTGCGGCAGAGATCCGCGAGAAGCTCGTCGCGACCTGCGCGCGGACCGGCGGTCACCTCGGCCCCAACCTCGGCGTCGTCGAGCTGACGATGGCGATCCACCGCGTCTTCGAGTCGCCGATCGACCGCGTCGTGTTCGACACCGGTCACCAGTCCTACGTGCACAAGCTGCTGACCGGGCGCGCCACTGCGTTCGACACGCTGCGGCAGGAGGGTGGCCTGTCCGGCTACCCGAGCCGCGCGGAGTCCGAGCACGACATCGTCGAGAACTCCCACGCGTCCACCGCGCTCTCCTACGCTGACGGCCTGGCCAAGGCCTACGCGATCCGCGGCGAGGAGCGCCATGTGGTTGCCGTGATCGGCGACGGCGCCCTGACCGGTGGCATGGCGTGGGAAGCCCTCAACAACATCGCGATCGCGCCCAAGAGCCGCCTGGTCATCGTCGTCAACGACAACGGACGTTCCTACACGCCGACGATCGGCGGTCTCGCCAACGCGCTGACCAGCCTCCGCACCGACCCGCGCTACGAGCAGGCGCTCGACACCGTCAAGAAGCGCCTCAACTCGATCCCCGGCGTCGGTCCACTCGCCTACGACGCGCTTCACGCCATGAAGAAGGGCGTCAAGGACGCGATCGCCCCGCAGGGCCTCTTCGAGGACCTCGGCCTGAAGTACGTCGGCCCCATCGACGGTCACGACCGTGACGCTCTCGAGCAGGCGCTGAGCCAGGCCAAGAAGTTCAACGGCCCGGTCATCGTGCACGCCCTGACCCGCAAGGGCTTCGGGTACGACGCAGCGGAGCGCCACGAGGCGGACCAGTTCCACGCACCCGGGCCCTTCGACATCGTCTCCGGCGAGGAGAAGCCCAAGGGAGCCATCTGGACCGACGTCTTCGCTGAGGAGATGGTGCAGCTGGGCGAGGAGCGCGAGGACCTCGTCGCGATCACCGCCGCGATGATGCACCCCGTCGGCCTCGACCGCTTTGCCGCTCGCTTTCCTGATCGCACGTTCGACGTCGGCATCGCCGAGCAGCACGCGGCCACCTGCGCTGCAGGCCTCGCGATGGCCGGCACGCACCCGGTCGTGGCCGTCTATGCAACCTTCCTCAACCGCGCGTTCGACCAGGTCCTGATGGACGTCGCGCTCCACGAGTGCGGGGTCACCTTCGTCCTGGACCGCTCCGGCGTGACCGGTGACGACGGCGCCAGCCACAACGGCATGTGGGACCTCTCGATGCTCCAGGTGGTCCCGGGCCTTCGCCTGGCCGCTCCGCGTGACGCCAGCCGTCTGCGTGAGCTGCTCCGAGAGGCGGTGTCCGTCGACGACGCGCCGACCGTCGTTCGCTTCCCCAAGGGGCCGCCCCCGGCTGACATCCCGGCGATCGAGCGTGTCGGCGGCGTGGACGTCCTCGCGCGCGGCGCAAGTCCCGAGGTCCTCGTCGTCGGCGTCGGCGCGATGGCAGCGACGGCCATGGAGGCTGCGGCGCTCCTCGCCGACCGGGGGATCGTCGCCACGGTCGTCGACCCGCGCTGGGTCAAGCCGGTCGACCCTGCACTCATCGACCTGGCCCGTGCACACCGGCTGGTCGTCACGATCGAGGACAACGGCATCGTCGGCGGTGTCGGTGCCTCGGTGCTCCAGGCACTCAACGCAGCAGGTGTCACGACGCCGGTGCAGATCCACGGCATCCCGCAGGAGTTCCTCGGACACGCCAAGCGCGCGGTCATCCTCGAGCGGATCGGCCTCACCCCGATCGCCCTCGCCTCGGCCATCGCGGCCGCCGTCGATGCGCAACGGGTCGGCTGACCGTCTGCTGTCGCTCGGGCTCACGCTCGCGACGGTGGCCAGCCTGACCGCGTGCAACCCCTTCGACCGCGCCAAGCTCGAGGCGCCGGCTCCGGTCGCCCCTGCCATCGACGGTGCGATAGCCGATGCACTCGCCCTTCGTGCCCGGGCGGTCCGCACCCGTGACCAGCCCGAGTTCCTGGACGGCATCGACACCGACGAACGTGCGTTCCGGCGCAACCAGTCGCGGCTCTTCGACAACCTCCAGGAGCTTCCGCTCGCGGCATTCGACTACGAGCTCGAGGCGGTCACGCAGCTCCCCGACGGTCGGGTCGAAGCCGCCCTCACCCAGACCATGCAGCTGCGCGGCTACGACTCCGAGCCGGTGCGGACCCCGAGCCGGTTCATCTTCCGTGACCTCGACGGACGCTGGGTGCTCGACGCCGACCACGATCGCGCCTTCGACCTGGACCACGACATCAACCTCCAGCCCTGGGAGCTGACCCGCATCGAGGCAGAGCAGGCGGACGGTGTGCTCGGGATCTTCGACGCCGGCAGCATCGACGCGGCGTACCAGATTCTGCCGGCGGTCTCCGGCGGCATCGCCGACATCAGTGCCAGGATCCCGCTGCGCTGGTCGAACCGGGTGGTCGTCTACGCGCTGAGCGACATCACGATGATGGCGTCGCTCGATGACCTGCCGGGCGGTGACCCCGAGCGCCTGGAAGGCGTGGCCTTCGGTGTGCCCGCCGAGGCCGGCACCACCCGTCTGGCAGGCATGCGGTTCATGCTCCACCCGAGAGTGATCGACCAGGACGACGACCGCCGCGACCGGCTGATCCGCCACGAGCTGACGCACGTCGCCATCGGCACCCGTGACGACCACGTCCCCACCTGGCTCGCCGAAGGCCTGGCCGAGTGGGTGTCGGTGCAGGCAGTGCCGCGTGCCGAGCGCGAGATCTCCCGGGAGGCGTTCGAGATGGCGCAGGCCGGCATCACGGCGTTGCCCGCCGACGAGGACTTCAACGGCGAGCACTCGCAGGCCAACTACGGCATCTCCTGGTACGTCTGCGAGTACGTCTCGCGACGGTTCGGCCCGGAGACCGTGTGGCGGCTCCTCGCGGAGATGGACAAGGGCACCGGGACGCCCGAGGCGGACCAGGACAAGGTGCTGCTCGCGGTCCTCGGGATGCGCGGCGACGAGCTCGCCGCCGCGGCTGGCCGTCAGATAGTGCGCACGTTCAGCTGACAGGCCATCCGCTAGCGTTCGACGCCATGAACGTGTTTCGCACCAAGTCCGTCGAAGCGTCGATCGCGGAGACCGTCGAACCCGAGCACCAGCTCCGTCGCACGCTGACCGCTCTCGACCTCACCGTCTTCGGTGTGGGCGTCGTCATCGGCGCCGGCATCTTCACGCTGACCGGACGGGTGGCCGCGCAGTACGCCGGCCCGGGGGTCGTGTTCTCGTTCGCGATCGCGGCATTCTGCTGTGCGCTCGCGGCGCTCTGCTACGCCGAGTTCGCCTCGGCCGTGCCCGTCGCCGGCTCGGCGTACACGTTCTCCTATGCGACGCTGGGCGAGCTGGTGGCCTGGATCATCGGCTGGGACCTCCTCCTCGAGCTCCTGCTCGGCGCAAGCGTCGTGGCGCAGGGCTGGAGCAGCTACTTCGTGGCGCTGCTCGGCGAGCTCGGTGCGACCTGGCCGGCCGGGATCGGTCCGGGGTCGGACTTCAACCTCGCGGCGTTCCTCATGGTGGCGCTGATCGGTGCCCTGGTCTGCTACGGCATCAAGGAGAGCCTCCGCGTCAACCTGGTCCTGGTCGGGCTGAAGCTCTTCGTCGTCCTCTTCGTGATCGTGGCCGGCATCGGCTTCATCGACAAGGACAACTACTCGCCGTTCGTCCCGGACGCCGCGGGCAGCGTCGGCGCGGCTGGTAGCTGGCTCCACGCCCCGCTCGTGCAGACCCTCTTCGGGATCGAGCCGCAGGTCTTCGGCATTCTCGGGATCGTCTCGGCAGCCTCGGTGGTCTTCTTCGCCTACATCGGATTCGACGTCGTCGCGACCACCGCCGAGGAGGCGCGCAACCCCCAGCGCGACCTGCCGGTCGGGATCCTCGGGTCACTGGCCATCTGCACGGTCCTGTACGTCGCGGTCGCGCTGGTGATCACCGGGATGGTGCCGTACGACGAGATCAACCCTGACGCCGCGTTGGCCAACGCCTTCCTGGAGCACGGCAAGGACGGCTACGCCACGCTCATCTCCGCGGGTGCTGTCGCCGGTCTCACGACCGTGGTGATGACCCTCATGATCGGTGCGGTCCGGGTCGTGTTCGCGATGAGCCGCGATGGTCTGCTGCCCGAGAGCCTCGCGCGCGTGACTGCCCGCACCGGTACGCCGCTGCGCACCAGCGTCGGCATCACCGTCCTCGTGGCGCTGGTCGCATCGTTGACGCCGATCGGCAAGCTCGAGGAGATGGTCAACATCGGCACCCTCTCGGCGTTCGCCCTGGTGTCGCTCGCGGTGCCGGTGCTCCGACGTACCCGTCCCGACCTGCCGCGATCGTTCAGGGTGCCGCTCTCGCCGGTGCTCCCGGTCGCCTCGGCCCTGGTCTGCCTGTACCTGATGCTGAACCTGAGTGCCGAGACCTGGCTGCGTTTCCTGGTGTGGATGCTGGTCGGCTTCGCGATCTACTTCGGCTACGGCTATCGCAACAGCCGCGTCGGGACGACGAACGAGGCTGCCGCCGACGCCCATCTCGGGCAGTAGGTCTCGGACGCCGAACGGCGCCGGACCCCCTTGCGGGGACCGGCGCCGTTGACGTTGGAGCGGACAGATCAGTGGAACTTCTTGCCCGTGACCTTCTCGGAGACACCCTCGCGGTCGAGCAGCTTGGTGATGCCGCCGTTCCAGAAGGTGAAGCCTGCGCCCATGATCATCGCGAGGTCGATGTCCTCGGGAGCCGAGGCGACGCCCTCGTCGAGCATCAGGCGGATCTCGTCAG
Source organism: Nocardioides cavernaquae (assembly GCF_003600895.1). Classification (NCBI taxonomy): domain Bacteria; kingdom Bacillati; phylum Actinomycetota; class Actinomycetes; order Propionibacteriales; family Nocardioidaceae; genus Nocardioides; species Nocardioides cavernaquae. The sequence goes on from NZ_QYRP01000002.1 coordinate 2,758,389, forward strand.
CCAGCGCCTCGAGGACCTGGCCGCGGACCTCGTCGGTGCTCTTGACGACCGGGTTCTCCGGGAGGGTGACCAGCGCGGCGACCTCGGGGGCCACCTCGCCGTCGGCGCCGTACCAGGAGCCGATCTTCGCCTCGACGACCTTCTTGAGGTTCTCCGACACGTACATGCGGTCGGGGAAGGCCCGGTTGAGGGTCTCGTTGTTGTGCAGCGCGATGGCCGGACCGACCAGGCCGAGGAGCACGAACGGCGGCATCGGGGCGAGACCGGCGAAGGCCGCGTCCGCGTCCTTGACCGGAGTGCCCTCGTCGACGACCTTCGCGACCTCACCCATGAACCTGCCCAGGAGGCGGTTCACGATGAAGGACGGCGAGTCCTTCACCAGGATCGAGGTCTTGCCGAGGCCCCGCGAGGTGGCGAACGCCGTGGCGAGCGCCTCGTCGGAGGTGGTCTCGCCCTTGATGATCTCGACGAGCGGCATGATCGCGACCGGGTTGAAGAAGTGGAAGCCCACGACCCGCTCCGGGTGCTCCAGGTCGGCCGCCATCTCGGTGATGGAGAGCGACGAGGTGTTGGTCGCGAAGACGGCGTGAGCCGGAGCGACCTTCTCGGCGTTGCCGAAGACGGTCTTCTTGACGCCCATCTCCTCGAAGACGGCCTCGATGATGAAGTCGGCGTCGCCGAAGGCCTTGGCGTAGTCGACCTCCGCGGTGACCAGCGCCTTGAGGCGGTTGGCCCCGTCGGTGGTCAGGCGGCCCTTGGCCACGAGCTTGTCGATCTCGCCGTGGACGTAGGCGACACCCTTGTCCGCGCGCTCCTGGTCGAGGTCGGTGAGGACCACCGGGACCTTGAGGCGACGGACGAACAGCAGCGCGAACTGCGAGGCCATCAGGCCGGCGCCGATGATGCCGACCTTGGTGACCTTGCGGGCCAGGGCCTTGTCGGGCGCACCGGCAGGGCGCTTGGCGCGCTTCTGGGTCAGGTCGAACGAGTAGAGGCTCGCGTCGAGCTCCGGCGTTGCCGCCATGTCGACCAGTGCCTGGTCCTCGAGCGCGAAGCCCTCGGCCTTGGTGTTGGTCTTGGCGGCCTCGATCAGGTCGAGCAGGCGGGTCGCGGCGACGGACTTGCCGCCGGTCTTGCCTGCGGCGACCATGCGGCCCCAGCCCACGGCGTCGTCCCAGGCCTTGCCACGGTCCACCTCGGGACGCTCGACGGTGACGTCGCCCGTGAGGACCCGAGAGGCCCACAGCAGCGACTGCTCGAGGTAGTCGGCACCGGTGAAGATGGCGTCGGCGAGACCCAGGTCGAAGACCTCGGTGCCCTTGAGGACCTTGCCCTGGTTGAGGGGGTTCTCCAGCGCGACCTTGACCGCGGTGCCGGCACCGACGAGGTTCGGCACGAGCCAGGCGCCGCCCCAGCCGGGGACCAGGCCGAGCATGACCTCGGGCAGACCGGCGGCCGGGATCGAGTCGAGCACGGTGCGGTAGTCGCAGTTCAGCGCGACCTCGAAGCCGCCTCCGAGGGCGAGGCCGTTGATGAAGCCGAAGGACTTCTTGCCACCGACCGCGGAGTCCAGCTTGCCGAAGACGAAGTGGCCGAGCTCGGCGATCGTGCGGATGGCCTCCACCGAACCGGCCGAGCGGAGCGCGGTCAGGTCGGCGCCGGCGGCAAGGATGAACGGCTTGCCCGTGACGCCGATCGAGGTGATCTCGTCGTCGGCCAGCGCCGCGTCGATCGCCTTGTTGAGCTCGACGAGCGAGCCGGGGCCGAAGGTGTTCGGCTTGGTGTGGTCGAAGCCGTTGTCCAGGGTGATCAGGCCCATCACGCCCGCGGCACCCGGCAGGGTGACCTTGCGGAGCTTGGCCTGGGTGATGACCTCGGCGTCGCTGATGAGCGCCTCGGCGCGGGTGATGACGTCGCTCACTTGGCGTCCCCTTCGGTCGTGCCGTTCCAGTTCGGGTTCTCCCAGACGATGGTGCCGCCCATGCCGAGGCCGACACACATGGTCGTGATGCCGTAGCGCTTCGACGGGTCCTGGGCGAACTGCGTGGCCAGCTGGTTCATCAGGCGCACGCCCGAGGAGGCCAGCGGGTGGCCGAACGCGATGGCGCCACCGAACGGGTTGACGCGCGCGTCGTCGTCGGCGATGCCGTAGTGGTCGAGCAGCGAGAGCACCTGGACCGCGAAGGCCTCGTTGATCTCGAAGGCGTCGATGTCGTCGATGGTGAGGCCGGCGTTGGCCAGCGCCTTCTCCGTCGACGGGATCGGGCCGGCACCCATGAACTCGGCCTCGACTCCCGCGAAGGCGTAGGAGACCAGGCGCATCTTGGGCTCGAGGCCCAGCTCGAGGGCGACGTCCTCGGCGGCGAGCAGGCACGCGGTCGCGCCGTCGTTGATGCCGGCCGCGTTGCCCGCGGTGACCCGTCCGTGCGAGCGGAACGGGGTCTTCAGCGAACCGAGCGACTCCATGGTCGTCTGCGGGCGCATCGGCTCGTCGGTGGTGGCCAGGCCCCAGCCGGCGTCGGCCGAGCGGGTCGCGACCGGCACCAGGTCGGGCTGGATCAGTCCGGCCTCGTACGCCGCGGCGGCCTTGGTCTGCGAGGCGACGGCGTAGGCGTCGCAACGCTCCTTGGTGATCGCCGGGTAGCGGTCGTGCAGGTTCTCCGCGGTGTTGCCCATGGCGAGCGCCTCGGGATCCACGATCTTCTCCGAGATGATCCGCGGGTTCGGGTCGACGCCCTCGCCCATCGGGTGGCGGCCCATGTGCTCGACGCCGCCGGCGATGACGACGTCGTACGAGCCGAAGGCGATGCCGCCGGCAGTCGTGGTGACGGCGGTCAGGGCGCCGGCGCACATGCGGTCGATGGCGAAGCCGGGCACCGAGTTCGGCAGGCCGGAGAGCATCGCCGCGGTGCGGCCGATGGTCAGGCCCTGGTCGCCGATCTGGGTGGTCGCGGCGATCGCGACCTCGGACACACGCTCAGGCGGAAGGTTCGGGTTGCGACGCATGAGCTCGCGGATGCACTTGATGACGAGGTCATCGGCGCGGGTCTCGGCGTACTGGCCCTTGGACCTGCCGAACGGAGTGCGTACGCCGTCTACGAAGACGACGTCGCGCAGCTGTCGGGACAACGGGATCTCCTCGAAGGTTCGTGGATGTTCGGAGCCATGCTACTCACGAGTAACCAAGAAGGGGAGGGTCGGGTCGCGTGGTCCTGGCCACTAGGCTCAGACCGGAATCGCCGCGAGGCGAACGGGTTCGACGAAAGGTGGGAGTGCGGTGGCGAAGTCAGCCCGGTTCGTGCACATCGTGGACGACGTGACCGGCCTCGAGGAGGGCGCGGATCTCGTGCTCGTCGTGGCGCTGCACGGGTTCCTCGATGCCGGCAACGGGGGAGCGCTCGCCGTTGACCACCTGGAGCGCGGCGGGGTCGGTCCGGTCGTGGCGACCTTCGACGTCGACGCGTTCCACGACTACCGCGCCCGTCGGCCCGCGATCTCCTTCATCGAGGACCACTACGAGTCCTATGACGCTCCGCGCCTGGTGGTCCGGGTCCAGAAGGACCAGGTCGGTCGACCGTTCCTGCTGCTCTCCGGCCCGGAGCCGGACAACCACTGGGAGGCGTTCGTCGACGGGGTCCGCTCGGTCGTCGACCGCTTCTCCGTGCGGCTCGTCGTGTCGATGGGGTCCGTGCCGATGGCCGTGCCGCACTCGCGCCCGCTCGCGGTGACCCAGCACGCCAACCGCCGGGAGCTCCTGCGCCGCACGAACTCCTGGCGGGGCGAGCTCCGGATCCCGTCCTCGGCGCAGTCCCTGCTCGAGGTGCGGCTGGGGGAGAGCGGCCATGACATGACCGGCTACGTCGCCCACGTGCCGCACTACCTCGCCCAGTTCGACCACCCCGACGCGGCCCGTGTGCTGCTCGAGGGCGTGGAGGACTCCGCCGACCTCTCCTTCGACCTCGACCCGGTCAAGCTCGCCGCCGAGCGTCGCGCGGCCGAGGTCGCGGCGTACCTCGAGGAGAACCCCGAGGTCGCCGACGTCGTGAACGGCCTCGAGCAGCAGTACGACGCGTTCCAGCGCGCCGAGGAGCAGGGTGGGCTGCTCGCACCCAACGAGCCGATCCCGACAGGGGACGAGCTCGGCGAGCAGTTCGAGCAGTTCCTGGCCGGACTCGATGGACCCGAAGGGACCGACTGATGCCCACCTCCGTCGAAGAGCTCGTTGACCTGCTCGACCTCGAGACCATCGACGTCAACCTGTTCCGGGGACGCCAGCCGATCACGTTCCTGCAGCGGGTGTTCGGTGGCCAGGTCGCGGGTCAGGCCCTGACCGCGGCTTCACGGACCGCGCCGGAGGGCATGGATGTGCACTCGCTGCACAGCTATTTCCTGCGGCCGGGCGACCCCAACGTGCCGATCATCTACGACGTCGAGCGCCTCCGTGACGGCTCCTCGTTCGCCACCCGCCGGGTGGAGGCGCGCCAGCATGGGCGGGCGATCTACTACCAGACGGTCAGCTTCCAGCGGCCCGAGCCGGGCATCGAGCACCAGGACGTCATGCCCGAGGTGCTCTCGGTGGAGGACGCTCCGGACGTGCTCGACCTACTGCGCGAGCGGGCTCCCGGTGCGGTCCGTGTCTGGGAGCAGGAGTGGGGGATCCTCGACGTCCGCCATGCCGGCCAGACCGGTCCGGGAGGAGGTTTGCCGGCGGACGAGCACCCGTCACGGTCGCGGTTCTGGGTGCGCGTGTCCGGCCCGCTGCCCGATGACGAGATCGTGCAGAAGGCAGCCCTGACCTACTTCTCGGACGTCACCCTCCTCGGCACGGCGCTCATCGCCCATGGACTGCGGTTCTCCGACCCCGGTGTGATGGCGGCCTCCCTCGACCACACGGTCTGGTTCCACCGCCCGTTCCGGGCTGACGAGTGGCTGCTCTACGACCAGGTCTCGCCATCGGCCCAGGGTGGCCGAGGCCTCGCGATCGGGCGCCTGTTCACCGAGTCCGGCGTGCTGGTAGCGACTGCGGCCCAGGAGGGCGTGGTCCGCTACAACCCGCCTGCCTGACCAGCTCTGCGCGCGGTGGTTAGCACGCAACTTCTGAAAATCAGTGCAGGCGCGCCGTGATTGTGGTTTCTTGTGTCTATCCCTGTGGCTGGGGGCCATTCACGATTCGGGAGTGACTGGAGTGATTCCGGCCGTTTCCTGATCCGGAGGATGGACATGCGCGCCCGACGAACCGCACCCGCAGCGGTTGCAGCAGCAATCGTCCTGCTCAGCGCGAGCGTGGCGGTCGCGGCTCCTGCGACAGCGTTCGAGATGCCCTTTCCGTGCGGTCAGACCTGGACGGGCACGACGTACGCGAAGCACAGCCCGAACCCGAACTCCATTGACTGGAACCGTGCCGATGACGTGGACGACGCCGTCGTGGCAGCGGCGCCGGGCACCGTCAGCGTGGCGCAGGCGGTGGACAAGGGCGGCTACGGCAAGTACGTCGTCATCGAGCACCCGAACGGCGAGAAGTCGCTCTACGCCCACCTGAACCGCCTCCTCGTGACGGCGGGACAGCGCATCGACCAGGCCCAGCAGATCGGCGCCGTCGGCAGCACGGGGAGCTCGACCGGCGCACACCTGCACTTCGAGGAGCGGGTCGGCGGTTCGACCGTCGCGGCGTACTTCCACGGCGTGAAGTACGCCGTCGGCAAGGCGCAGGCGTCGGCCAACTGCGTCGACACGCCCCTTGCGCCCGACTGGAACGGCGACAAGGTGGCACAGCCGACGGTGTTCCGTCGCGGCAACCCCGCGAGCTTCCAGGTCCACCGGCCGGGCACAACTCCGCAGGTGGTCAGCTTCGGCGGAGCCACCGACGAGCCTGTCGTCGGCGACTGGGACGGCAACGGCACCATCAATCCGGGAGTGCGCACGCCGGCTACGCGGAAGTTCACGCTGCGCTCGCCCGGGACGGGGACGATCGGCATCGTCTTCGGATCGCTGACGGACCGACCCGTCGCGGGCAACTGGGACGGCACGCGGGCATCGGAGGTCGGTGTCTGGAGCTCCGCGTCGGCGACCTTCCACCTTCGCCTGTCGACGGGCGCCGTGAGCAGGATCGTGCTCGGGGACGCCAACGACCTTCCCGTCACCGGCGACTGGGACGCCGACGGCGTGACCGACCTCGGCGTCTACGACCAGGCCACGTCGACGTTCACACTGCGTCGCGTCGACGACGAGGGCATCGTCTGGACCGCCCAGGTCACCTACGGGGCACCCGGTGACCTCCCGGTCACCGGTGACTGGGACGGCAACGGACGCACGGACCTCGGCACCTGGACGCCGCTGACGGCGACCTTCAACCGCCGGATCGCGACCGCGCCCACCGCGGCGGCCCGGACGACGACGACGCTGCAGTTCGGGCGACACCGCTGAAGCACTCCGGCGCCCCCGCAAACGCAGGACCGGCCGCAGCTCCCCTGGGAGGAGCTGCGACCGGTCCTGGTTCGTTCAGAGCGCGCGCGTGCGTCCCAGCACGTGCGGAGCACCGTTCTTCGGGTTCGTCACCGCGAAGTCGACGCCGCCCTCGACCGGGACGGCTCCGAAGCGCACCTTGCCCGGCAGGAAGATCGGCGTCTTGAACGCGACGTCCAGCCGGACCGCGTCGGGCATGCGTGCCTCCAGGGAGGCCGCCGCCTTCGACATGGTCCACATGCCGTGGGCAATGTGGCCCTTGAAGCCGAGCGCCTTGGCAGTGAGCGGGTAGAGGTGGATCGGGTTCCGGTCACCGGAGACCGTGGCATAGCGCCGGCCCAGGTTGGTCGGCAGCGACCAGATCGCGCCGGTCTGGTCGACCGGTGCGAGGTCCATGCCGGAGTCGCCGTTCTCCTTGTCGCCGCCACCCACGCGGAGGTACGTCGAGGTCTCCTCCCACACGGTCTCGTCGCCGACCGTCACCGTGGTGAGCATGTCGAACGCCTTGCCCTTGGTCGAGGCGCGCAGGTTGGCCGCCTTGACCGCCACGTCGACCTTCTCGCCGAAGCGGATCGGCCGCAGCTGCGAGATCGAGTTCTCCAGGTGGACCAGGCCCATCGCCGCGAACGGGAAGGACTGGTCGGTGAGAAGCGCCATGTGCAGCGGGAAGGCGAGGTTGTGCACGTAGGGCAGCGGTGCGACGTCCTTCTTCGGGAAGCCGGCGATCGCGGCGTACGGGGCGACGCCCTCGCGCGTGATCTCGAGGCCCTCGCGACGGAGCACGAGGTCCGGGAGGCCCTTGGACGTCTTCTTCACACCGGGCAGCTGGTTGACGCCGGGGACGATCGGGAGGATCGCCTTCAGCATCGCGCCGGCGCCGCCCGGGTTGTCGAGGACGCGGACCGTTCCAGAATCGGCGGTGGCCATGTCAGGCACCGAGCATCATCAGGCCGCAGACGCGGACCACGTTGCCCGTGACCGCGGTCGAGGCCGGGTTGGCGTACCAGGCGATGGTCTCGGCGACGTCGACCGGAAGGCCACCCTGCTGCATCGCGTTGAGGCGCTGGCCGACCTCGCGGGTCGCGAACGGAATCGCAGCGGTCATCGCGGTGATGATGAAGCCCGGGGCAACCGCGTTGATGGTGATGCCGTTCTTGAGCTCTCCGGCCAGCGAGTCGACGAAGCCGATGACGCCGGCCTTCGAGGATGCGTACTGCGTCTGGCCCATGTTGCCCGCGATGCCGGCGATGGAGGAGACGCCGATGATGCGGCCGTTCTTGTTGATCGCACCCTGCTCGAGGAGCTCGCGCGTGATGCGCTCAGGGGCGGTCAGGTTGACGGCGATGACGGAGGTCCAGCGGTCCTCGGCCATGTTCGCGAGCTTCTTGTCGCGGGTGATGCCGGCGTTGTGGACGACGACGTCGACTCCGCCGAACTTCTCCTTGACGTAGTGCGCGATGCGCTGCGGAGCGTCGGCGTGGGTGATGTCGAGCGTGAGCGAGTCACCCTCGAGCTCGCCCATGACCTTCTGCAGCTCACTGGCGGCCTGCGGGACGTCGATGCCGAGGATCGTGGCGCCGTCGCGGTGCAGGACCCGGGCGATCTGCTCGCCGATGCCGCGCGAGGCGCCGGTGACGATCGCGACCTTGCCGGCGAGCGGCTTCTCGATGTCGACGGCGACAGCGGCCTTCTTCTCGCTGGTGCCGATCCGCACAACCTGGCCGGACACGTAGGCCGACTTGGGGGACAGGTAGAAGGCGAGCGTGGAGTCGATCGCTGCCTCGGCGCCGGGGACGACGTAGACCAGCTGGACCGTCGCGCCCTTGCCGATCTCCTTGCCGAGCGAGCGGGTGAAGCCCTCGAGGGCGCGCTGCGCGATGCGGGCGGAGCCCTTCACGTCGGCCGGGTTGGTGCCGATGACGATGATGCGGGCGCAGTTCTCGAGCTTGCGCATCACCGGGGTGAAGAACTGCTGCAGCTGGACCAGGTCGGTCTCGGAGTCGAAACCGGTGGCGTCGAAGACGAGGCCCTTGTACTTCGCGCCCTCCTCGAGAGCGGTGGCGGACGAGATGCCGAGACCGTCGAGGGTCTTGGGCAGGGTGGTGGCGAGCTTGCCCGATCCGCCGACGAGGACGGTGCCCTTCACCAGCGGGTCACCCGCGGTGTAGCGGTCCAGTGCGACGGGGTTGGGCAGGCCGAGCTGCTTGACCAGCATCTTGCCGATAGGCGACTTCGCGAAGCCCTGGTAACGGTCGGTCATTGCGGGTGATCCTCCACTTGGATGAAAACAAGGATGCGGACGTCGTATGGCGCGACGCATGGATGTGCTGAGATTATGTAACTAAAGGTGTAACTCAGTGTCCACATATCGTGATCTGGCACTCAGACCGTTCCATCGCCGGTCCCGAACCGCAAGGATAGGGACACCTCTGAACCCTTACAGGAGTGACACATGCAGGCCAAGACCCGCCGCGTTGCCATCATCGGTGGCAACCGCATCCCGTTCGCGCGTTCGAACACCGTCTACGCGGACGCCTCCAACCAGGAAATGATGACCGCCGCCCTCGAGGGCCTGGTCACCCGATTCGGCCTCGAGGGCAAGTCCCTCGGGCTCGTCGCCGGTGGCGCCGTCGTGAAGCACAGCCGCGACTTCAACCTGGTCCGCGAGTCGGTCCTGAGCACGAAGCTCGACCCGTCCACTCCTGCCGTCGACATCCAGCAGGCCTGCGGCACCGGCCTCTTCGCCGCCAACGTCGTCGCGCTGCAGATCGCGACCGGCCAGATCGAGTCGGGCATCGCCAGCGGTTCGGACACCACGTCTGACGCCCCGATCGCGATCTCGGAGAAGCTGCGCAAGAAGCTCATCAAGATCAACCAGCTCAAGACCAACAAGGACCGCGTCAAGGCGCTGCTCGGCATCCGCCCGGGCGACATCGGCCTGCTCCCGCCCGCGAACAGCGAGCCGCGCACCGGTCTGGCCATGGGTGACCACCAGGCGATCACCGCGCTCGAGTGGGGCATCACCCGCGAGGACCAGGACGAGCTGGCTGCCCGCTCCCACCAGAACCTGGCCCGTGCCTGGGACCAGGGCTGGATGGACGACATGGTCACGCCGTTCCGTGGTGTGGAGAAGGACAACCACCTGCGCCCCGACTCGACCGTCGAGAAGCTCGCGAAGCTGCGTCCGGTCTTCGGCAAGGGCGAGGCGGCCACCATGACCGCCGGCAACTCGACGCCGCTCTCCGATGGCGCCTCCGCCGTGCTGCTCTCCTCCGACGAGTGGGCCAAGGCCAACGGCTTCGAGCCGCTCGCCTACATCACCGACTTCCAGGTCGCGGCCGTCGACTTCGTCGGTGGCGCCGAGGGCCTGCTGATGGCTCCGGCGTACGCCGTGGCGCAGCTGCTCGAGCGCAACAACCTCACGCTGCAGGACTTCGACTACTACGAGATCCACGAGGCCTTCGCCGCGCAGGTCCTGTCGACCCTGGCTGCGTGGGAGTCCCCGGTGTTCTGCAAGGAGCGCCTGGGCCTCGACAAGCCGCTCGGTGCCATCGACCGTTCGAAGCTGAACGTCAACGGCTCCTCGCTCGCTGCTGCACACCCGTTCGCTGCGACCGGTGGCCGGATCATCAACGTCGCCGCGAAGCTGCTCGCGGAGAAGGGCAAGGGCCGCGTGCTCCTGTCCGTCTGTGAGGCCGGCGGCCAGGGCATCGTCGCGATCGTCGAGCGCCCCTGATCACCTGATCAAGACTAAAGAAGCCCCGCCCGGTGACCCGGGCGGGGCTTCTTTGTCATATGGCAGCGGGAGGTCAGGCGGAGGTCAGGCGGAGGCCAGCGCGAGCGCCGCCCTGACCAGGTAGTCCTTCACCTGGGCTGCCGGCAGCGGGACGACCTCGGGGATGCCGGGGGCCGCTGGCCGCACGAGGATCCCGAGACGCGCGAGCTGCAGCCCGCCGAGGCCTGTGGCGTAGAGCGTGTTGGCAAGCTGGTACGGGTCGTCGACCTTCATCTCGCCGGTCTCCACGCCCTCGCGGATCGGGATGACCACGTGCTCCATGCAGGTGGCGATCTCGCGCCCGAGGCGGAACATCGCGCTCTCGCTGACCTCTTCGAGCAGCTCCGGTCCAGGGCGACGCATCAGGGTGAGCGAGCAGTCGACGAACGCCGGGTACTCCAGCCCGAAGTCGACGAAGGCCTCGATGACGGCGCGGAGCTGCGTGGTCGGCTTGCGCTTCCCCTTGACGGCTCCCGTGAGGCACGCGTCGAGGTCCTTGAGGTAGCCGACCAGCGTGAGCGCGAAGAGCTCCTCCTTGCCGGAGAAGTGGCGGTAGATGATGGCGCGGTTGATCCCGACCGAGGTGGCAACGTCCTCGATCTTCATGTCGCGCACGCCGCGCTCGTCGAAGAGCGCGCGGGTCGCGGTGATGATCTCCTGCTGGCGCTCGCGCCGGCGGGCAGCTGCGGCAGTGCGCCGTCCGTCGGTGGCGGGTGTCCGAGTCATGCGGCCAGCATAGGGCGAAGTTGCAACACTCAGTTACATAGATGTTCGGTAGTTTTCTGGCATGACTGGTGGCGCCGTGCGGACCTGGGTCCCCGCGTGGCCATGCCCCGTGGGCCAGATCCTGGTGAGCTCCCGCAGGGGAGCGGGGGATCCGACCTACAGGATCGAAGAAGGACGCCACTGGCGTGGCCTCAGGACGCCGGAGGGCCCGGCGCGGCTCTCCGTGCTGCCTCGCCCCACCCTCGGCGACGTGTACGCCGAGGCGTGGGGGCCCGGTGCCGAGTGGGCCCTCGACGCACTTCCCGCCATGCTCGGCGCTGACGATGATCCGAGCGGCTTCGAACCGGTCCACCCGGCCCTGGTCGCGGCGTACCGTCGCTTCCCGCACTGGCGCGTCGGTCGCACAGGACTGGTCCTGGAGGCGTTGGTGCCGAGCATCATCGAGCAGAAGGTGACAGGACAGGAGGCCTTCGCCGGCTTCCGGCAGCTGGTGCGCCGCCATGGCGAGCGCGCACCCGGGCCAGGGCCCGTGCTCCACCTCCAGCCGAGCGCCGAGGTTCTCGCTGCGATTCCGAGCTGGCAGTGGCTGGACCTGCATGTCGACCCGGCCCGCTCGCGGGCGATCGTCACCGTGGCGCAGCGCGCGTCCGCGCTCGAGCGGATCGTCACTGACGACATGGCGAGCGCGAACCGCAAGCTGCAGAGCATCCCGGGCATCGGGGTCTGGACGAGCGCGGAGGTGAGAGCGGCCGCTCTCGGAGATGCCGATGCGGTCAGCTTCGGGGACTACCACGTGGCCAAGGACGTCGGATGGGCCCTCGTCGGGTCTGCCGTGGACGACACGCGGCTGGCCGAGATCCTCGAGCCCTGGCGCCCCCATCGCGGGCGCGTGCAGGCGCTCGTGCAGCTCGCCGGCCTGGGCCGCCCACGCCGCGGTCCGCGGATGGCGCCGCGGACCCATCTGCCCTGAACCAGGGGCAATGGACATCCGTACATATCTTTTTACAAAGCGTGACTCATTGCACAGTGCGACGTTAGGCACACAGCAGGGTGACGAGCATCTGCAACTTTGGTCACACGAGTGACGACCAATGTGATTGCCGTTACGCTGCCGTGACCTTTGGTTTCAAGGTTCTTCAGAGGAGTGCGCAGGGTGACACGCGAATGGGCGACAGCCCCCGAAAACGGAGGGCGGGCGACGTGAGTAGCGCGATTTCCAACATCGTCGATGACATGAAGGGCCGCTCGAAGAAGGGCGTCGTGACGACCGGCGGGATGATCGTCCTGGCGCTCGAGACGGTCAAGGCCATCTTCGGCGACATCGTCGCCCGCAAGTTCTCGTGGACCGAGTTCTTCTTCCAGGCGTGGTTCATGATCCGCGTCGGCCTGGCGCCGACCATCCTCGTGGCCATCCCCTTCGGCGTCATCGTCTCGGTGCAGATCGGCGCGGTCGCCGGTCAGATCGGCGCGACGTCCTTCGCCGGCGCCGTCAACGGTGTCGGTGTCCTGCGCCAGGGCGCCCCCCTGGTGACCTCGCTGATGATCGCGGGCGCCGTCGGATCGGCCATCTGTGCCGACATGGGTGCCCGCACCATCCGTGAGGAGGTCGACGCCCTGAAGGTCATGGGCATCAACCCGGTCAACCGGCTCGTCGCCCCGCGACTGGCAGCTGCGGTGTTCGTCGCGCTGCTCCTGAACGTGGTCGTCGCCATCGTGGCCATCACGACCGGCTTCCTGATGAACGTGACGACCGGCGCGGTCAGCTCCGGCACCTACCTCGGTGGGTTCGTCGCCTTCGCGCAACCGTCGGACCTTCTCCTCGCGGAGTTCAAGGCGTTCCTCTTCGGCTTCATCGCCACGATCGTCGCCTGTCACAAGGGCCTGGCTGCGAGCGGTGGCGCCAAGGGCGTCGCCGACGCCGTCAACCAGGCCGTCGTCCTGAGTGTCATCATGCTCGCCATCGTGAATGTTGCTGTCACGCAGGCCTACGTGATGCTCGTCCCGCAGAACATCGCCTAGGAGGTCGCGACACATGCTTGCCAAGACTGTCTCGTCCACCAAGGGCACCATGCTCCGCATGGGAGACCTCGCCACCTTCCTGATGCGCGTGATCACCTCGGTTCCGGGCGTGATCAAGAACTACCGCAAGGAAGTCCTCCGCCAGATCATGGACATCGCCTGGGGCTCCGGCGCGATCCTCGTCGGCGGCGGCACCATCGGCGTCATGATCCTGCTGGGTCTCTCCTCGGGCACCTCGCTCGGCATCGAGGGCTTCAACGGCCTCGAGCTGATCGGTCTGGCCCCGCTCACCGGCTTCGTCTCCGCCTCCGTCAACACCCGTGAGCTCGCCCCGCTCGTCGCCTCGCTGGCGCTGGCCGCGCAGGTCGGCTGCCGGTTCACCGCGCAGCTCGGCTCGATGAAGCTGCACGAGGAGATCGACGCCCTCGAGGTCATGGCGGTCAACCCGATCGAGTTCCTCGTGACCACCCGGGTGGTCGCGGCGATGACGGCGATCCTGCCGCTCTACCTCATCGGTCTGCTCGGGTCCTGGATGGCGTCGAAGTTCGCGGTCGTCGTGATCTTCGGTCAATCCCCAGGTCAGTACGACCACTACTTCAACACGTTCATCTCCGGAACCGACGTGTTGTATTCCATCATCAAGATCCTGGTCTTCTCGCTGCTCGTCTCCGTGCTGCACTGCTGGTTCGGCATGAACGCGAGCGGCGGACCGCAGGGCGTCGGTGAGGCCACCGGCCGAGCCATCCGCGCCTCCATCGTGATCGTGGTGATCTTCGACATGCTGCTCACCCTCGCTTTCTGGGGCGCAAGCCCCGGATTCCGGATCCAGGGCTGAGGAAGGGCGAGACATGAACCTTCGTAACATCCTCCTGGGCAACGGACGCCCACCGAAGAGCGATGTCCTCCTGGCCCGCGGCGTGATCTTCACGATCGTCACCGCGCTGATCGTCGGTGGCCTCTACTGGATGAGCCGCGGTGTGCTGGCCGACCGCCTCGACGCCACGGCAACGTTCAAGAACGCCGGTGGCTCGCTGGTCAAGAGCGCCGACGTCAAGTACCAGGGCATCAACGTCGGCAAGGTCTACGACCTGCGCGAGGGCGAGGGCGGTGCTGCCAAGGGCGGCGTCGTGCTCGACATGCACATCGATGACAAGTTCGCGAAGGACATTCCTTCCAACGTCACCGCACGTGTCATGCCGCAGAGCATCTTCGGCACCTCGTTCGTGGACCTGATCAAGCCGGCCAACCCGACGGGCAAGTTCCAGTCCGGCACCAACATCCTGCAGGACACCTCACTGCAGACGCTGGAGCTCCAGACGATCCTCGACGGCATGGACCGGGTCGTCGCGGCGCTCGGGCCGGCAGACCTGTCGTCGATGCTGGGCAACCTGGCCACGTCGCTCGACGGCAAGGGCCAGCAGCTCGGTCAGACGATCACGCAGCTCGACACCTACCTCGGCAAGCTGAACCCGAAGCTTCCGCTGGTCAACCAGAACCTCGACCTGCTTGCCGGCAACCTCGAGGCCTTCCAGAAGGCGTCGCCGGATCTCTTCGCTGCCACGGACAACATCCTCGTCACGGCGCGGACGCTGACCAACAACGAGGAGAACTTCCACAAGCTCGTCCAGCACGGTGGCCAGTTCTTCAGCGACACCAACGGGCTGCTCACCGCCAACGAGAAGGCGCTGGTCGACACACTGACCCACACCGCCATCGTTGTCGACGCCTTGTATGACACGCGCTCAAGCCTTGTCCGCGGTGTGATCTCGATCGGCACCCTGAGTAGGAACCTGAAGACCTTGGTCCGAAACAACGCGATGCTGCGTGTCGATGCCACGGCGGTCAACCCGACGCCGCGGGCGTACACACGTGGAGACTGCTTCAGCTTCAACGGCGTGCGCGGGCGGGGGTGCTGACATGACCGGCTTTCGCCAGACGATGATCAAGGTCGTCATCTTCGCGCTGCTCTGCCTGCTGATGTTCGTGATGCTCTACAACACGATGACCAACGTCGTGGAGGGTGACCGCCAGACCTGGAAGGCCCGCTTCACCTCGGTGAGCGGCCTGCGTCCGGGAGACGACGTCCGTGTGGCCGGCGTCAAGGTCGGCCGCGTGGAGAGCGTCGAGATCATCGACAACGACCAGGCGCAGGTGACCTTCCAGCTCCAGGAGGACCAGAAGGTCTACGAGTCCACCCGGCTCGCGCTCCGCTACCAGAACCTCCTCGGCCAGCGGTACCTCTCGCTGACCGCCGGCGCGGAGCGGGGCACCCCGCTCAGCGCTGACAAGGAGCTGGGCACCGGCATGACCGACCCGGGCTTCGACCTCACCGCGCTGCTCAACGGCTTCAAGCCGATCTTCGACACGCTGCAGCCGGGCGAGATCAACAAGTTCGCGGAGAACATCATCGCCGTGCTGCAGGGTCAGGGCCCGTCCGTCGAGTCCCTGCTCAAGCAGACCGCCGACACGGCCAAGTTCCTCGCGGACCGCGACCAGGTGTTCACGCAGGTCCTCGACAACCTGACGCCGGTGCTCGAGAACCTGGCCAGCAAGTCCGGTGAGTTCGACGCCACCGTGCAACAGCTCACCCAGCTGATGTCGGGCCTGTCGGCCCAGCGCCAGACGTTCGCCTCGTCGATCGACACCCTCGGCGGGCTGGTGGGCACGACATCGGACCTGCTCGCCGACATCCGTCCGTCGGTGAAGTACGACGTGCAGCAGCTCCGCAAGACCGCCAACATCCTGGCCACGAACCGTGCCCGGATCGGCAAGTCGGTTGACGCCCTCCCGGTCGTCTTCGGCGGCCTGGCCCGTGCCGGGTCGTACTACTCGGCGCTGAACATCTACTTCTGCAACTTCGCCCTCGACGCCGGGCTCGGTCCCATCTGGATCGGCGGCCCCGACGGTCCCTACTCGGAGGTGTGCCGATGAAGCCCATCTACCAGTTCGACAAGTACCGCACCGGACTTGTCGGAATCGGCCTGATGGCCTTCCTGGTCGCCCTGGTCATCGGCGCGAGCACGCTGAACATCGGCGCTCGCACCTACACCGCCGAGCTTGCCAACACGGGTGGCCTCCGGGTCACCGAGCCCGTGCAGGTCGCTGGCGTCACCTCCGGCAAGGTCACCGGCATGGAGCTGCAGGGTGACAAGGTCAAGGTCACCTTCACGGTCGACAAGGACGTGAAGCTCGGCAAGGACACCCGGCTCGACGTCAAGATCTCGACCCTCCTCGGCACCCACTACCTGGCGGTCATGCCGGCGGGCAGCGGTGACGTCTCCGGCTCGGTGATCCCCGTGTCGCAGACGCACACGCCGTTCAACCTCCAGGACGTCATCGAGGAGGGCACGCCGCACGCGAACGAGTACGACGTGACCACCATCGAGAAGTCCCTGCAGGAGATGGCGAACGTCCTCGAGACGGCCGGTGACGACGTCAAGCCGGCGATGGTCCAGGTCGGCAAGCTGTCCAACCTGATCGCGTCGCGCAGCGACGACATCGGCAAGCTGCTCGGGGCGGCCTCGACCGTCACCAAGCAGCTCACCGACAGCAGCGACGACATCCTGTCGCTGATGAAGACGTCCGACCTGATCCTGGACACCCTCAACACCCGGCGGGAGACGATCCACAAGCTGCTCGTCGACCTCGGTGTCCTGGGCACCCAGCTCAACGGCGTACTGCAGGACACGAAGGCCGACCTCGGTCCGACGCTGCGTGACCTGAACACGGCGATCGACCTGCTCAAGTCCCACGAGAAGTCGCTCGGCCTCGCCGTCGACAACCTCGCGACGGCGGCCAAGTACGTCGCGAACGCGGCGGGCAGCGGCCCCTGGGTCAACCTGCACTCTGTCGGCGGCTCCCTTCCGGACGCCGCGGCCTGCGGAAGGAACATCCTGTGCTGAACCGCTACCGAATCGTGGGTGCCCTGACCACGCTCGCCGTCCTGGGTGGGACCACCACCGCATGTGGCCCGTTCGGCGGGGACGCGCGCACGGTCTCGGCGTACTTCGAGGACACCGCGGGCCTCTTCGTCGGCAACGAGGTCGGGGTGCTCGGCGTCCCCGTGGGCACCGTCACCGAGATCGAGCCGCAGGGCGAGAAGGTGAAGGTCACCTTCGACATCACCGACGAGTCCGTCAAGGTTCCGGCGAACGTGGGCGCACTGGTGGTGGCCCGCTCTGTTGCGACCGACCGGTACATCGAGCTCTCCCCGGTGTTCCACAGCGGTGACGAGGAGCTCCCCGCTGGCGCGGAGATCCCGATCACCCGCACCAAGACGCCGGTGGAGTGGGACGAGATCCTTGCGGCTCTCGACCGGTTCACCAACGGCCTGGCCGGCACCGACGGCAAGGCGGGTGCGTTGAGCAACCTCCTGGCCGTGGGCGCCAAGGCGCTGGACGGCACCGGTGCGACGGCCAACCAGACCCTGTCCGATGTGGCCAAGGCAGCGGAGGCTCTCTCGAGCCACCGTGGTGACCTGACCGGATCGATCGACAACCTGGCGACGCTGACGCAGGTCCTTGCCTCCAACGGCAAGACGATCGACGAGTTCTCCTCGAGCGTCACCGCCGCCGTCGCGATGTTCGACAGCGAGAAGGAGGAGTTCGGCAAGGCGCTGACCAGCCTGAGCAGCGCACTGAACCAGCTCGCCACCTTCGTCAAGAACAACCGCAGCGCGCTGAAGCAGACCACGACCGGTCTGACCGAGGTGACCACCGACCTCCTGAAGCACCGTGCCCAGCTGGGTGAGGCTGTCGAGGACCTGCCGCTTGCCTTCGAGAACCTCGGCAAGGCGGTCACCCACAACGGCTACGTGAACGTGCGCCTGCCGCTCCAGGACCTGTCGCCCGTTCCGGACCTGACCGATGCTCTCTGCCAGGCGCTCCCGGCCAACCTGTGCAACGCGCTCGGCCTCGATCCGCTGACCTCGCTCAGTGACCTGCTGAACATCCTGGGTGGAGGAGCACTGTGAACATTCGACTCACCACAGCCGCAATCGCGGGGGTGACGCTCATGGCTTCCGGCTGCAGCTTCACCGCCGAGGACCTCGCGCGGGCCAACAACAACCGAGGCGATGGCTACATCGTCAAGGTCGCTGTGCCGGACGCGCTCAACCTCCCGGACGGAGCGCCGGTCCGCATCGGCGGCGTCTCGATCGGCAAGGTGCGCGATGTCGAGGCCAAGGACTACGAGGCCATCGTCAGCCTGCAGATCAACAAGGACACGGTGATCACGGACGCAGCGCGTGCGCGCCTGCGTTACACCACTGCCCTCGGCGAGATGTACGTCCAGGTCGAGCCGTCGGACCAGGGCACCAAGCTCAGCGACGGCGCGATGCTGGACCGCACGCAGGTCAACACGGCACCCTCCGTCGAGGACGCGCTCGCGTCGGCCTCGTTGCTGATCAACGGTGGTGGCCTGGGATCGATCCAGACCATCGTCGACGAGCTCAACACCGCGCTCGAGGGCCGGATCCCGACGACGCACGGGCTGATCAAGAAGCTCGACACGTTCCTCGGGACGGTCACGCAGAGCCAGCGCGAGATCGACCGGATCCTGACCGCCCTGGCGGCGAGCTCGACCACGCTGAACCAGCGTGAGGGCACGATCAACAAGGCGCTGACGGAGATCCGTCCTGCCGCGAAGACCCTCGCGGAGAACACTGACGACCTGGCCGCGCTGCTCAAGCAGGCGGACAAGCTCGGGCGCACCGCCAAGCGGATCGTCGACGCCAACCGCGACGACGTGACCCTGATCGTCAAGGAGCTGGGCCCGGTGCTTGCCGAGGTCAACAACAACAGCGGCGCCGTGCTCAACGCGCTCGACGGGATCACCGAGGCTGCGCCTTACGTGAACCAGGCGGTTCCGAACAACTACGCCAACCTGTGGGCCAGGGTCCACCTTGGTGCGGGCCTGCTGAACATCGGCGGTCTGCCCACGTCCGGCGGCTCGACCGGTGGCACTGGCGGCACGGGCGGCGGCCAGCTGCTGCCCGGCGTACCCAATCCGCTGGACATCGTCGGCAACGTCCTGGGAGGAGCCCTCTGATGCGCAAACTCGACAAGCTCGCACTCAGCTTCGTGGCGCTCATCGTGGTGTTCCTGCTGCTGATCGCCTACATGGTGACGTCGGTCCTGAAGCTTCCGCTCACGGGCCGCGCTGACCAGATCACGGTGCACCTGAAGACGACCGGTGGCCTCTTCGAGGGGTCCCCGGTGGACTACCGCGGTTCCCGCGTCGGCACGGTGACGTCGATCCTGGTCGGCGAGGACGGGCCGGACGCCACCGTCACGTTCAAGAACGGCGCAGAGGTCCCGTCGGACTCGGTGGCGAAGGTGATCAGCCTGAGCCCCGTCGGTGAGCAGTTCCTCGACCTCCGTCCGAAGAAGGACGGTCCGCCGTACTTCAAGGATGGCGACGAGATCACCGCCGAAGCCGTGGACCTGCCGATCACGGTCGCGTCCGCTGCCGACAACCTCGACGACCTGCTCGACGAGATCAACGACGAGGACATCAAGATCCTCATGCACGAGCTCAACACCGCCATCGACGGCGCCGGTCCGGACCTGGACCAGCTCCTCGACTCCAGCAACGAGCTCGTGGCGTCCCTCGACGAGGCCTGGCCCCGCACGGATGCGCTGCTGACCAACGGCCTGACGGTCAACCAGATCCTCGCGCGTCACCAGGGCGACCTGATCACGTTCTCCAAGTCCGCCAAGGACCTGACGACCTGGCTGAAGGCGTTCGACCCGACGTTCGCGCGGATCCTGAAGAACGCTCCGGCCGACTTCGACACCGTCGGGCTGCTCGTGAAGGACCTCGGTCCGATCCTGCCCGCGCTGCTCCGCAACCTGAACTCGGCCACGGACCTCCTGGCCGACCGGGACGCGAGCCTCCGGGCCCTCGGTGTCACGACGCCGCTGACGGTCGGCAAGGTCAACAGCTCGATCCGCAACGGCACCTGGTACCTCCGGGCGTTCGTCGACGGCGAGGCGCTGTGTGACTACGGCGGCCCGAAGCCCAAGCCGACGGTCAGCGGGCGCAACGAGCTGTTCCGCCCGGGGCAGTGCGGCAGCAGCCCTGCCCGCTGGCGTGGCGCGAACCACTCGCTCCCGCCGATCGACCGCTGAGCAACAGCTTCACAGCACCAGCCACGAAGGCCCCACCGGTTCGCCGGTGGGGCCTTCGTCGTACGCCGGAAGACCCCACGGCGTGGGGTGGGGAGCGGCTACAGCAGCGGGCGGAGCGGAGCGAGCACTGCTTCGGTGAAGCGGCGGTAGATGTCGCGTGACTCCCACTCGGCGGTGGTGAGCTCGGCGCAGTTGGAGAGGTCGACCTCGTAGATCTTCTCCATCGCGCTGGCGAGGCTGCCGTCGATGAACTCGACGTTGATCTCGTAGTTGCCCTGCAGGCTCAGCCGGTCGACGTTGGCAGTGCCGATGGTCGACCACTTGCCATCGATGGTGGCGGTCTTCGCGTGGACCATCGCGTCGCGGAAGCGGAAGATCCGCACGCCCGCGTCGAGCATCTGGCCGAAGTACCCGCGGGAGATCCAGTCGGCCACGATGTGGTTGGACTTGCGGGGGAGCAGGATGCGCACGTCGACGCCGCGCTGGGCGGCCTCACGGAGGGTGTCGACGAAGTTCGGGTCCGGGATGAAGTAGGCGTGGGTCATCCAGACGTTCTGCGTGGCGCGGTTGATCGCCTCGAGGTACATCGACCGGATCGGGAAGCTCCACATGGTCGGGTCGTTGCGGTGGAAGCGCATGCGCGGCTCCCACTCGGACGCCGTCTCGAGGAGCAGGGGGCGCTCGCTGCGACGGAGGCGACGCTCGCGGTGAAGGTTCCAGAAGTCCGCGAACGCCCGCTGCAGGTCCCAGACGCCCGGTCCGGTGACGCGGCAGTGGGTGTCGCGCCACTCGGTCGCGTAGGCCGTGCCGATGTTGTAGCCGCCCACGAAGCCCACGCTGTCGTCGACGACCAGGATCTTGCGGTGGTCGCGACCCCAGTAGCGTGCGTTGTAGAAGCGCAGGCCGGCGTTGTAGACCGGGAACCGGAGCACCTTGATGCTCGACGGGAACCGCTTGAACGTCGGAGGCACGACCAGGTTGGCGAACCCGTCGTAGATGACGTGGACGGCGACGCCGCGGTCGGCGGCACGGATCAGCGCATCCTTGAACTTCTGGCCGATCTCGTCGCCCTTCCAGATGTAGGTCTCGAAGAGCACCTGCTTCTGGGCGCCGTCGATCGCGGCCAGCATGTCGTCGTACAGGTCCTGGCCGTAGGTGTACGTCGTGACCGTGCCGTCGCCGACCGGGACCTCGATCGGAGGGGTCACCGGGAAGGGCTTGGGCTTCTTGTTGCGTCGGCGATAGGAGTCGACGAGGGTCA
Organism: Nocardioides cavernaquae; assembly: GCF_003600895.1. NCBI lineage: Bacteria > Bacillati > Actinomycetota > Actinomycetes > Propionibacteriales > Nocardioidaceae > Nocardioides > Nocardioides cavernaquae. The sequence goes on from NZ_QYRP01000002.1 coordinate 2,779,762, forward strand.
GCGTGACCGCGAGCGCGATCTGGATGCCGAAGATGGTGAGCACGGTGCGCCGCAGCGTCCGGAACAGGCGTTCGGGGAGGGGGCGCTGGCTCACGGACTCAACATACTGGGCAGCCCCACCGTGAGGCACACGGATCCGGCGTTGTCGGTGGCCGCGACTACGCTGACCGCATGCGACCAGTGACCGATCTCGAGCGCCGCGTCGCGCCGTTGAGCGTGATCTCCGACTACGAGCCGTCGGGTGACCAGCCGGCTGCGATCGCGGAGATCACGCGTCGGTTGAAGGCCGGCGTCGAGGACATCGTGCTGCTCGGTGCGACCGGCACAGGCAAGACCGCGACGGTTGCCTGGGTCGCCGAGCAGGTCCAGCGTCCGCTCCTGGTGCTGCAGCCCAACAAGACGCTCGCGGCGCAGTTCGCCAACGAGCTGAGGTCGCTCTTCCCGGACAACGCTGTGGAGTACTTCGTCAGCTACTACGACTACTACCAGCCCGAGGCCTACGTGCCTCAGACGGACACCTACATCGAGAAGGACTCCTCGATCAACGAGGAGGTCGAGCGGCTGCGTCACTCCGCGACCAACAGCCTGCTCACCCGGCGCGACGTCATCGTGGTCTCGACGGTCTCCTGCATCTACGGCCTCGGCACTCCGCAGGAGTACGTCGACAGGATGCTCCGGCTGAAGGTGGGGGAGGAGCACGACCGCGACGCGATCCTGCGCCGGCTGGTCGAGATCCAGTACACCCGCAACGACATGGCATTCACCCGTGGCACCTTCCGGGTGCGTGGCGACACCCTCGAGATCTTCCCGGTCTACGAGGAGCTGGCGGTCCGCATCGAGTTCTTCGGTGACGAGATCGAGCGGCTGATGACGCTGCACCCGGTGACCGGTGAGGTGGTCACCGAGGACTCCGAGCTCCACGTCTTCCCGGCGACCCACTACGTGGCGGGTCCCGAGCGCATGGAGCGCGCAATCCGTGGCATCGAGGCCGAGCTCACCGAGCAGCTGTCCACCTTCGAGCGGCAGGGCAAGCTGCTCGAGGCGCAGCGCCTGCGCATGCGCACGACGTACGACGTGGAGATGATGCGCCAGGTGGGTTCCTGCTCCGGCATCGAGAACTACTCGATGCACATGGATGGTCGCGAGCGGGGGACTGCGCCCAACACGCTGCTCGACTACTTCCCGGAGGACTTCGTCCTCATCGTCGACGAGTCGCACGTGGCGGTTCCCCAGATCGGCGGCATGTACGAAGGCGACATGTCGCGCAAGCGCAACCTGGTGGACCACGGCTTCCGGCTGCCCAGTGCGATGGACAACCGGCCGCTGCGCTGGGAGGAGTTCCTCGAGCGCATCGGCCAGACCGTCTATCTCTCCGCGACGCCGGGCAACTACGAGCTCGACAAGGTCCAGGGAGACGTCGTCGAGCAGATCATCCGCCCGACCGGCCTGATCGACCCCGAGGTGGTGATCAAGCCGACCAAGGGGCAGATCGACGACCTGATCCACGAGATCCGCCTGCGCACGGAGAAGAACGAGCGCGTCCTGGTCACGACGCTGACCAAGAAGATGTCCGAGGACCTGACCGACTACCTCCTCGACGCCGGCATCCGCACGCGCTACCTGCACTCCGAGGTCGACACGCTGCGCCGGATCGAGCTGCTGCGCGAGCTGCGCCTCGGTCAGTACGACGTCCTCGTGGGCATCAACCTGCTCCGCGAGGGCCTCGACCTCCCTGAGGTGTCGCTGGTGGCGATCCTCGACGCGGACAAGGAGGGCTTCCTGCGCTCCGACAAGTCGCTCATCCAGACCATCGGCCGCGCTGCGCGCAACGTGTCGGGCCAGGTGTTCATGTATGCCGACAAGATCACGCCCTCGATGGAGAAGGCGATCGACGAGACCAACCGTCGCCGCGAGATCCAGGTCGCCTACAACACCGAGCGCGGCATCGACCCTCAACCGCTGCGCAAGAAGATCGCGGACATCTCGGAGATGCTCGCCCGCGAGGCCGAGTCGACCGACGAGCTGCTTGCGGACTGGCAGAAGGCAGGCACCCCGAAGAAGGCGCCAGTCCCCAACCTCTCCAAGCTGCACGCGGACGCGCCCGACACGCTCGGGCTCCCGTCGACGGACCTGGCCGAGCTGGTCCAGCAGCTGACCGAGCAGATGAAGAACGCCGCCGCCGAGCTCCAGTTCGAGGTCGCCGCCCGACTGCGCGATGAGATCTCCGACCTGAAGAAGGAGCTCCGCCAGATGATCGAGGCGACCAAGTGAGCGTGCAGCGGTGACGCCAGAGGAGATCGCTGGCTTCTGTGCGGGGCTTCCGGGCGCGTGGCCGGACAACCCTTGGGGGCACGAGCACCCGGTGTTCAAGGTCGGCCCCAGCGAGCAGGGCAAGATCTTTGCCTTCGTCGGAGCGGACGGGGTGGGGGTCAAGGCCGGGGCGACCCGGGAGATTGCGGACGAGTGGCTCGACCGCTACCCGGACGACGCGTCGGTGATGGCCTACATCGGGCGCTCCGGATGGAACGACCTCCGGGTCAACGGTGCCATCCCCGACGAAGAGCTCCTGGAGGCGATCGAGGAGTCCTATCGACACGTGGTCGGCAAGCTGCCCAGGAAGCATCGACCCGACGGGTGGGACCTGCCAGTATCGGCGGGGTGAGGCACTCCACGGACCTCCTGGTGATCGGCGCCGGCCCGACCGGCCTGTTCAGCGCGTACTACGCAGGGTTCCGCGGACTCAGCGTCGCAGTTGCCGACTCGCTTCCCGAGCTCGGCGGGCAGATCACGGCGATGTACCCGGAGAAGGCGATCCTCGATGTCGCGGGGTTCCCGACCATCAAGGGGCGCGAGCTGGTGGCCGGTCTGGTCGAGCAGGCAGCGAGCGCGCACCCGACCTACCTGCTCGGTCGCACGGCGCTGACGCTGGACCACGGCGCCGACTCGGTGACGGTCGGCTTCGACGACGGATCGACCGCCACCGCAAAGGCGTTGCTCATCACCGCCGGCATCGGCAAGTTCAGTCCGCGCCCGCTCCCCGCTGCGGCGGGGTGGGCCGGGCGCGGTGTCGAGTTCTTTGTCCCGGACTTCGCGCCGTACGTCGGCAAGGATGTGCTGGTCGTCGGCGGGGGAGACAGCGCGTTCGACTGGGCCCTGCACCTGGAGCCGATCGCGAAGTCCGTGACGCTCGTCCATCGGCGCGATGCCTTCCGTGCGCACCAGCGCACCGTCGACGACGTACGCGCCTCGTCGGTGGAGATCCTGACGCACGCCGAGGTGGCGGCACTCCGTGGTGACGGGGTGGTCGCCGAGGCGGATCTGATCGTTGACGGGGTGCCCATGACCCGGCCCGTGCAGGCGGTGATCGCGGCGCTCGGATTTGTTGCAGATCTCGGCCCGCTCCAGCAGTGGGGCCTCACCGTCGACCATCGGCACCTCGTCGTCGACGGAGCCATGCGCACCAACCTGCCCCGGGTGTTCGCAGCCGGCGACATCACGCAGTACGACGGCAAGGTCCGTCTCATCGCGGTCGGGTTCGGAGAAGCGGCGACCGCGGTCAACAACGCCGCGGTCGTCATCGACCCGTCCGCGCACGTCTTTCCGGGCCATTCGAGCGAAGCCTGATGGGATGTGTCACTCGCCACATCGGCCAATCGGGTGGTACACGCTGTCCCCGGTAGTTCCGGTCCCGGTTAGGCTTGCACCTCGCGCGCTCGCGCGACGGAACAGGAAGTGGGTGGCGCATGCGGATCGCGCTGCTGTCTTATCGAAGCAAGCCGCACTGCGGTGGCCAGGGGATCTACGTCCGGCACCTGAGTCGCGAGCTCGTCGCGCTCGGCCACGAGGTCGAGGTCTTCTCGGGTCAGCCGTATCCGGAGCTCGACGAGGGCGTGAAGCTCACGAAGGTGCCGAGCCTCGACCTCTACCGCGAACCGGACCCGTTCCGCGTGCCGAAGCTGAGGGAGTTCCGCGACCTCATCGACGTCCAGGAATTCCTGATCATGTGCACGGCCGGCTTCCCGGAGCCGCGCACCTTCGCCAAGCGCGTCATCAAGCTCCTGCGTGAGCGCAAGGACGAGTTCGACGTCGTCCTCGACAACCAGGTGCTCGGTGAGGGCCTGCTCGAGATCGAGGCGCTCGGGCTGCCGATGGTCACCGCCATCCACCACCCGATCACGTTCGACCGGCGCATCGACCTCGCCGCAGCAACCGGGATCAGGCGCAAGCTCAGCCTGCGCCGCTGGTACGGCTTCCTGGGCATGCAGGGCAAGGTCGCCCGCGAGGCCCGCAAGGTCATCACGGTCTCCGAGTCGTCGTACCGCGACATCGCCACCGACTTCGGCGTCGACCCGCGGAAGATCGAGGTCATCCACCTCGGTGCGGACTCCGAGTTCCAGCCGCCGACGACGCCGCGTGTGCCCGGACGGATCCTTGCCATGGCGAGCGCGGACGCGCCGCTCAAGGGCATCGACATCCTCCTCGAGGCGTTCGCGAAGCTGCGCACCGAGCGAGACCTCGAGCTGATCCTGGTCAGCAAGCCCCAGGCCGGCGGTCCGACCGAGCAGCTCATCGAGCAGCTCGGGATCCGTGACTCGGTCACCTTCCAGAGTGGACTCACGCAGACCGCACTCGTCGAGCTGATGGGCTCGGCCGAGCTGGCCTGTGTGCCGTCGCGTTACGAAGGGTTCTCGCTGCCCACCGTCGAGCTGATGTCCTGCGCGACTCCGCTCGTCGTCAGCCGTGCCGGATCGATCCCCGAGGTCGTCGGCCCCGACGGCCTCTGCGCGGACCTGGTCACCCCCGGTGACCCCGAAGAGCTGCGCAAGGCGATCGCCGCGCTGCTCGACGACCCGGAGCGTCGCGCCCGGTATGGCGCCGCCGGACGCCGGCGGGTCGAGGAGACGTTCAGCTGGCACGCCGCCGCTGTGCACACCGCAGAAGCCCTGGCCGAGGTCATCGACCAGAAGAAGCAGGAGAACAACTGATGCTGACCGTCGACTTCGACCGCCTTGGCCTGCGCCCCGGCGACCGCGTCCTCGACATGGGCGCCGGTGCCGGCCGCCACTCGTTCGAGATGTACCGCCGTGGCGCTGACGTGATCGCGCTCGACCAGGACGCCGACGAGCTGTCCGGTGTGCGCGACCTCTTCGTCGCCATGAAGGAGGCCGGCGAGGTCCCCGAGGGTGCTGAGGCCGACGTGAAGGAGGGCGACGCGCTGGCCCTTCCGTTCGCCGACGGAGAGTTCGACCGGATCGTCTGCGCCGAGGTGCTCGAGCACATCGCTGCCGACGTCGAGGCGATCAAGGAGCTGGTGCGCGTGCTGCGGCCCGGCGGCACCATGGCGATCACGGTGCCCCGCTGGCTGCCCGAGGTCATCAACTGGAAGCTCTCGGCCGACTACCACAACGCCCCCGGTGGCCACATCCGGATCTACACCGACCACGAGCTCATCGACAAGGTCACCAAGGCGGGCCGTCCGAACGACGGCACCGACGGCGATGCGATGATCTTCGAGGGCAAGGACTACGCCCACGGCCTGCACTCGCCGTACTGGTGGCTGAAGTGCGCCGTCGGCGTCAACAACGACAAGCACCCGCTCGTGAAGGCGTACCACCACGTCCTCGTCTGGGACATCATGAAGACGAAGGGCTGGAGCACGCTGACCCGCGGCGCGGAGAAGGCGCTCAACCCGGTCATCGGCAAGAGCATGGTGCTCTACTTCCGAAAGCCCGCGTGACGCACGGGATGAGCACGCACCTCCCGTTCGTCGAGGGCATCCTCAGCGCTGACGACGTGGCCGCGACGGCCGCGTCGATCGCGCGCATGCAGGAACCCGATGGCGGCATCCCGTGGACCATCGGCGAGCACACCGACATCTGGAACCACGTCGAGGCGGCGATGGCGCTGCTCGTCGGCGGACAGGTCGAGGCTGCCGAGCGCGCGCTGCGATGGGTCCCGACGATGCAGCGGGCCGACGGCTCGTGGCCGATGAAGATCGTCGCCGGTGAGGTCGAGGACGACCGTGGCGAGGTCAACATGTCGGCGTACTTCGCGGTGGGCGTGTGGCACCACTGGCTGGTACGCCGCGACCGACGGTTCGTCGAAGAGCTCTGGCCGAGCGTGCGGGCGGGTCTCGACTTCGTGGTCTCGCTCCAGCAGGAGTGGGGCGGCATCCAGTGGACGCCGGTCGACGACTTCTGCCTGCTGACCGGCTGCTCGTCCATCTACCAGTCGCTGCGCGCCGGCGTGGCTCTCGCCGAGCTGCTCGACGAGCCGCAGCCCGAGTGGGAGCTCGCGGGCGGCCGGCTCGGCCACGCGATCCGTGAGCACGCGGACCTCTTCGCGGACAAGTCGAAGTACTCCATGGACTGGTACTACCCGGTGCTCGGCGGTGCGGTCCGCGGTGAGGCTGCCAGCGAGCTGCTCGCGACCCGCTGGGATGACTTCGTCGTGCCCGGGCTGGGCACGCGCTGCGTCGACACAAACCCCTGGGTGACCGGCGCGGAGACCTGTGAGCTGGTGATGGCGCTCGATGCCATCGATGACCACGAGCGGGCGCTGCAGCTGCTCGGCGAGATCCAGCACCTGCGCGCCGACGACGGCTCCTACTGGACCGGGTGGGTCTACGAGCTCGAGGGCTACGAGAACGAGACCCCCAACGTCTACTGGCCGGTCGAGCACACCACGTACACCGCTGCGGCGGTGCTGCTCGCGGTGGATGCCCTGGGCGACCGGTTCGGCGCGTCGACCCCGGGCTCGGGCATCATGCGCGGCAACTCGCTGGCCGGCGACTTCGCCGAGATCGCGCTCGAGTGCGGGTGCGAGGGAGTCGCTCAGCACTCGCCGGCGTAGTCCGCAGGGAGGGGCGCGGGCGCAGCGACCGACTTCAGGTCGGGCCGCTGGAGGGAGTACCAGCGATCCCAGTCGGCCGTGAACCGGGTGTGCGTCATCGTGGTGCCGGGCTCACCGTCCAGGACGAGTCGCGGCACCAGCGCAACCGCCGGGATCGCGGTGGGGGCCTGCGTCCTGGTGAGCCGTCCCCGGACCTGTCCATCCGCGAACCAGGCGATGAAGTCGTCGGTGACCTCGACGGCCACGGTGTGCCAGGTGGACCGGTCACGGGGGAGCCCGATGCTGCCTGCCCACTGCGTGTCACCTGCGTGCACGCCATAGGTCGTGGCCGCGTCGTAGCCGGTCCACGCGGCGACGGTGATGGTCGGGGACGGGCATGTGCCGGGCGCCGCGCCACGCGGCACCAGCTCGACCCGCATGCCGTAGGGCGTCGCGAGCGTGCCGAACTGGGGCGCGCGCACCTTGAACTCCCAGCGCCCGCGGCTGTGCCCGGGTGCGTTGAGGACCGAGACCACGTCGCCCGTCGACGCCGCACCCATCGGCCCGGAGTCGAGGGCGATCATGCCCACGAAGTTGGTGACGCGGCCGGTCCCGTCCGCCCAGTCGGTCCAGGGAGCGATGGGCTGGCCCTGCTCCCAGTCCCAGACCTCCTGTGCGCCGCCCCAGCCGTAGGCCTGACTGGCGGTGGCAGGCGTCGCGGCTCCGGCACCGGTCACGGGCAGCGCAGACGGGCCCAGGAGACAGGCAGCGAGGACAGCGGAGGCAACGCCAGCGAGGGCACGCGGCGCGATCACGGCGCCACCTCGAGGACGACCGGGAAGGACGGGTACCAGCCGACGCCGTTCCATCCGAGCGACCGCGCACGGTACGTCGTGGTGCCCGGCGCCGGCACGGTGAACGCGATGGTCGCGGCTCCCGTGCTGTCGGTGGCCAGCGGGCCGCCGACGTCGGTCCAGGAGCCGTCGGGGTTGCGGCTCTGCAGCGCGACCGGGCGTCCGGTCCGGACCGGCCAGGTCTTCACCACGGCGCTGGCCTGTGCGCCCTGTGTCGCCCGGGCGGGAAGCGTGAGGACCGTGTCCTGCTGGTCGGCGACGACGGAGCGCGTGGGCGTCGCGAGGGCGCCGTAGCGACGCCCGTTGATCGTGACCGCCTTCGCGAACACCCGGTAGTAGTTGGTGGGCATGGCGTGGAGTCGCGTGGCCAAGGTGAGGGCTCCGGTGCTCGCGGTCTTGCCACTCACCACGGCGTACCAGGTGCTGCCGAGCTGGCGCTGCAGCTGCACTGGCCGCACCACCCGCGTGGGGAGGGTGCCACGGAACGTCAGCGACTCGCCGGGCAGGCCGCGCGAGCGGCTGGCGGTGAGGCTGCCGGCGACGGTGCCGCTCGCGGGTGAGCTGAGCAGCGGCAGGATCAGCAGGCAGGCGAGCACGAGCGCCACGCGCCACAGCACGCCGCTGCGTCGTACTCCCATGGTCGCTCCCCGCTGACTCGCCCCGGCTTCACGATAGTGAGGCGAGGCGCTGACGTCAGGACTTCTGCAGGACCCGCATCGAGCCGAGCGCCTCGACCTCGGTGAAGTCACCGCTGGCAAGGGCGGGGAGGTAGATCTGCTCGTACGGCGGGCGGCCGCCGTCAGCCGGATCGGGGAAGACGTCGTGGATCACGAGCAGTCCGCCGGACTGGATCTTGGGCACCCACGCCGCGTAGTCGTTGCGGGCCGGCTCCTCGCCGTGGCCGCCGTCGATGAAGAGCAGGGACAGCGGCGTCTGCCAGTGGCGGGCAACGGGCAGGGACTTGCCGATGACGGCGATGACCTGGTCCTCGAGGCCGGCGCGCGCAATGTTCTTGCGGAAGGTCGGGAGCGTGTCCATCAGACCGAACTCCGGGTCGACGACGGACGTGTCGTGGTGCTCCCAGCCGGCCTGGTTCTCCTCCGAGCCACGGTGGTGGTCGACGGTGAAGACGGTCCCGTCGACCTCGCGGGCAGCCGCGCCGAGATAGATCGCGGACTTGCCGCAGTAGGTGCCGACCTCGAGCGCAGGACCCGTCGGCAGCTGCTGGAGCGCGCGACGGAACAGCAGCAGGCCCTCGTCGTCGGGCATGAAGCCCTTGGCCGCGCGGGCGTGCTCGAGGAGGGCGGGGTCCATCGCGGTGCTGATCACGGGCGTCACCCTAGTGTCTGGGACAATCAGAACCATGCCCGGCACGTATGACTTCGAACTCCGCCCGGGTGAGCCCGTCGACATCTCCGATTCTGTGTCTGCACGGGTCCGTGCCCGCTACTTCCGTGACGTGGTGGGGGAGTTCGCGACCGGCGTCGTCATCGTGACGGCCAGCGCCGATGGCCGGCCGGTCGGCATGACCTGCCAGACCTTCTCCAGCGTCTCCCTGGACCCGCCGCTGGTCTGCTTCCTGCCTGCGCACACCTCCCGCTCGTGGCCGCTGATGCGCGAGGCCGGGCACTTCTGCGTGAACGTGCTCGCGGAGGACCAGGCCGACATCGCCGGCGTCTTCGCCTCCAAGGGAGCCGACAAGTTCGCTGACGTGTTGTGGCGTCCGGCGGAGAGCGGGGCACCGATCCTCGACGGCGCGCTGGCCTACGTGGACTGCACGCTGGAGGCGGTCCATCCCGCCGGCGACCACGACATCGTGGTCGGCCGGGTCCGGGCGCTCTCGACCCTGCGCGCTGCCGATCCGTTGCTGTACCACCGGGGTGGCTTCACCACGACGCGTCCCTGACCTCCCTACGATGGGCGGGTGCAGGATGACTTCGCGGACCGGATCACGCGGCGCTTCCTCAAGCTCTGTGAGAACCCCCGCACGCAGCGTGTGGTGATCGGGTTCGTCCAGTCGACCCTCGAGGGCGACGCGCGCAGCCAGCGCCTCTACAAGTACCTCAACCGCATGGTCTTCGCGCCGCTCGCCGGACCAGCCGGCATGCACGTCTCCACGGTCCGCTTCCAGCTGGTCGCGTCGACGCTCGCGGGCCTGGCGATGATGCGCTACGTCGTGAAGCTCGAGCCGCTCGCCTCCATGACGGTGGAGGAGCTCGTCCCGGTGCTTGCTCCTGCCGTCCGTGGCGCCCTTCAGGCCGAGCCGGTGGGGGAGCTGCCCGCCTGGGACGACGAGTCCGCGCCGTACCCGCTCGCGGAACGGCACTCCCTCGACGCCCACCGCTCCTGGAAGCTGACCGGCCGACTCGCCCCCTGAGGTCAGGCCTGAAGGGCCTCGATGGCCTCGGCGATCGCCAGCGTGCGCTTGGCGGACTCGACGTGGAGGTTCTCGACCATCCGGTTGTTGTAGGTCACGACGCCGCCGGTGGAGGCTTCGAACGCCTCGATCAGGCCCTTGGCGTCCTCGATCGCCTGCTCGCTCGGGGCGAACCCGGAGTTGGCCGGCTCGACCTGACCCGGGTGGATCAGGGTCTTGCCGTCGAAGCCCATCTGGCGGCCCTGCTCGACCTCGGCTGCGAAGCCTTCGGCGTTCTTCACGTCGTTGTAGACGCCGTCGATGATGACGATGCCGGCAGCGCGGGCCGCGAGCAGCGCCAGGCCGAGGCCGGTGATGACGGGCTGGCGGCCGGGGACGTGCTCGGCGTAGAGCTCCTTGACCAGGTCGTTGGTGCCCATGACGAAGCCGGTCAGGCGCGGGGAGGCCGTGGCGATGGACAGCGCGTTGAGCATGCCGATCGGGGTCTCGACCATCGCCCAGAGCTTGGTCTTCTCGGGCGCGCCGGCGGCCTCGAGCGAAGCCACGAGAGCGAGGACCTCCTCGGCGGAGTTGACCTTCGGGACGAGTACGACGTCGGGGCCGGCCTTCGCGGCGACCGCGATGTCCTCGTCGTGCCACTCGGTGCCGATGCCGTTGACCCGGATGATCAGCTCGCGGCGGCCGTACTCACCGGACTGCACGGCGGCAGCGGCGGCGACACGGGCCTCGGGCTTGGCGTCGGGTGCGACGGCGTCCTCGAGGTCGAAGATGATGCCGTCGGCGGCGATCGTCTTGGCCTTCTCCAGTGCCCGCTCGTTGGAGCTCGGCATGTAGAGGACGGAGCGGCGGGGGCGGAAGTCTGCGTTGCTCATGAGTCAGGCTCCCTCTTCCAGCTCGATCGCGTCGTAGGTGGCCTTGAGGTTCGGGTCGATCGCGGCGAGCTGCTCCGCAAGGGCGACCAGGACCAGGCACTGCTTCAGGGAGGCGTCGTCCTCCATCTTGCCGTCGAGCATCACGGCGCCGGTGCCGTCGCCCATGGCGGCAACCACGCGGCGGGCGTGCTTGATGTCCTCGACGGAGGGGGAGAAGACGCGGTTGGCGATCTCGATCTGCTTCGGGTGCAGCGACCACGTGCCGACGCAGCCGAGCAGGAAGGCGTTGCGGAACTGGTCCTCACACGCGACGACGTCGGCGATGTCACCGAACGGGCCGTAGTAGGGGTAGATGCCGTGCATCGCGCAGGCGTCGACCATCTTGGCAATCGTGTAGTGCCACAGGTCCTGCTGGTACGTCGTGCGGGCGGCGTTGATGTCGTTCGTGCCGTCGGCAGCGCGCGGCGGGTCCTGGCGGACCAGGTAGCCCGGGTGGCCGCCGCCGACGCGGGTGGTCTTCATCTTGCGGTCGGCGGCCAGGTCGGCCGGGCCGAGGGAGAGGCCCTGCATGCGCGGGGACGCGCCGCAGATCTCCTCGACGTTGGCGACGCCGCGGGCGGTCTCGAGGATCGCGTGGATCAGGATCGGCTTGGTGATGCCGGCCTTCGCCTCGAGCTGCGCGAGGAGGCGGTCGATGTAGTGGATGTCCTCGGCGCCCTGCACCTTCGGGACCATGATGACGTCGAGCTTCTCGCCGATGGCCGGCACGAGCGTGGTCAGGTCGTCCAGCACCCAGGGGCTGTCGAGCGAGTTGATCCGGGTCCACAGCTGGGTGGGGCCGAAGTCCGTGGCCTGGGCGATCCGGACGAGGCCCTCGCGGGCGGCCACCTTGTTGTCGGCCTTGACGGCGTCCTCGAGGTTGCCGAGCAGCACGTCGACGGTGCCGACCATGGCCGGGATCTTGGCGGCCATCTTCTCGTTCGACGGGTCGAAGAAGTGGATGGCACGGCTCGGGCGGGCCGGAATCTCACGGACCGGGGTGGGCGCGCCCACGGCGAGCGGGGCGAAGAAATCCTTGGCTGAACGCATGAGCGGGACGCTAGCAGCGTTCGGCCCCGGATCCAGAGGTCCTCCGGGTCCCGGACGAGGGTGACGGTCCTCACGGTCCTGTGGCGAGTGAACGATTCATGTGACGTACGTGGTGCGACTGCCCAATGTCGCGGGCCGTCTGCTCCGATATCCTGCTTTACATGAGTCAGCAGATTGTCGAAATCGATTCCTACCTCCTCCCCGTTGTCGAGGTGGTTGAGGAGACCCGGGACGCGCTCACCGTCGTGCTGTCGGTCCCCGAGGAACTTGCCGACCAGTTCGACTACAAGCCCGGCCAGTTCCTGACGATCGCGGTGCCGAGCGACACCCACGAGCTCGCCGCCCGCTGCTACTCGCTCTCCTCGTCGCCCCACGACGGCGGCCCGCTGCGCGTGACGATCAAGCGCACCGCCGAGGGCTACGCCTCCAACTGGATCGCCGACAACCTCAAGCCGGGACATCACCTCCGGGTCCTGCCACCGGCCGGGATCTTCTCGCCGAAGGACCTCGACGACGACCTGCTGCTCTTTGCGGGCGGTTCGGGCGTCACTCCCATCATGTCGATCACCCGCACCGCGCTCTCCGAGGGAACGGGCAAGATCGTCGTCTTCTACGCGAATCGCGACGAGAAGTCGGTGATCTTCCGCGACGAGTTCAACCGGCTGTCCGTCGAGCACCCCGACCGGCTGATCGTCGTGCACTGGCTGGAGTCGGTGCAGGGTCTGCCCACGCAGGACCAGCTGAAGGCCTTCGCCGCGCAGTACTCGACCTTCGACGCGTTCTGCTGCGGCCCTGCGCCCTACATGAAGTCGGTCTCGCTCGCCCTGCGTGAGCTCGACTTCCCTCGGGAGCGCCGTCACCAGGAGAAGTTCGTCTCCTTGGGCGGCAACCCGTTCGGTGACGGCTTCTCGGTCGACACTGCCGAATACGAGGTCGGCGCCTACGACCGCGACGGGGCGTGACGGTCGTCTCATCCTGTAAGGGTCGAGTTCCTACCCAGGACGGACGCTCAACGGGTCGTTCCGGCGCTAGGTTCGGAGGGTGATCGAGACCCCCTTCGCGCTGCCCTGCGGCGCCGTGCTCCCCAACCGCCTCGGCAAGTCCGCGCTCTCCGAGCAGCTCGGCAACCGCAAGCACGCCCCGGATGAGCGCCTGGTGCGCCTCTACAACCGTTGGGCCGTGGGCGGCGCGGGACTCATCGTGACCGGCAACGTGATGGTCGACAGCCGCGCTCTGGGCGAACCTGCGAACGTCGTCGTCGAGGACAACCGCGATGCCGCGGTCCTGCGTGAGTGGGCGGCCGCGTCCAAGTCGGGTGGCGCCGTCGCGCTGGTCCAGGTCAACCACCCGGGCCGGCAGTCACCACGCTCGCTGTCGCCGCGTCCGGTCGCCCCGTCGGCAGTCGGCCTCAAGGGCATGGGTGGGGCGTTCGCGACACCGCGGGAGCTGACGGCCGCTGAGATCGGCGACCTCGTCCAGAGGTACGCCGTGACCGCCAAGGTCGTCGTGGACGCCGGGTTCGACGGCGTACAGCTCCATGGCGCGCACGGGTACCTGATCAGCCAGTTCCTCTCACCGCGTGTCAACCAGCGCACCGACTCCTACGGCGGCTCCGCCGAGAACCGTCGTCGCTTCCTGCTCGAGATCGTGGAGGCCACGCGGGAGGCCATCGGTCCGGACAAGGTGCTGGCGGTCAAGCTGAACAGCGCCGACTTCCAGCGCGGTGGCTTCACCGAGGACGAGTCGACCCTGGTCGCCCGCGCCCTCGAGGAGGCCGGCGTGGACCTGCTCGAGATCTCCGGCGGCACCTACGAGCACGGCGCGATGATGGGTGTCACGCAGCGTGACTCGACCCGCGCCCGCGAGGCCTACTTCCTCGAGTTCGCCGAGAAGCTGCGCACCGAGGTCTCCCTCCCGCTCATGGTCACCGGTGGTTTCCGGACCCGCGAGGGCATGGAGTCCGCCCTCGCTTCCGGAGCGGTCGACGTCATCGGCCTGGGTCGTCCGCTGGCGCTCGAGCCCGACTTCCCCGCCGAGCTCCTCTCCGGACAGGTCGACGCCATCAAGAGCGTGGTTGCCCGCACCGTCGGTGTCCGCAAGCTCGACGCGATGGCCGAGGTGGTCTGGTACACCACGCAGCTGTGGCGCATGGGTCGCGGCGTCGAGCCCGATCACGGCAAGCCGAGTGCGGTCGGCGTGGGGGAGTACGTCTTCAAGTCCCAGGTGCCCGCGGTGATCCGTGGTGTCGGCGGCCAGATCCCGTTCGTGGGTGGCGTCTTCCGCCGCTGAGCGGGCGACCAGTGGCTCGGCCGACCCCGACCAAAGTCGGGGGTCGGTCGAGACCTGAGTCCCTCACGGAAGCCTGCATCCTGCAACTAGATTCGTGGGTGTAGCCACCGAGAGGAACCGGACATGTCGAGCACCAATGCACGGAGCGTCGCCGCTGCCGCGAGCGTGGCCGCGTCGAGTCCTGCGCCCCTCGCCCGCGTGATCCCGTTGCGGCCCGACCTCGACCCGCGCGCCTCCCGCGTGCACGTGCACGACTGGAAGGTCGTCAGCGAGGAGAGCGACGGCTTCGGCCGCGTGCGCGAGCTTGCGTGCACCGGCTGCCGCGCCGTCCGCTACGCCTGATCTCGCGGCTCACCAGCCTCGCGCGCGCCACTCGGGCAGGGACTGCCGCTCAGCGCCGAGCGTCGAGTCGCCGCCGTGTCCCGGGTAGAACCACGTCTCGTCGGGCAGCCGGTCGAAGATCCTGGTCTCCACCTGGTCGATGAGGGTCGCGAACGCATCGGCATCGCCGAACGTCGCGCCGACTCCACCGGGGAAGAGGGAGTCGCCGGTGAACAGGTGCGCGTGGCCCGGTTTCAGGTCGGTCGAGGGCTCTTCGTAGAGCAGGCAGATCGACCCGGGTGTGTGGCCGGCAACGGCGATCACCTCGAGCTCCACCTCGCCGACCTTGACCCGGTCGCCGTCGCCGACGCGACGGGTGATGCCTACGCCGGTTGCCTCGGTGATCGCGTCCGCGTCAGGGGCGCCGGCGATCACCTGGGGCCTCGTCACCGCCACCACGTCGGAGAGTGCGCGGTGGTGGTCCCAGTGCTGGTGGGTCGTGACGACGGTGTCGATGACGCCGTCGCTCAGGTCGATGAGGGCGGCCGCATCATCGGCCGCGTCGATCAGGAGCTGCTGGCCGGTCGTGGGACAGGTGAGCAGGTAGCAGTTGTTCGCCATCTTGGGGTCGACGGCGTACTTCGTCACGGTGAGTCCGTTGAGGTGACGGACGGCGGGTGCGCCGCCGGGCGTCACTTCACCGGTGTACGTCGAGTCCATTCCCCCAGCGTAGGCAGGGGGCGGGTGGAGACCAGGTCCGAGCCGTCGCCGCGGCCGACCAGCCACCAGGCCAGAGCCCCGGCGGTGCCGGCCACGCCGTGTCCGCCGCGCCCGACGCGAACGGTCTTTCCGATGTCCTGCGCGTGCAGCGTCAGCTGGACCTCTTCGGCCCGGTCGTTGGCCGCCTCGGAGAGGAGGTAGCCTGCGAAGTCCGCCGGCCAGTCGGCGGGACCGTAGGCCAGACCGAGGTCGGCGTGGTGGATCTCGACCTCGCGCCAGCGCGCTTCGACCAGGTCGACCATCGAGAAGACCGGCCCGCCCGGGGTGCGCTCCACGCTGCCGAACGCGCGCATCAGGTTCAGCTCGCCGGCTAGGCGCAGCGACGCGAACTGGGAGAACATCGCCAGGTCCTCGGCCGAGCCGCCTGATCGGGCCTCGATCTCGGCGTCGCGCGCCTCGGGGGAGTCGTAGATCGGCATCGGTGTCTCGGTGCGCAGCCCGCGCAGGGCTCGGGCGAGGCCCTGCGCGTGGTTGCCGACGTGTGCCACCACGTGACCGCGGGACCAGCCGGGAAGCAGGCTCGGTGCACGCAGCTCGTCGTCCGTCATCGCGGCGACCGTCGCCAGGTAGCGCGTGGTCGCGTCGAGGATGGCGGCAATCGGGTTGTGTGCGGTCTGCTCCGTCATGGGGTCATCCCATCAGACTCACGGCTCGCTTGCGGAATGCCCTAGGATGGCGAACACGTGTTCGAACGGGCCGCAGGGGTCCGGGACCAGAAGGCAGGGCAGTGGCGGACCAGCTGATCATCCGTGGTGCACGGGAGCACAACCTCAAGGACGTCTCCCTCGACCTGCCTCGCGATGCCCTCATCGTCTTCACCGGCCTGTCCGGATCGGGCAAGTCGAGCCTGGCCTTCGACACGATCTTTGCCGAGGGCCAGCGACGCTATGTCGAGTCGCTGAGCGCCTACGCGCGACAGTTCCTCGGCCAGATGGACAAGCCCGACGTCGACTTCATCGAGGGGCTGTCGCCCGCAGTCTCGATCGACCAGAAGTCGACGTCCAAGAACCCGCGCTCCACTGTCGGCACGATCACCGAGGTCTACGACTACCTCCGCCTGCTCTACGCCCGCGCCGGTCGTCCGCACTGCCCGACCTGCGGTGCGCCGATCGAGCGCCAGACGCCGCAGCAGATCGTCGACCGCATGATGGCGCTCGACGAGGGCACGAAGTTCCAGGTGCTCGCGCCGGTGATCCGCGGTCGCAAGGGCGAGTACGTCGAGCTGTTCCGGTCGCTGCAGTCGCAGGGCTACTCCCGGGTCCGGGTGGACGGCGAGACCTACACGCTCGACACGCTGCTCAAGGAGGGCCCGGCCCTCGAGAAGCAGAAGAAGCACACCATCGAGGTCGTCATCGACCGTCTCGCGGTCAAGGCATCCGCCAAGCGCCGCCTCACCGACTCCGTGGAGACCGCGCTCGAGCTTGCCGGCGGGCTGGTCCTCTTCGACATGGTCGACGCCGGCCCCGGCGAGCAGAGCGAGCTCAAGTTCTCGGAGCGCATGGCCTGTCCCAACGAGCACCCGATCGAGACCGACGACCTCGAGCCACGGTCCTTCTCCTTCAACTCTCCGTTCGGAGCCTGCCCTGAGTGCCATGGCCTCGGCACCCGCATGGAGGTCGACCCCGAGCTGATCGTCTCCGACCCCTCGGCGACCCTCGCCGAGGGTGTGATCCAGGTCTGGACCGGCGCCCACGTGTCGGAGTACTTCCAGCGCCTGCTCGCCGCGCTCGGTGCCGAGGTCGGCTTCGACCTGGACACGCCGTGGGAGAAGCTCTCGGCGAAGCACCAGAAGGTGATCCTCGACGGTCACCCGGGCAAGGTGCATGTCGTCGCGACCAACCGTTACGGTCGCGAGCGCAGCTACTACGCGGCGTACGAAGGTGTGCGTCCCTATGTCGAGCGGCGCCACCGCGAGTCCGAGTCCGACACCGCGCGCGAGCGCTTCGAGGGCTTCATGCGCGAGGTGCCGTGTCCTGCGTGTGCGGGTTCGCGGCTGAAGCCGGTGTCGATGTCGGTGACGCTCGGCGCCCGTGACGAGGGTGGCAAGAACATCGCGGAGGTCTGCGCGCTGCCGATCAACGAGGCCGCCGCGTACCTCAACTCCCTCGAGCTGAGCCAGCGCGAGCTGCAGATCGCCGAGCGCGTGCTGAAGGAGATCCAGGAGCGGCTGCGCTTCCTGCTCGACGTGGGTCTGGACTACCTCTCGCTCGACCGCCCGAGCGGCTCGCTCTCCGGCGGCGAGGCGCAGCGCATCCGGCTCGCGACGCAGATCGGCGCCGGCCTCGTCGGCGTGCTCTACGTCCTCGACGAGCCGTCGATCGGTCTGCACCAGCGTGACAACGAGCGGCTCATCGAGACCCTTCTCCGCCTGCGCGACCTCGGCAACACGCTGATCGTCGTCGAGCACGACGAGGACACGATCCGCACCGCTGACTGGGTCGTCGACATCGGCCCGGGCGCGGGAGAGCACGGCGGTCACGTCGTCCACTCCGGCACGGTCAAGGGGTTGCTTGCCAACAAGAACTCACCGACGGGCGCCTACCTCTCCGGCCGGAAGTCGATCCCGGTCCCCGAGGTCCGGCGCCCTCCGACGAAGGGTCGCGAGCTCGTCGTCCACGGTGCCCGGGAGCACAACCTCCAGGACGTGACCGTGGGCTTCCCGCTCGGGTGCTTCGTCGCAGTCACGGGCGTCTCCGGTTCGGGCAAGTCGACGCTGGTCAACGACATCCTCTACACGTCGCTCGCCAAGCAGCTCTACAACGCCCGCACCGTCCCGGGCCGGCACCGCAAGATCACCGGCGTCGACCTGGTCGACAAGGTGATCCACGTCGACCAGTCGCCCATCGGCCGCACACCGCGCAGCAACCCTGCGACGTACACCGGGGTCTTCGACCACGTCCGCAAGCTCTTCGCGTCGACGCCCGAGGCGAAGATGCGCGGCTACCAGCAGGGCCGGTTCTCCTTCAACGTGAAGGGTGGCCGCTGCGAGGCGTGCTCGGGCGACGGCACGATCAAGATCGAGATGAACTTCCTGCCGGACGTCTACGTCCCGTGCGAGGTCTGCCACGGCAAGCGCTACAACCGCGAGACCCTCGAGGTGCACTACAAGGGCAAGAACATCGGCGAGGTGCTCGACATGCCGATCGAGGAGGCCGCGGAGTTCTTCGCCGCGGTGCCGCCGATCGCACGCCACATGAAGACGCTGTGCGAGGTCGGCCTCGGCTACGTGCGGCTCGGTCAGCCCGCGACGACGCTCTCCGGCGGCGAGGCGCAGCGCGTCAAGCTGTCGAGCGAGCTGCAGAAGCGATCGACGGGCAGCACGGTCTACGTGCTCGACGAGCCCACGACGGGTCTTCACTTCGAGGACATCCGCAAGCTGCTCGGCGTGCTGCAGTCCCTGGTCGAGAAGGGCAACACGGTGCTCGTCATCGAGCACAACCTCGACGTCATCAAGACCGCCGACTGGCTCGTCGACATGGGTCCCGAGGGCGGATCGCGCGGCGGCATGGTGGTCGCGACCGGCACGCCCGAGGAGATCGCGGCCAACGGTGACAGCCACACCGGGCGTTTCCTGAAGCCTCTTCTCAGCTGAGACCTAGGTTGCAGCGCTAGTCTCGGCCGCATGAGCGAAGAGCCGCGCCCCACTCGACGGATCGTGTTCACGGGTCTCGGTGCCCTCGGCGTAGCCGCTGCCCTCGCGGGCTGTGGTGGCGGGACGTCGTCCGGCCCGGACGCCGGCAGCACGCAGAAGACCACCAGCGCCGGCAGTGCCGGTGACGTTCTCGCCAAGACCAGCGAGGTCCCGGTCGGTGGCGGGATCATCCTGACCGACAAGAGCATCGTGATCACCCAGCCGAAGGCAGGTGAGTTCGAGGCGTTCAGCTCCGTGTGCAAGCACCAGGGCTTCCCGGTCGGGAAGGTCGAGGACGGCACCATCACCTGCCTCCAGCACGGGACGACGTACGACGCGGCGACGGGCGAGCGCACCGCCGGACCTGCTCCCACGGGGTCCGCGCTCGACAAGGTGGAGATCAAGGTCGACGGCGACCAGATCCTCGCAGCCTGACAATCCCCAGAGATCACCCCAGACTGAGCTCTGTCGGCCTACCCGTGTGACCGTGCGGGCCTAGCGTCGAAGCCATGAACATCGCCACACAGAACATCGCCACGCCCCACGAGACGCGGCCCTTCCACGGACACGGCCACATGGATGTGGTCACTCTCGGCGACTTCACGCTCGGCAAGGGCACCTTCGAGCCCGGCTGGCGCTGGTCGAACGACGTGAAGCCGATCGCCGGCACCGACTCGTGCCAGACGAGGCACACCGGCTTCTGCCTGATGGGGCACATGACGGTCCGCATGGATGACGGCAGCGAGGCCACCATGGGCCCGGGCGACGTGGTGGTGATCGAGCCGGGTCACGACGCGTGGGTCGACGGGGACGAGGCCTGCGTGTTCATCGACACCGGCGTTGCGGCGTACGCCCTGCCGACGGTCTGACCCTGCCACGCACGCAGCGGGCTGTCGGCGGGCGCCGGTAGGTTTGACCACGTGCCCGACCCGCTGACCTATCGCCCGAAGCCGGGGGAGATCCCGACCCAGCCGGGCGTCTACCGGTTCCGCGACGCGCACGGCCGGGTCATCTACGTCGGCAAGGCCAAGAACCTGCGTGCCCGTCTGGCCAACTACTTCCAGCCGATCCACTCGCTGCACCCGCGCACCGCGACGATGGTGACGACGGCTGCGAAGGTCGAGTGGACGACGGTCAACACCGAGGTCGAGGCGCTCCAGCTGGAGTACTCCTGGATCAAGGAGTTCGACCCGCGCTTCAACGTGAAGTACCGCGACGACAAGTCCTACCCCTGGCTCGCGATCACGCTCGACGAGGAGTTCCCGCGGGTCATGGTCGGCCGCGGCGCGAAGAAGAAGGGCACGCGCTACTTCGGCCCCTACAGCCACGCCTGGGCGATCCGCGAGACCGTCGACCTGATGCTCCGGGTCTTCCCGGTGCGCAGCTGCTCCAAGGGGGTGTTCAAGCGCGCCGAGCAGTCCGGTCGTCCGTGCCTGCTGGGCTACATCGACAAGTGCTCCGCGCCGTGCGTCGGGCGCGTCAGCGCCGACGAGCACCGGGCGATCGTGCAGGACTTCTGCGACTTCCTGTCGGGCAACACCACGACGTTCGTGAAGCGCCTCGAGAAGGAGATGTACGCCGCCAGCGAGGGGCTGGAGTTCGAGCGAGCGGCCCGGTTGCGCGACGACATCGGTGCGCTCCAGAAGGCGCTCGAGAAGCAGCAGGTAGTCCTCGGCGACGGCACTGACGCGGACATCGTGGCGCTGGCCGAAGATCCGCTCGAGGTCGCGGTGCAGGTCTTCCACGTGCGTGGCGGTCGCATCCGTGGCCAGCGTGGCTGGGTGGCCGACCGCGTCGAGGAGGGCGAGACCCCCGAGCTGGTTGAGCACTTCCTGCTCCAGCTCTACGGAGGCGAGGAGGGCGACGCGATTCCGCGCGAGATCCTCGTGCCGGCGCTCCCGCCGGAGGCCGCCACCCTGGAGCAGCTTCTCGAGGAGCGCCGCGGTGGCAAGGTCCACCTGAGGGTGCCTCAGCGCGGCGACAAGAAGTCGCTGCAGGAGACCGTCGCGCGCAACGCCGAGCAGTCGCTCGCACTGCACAAGACCAAGCGGGCCAGTGACCTGACCACCCGCAACATCGCGCTCGCCGAGATCCAGGAGGCCCTCGACCTGGCCGAGGTCCCGCTGCGCATCGAGTGCTACGACGTCTCCAACCTGCAGGGCACCGAGGTCGTGGCGAGCATGGTCGTGTTCGAGGACGGGTTGGCGCGCAAGTCCGACTACCGCCGCTTCGTGATCAAGGGTGTCGAGGGCCAGAACGACGTCGCGAGCATGCACGAGGTCATCACTCGACGTTTCCGCCGGCTGCTCGATGAGCGTGGAGATGCCGTTGTGTCGACCGGAGCGACCGCCACCGATGGCGGTCCGCTGCTGGTCGATCCCGAGACCGGCAGGCCACGCAAGTTCGCCTACACACCTGGCCTCGTGGTCGTCGACGGTGGCCCGCCGCAGGTCGCGGCAGCCGTCCAGGCACTCACCGAGCTCGGCATCACCGACATCGCGGTGTGCGGCCTCGCGAAGCGTCTCGAGGAGGTGTGGCTCCCTGACGACCAGGACCCCGTCATCTTCGCGCGCAGCAGCGAGGGGCTCTACCTCCTCCAGCGCATCCGCGACGAGGCCCACCGGTTCGCGATCACCCACCACCGCAACCGCCGCTCGGCGTCCATGGTCGAGAGCGTCCTCGACGACGTTCCGGGCCTCGGCGACGTCCGCCGCAAGGTGCTGCTCAAGCACTTCGGCTCCCTGAAGAAGCTCCGGGCAGCCACCGTCGAGGAGATCGCGCAGGTGCCCGGCATCGGTCCGCGCACCGCCGAAGCGATCGCGGCCGCAGTGGCGAAGGGCTCAGGCAAGATGACCGTCAACACCGCTACCGGTGAGATCAGCGAGGACTGAATGGACCCCCTGGCACCCGAACTCCCGCCCCAGCACGAGCTCGAGGAGCTCCTCGAGCGCGCGTCCGCCCAGCCTGATGACGAGGTCGTCGCGGCGGCCTTCGCGGCTGCACTGCTCGACGCACACCTCGGTCTGCCCGGCCACGAGGACGAGGAGGGGAGGTTCGCCCCGGAGATCCGCACGTTCGGGGAGCAGGCGTTCGCGATCGCGTTCACCCACCCGGTCCGGGTCGAGCGGTTCCTCGAGGTGGCCGAGCGCTCGCCGGGCAAGCTCGTGGTCCACGCGGCACCCGGGCGGGCGCTCCTCGGAGAGCTGGTCCGCAACAACACTCCGCTGATGCTCAACCCTGCCAACGGCTACGTCCGTGAGTTCACGGTCCAGCAGATGTCGACCTTCCTCAACCAGGTCTAGGGTTCTCCCATGCATCCACCGATGGACGGCTTCCCGACCACCCGCGGCGAGCTGGTGGTGGTCACCGGCATGACCGGCGCCGGCCGCAGCACGGCCGCGAAGGAGCTCGAGGACCTCGGGTTCTACGTCGTCGACAACCTGCCACCCACGCTGCTGCGTGACGTCGTGCGGCTGGTCGACGAGACGCGTGGTTTCGAGCAGCCGATCGCCGTCGTGGTCGACGTACGTTCGGGTTCGTTCTTCGAGACCCTGCAGGCCAACCTGGCGCAGGGCGCCACCGGGCGCCGCACGACCCTGCTCTTCCTCGAGGCCTCCGACGACGTCCTCGTACGCCGCCAGGAGGCGGCCCGGCGTCCGCACCCGCTTCAGGCGGGCGGACGCCTCCTCGACGGACTCCAGCGTGAGCGGGTGGTCCTCGCCGACCTGCGCAGCGAAGCCGATGTCGTCATCGACTCGACCAACCTCAACGTCCACCAGCTGACCGACAAGGTCGCCGAGGCGTTCGGTTCGCCCGACTCGACCAGCCTCAAGATCACGTGTGTGAGCTTCGGCTTCAAGTACGGCATCCCGGTGGATGCCGACCTCGTCGTCGACATGCGCTTCCTGCCCAACCCGCACTGGGTGCCCGAGCTCCGCGCGATGACCGGCCGGGACCCGGAGGTGGCCGACTACGTCAAGGAGCGGCCGGCGGCCAAGACCTTCCTCGAGCAGTACGTCCCCGTCGTGCAGACGGTCGCCGAGGGTTACCTGCGTGAGGGCAAGCGGTTCATGACGATCGCCATCGGCTGCACCGGCGGCAAGCACCGCAGCGTGGCGATGACCGAGGAGATCAGCGCCAGGCTCCGCGACCTTGGTTACGACGCGCGTGCGACGCACCGCGACCTGGGCCGCGAATGACCGACGGCACCGCCCCGCTTCCGCTCCAGCAGGCAGTTGTCGCCCTCGGTGGGGGGCACGGTCTGCACGCCTCCCTGGCCGCACTGCGTCGGGTGGTCGACGAGGTCACCGCGATTGTCACCGTCGCAGACAACGGAGGCTCGTCCGGACGCCTCCGCAAGGAGTTCGGCGTCCTTCCTCCGGGCGACCTGCGCATGGCGCTCGCTGCGCTCTGTGGCGACGACGAGTGGGGCCAGACCTGGGCGGACGTCCTCCAGCACCGCTTCCAGGGCACCGGGGAAATGCAGGGCCACGTCGTCGGCAACCTGCTGATCGTGGCGCTGTGGGAGCTGCTCGCTGCCAAGGGGCAGAGCCAGGTCGAGGGACTCGACTGGGTGGGCCGGCTGCTCGACGCCCGCGGTCGGGTCCTCCCGATGGCGCTCACGCCCATGGACATCACCGCCGAGGTGCTCGGCCACGACCCGGCGTACCCCGATCTCGTGCAGGTGGTCCGCGGCCAGGTCGAGGTCGCCACGACTCCCGGCCGGATCCTCGGCATCCAGCTCGACCCGGCGGAGCCGGAGGCCTGCCCCGAGGCCCTCGACGCGATCCGCTACGCCGACTGGGTGGTCCTGGGCCCCGGTTCCTGGTACTCCTCGGTCATCCCGCACCTGCGCGTGCCCGAGCTGCGCCGCACGCTGGTGAAGAGCGAGGCGAAGGTGATCGTGGTGCTCAACCTGGGGGAGCAGAAGGGGGAGACCTCCGGCTACGCGCCCGAGGACCACCTGGGCGCGTTGCTCGGTCACGCCCCCGACCTGAAGGTCCACACGGTCCTGGCCGACCCGGGCAGCGTGCCTGATCCGGACCTGCTCGAGAGCGTGGTGGCGAGTGCCGGTGGCCAACTCGTCCTCGCGGACGTCGCTACCGCGCCCGGCAGCGCCCAGCACGACCCGGTCAGGCTGGCGGATGCCTATGCCCGGATCATGAGTGGTGTGACAGGATCGGACGCATGGCGATGACGGCACAGGTGAAGTCCGAACTGGCAAACACAGTGGTGACGAAGACCTGCTGCCGCAAGGCCGAGGTGTCGACGATGCTCCGTTTCGCCGGCGGCCTGCACATCGTCAGCGGCCGCATCGTGGTGGAGGCGGAGCTCGACACAGGTGGTGCAGCCCGCCGTCTGCGGCGCGACATCGCCGAGATGTACGGCCACAACGCCGAGGTTGCCGTCGTCCAGGGTTCCGGCATCCGCCGGGGGAGTCGCTACGTCCTTCGCGTCGTCAAGGACGGCGAGGCCCTCGCGCGCCAGACCGGCCTGATCGACCAGCGAGGCCGCCCCGTCCGTGGCCTGCCGCCGCAGGTGGTCTCCGGAGGCGCCTGTGACGCTGTCGCAGCGTGGCGGGGTGCCTTCCTGGCCCACGGTTCGCTCACCGAGCCGGGTCGTTCGTCGTCCCTCGAGGTGACCTGCCCCGGTCCCGAGGCCGCGCTCGCGCTGGTCGGCGTCGCGCGTCGGCTCGGCATCCAGGCCAAGGCCCGCGAGGTCCGCGGCGTGGACCGTGTCGTCATCCGTGACGGCGACGCCATCGGCGCGCTCCTGACCCGCCTCGGCGCCCACGAGTCCCTGATGGCCTGGGAGGAGCGGCGCATGCGGCGCGAGGTGCGTGCGACGGCCAACCGCCTCGCCAACTTCGACGACGCCAACCTGCGCCGGTCCGCCCGCGCTGCTGTCGCAGCCGGGGCCCGTGTCGAGCGCGCGCTCGAGATCCTGGCTGAGGAGGTGCCCGACCACCTCAAGCTGGCTGGCGACCTGCGGCTCAAGCACAAGCAGGCCTCTCTCGAGGAGCTCGGTCAGCTGCACGACCCGGTGCTCACGAAGGACGCCATCGCCGGTCGCATCCGCCGTCTGCTGGCGATGGCCGACAAGCGTGCCGAGGAGCTCGGGATTCCCGACACCGAGGCCTCGCTCACCCCGGAGATGCTCGCCGAGGACGCCTGACCTCCACCCGGGCGACCGGGTGTTGCAACGTCCCGACGGATGTTGGAATACCTTTGTTTGGTTTGTTACTCGCCCGTATCGCGGACGAGGGGATGTGGCCGAGGTCACGTGGCCGGTACGGTCGACACAGGCGCTCATGACCTGAGCGCAACTGATGGCGACTACTGATCCAGGAGATCACGTGACTGTTCGAGTGGGTATCAACGGGTTCGGCCGGATCGGCCGCAACTTCTTCCGGGCCGTGCGAGCGTCCGGCGCTGACATCGAGATCGTGGGGGTCAACGACCTCACCGACAACGCGGTGCTGGCGCACCTGCTGAAGTACGACTCGATCCTGGGCCGGCTCGACGCGGACGTCACCGCGACGGCCGACTCGATCTTCGTGGGAGACCAGGAGATCCGGGCGTTCGCGGAGCGCGACCCCAGCGCCCTCAAGTGGGGGGACCTCGACGTGGACGTCGTGATCGAGTCCACGGGCTTCTTCACCGACGCCACCAAGGCACGCGCACACATCACGGGTGGTGGCGCCAAGAAGGTGATCATCTCCGCGCCGGCCAGCAACGAGGACATCACCGTGGTCATGGGTGTCAACCACACCGACTACGACGCGGAGAAGCACTCGGTCATCTCCAACGCCTCGTGCACCACCAACTGCCTGGCGCCGCTGGCGAAGGCACTCAACGACGCCCTCGGCATCGAGCGTGGCCTGATGACGACGGTCCACGCCTACACCGCCGACCAGAACCTCCAGGACAACATCCACAGCGACCTGCGCCGTGCTCGCGCTGCTGCGATCAACCTGGTCCCGACGTCGACGGGTGCCGCCAAGGCCATCGGCCTGGTCCTCCCCGAGCTCAAGGGCAAGCTCGACGGCTACGCCGTCCGTGTGCCCACCCCGACCGGCTCGCTGACCGACCTCACGTTCGAGGCAGGTCGCGAGACCACGGTCGAGGAGGTCAACGCGATCGTGAAGGCGGCCGCGGACTCCGGCCCGCTCGCGCCGTACCTGAACTACTCCGAGGCGCCCATCGTCTCGAGCGACATCGTGACCGACCCGGCGTCGTGCACGTTCGACGCGCCGCTGACCAAGGTCATCGGCAAGCAGGTCAAGGTCGTCGGCTGGTACGACAACGAGTGGGGCTACTCCAACCGTCTTGCCGACCTGGTGACCTTCATCGGCGCTACTCTCTGACCCGTGACTGCGACTGACACCCTGGGAGACGTGCGCGGAAAGCGCGTTCTCGTCCGCTCTGACCTGAATGTTCCGCTCGATGGCACCACCATCACCGACGACGGCCGCATCCGCGCCAGCGTCCCGACCATCAAGGCACTGGCCGACGCCGGCGCCCGGGTGGTCGTGACCGCGCACCTGGGTCGTCCGAAGGGTGCGCCGGAGGACCGCTACTCGCTGGCTCCGGTTGCTGCCCGTCTGGGTGAGCTGCTCGGGGCGCCGGTGGCATTCGCGACGGACACGGTCGGTGAGTCCGCTCAGGGTGTCGTCGCTGGTCTGGCCGACGGTCAGGTCGCGCTGCTGGAGAACGTCCGTTTCAACGCCGGTGAGACGTCGAAGGACGACGCCGAGCGTGGTGCGTTCGCCGACCAGCTTGCTGCCCTGGCGGATGCGTTCGTCTCCGACGGGTTCGGGGTGGTGCACCGCAAGCAGGCGAGCGTGTACGACGTGGCGCAGCGTCTGCCGCACGCGATGGGCAACCTGGTCGCGACCGAGATCGACGTGCTGCGTCGGCTCACCGAGACCCCCGAGCGGCCCTACGTGGTCGTGCTGGGTGGGTCGAAGGTGTCGGACAAGCTCGGCGTGATCGACAACCTGCTGGGCAAGGCCGACAAGCTCCTCATCGGCGGCGGGATGGTCTTCACCTTCCTCAAGGCCCAGGGCCACGAGGTCGGCAAGAGCCTGCTGGAGGAGGACCAGATCCCGGTCTGCCTGGAGTACCTCAAGCGCGCGGCCGACACGGGCGTCGAGATCATTCTCCCGACCGACATCGTGGTTGCTGACTCATTCGGCGACGAAGCCTCTGCCCGCGTCGTCGCGGCGGACGCGATCCCGGCTGAGTCGCTCGGTCTCGACATCGGTCCGGAGTCGGGCAAGGCCTTCGCTGCCGCGCTTGCCGACGCGAAGACGGTCTTCTGGAACGGCCCGATGGGGGTGTTCGAGCAGGCTGCGTTCGCCGAGGGCACCCGTGCCGTCGCCGAGGCGCTCACCAAGACCGGCGATCTCGGCGGCCTGTCCGTCGTGGGTGGTGGCGACTCCGCCGCTGCGGTCCGGACGCTCGGGTTCGACGAGGCCGCGTTCGGCCACATCTCGACCGGTGGAGGTGCCTCCCTTGAGTACCTCGAGGGCAAGGAGCTCCCCGGCATCACCGTGCTGGAAGCGCGTACCGACTCTGGCCTGGAAGGCTGACCATGGCGAAGAACCGCGTCCCGCTGATGGCGGGCAACTGGAAGATGAACCTCAACCACCAGGAGGCTGTTGTCCTGGTGCAGAAGCTCGCCTGGACGCTGTCGGACAAGAAGCACGACTTCGCCAAGGTCGAGGTCGTCGTGGTCCCGCCGTTCACGGACATCCGCTCCGTGCAGACCGTCATCGACGGTGACCGCCTGGCCATCAAGTACGCCGCGCAGGACGTCTCCGTCCACGCCTCGGGTGCCTACACCGGCGAGATCTCCGCGGGCATGCTCTCCAAGCTCGGCTGTTCCTATGTGGTGGTCGGGCACTCGGAGCGCCGTGAGTTCCACGCCGAGACCGACGAAGTCGTCAACGCCAAGGCGAAGGCTGCGCTGGCTGCCGGGATGACGCCGATCGTGTGTGTGGGGGAGGGTCTGGACGTCCGCAAGGCGGGCGAGCAGGTGCCGTTCACGCTGGCGCAGGTCGACGGTTCGCTGGCCGGCCTGAGCGCCGAGCAGGTCGCCGGCCTGGTCGTGGCCTACGAGCCGGTGTGGGCGATCGGCACCGGCGAGGTGGCCACGCCTGACGACGCCCAGGAGGTCTGTGCGGCCATCCGCGTGCGGATCGCCGAGGTGCACGGCGAGGCCGCGGGCGACGCCGTACGCGTCCTCTACGGAGGTTCTGTGAAGGCCTCCAACATTGGCGGGATCATGGCCAAGAAGGACGTCGACGGTGCCCTTGTCGGAGGCGCGAGCCTGCAGGCCGACGAGTTCGGTGGCATCTGCCGTTTCTACGACATGCCGGTCCTCTGAGGCACCGCGCAAACCTCGCCCTGACGTGAAGTAGAGTTCCGCAACGTGACCCTGTTCCTCACCATTCTGCTCGTTGCCACGAGCCTGCTGCTGATCGTTCTCGTGCTCCTGCACAAGGGGCGCGGCGGCGGTCTCTCCGACATGTTCGGCGGCGGCGTCTCGAGCTCCCTCGGGGGCTCGTCGGTCGCCGAGCGCAACCTGGACCGGCTCACTGTCGGGCTCGGTCTCGTCTGGCTTGCCAGCATCATCGCTCTCGGCCTGCTGTACGCGTACGGCAACTGACTCACTGAAGAAGGACTGAAACGTGGCTGGTGCAGGAAACGCGATCCGGGGTAGCCGGGTCGGTGCGGGGCCGATGGGTGAGGCTGAGCGGGGCGAGGCTGCTCCGCGTCAGAGCGTCACCTACTTCTGCTCGCATGAACACCGCTCGGTGGTGACGTTCGCGCTGGAGGCTGTCGCGCCCGACTCGTGGGACTGCCCGCGCTGTGGCCTCCCGGCCGGTCTGGACGCGGAGAACGCCCCGCCGGCCACCAAGATCGAGCCCTACAAGACCCACCTCGCCTACGTGAAGGAGCGGCGCTCCGAGGACGAGGCGAAGGACATCCTCGACGAGGCCCTTGCCACGCTGCGCTCGCGGCGCAAGTCGGGCGACATCATCTTCTGAGCCTGATGCACGAAGCCCCCGCCGGACATTCCGGCGGGGGCTTCGTCATGCTCGCTCAGAGGAAGCAGGCAGCGTCCGTGTCGAGCCACCACAGGGTCGCGTTGCGCCCGTGCGGCGCAGCGACAGGTACGTCGATCACGTCGACGCCGTGGGTCAGCGCCTTCTCCACTGCCTCAGCCTTGGCGAGGCCGCTGGCCATCACCCAGACCTCGGTGGCGCGGGAGAGCCGTGCGGCGGTCATCGACAGGCGCAGCGACGGCGGCTTGGGGGAGTCGGTGACACCGAGGGCGTCTCCCGGCTCGAGCACGTCGGAGCGGCCGGGGAAGAGCGAGGCAGTGTGGCCGTCGGGCCCCATGCCGAGCATGACCAGGTCGAAGTCGTCGGTGGGGAACTCCTGCGCGTAGGTCGCGACGGCGTCGTGCAGCGGCAACCCGGAGTCAGACGCCGGTGGCTCGTGCACGAGGGCTTCGTTCGCGCCGACCGGCGTCAGGAGGTCGCGCCGGGCGGCCAGTGAGTTGCGCTCGGTGCTGAACGACTCGACGTACCTCTCGTCGCCGAGCCAGAACTCGACCCTCGTCCAGTCGACGTCACCCGGTGCAGCCGCAGTGGCGCGGTGCACCGCATCGGCGATGCCGCCACCTGCGAGCACCACCTTGGGCACCCGGCCGGCCGCCTGGATCTCCGCGAGCCTGTCGACCAGCGCCGCTGCGATCGCGGTGGCGAGGTCGCTCGCAGAGCCCTGGACTTGGACCTCCGGAGCTGGCTGTCCGCCCGTCATCACTGCTTGCGCTGCTGGCGGTAGTAGCTGATCAGCGCACGGGACGACGCGTCCTGGTCGGCGCTCGCCTCGGCGTCACCACTGATCGCGGGAATGATCTGCTGGGCCAGCTGCTTGCCGAGCTCGACGCCCCACTGGTCGAAGCTGTCGATGCCCCACACGACCCCCTGGGTGAAGGTGATGTGCTCGTAGAGCGCGATCAGCTGCCCGAGCACGGACGGCGTGAGCGACGGCGCCATGATCGAGGTCGTCGGACGGTTGCCGGGGAACACGCGCGCGGCGACCATCTTCTCCGGGGTTCCCTCGGCGCGGACCTCGTCCGGCGTCTTGCCGAACGCGAGCGCCTGGGTCTGCGCGAAGAAGTTCGCGAGGAACAGCTCGTGGACGTCCGTGTCGCCGTCCTTGAGCGGGTAGGCCGGGTTGGCGAACGCGATGAAGTCGGCCGGCACGAGGTGGGTGCCCTGGTGGATCAGCTGGTAGAAGGCGTGCTGCCCGTTGGTGCCGGGCTCGCCGAAGTAGACCTCGCCGGTGTGGGACGTGACGGGGGAGCCGTCCCAGCGCACGGACTTGCCGTTGGACTCCATCGTGAGCTGCTGGAGGTACGCCGGGAAGCGGTGCAGCAGCTGCGAGTAGGGCAGGACCGCGTGGGTGCCCGCATCGAGGAAGTTGACGTACCAGATGTTGAGCAGGCCCATCAGGGCCGGGACGTTGCGCTCGATCGGTGTGGTCCGGAAGTGCTCGTCCATCAGGTGCATGCCGCCGAGGAACTCCGCGAACCGGTCGTGCCCGATCGCGATCGCGAGCGACGTGCCGATCGTCGAGTCGACCGAGTAGCGGCCGCCGACCCAGTCCCAGAAGCCGAACGCATTGGCGGGGTCGATGCCGAACTCGGCCACCTTGTCGACAGCCGTCGAGACCGCGACGAAGTGCCGTGCGACGGCCTCCTCGTCGGTGCCGTGGAACATGCGCCGTGCCCGGAGGTTGTCGAGCAGCCAGGCGCGGCACAGCCGTGCGTTGGTCAGGGTCTCGAGCGTGCCGAAGGTCTTGCTCGAGACGATGAAGAGCGTCGTCGTCGGATCGAGGTCCGCCAGCTTGAGCGCAGCGTCGGTCGGGTCGATGTTGCTGATGAACCGGCACTCGAGGTCGCCGTGGCGGTAGGGCGCCAGCGCCTCGTAGGCCATGTGGGGTCCGAGGTCGGACCCACCGATGCCGATGTTCACGACCGTGCGGATCCGGCGGCCGGTGACCCCCTTCCACTCGCCCGAGCGGACCTGGGAGGCGAAGGAGTACATGTGCTCGAGGGCCGCATGGACGTCCTCCACGACGTTGCGCCCGTCGACCATGCTCGTCGCGTCAGCGGGAAGCCTCAGCGCAGTGTGGAGCACTGCGCGGTTCTCGGTGACATTGATCCGCTCGCCGCGGAACATCGCGTCGCGGCGCTCGCTCAGGCCCACCTCGTCGGCGAGCGACACGAGGGCGTCGAGGATGCCCGGGGTGATCAGGCCCTTGGACAGGTCGACCAGCAGCTCACCGGCGGTGAACGTCATGCGGTCGACACGATCGGCGTCGTCGCCGAACCAGCCACGCAGGTCGGGCTGGAATCCCTCTGCGTAGCCGGCGAGCTTGCCCCACGCCCCCGTCGTCGTGGCGTCGACAGGAGGCTGGCTCATGGTGCGACTGCCTCGAGCTGAGCGGCGACGGTCTCCACGAGCTCGTTCCACGAGGTCACGAACTTGTCGACGCCCTCGGTCTCGAGCACCTCGAGCACGTCGTCGAAGTCGATGCCGACCTCGGCGAGCGCCGCGAAGATCTCGGCCGCCTCGTCGCCGCGACCGGTGACGGTGTCGCCGGTGACGACGCCGTGGTCCGCGAAGGCGTCGAGGGTCTTCTCGGGCATCGTGTTGACGCAGCCGTCGACGACCAGCTCCGAGACGTAGAGCGTGTCCGGGTACGCCGGGTCCTTGACGCCGGTGGAGGCCCACAGCGGTCGCTGGACGTTGGCCGCGGAGAGCTTCGCGAAGCGCTCGCCCCCGAACACCTCCTGGTACGCCGCGTAGGCAGCCCAGGCGTTGGCCAGCGCGGCCTTGCCCTTGAGGGCGAGGGCCTCGTCGGTGCCGATGGCATCGAGGCGCTTGTCGACCTCCGAGTCCACCCGGGACACGAAGAAG
The DNA here is from genome assembly GCF_003600895.1 of Nocardioides cavernaquae. Classification (NCBI taxonomy): domain Bacteria; kingdom Bacillati; phylum Actinomycetota; class Actinomycetes; order Propionibacteriales; family Nocardioidaceae; genus Nocardioides; species Nocardioides cavernaquae. Next base: position 2,811,806 of record NZ_QYRP01000002.1, read on the forward strand.
GAGGCGACGGAGTGGATCGTCGCGAGGTCGATGCCCTTGGCAGCAGCCTGCTCGAGACCGGTGAGGTAGGCATCCATGACGGCGCGGTAGCGCCCGATGCCGAAGATCAGGGTGACGTTGACGCTGATGCCGTCGGCGATGGCGGCCGTGATCGCGGGAAGGCCCGGCTCGGTCGCGGGGATCTTGATCAGCGCGTTGGGGCGGTCCACCTCGCTCCACAGCAGGCGGGCCTGGTCGATCGTGCCCGCGGTCTCCATGGCAAGGCCCGGCTCGACCTCGATGGAGACGCGGCCGTCGAACGGGTCGTTGGCGTAGGTCTCCGCAAGGATGTCGCACGCGTTGCGGACGTCCTCGGTGGTCAGCTCGAAGATCGCCTCGGTCGGCGTGATGCCCTCAACGGCCTCGGCGCGCAGCTGGTCGGCGTACCGCTCGCCATCGGAGATTGCCGCGGCGAAGATGCTCGGGTTGGTGGTGACACCGACGACCGACTTCTCCTTGATCAGGTCGGCGAGGTTGCCGGTCTCGATGCGTTCGCGGGACAGGTCGTCGAGCCAGATGGACACGCCGGCTGCGGCGAGGGACTGGAGTCGTTCGGACATGGGTGATCCTTCTCCTCGGGTAAGGGCGTCAGCTGTTGTCGGCACCGGCGTGAAGGCCAGCACTCTTGATGCTGTCCAGCGCCGCGGTGACGACGGCATCGGTCGTGATGCCGTATTCGGTGAACATGCGCGTGGCGTCGGCGGAGGCGCCGAAGTCCTCGATCGAGACGATGCGGCCGTGGTCGCCGACCAGCTCGCGCCAGCCGAGGGCGATGCCGGCCTCGACCGAGACGCGGGCCTTCACGATCGGCGGGATGACGCTGTCGCGGTAGGCCTGGTCCTGCGCGTTGAACCACTCGACGCAGGGGAGCGAGACGACGCGGGCGTTGATGCCCTGCTCGGCGAGCGCGGTGCGCGCGGCGACGGCCAGCTGGACCTCGGAGCCGGTGCCCAGGAGCACGACGTCGGGCTCGCCGCCGTCGGCGTCGATGAGCACGTAGCCGCCCTTGGCCACCTCGGAGGCGGGGGCGAAGCCCTCAGAGCTGCGGGGGAAGGTCGGGAGGTTCTGGCGCGACAGGCAGAGCGCGGCGGGCCGGTCGGTGTGCTGCAGGACCGTGTGCCAGGCGACCGCGGTCTCGTTGGCGTCCGCCGGGCGGATCACGTCGAGGTGCGGGATCGCCCGGAGCGCGGCGACGTGCTCGATCGGCTGGTGGGTCGGGCCGTCCTCGCCGAGGCCGACGGAGTCGTGGGTCCACACGTAGATCGTGGGCAGCTTCATCAGCGCCGCGAGACGCACCGACGGGCGCATGTAGTCGGCGAACTGCAGGAACGTGCCGCCGAAGACGCGGGTGCCGCCGTGCAGCGTGATGCCGTTCATGATCGCGCCCATGGCGTGCTCGCGGATGCCGAAGTGGAGCACGCGACCGAGCAGCGGGTCGGCCTTCCACTCGTGCGTGGCATGCGACGGGGGGAGGAAGGACGGCGCACCGTCAATGGTCGTGTTGTTGGAGCCGGCGAGGTCGGCCGAGCCACCCCAGAGCTCGGGCATCAGCGGAGCGATCGCGTTGATCACCTTGCCGGAGGCCGACCGGGTGGCCACGCCCTTGGCATCGGCCGGGAAGACCGGCAGCGCCTCGGCGAGGCCCTCGGGCAGACCACGGACCTTCATGCGGGCCAGGATCGCGTCGGCCTCGGGGTTGGCCGTGGCCCATTCCGCGAAGTCGGTGTCCCAGGCGGCTGCCCACTCCTTGCCCCGGGCCACGAGGCTGCGGGTGTGCTCGAGCACCTCGGCCGGCACCTCGAAGTGCTGCTCCGGGTCGAAGCCCAGGACTTCCTTGGTCAGCGCCACCTCGGCGGCGCCGAGCGCGGAACCGTGCGACGCCTCGGTGTTCTGGGCGTTGGGTGCGGGCCAGGCGATGATCGTGTTGAGCACGATGAGCGACGGCTGGTCGGTCACGGCGCGACCCGCCTGGATCGCGTCGTACAGGCCCTGGACGTCCTCGACGTAGTCGGTGCCGCCGTTGGTCCAGTCGACCTTCTGGACGTGCCAGCCGTAGGCCTCGTAACGCTTCGCGACGTCCTCGGAGAACGAGACGTCGGTGTCGCCCTCGATCGAGATGCGGTTGGCGTCGTAGATGACCGTGAGGTTGCCGAGCTCCTGGTGGCCGGCAATGCTCGACGCCTCGGCCGACACGCCTTCCTGGAGGTCGCCGTCGGAGGCGATGACGAAGACGTCGTGGTCGAAGAGCGACTCGCCGGCCGCGCTGGTCGGGTCGAGCAGGCCGCGCTCACGGCGAGCGGCCATGGCCATGCCGACAGCGTTGGCGATGCCCTGCCCGAGCGGACCGGTGGTGGTCTCGACGCCCGCGGTGTGACCGTGCTCCGGGTGGCCGGGCGTCTTGGAGCCCCACGTGCGGAACGCCTTCAGGTCATCGAGCTCGAGGCCGAAGCCGGCCAGGTAGAGCTGGATGTAGAGAGTGAGGCTCGAGTGACCGCACGAGAGGACGAAGCGGTCACGGCCCATCCAGTCGGGGTTCGCCGGGTCGCTGCGCATGACCTTCTGGAAGAGGAGGTACGCCGCGGGTGCAAGGCTCATCGCGGTGCCCGGGTGGCCGTTGCCCACCTTCTGCACGGCGTCCATGGCGAGGACACGGGAAGTGTCCACCGCCAGCTTGTCGACGTCGGTCCAGTCCAGCTTGGTGGGAGCGGGGCTCACGGGGTTCCTCCGAGGTGACGACCGGCACAGCGGTCAGGTGATGGCGGTACGCCGAGCCTAGTCCAGCGTGCCGTTAGACTCGACCCGCATCTCCTACTGACCAGTTCTTGTCCCCGAGGTATCCGTGACGCATGTCGGCCAGCCCGTGACCCCCGCACAGGCACCTGTCGCCGACGCTGAAGGACCCTCGACGTGGAAGGACGTCGTCGGTGCCTACGTCGGCCTGACGAAGCCCCGCGTGATCGAGCTCCTGCTCCTCACGACGGTGCCGGTGATGTTCTTTGCGGCGCGCGGAGTCCCGGACCTGATGCTCGTCGTCTGGACGGTCATCGGCGGCACGCTCTCCGCTGGCTCCGCCTCGGCGTACAACTGCGTCTACGACCGCGACATCGACGAGCAGATGCGTCGCACGCGTCGTCGTGCGCTGCCGCGCCACATTGTCACGGCGCATTCCGCGCTGGTCTTCGCGACCGTGCTCGCGGTGGTTTCGACGGCTGTGCTCTGGTGGGGAGTCAACGGCCTCTCCGCTGGTCTCTCGCTCGGCGCGAACGCGTTCTACGTGTTCGTCTACACGATGCTGCTCAAGCGCCGGACCACGCAGAACATCGTCTGGGGCGGCATCGCGGGTTGCTTCCCGGCGCTGATCGGCTGGACCGCTGTCACCGGCGAGCTCGCCTGGGCCCCGATCGTGCTCTTCCTCGTGGTCTTCTTCTGGACGCCCCCGCACACGTGGGCGCTGGCGCTGCGCTACCGCGAGGACTACGCCAACGTCGACGTGCCGATGCTGCCGGTCGTGAAGCCCGCGCGCGAGGTCGGACGCCAGATCGTCCTCTACTCCTGGGTCATGGTCGCCACGTCGCTGGCGCTCTGGCCGATCGGCAACCTCGGCTGGTTCTACCCGTCGGCTGCCGCGATCCTGGGTGCCGTGTTCCTGGTCGAGGCGCACCGCATGTGGGGCCGCACGCGCGGGACCGAGTCGCTCTCGGAGATCAAGCCCATGCGGCTGTTCCATCACAGCAACCTCTACCTCTCGCTGCTGTTCGTCGCCGTCGCGATCGACCCGCTGATCACTCGCTGAGTCAGGCCGCTGACCGACGGGTGGTGACACGGCCGTGCCGTCAACGACCCGGCGCGGACCCTGTGTCAGGCGCGGGCGCGTGTGGTGAGTACGACGCGGGCGAGGCCGGCTGCCACCAACGCCGCGCCGAGCATGTGGATCGCGACCAGGATCTCGGGCAGGTCGGTGAAGTACTGCACGTAGCCGATCAGGCCCTGGGCGAGCTCGACGATCAGCAGGACCGAGGCAAAGAAGGCGAGGGTGCGCTCGTTGCGGCGGGCAGCGACGACGAGCAGCGCGATCGTCAAGCCGACCAGGAGCCAGACGGAGACTCCGTGCACGTGCGATACGACCTGCGGGTCGAGGCCGGTGCGCTTGGACTCCTGGTCGCCGGAGTGGGGGCCGGAGCCGGTCACCACGGTGCCGAGCCAGAGTGCCAGTGCCCCGGCAGCGACGGTTGCCCACGCCAGACGCACCGACAGACGACCAGCGGCCGGACGAACCGGGCCGCCGAGCGCGTCGATCAGCCAGACGCAGAGCCCGACCATGACCATCGAGACCAGCAGGTGCCCTGCGACGATCCACGGGTTGAGGTCGGTCAGGACGGTGATCCCGCCGAGGATCGCCTGGGCGGGGATCCCGAGGGCGATGGCGGTCGAGAGCCAGTACGCCGTCCGTGCCCGCCGGTCGCGACGGCCGCGAGCGTCACGGGTGCTGCGGAGCAGGTGGACCAGGGCGAGGGCCCAGCAGGTCACCGCGACGGCGACCAGCACGAAGGTGAGCATGCGGTTGCCGAACTCGATCGCGCCGTGGATGCCGAGCGCGGAGTGCGGGACGTAGGACTCCTCGGTGCACCGTGGCCAGGTCGGACAGCCGAGACCGGAGCCGGTCAGCCGGACAGCGCCACCGGTCACCACGATCCCGATGTTGACCACGAGGTTGGCGATCGCGGACCACCACAGGGCGCGCTGCGCGAGGGCAGAGGTGCCGGCGTACATCTGTCTCACTCCCACTTGAAGTAGCGCCCGGCCAGGACCGAGCCGATCACGGCCCAGACCGCCAGGGTCACCATGGCGACCGCATCGCAGCGGCCGTCGGTCAGGCCACCGCGCAGTGCGTCGCCGAGTGCTCCGGACGGCAGGAACCGGAGCACCTCGCCGGCAGCGCCGTAGGTGTCGCGGGGGAGCACCACGCCGCCACCCATCAGGAGCAGCAGGTAGACGAGGTTGGCTGCGGCCAGCGTTGCCTCGGCGCGGAGCGTGCCGGCCATCAGCAGACCGAGCGAGCCGAAGGCGAGCGTGCCCAGGAAGGTCCCGACCAGCGCAACGGGCAGACCGACGACGCCTCCGTCCGGCGTCCATCCCAGCGCGACGGCCACGCCGCAGATCACGATCGCCTGGAACACCTGCACCACGAAGATGGCGATGACCTTGCCCAGCAGCAGCCCGTGGCGGGGGAGCGGCGAGGCTCCGAGCCGCTTGATCAGGCCGTAGCGCCGTTCGAACCCAGTGGCGATCGCGAGCGAGGTGAACGACGTCGAGAGGACGGCCAGCGCGAGGACGCCCGGGGTGAGGACGTCGACCACCGGGGCGTCGAAGTCGAGGCCGAGTTGGTTGGCACCGATCACTCCACCGACGAGAGCGAGGACCGGGATGACGACGGCGAGCAGGAGCTGCTCGCCGTTGCGGAGCAGCAGCTTGGTCTCCATGGCGGCCTGGGCGCGGACCTGCTGGTGCAGGGGCGCCGCTCCGGGGGCGGGCGCGAACGGCGAGACGGTGCTCATGCCTCGAGCTCCCTTCCGGTGAGCTGCAGGAAGACGTCCTCGAGGGTGCGCTGGCCGAGGGTCAGGGACTCAGGAAGTACGCCGTGGTGGGCACACCACGCCGAGACCTTGGCCAGGGTGCTCGCGTCGGCGGGGCCCGAGATCAGCAGTGACTGCTCGTTGATGGCGATCACCTCGGTGTCGGGACCGAGGTCGGCCTGCAGCCCTGCAGGTGCGTCCGGCGGGAACGGCTCGGTGACGACCAGGCGGATGGTGGCGTGGCCGCGCGACCGGGTGAGCTCGAACGGCGAGCCGGAGGCGATCACGCGACCCCGGTCGATGACGTGCACCTGGTCGGCGAGACGCTCGGCCTCCTCCAGGTAGTGCGTGGTGAGGACGACGGTCACGCCCGAGTCGCGGAGCTCCTGGAGCAGCTCCCACGTCGTACGCCGCGCAGCAGGGTCCATGCCGGCCGTCGGCTCGTCGACGAAGACCAGCTCAGGCCGGCCGATGAGCGCCATGGCGAGCCCCAGGCGCTGCTGCTGGCCGCCGGAGAGGCGGCGGTAGGGGGTGGAGCCACACTCCTCGAGGCCGAGCCGCTCGACGAGCAACTCCACCGGGAGCGGATGGGCGTGGAGCGCAGCCATGTGTCGCAGCATCTCGACCGCGCGCACCCCGGACCACGCGCCGCCGGCCTGCAGCATCACGCCGATGCGGGGGAGCAGCTCGCGTCGCTGGGCGATCGGGTCGAGGCCCAGCACCCGGACCGTGCCGGATTGCGGTTTGCGGAATCCCTCGCAGGTCTCGAGCGTCGTGGTCTTGCCGGCTCCGTTCGGGCCCAGCACAGCGGTGATCGTGCCGCGCTCCACGGAGAGGGAGAGGCCGTCCACGGCAGTCTTGTCGCCGTAGCGCATGACCAGTCCGTCAATGAGGACGGCAGGGCCGTCCGGGTGGGGAGCATCGGTCACGGCGGACAGTCTAGGAACCAAAGTCGGATGCCCTTGTCGGTGGCCCGCTCTAGGGTCTTTGGCATGACCACACGACCGGCCATCGAGGCCGACAACCTGGTGAAGCACTATGGCGACACGGTGGCGGTGGACGGAGTGAGCTTCTCCGTCCCGCAGGGCACCGTCCTGGGCCTGCTCGGGCCCAACGGGGCAGGCAAGACGACCACCGTTCGCATGATGACCACCCTGACCAGGCCGACCTCGGGCACCGCCCGGGTTGCCGGCTTCGACGTCCGAGAGCAGCCGCGCCAGGTGCGCGCACGACTCGGCCTGACCGGCCAGGCCGCGACCGTTGACGAGCTGTTGACCGGCCGGGAGAACCTCCGCCTGATCGGCTCGCTCTATGGCCTCCCGTCCGCGGACGTCAAGCGGCGCAGCGATGAGCTGCTCGAGCGCTTCTCCCTGACCGAGGCGGCGGGCCGGATCGCGAAGGGCTACTCCGGTGGCATGCGCAGGCGGCTCGACCTCGCCGTCAGCCTCATCGCCCACCCGCCCGTGCTCTTCCTGGACGAGCCGACCACGGGGCTCGACCCACGCAGCCGCGTGGAGCTGTGGGCGGTGCTGCGCGACCTGGTGTCGGAGGGCACCACACTGCTCCTCACGACTCAGTACCTGGAGGAGGCCGACCACCTCGCGGACGACATCGTCGTCATCGACCGGGGCACGGTGATCGCCCAGGGCACGCCGCTCCAGCTCAAGGACGCCGCCGGCAAGGCGTCCATCGTCGTGACCGTGTCGCGCGCCGACGACCTGGCCGAGGCTGAGCGGCTGATCCGCACCTCGGTGAGCGAGGTCCACCTCGACCCGGGCGCGCGACAGTTCACCGTCGCGGCAAACGGCCTGGCCGACATGACCCGCATCGCGGCGGTCTTCGCGGACAGCGCAATCGAGCTCGACGACCTCGGGCTCAAGCGCCCGAGCCTCGACGACGTCTTCCTGCACCTCACCGGCCACCGTGCCGAGGACGCCGCGCCCGCCGAGTCCGCCGAGGAGGCACTCGCATGACCAGTCTCGAGACCCAGTCGGGCGAGCCCATGCCCGTTGACACCGCGATCCACCAGACCAGCCTGCTGCGCCAGTCCCTGGTGATCGTGCGCCGCAACCTGACCCACATCCGGCGCATGCCGGAGATGCTGCTCGACGTGACGATCCAGCCGGTGATGTTCGTCCTGCTCTTCGCCTTCGTCTTCGGAGCGTCGATCCAGACGGACTCGCAGGCCGGCTACCGGGAGTGGTTGCTCGGCGGCATCATGGGCCAGACCATCACCTTCGCCTCGTTCATCGTCGCGCTCGGCCTCACCGCCGACCTCGACAAGGGCATCGTCGACCGCATGCGCTCGCTGCCGATCAACTCGTCCGCCGTCCTGGTCGGGCGGAGCATCTCCAGCCTGATCCACTCGAGCATCGGACTCGTCGTCATGTCGGTGACCGGCCTGCTGATCGGCTGGCGCATCCGGGGGAGCTTCGTCGACGCAGTGCTCGGCTACGCGCTGCTGCTGCTCTGGGGCTTCGCGATGATCTGGGTCGGCATCCTCGTCGGCTCGGCCATGCGTTCGGTCGAGGCCGTCAACGGCCTGATGTTCGCGACGATGTTCCCGATCACGTTCCTCGCCAACACCTTTGCGCCGACCGACCCGATGCCCGCGTGGCTGCAGGCCATCGCCGAGTGGAACCCGATCTCGTCGCTGGTCCAGGCAGTGCGCAACCTGTGGGGCAACGACCCCGACGGCGTGCCCGCGAGCGCGGCCTTCCCGCTGCACCACCCGGTGCTGTCGACCCTGATCTGGGTCGTCATCATCACGGCGGTCATGGCCCCGCTGGCGGTGCGTGCGTTCCGGAAGCGCACCGATTCCTGACAGATCCCGCGATCGACACCGACCGCCCCCCTCAAGTTAGGTGACCCTTCCTTGAAGGGGGCGGTCTATTAACGTCACAATGATGTTGTGCAATTCGACCGGACTCCCGCAGCGACCCCTGAAGGGGACGCTCCGACGCGTGCGCGCGTGGTCCGTTCGATCGCCGAGCACGGGCCCCGCACGGCTGCCGACCTGGCCGCCGAGCTCGACCTGACCCCCGCGGCGGTGCGCCGTCACCTCGACCACCTGGCCGAGGCCGGCACCCTCGAGTCGGCCGAGCAGCACGTCATGCCCGGCACCCGTGGCCGCGGTCGCCCGGCACGCGTCTTCAAGCTGACGCCCGCGGGCCGTGACCAGCTCGAGAACCAGTACGACGACCTCGCCACGCAGGCGTTGCGGTTCCTCCGCGACACCCAGGGCGAGGAGGCAGTCGTCGCGTTCGCGCGCAAGCGCGTGGAGTTCATCGAGCGCGACTTCGCCGAGGTCACCACCGCCCGCCCGGAGCTGAGCCCGGCCGAGGCCCTGGCCGAGGTGCTGACCAGCGGTGGCTACGCCGCCGGCGTACGTCAGCTGCCGATCGGTGAGCAGCTGTGCCAGCAGCACTGCCCCGTGTCCCACGTGGCCCACGAGTTCCCGCAGCTGTGCGAGGCCGAGACCGAGGCTTTCAGCCACGTCCTCGGTCGTCACGTGCAGCGACTCGCGACCATCGCGCACGGCGACGGCGTGTGCACGACTTGCATTCCCCAGATCCCTGTCAACAAGGACGGAGCGTCGACATGACCGCGACCACCCCGAGCATCGAAGAACTCAACCCGGAGCTCAAGGGCATCGGCAAGTACGAGTTCGGCTGGGCCGACAAGAACGACGTCGGCGCCAACGCCAAGCGTGGGCTCAACGACGAGGTCGTGCGCGACATCTCCTCGAAGAAGTCCGAGCCGCAGTGGATGCTCGACCTCCGCCTGAAGGGCCTGAAGCTCTTCGGCCGCAAGCCCATGCCCAACTGGGGTTCTGACCTGTCGGGCATCGACTTCGACAACATCAAGTACTTCGTCCGGTCGAGCGAGAAGCAGGCCGCGACCTGGGACGACCTCCCCGAGGACATCAAGAACACCTACGACAAGCTCGGCATCCCGGAGGCGGAGAAGCAGCGCCTGGTCTCCGGTGTCGCCGCCCAGTACGAGTCCGAGGTCGTCTACCACTCGATCCGTGAGGACCTCGAGGAGCAGGGCGTGCTCTTCCTCGACACCGACACCGCGCTTCGCGAGCAGCCGGAGCTCTTCCAGGAGTACTTCGGCACGGTCATCCCGGTCGGCGACAACAAGTTCGCCGCGCTGAACACCGCCGTGTGGTCCGGTGGCTCGTTCATCTACGTGCCCAAGGGCGTCCACGTGGACATCCCGCTGCAGGCCTACTTCCGGATCAACACCGAGAACATGGGCCAGTTCGAGCGCACGCTGATCATCGTCGACGAGGACGCCTACGTGCACTACGTCGAGGGCTGCACCGCGCCGATCTACTCGTCGGACTCGCTGCACTCCGCGGTCGTCGAGATCATCGTGAAGAAGGGTGGTCGTTGCCGCTACACGACCATCCAGAACTGGTCGAACAACGTCTACAACCTCGTCACCAAGCGCGCGGTCTGCGAAGCCGGCGCGACGATGGAGTGGGTCGACGGCAACATCGGCTCCAAGGTCACCATGAAGTACCCCGCCGTCTACCTGATGGGCGAGCACGCCAAGGGCGAGACCCTGTCGATCGCCTTCGCGGGCGAGGGCCAGCACCAGGACGCCGGCGCCAAGATGGTGCACGCGGCTCCCCACACCTCTTCGTCGATCCTGTCGAAGTCGGTTGCGCGCGGCGGTGGCCGCACGTCGTACCGCGGTCTGATCCAGATCAACGAGGGTGCCTACGGCTCCAAGAGCAACGTGCTGTGCGACGCGCTCCTGGTCGACCAGATCTCGCGCTCGGACACGTACCCCTACGTCGACATCCGCGAGGACGACGTGTCGATGGGCCACGAGGCGTCCGTCTCGAAGGTCTCCGACGACCAGCTCTTCTACCTCATGTCCCGTGGCATGGAGCAGGACGAGGCCATGGCGATGATCGTGCGCGGCTTCGTCGAGCCGATCGCGAAGGAGCTCCCGATGGAGTACGCCCTCGAGCTGAACCGGCTGATCGAGCTGCAGATGGAAGGCTCGGTCGGCTGACGCCGGCCCTCCCTCTCACTGGCCATCTCTCTGGCACCGCCTTCCCCGAATGACGAAAGACCTGACGTGACTGTTACTGCAGACAACCTCGCCGCTGCCCTGGAGCGGGTGGAGTCCCACCTCCACCCCGTGGGCTCGTTCGAGCTGGCCGACCACACGGTTCCTACGGGCCGTGAGGAGATCTGGCGCTTCACGCCGATCAAGCGACTCCGTGGCCTCCACGACTCCGCGCCGCTCGGCGGCTCGGCCTACGACGCCGTGATCGACGCGCCCTCGGGCGTGCTCGTCGACCGGCTCCACGGCACGGCCGCCGACGCCGTTCGCGGCACCAGTGGGTTCATCCCGATCGACCGGATCAGCGCTCGTGCCTGGGAGGCCGCAAAGCGCACCCTCTCGGTCCGGATCCCGACCGAGCTGGTTGCCGACGAGCCGATCTTCGTGACCCTCAAGGGCACTGCCACCGACGAGGACGAGGCGACCGCGACCCACGTCGTGCTCACCGCCGAGCCGTTCTCCAAGGCGACGGTCGTGTTCCGCTTCGAGGGCTCGATGACGCTGGCCGACAACGTCGAGATCGTGGTCGGCGACGGCGCGCAGCTCACTGTCGTCTCCATCGACGACTGGGCCGACGACGCCGTCCACGTGGGCCACCGCCACATCAAGGTCGGCCGCGACGCCACCTTCAAGCACGTCGACGTCACGTTCGGCGGTGACGTGGTCCGCCACGACACCACCGCCGAGTACGCCGGCCCGGGCGGCTCCGTCGAGATGCTCGGCCTGTACTTCGCCGACGCCGGCCAGTACATCGAGCACCGTCTCTTCGTCGACCACACCGCGCCCAACACCAAGAGCCACGTGGTCTACAAGGGTGCGCTGCAGGGCGAGGGCGCCCACACGGTCTGGATCGGTAACGTCCTGATCCGCAAGGTCGCCGAGGGCATCGAGACCTACGAGGAGAACCGCAACCTGGTCCTCACCGACGGTTGCCGCGCCGACTCCGTGCCCAACCTGGAGATCGAGACCGGCGAGATCGAGGGCGCGGGCCACGCGTCCGCGACCGGCCGCTTCGACGACGAGCAGCTCTTCTACCTCCGCTCGCGCGGCATCGACGAGAAGGAAGCCCGCCGCCTGGTCGTGCACGGCTTCTTCAACGACCTGATCCGCAAGATCGACGTGCCGGAGCTCGAGGAGAGCCTCTTCGCGACCGTCGAGGCCGAGCTGGCCAAGACCGTCCTCGCCGAGCTCGTCGAGCCGGCTGAGGCGAGCGCCTGATGGCCTTCGTCCGCGCCTGCGCGCTTGCCGACGTGCCGACCGACGAGGCCCTCGCGGTCACCGTCGACCGCTACGACCTGGCGATCGCCCGCCACGAGGACGAGGTCTTCGCGCTGCAGGACCTCTGCTCGCACGCAGCCGTCGCGTTGAGCGAGGGCGAGGTCGAGGACTGCCGCATCGAGTGCTGGCTGCACGGCTCGCACTTCGACCTGCGCACCGGCAAGCCCACGTCGTTCCCTGCCACCGAGCCGGTCGCAACGTTCCCTGTGGAAATCAAGGACGACGGCGACGGCGTCCGATCGATCTACGTCGACACGACGACCACGCTCAACGGCGTCCAGCCGAGCTGACCCCACAAATTTTTCGGAAGAGAGAGACACAGATGAGCACGCTGGAGATCAAGGACCTGCACGTCACCGTCGAGACCGAGGACGGTGCCAAGGAGATCCTCAAGGGCGTCACCCTCACCATCGAGGACGGCTCGACGCACGCCATCATGGGCCCCAACGGCTCGGGCAAGTCGACGCTGGCCTACTCGATCGCGGGTCACCCGAAGTACACCATCACCGGGGGCACCGTGACCCTCGACGGCGAGGACGTCCTCGCGATGTCCGTCGACGAGCGCGCGCGGGCCGGACTCTTCCTGGCCATGCAGTACCCCGTCGAGGTCCCCGGCGTCTCGGTCTCGAACTTCCTGCGCACTGCGAAGACCGCCCTCGACGGTGAGTCCCCGAAGCTCCGCACCTGGGTCAAGGACGTCAACGGCGCGCTCGAGAAGATGAACCTCGACCCGACGTTCTCCGCTCGCTCGGTCAACGAGGGCTTCTCCGGTGGCGAGAAGAAGCGCCACGAGATCGCCCAGCTCGACCTGCTCGACCCGAAGGTCGCGCTCCTCGACGAGATCGACTCCGGCCTCGACATCGACGCGCTGAAGGTCGTCTCCGACGGCATCAACCGCTTCGCCGAGCGCGACGGCAAGGGTGTCCTGCTGATCACGCACTACACGCGCATCCTGCGCTACGTGAAGCCGGACTTCGTCCACGTCTTCGTCAACGGCCGCATCGCCGAAGAGGGTGGCCCGGAGCTGGCCGACCAGCTCGAGGCCGAGGGCTACGACAAGTACATCAAGGCTGACCAGCAGGAACTGGTCTGATCATGACTGGCGCCCCTGGCCAGCTGGCCCTCCCGGGCCTGCTCTCCGATCTGGAAGTGATCCGCAAGGACTTCCCGATCCTTGAGCGCACCCTCGCGGGTGGTCAGCCGCTGGTCTACCTCGACAGCGCGAACACCTCCCAGAAGCCCCAGATCGTCATCGACACGATGGTCGACCACCTGGAGCGTCACAACGCGAACATCGCGCGCGCCATGCACCAGCTCGGTGCGGAGTCGACCGAGGCGTTCGAGGAGGGTCGTGACAAGGTCGCGGCGTTCCTCGGTGCACCGTCGCGCGACGAGGTGATCTTCACGAAGAACGCCTCCGAGGCGATCAACCTGGTCGCCAACACGCTCGCCTGGTCGGGACCGTTCCAGGTGGGGCCGGGTGACGAGATCGTCATCACCGAGATGGAGCACCACTCCAACATCGTGCCGTGGCAGCTGCTCACCGAGCGCACGGGCGCGACGCTGAAGTGGTTCGGGGTGACCGACGACGGCCAGCTGGACCTGTCCAACATCGACGAGCTGATCACCGAGCGCACCAAGGTCGTCTCCTTCACCTGGGTGTCCAACATGCTTGGCACGATCAACCCGGTGGCCGCGATCACGCGGCGTGCGCACGAGGTCGGCGCGCTCGTCGTCGTCGACGCGGCGCAGGCTGCTCCCGTGCTGCCGATCAACCTCGCAGGCATGGCCCCCGAGGAGCGCCCCGACTTCGTGGCCTTTACCGGTCACAAGGTCGTCGGCCCGACCGGCATCGGCGTCCTGTGGGGCCGCGGCGACGTGCTTGCCCAGCTGCCTCCGTTCCTCGGCGGCGGGGAGATGATCGCCACGGTGACGATGGCGAAGTCGACGTACGCCGGGATCCCGCACCGCTTCGAGGCCGGCACCCCGCCGATCGTCGAAGCCGTCGGTCTCGGTGCCGCGGTCGAGTACCTCGGCCATGTCGGGCTGGACCGGATCCACGCCCACGAGCAGGCGATCACCGGCTACGCGCTCGCTGGCCTGCGGACGATTCCCGGGCTGACCATCCTGGGCCCCGCTGACGCAGCGGCTCGTGGTGGCGCGATCTCCTTCGAGCTCGAGGGCGTGCACCCGCACGACATCGCCCAGGTGCTCGACAGCCGCGGCGTCGCCGTGCGCGCCGGGCACCACTGCGCCAAGCCGGCGCACCAGCGCTTCGGCGTCCAGGCCTCAACGCGGATGTCGTCGTACCTCTACACGACCCCGGCCGAGATCGACGCGTTGGTCGACGGCCTGGAATACACCCGCTCTTACTTCAAGTTGGTGTGAGCACGATGGATCTCGATGCGCTGTACCAGGACATCATCCTGGACCACTACAAGAACCCACTCCACAAGGGCCTGCGGGACCCCTTCGAGGCAGAGGTGCACCACGTCAACCCCACGTGCGGTGACGAGATCACGCTGCGCGTGCACCTGAGCAACGGTGTGGTGGAGGACGTCTCCTACGACTCGATGGGTTGCTCGATCTCCCAGGCGTCGGCCTCCGTGCTGGCGGACCTGGTGATCGGCAAGACCGTCGACGAGGCGATGGGCATCCACGAGACGTTCCAGACGCTGATGCAGGGCAAGGGCAAGATCGAACCCGACGAGGACGTGCTGGAGGACGGCATCGCCTTCGCGGGTGTAGCGAAGTTCCCGGCACGCGTGAAGTGCGCTTTGCTGTCATGGATGGCGTGGAAGGACGCGACGGCTCAGATCGTCGCCCAGGAGGAGAACGCATGAGCACCACCACGGTCGAAGAGGTCACCGAGGCGATGAAGGACGTCGTCGACCCCGAGCTCGGGATCAACGTCGTCGACCTGGGCCTGGTCTACGGCGTCCACGTCGAGGGCACCAACGTCACTCTCGACATGACGCTGACGTCCGCGGCCTGCCCGCTGACCGACGTCATCACCGACCAGACCAACGCCGCACTCGAGGGACTCGCCTCCGAGGTCGCGATCAACTGGGTCTGGATGCCGCCGTGGGGCCCGGACAAGATCACCGACGACGGCCGCGAGCAGCTGCGCGCCCTCGGCTTCAACGTCTGACCGATACCTCCGGACTAGGTTGGGCGTATGGCAGAGGACGCGCTCAACCACTTCTGGAACCTGGCGCGCGAGCACGCGCGCCTGGTGGACATCCCGGGCTACTTCGGCGCGACGCCTCTGGGCGCCGTGCCGCCACCAGCATGGTCCTTCGGGGACAGCGCGGAGCTCGCTGACCGCCTGCTGCGCCTGGTGCTCGACGGCACCAAGACCGCGACCGCGAGCCTTGCGTCCGACTACGCCGCGGAGGACGAGCCGCTGCCCGAACCCGGGACGCTCGGCATCGTGATCGACGGTGCGGGCAACCCGCGGGCTCTGCTCGCGACCACGGAGGTGCGGGTGGTCCCGTTTGCCGACGTCGACGCGGAGCATGCGTGGCTCGAGGGGGAGGGCGACCGCGCGCTGGCGACCTGGCGGGCCGACCACGCGCGCTTCTTCGGGTGCTCCGCAGACGAGGCACCCGGGCCGGACGTCGTGCTCGAGCGGTTCGCGGTCATCTACCAGCAGTGACTACATCTCGATCGGGGCCTGGAAGTCCCACGCGCGGAAGAGCACCGCGTTCGGCACCCCCATCGCCTGGCCCTGTGCCGTGGTGATCCACTCGATCAGGTCGCGGGGCGCCGGGTGCCAGGGGAGCGCGGCGAGGTAGGCCTCGTGCGCCTCGAGCGAGGCGACGCCAGCCTCGATCGGGGCACCGGTCACGTCGACGCCGTGTGTCGGGTTGTCGGCACCGCTGACGATGAACCAGCGGGGGCTGTGGGGCGTGAGCCCCTCGTCGACCAGGTCGGTGAAGACCCAGCGGTTGCCCGCGTCGCGCACGGCGTCAAGGGTTGCCAGGCCGGCAGCACGGTGGTCAGCCTGGTTGAGCATGCCCATGAACTCCACGTCCCACGCGCCGGTGACGACGGCGTCGGGGCGGAACTCGCGGATCGCTCGGGCGATGTCGCGGCGCAGGTCGAGCCCGTAGACCAGCATCCCGTCCGGGTGCTCCAGGAAGTCGACCCGCTCGACACCGACGGCACGACAGCCGGTCCGCTGCTCCTCCATCCGGAGGCGCGCGGTCTCCTCGGGTTGCATCGTGTCGATGCCCGCCTCGCCGCGGGTCAGCAGCAGGTAACGGACCTCGACACCGGACGCCGTCCACGCGGCAACGGCCGCCGACGCGCCGTATTCCATGTCGTCAGGATGCGCGACCACGCAGAGCACACGCTCGAAGGTGTCGCTGGGCAGTGCAGGCAGGAGCTCGGTCATGCCTTCGAAGGTAGACCTCGCCGACCGCTAGCGTCAGGGGTTGTGAACACCGTCTTCGTGCCGCCGCCCCGGTTGCCCCGCTGGGTGGCCAACTTCGCCGAGGGCCACGGCGGGGCGACCTACACGCTGGCCGACGGCGCCCTACGAGGCGACGCGAGCGACCGCTCGTGGTTCGTGGCGCGGTTGCCCTTCGACGCGGCGTACACGGGGGAGCCGGAGGCGACTGGCTTCGCGGCGGCCGCAGAGCAGGCGGTTCCGGCTGACTGGGGCGTGCTGCTGGTCAGGAAGGGCGGCTTCGCGGTCGCACGGCTCGCCGGGACGACGGTGGGGGAGAGCAAGACCGGGCAGCGCCATGTCCAGGGGCGCACCAAGGCAGGGGGCCAGAGCCAGCAGCGATTCGCCCGCAGGCGCGACAACCAGGCGCGTCAGGCGTACGACGCGGCGGCAGGCCATGCCGCGCGGATCCTCGGCGGGTTGACCGGCCCGGTCGTCGTCGGCGGTGACCGGACAGCCGTCGAGGCCGTGCTCGAGGAGCCCGCTCTGCGCTCCCTTTCCGTCAAGGGGCCCTTCCTCACGGTCCCTGATCCGCGCCGCAGCGTGCTCGAGGAGGCGATCGTGCGGGCAATCTCTGTCCAGGTCCACGTCGTCAATGCCTGACGTGGGCCCCCATCGCCGCTAGCCTGCGGCCATGTGGCAGCCCGAGGCGCACTGGCAGCGCCTGCAGAGCGGGATGGGTGCGTCGACGCTCGGCGTCTGGCGTGACGGTGACCTGATCATCAAGCGGCTCACCGCTCCGACCCCGGATGACGCGCCTGAGCTGGAGATGCGGCGCCACGCGGCGTACTGGCGGCGAGCTGCTGACGTGGCCGCTTCCGGTGTCGTCGAGGCGACGCCCGGGCTCCGGGGGCCGGCAGTGGCGCGGATGGACGAGGATTCCGAAGGGGTCACCTTCGCCTATGCCGCGGTCGAGCCGGTGCATCTCACTGGTCCGTTCGTTGCCCGAGCCCTCGGGCGCTTCGCGGGTGCCGAGATCGGGGATCACGGCTGGCTCGCGCACAACCAGCTCGCGGACCGGCTGGCCACCACGGAGCGACGGGGTGGCTGGACGACACTCGCGCGGACCACGGTCGCTGACCTCGCGGACCGGCTCTGGTCGCGCCGTGCCCACTTCCTGACGGCCATCGCGGAGCTGCCGCAGGTGCCCCAGCACGGGGACCCGGTCCCGGCCAACCTGCTGGGCCGTGACGGTGAGGACGTCCTCGCCATCGACTGGTCCAACCTGGGCCGTGGCCCCGTCGGCGCCGACCTCGGCTACTGGTCGCTCTCCGCGCGTGAGGACTTCGACGTCCTCCTCCAGGCGTACGTCGAGGGGTTGCCGCCCGGCGTCGGCAGCATCGACCAAGCCCGGCTCGGGGCCCAGGTGACCGCGGTCTACACCGCGCTGTCGCGGGCGGACTGGGCCCTGGCGCGTGCTGCCGAGGGGGACGGTGCGCTCGCGGCGAAGTACCGCCACCCGAGCGTGGCGCCGTACCTCACCGCGTTGCAGCGTCAGTTCCCGCAGCTGGAGGCGTTGATCTGAGGCTCAGTCCCAGATGGACCGGCAGACCTCGGGGCTGCTTCCCTGGTAGCCGGCCTGGAAGGACTGCATGCGCTGTTCGGACGAACCGTGCGTCCACCCGTCAGGGTTCACCGAGCCCTGGGTCTTCTTCTGGATGGAGTCGTCACCGACCGTCTTGGCGGCATTGATCGCCTCGCGGATGTCGTCGTCGTCGATGACCTCGAAGATGGCAACGCCCTTGTCGTCCTGCACGCCCGTCGCAGCCTTGGTCCAGGCCCCTGCGTAGCAGTCGGCCTCGAGCTCGAGCTTCACCGCGTCGCTGTTCTCGCCCTGCTGGGTGCGGACGTTCTTCATCTCGCCGGTGATGTTCTGGATGTGGTGGCCGTACTCGTGCCCGAGGACGTAGGCCTCGACGAAGTCAGCGTTCTCGCCGCCGAGCTGGCCCTCGAAGATCTGCTCGTAGAACGACGGGTCCTGGTAGATGGTCTGGTCGGCAGGGCAGTAGAACGGGCCCATGCCGGAGCTGGCGGAGCCGCACGCGGTGCTGGTGTTGCCGGTGAACGTGACGACCGGGGCCACCTTGAACTTGCCGTCCGGGAGCTGCGTCTCCCAGTACTGCTCCAGCGAGTAGACGACCGCCTTGCGCGCGCAGTTGGCGTCCTCGTTGGCGTCCGCGCCGGTCTTGCACGCGTCGTACGTGCTGGTGTCGCCCTGCTGCTGGGTGGGCGTGTCGGACTGGCCGAGGCTCGGGCCCGGAAGGCCGCCGCTGGTGCACATCTGCAGGATCACGTAGAGCACGATGATCACGATCGTGCCCTTGATGCCCATGCCGCCGGGGATCGGGATCCGTGGGCCGCTGCCGCCGCCGAGCCCACCTCCGCCGAGGCCGCCGCCGAGCCCACCACCTCCGCCGCCGGTGCTGATGCGTCCGCCGCCGATGTCAGCCTTGGGGTTGAACCGCATGGTGGTGCCTTCCTGATGCAGGTCGCCGAGCCTTCCGCCCGTACACTAACCACCCGAGATGATCACTGCCCATAACGTCGAAGTCCGCGCCGGCTCGCGCCTCCTCATGGAGAACGTCAGCTTCCGCGTTGCAGCCGGGGACAAGGTCGGGCTGGTGGGTCGTAATGGCGCCGGCAAGACCACCCTCACCAAGATCCTCGCGGGGGACAACCAGCCTGCCGCGGGCACCGTCACGCGCTCGGGAGAGCTGGGCTACCTGCCCCAGGACCCGCGCACGGGTGACCCCGAGGTCCTGGCCCGCGACCGGATCCTGTCCGCGCGCGGTCTCGACGAGGCGGTGCGCAACCTGCGGGCGGCCGAGATCGAGATGGCCGACCCCGACCCGGCAGTCGCCGAGAAGGGCATGCGCCGGTACTCCCGCGCGGTCGACGAGATGCAGGCCGGCGGTGGCTACTCCGCGGAGTCCGAGGCTGCCACCATCGCGGCCAGCCTGGGCATCGAGGAGCGCATCCTGGCGCAGCCGCTGAAGACGCTCTCCGGTGGCCAGCGCCGCCGGATCGAGCTCGCGCGGATCCTGTTCTCCGGCGCCGAGACGATGATCCTCGACGAGCCGACCAACCACCTCGACGCCGACTCGATCGTCTGGCTGCGCGGCTTCCTCCAGAACCACAAGGGCGGGCTGATCGTGATCAGCCACGACACCGAGCTGCTCGAAGCCACGATCAACAAGGTCTACCACCTCGACGCCAACCGTGCCGAGATCGACATCTACAACCTCGGTTGGAAGGCCTACCTCCAGCAGCGCGAGACCGATGAGGCCCGCCGCAAGCGCGAGCGCCTCAACGCCGAGAACAAGGCCAAGACGCTCACCGACCAGGCCAACCGCATGCGTGCGCGTGCCTCGGGTGCATCGGCTGCCCAGTCCATGCTCAAGCGGGCCGAGCGCCTCAAGGCCGGCATCGAGGGCGAGCGGGTGCAGGACAAGGTCGCCGCGATCAAGTTCCCGGCTCCGGCTCCCTGTGGCAAGACGCCGCTCATGGGCGAGGACCTCTCGAAGTCCTACGGCGCGCTGGAGATCTTCACCGCCGTCGACCTCGCGATCGACAAGGGTTCGCGCGTCGTCATCCTCGGACTCAACGGCGCGGGCAAGACGACGATGCTGCGCATCCTGGCCGGCGCCACCCAGCCGGACACGGGCAGGCTGATCGCGGGACATGGCCTCAAGATCGGCTACTACGCGCAGGAGCACGAGACGCTCGACGTCAACCGCACCGTGCTGCAGAACATGCAGAGCGCCGCGCCGCAGCTGACCGACGTCGAGGCTCGCCAGGTCCTCGGCTCGTTCCTCTTCTCCGGTGACGACGCGCACAAGCCGGCCGGCGTACTCTCCGGCGGCGAGAAGACCCGCCTCGCGCTGGCGGCACTGGTCGTGTCGAGCGCCAACGTCCTGCTGCTCGACGAGCCGACCAACAACCTCGACCCCGCCTCGCGCGAAGAGGTGTTGAACGCGATCCGCAGCTACCAGGGTGCGATCATCCTGGTCACGCACGACGAGGGCGCTGTGCGTGCGCTGGAGCCGGACCGGGTGCTGCTGCTCCCGGACGGCGACGAAGACCTGTGGAGCGACGACTACGCCGACCTCGTGTCGCTGGCCTGATTCGACGAGGAGGAGACCGCAATGTCCGGCATGCAGGGAATGGGCCCGATGATGCGGACTCTCCGCACCGATCGGTCGGTGGTCAACCAGCGGCTGTCTCGTGACACCGTGCGCCGCATCTTCGGGTTCGCGCGCCCGTTGCGCCCGCTGATCGCGGCGTTCCTCGTGCTGACGGTGGTCGACGCCTGCATGGTGGTGGTCAGCCCGCTCCTGGTCCAGCGGATCGTCGACGACGGCATCCTGAAGAACGACGGGGGACTGGTCACGCAGCTCGCGTTGATCATGGCCGGCGTGGCCGTGATCTCGGCACTGCTCGCGGTCGCGTCCGGGCTGCTGTCCTCACGCATCGGCGAAGGGCTGATCTACGACCTGCGCACCCAGGTCTTTGCGCATGTGCAGCGGCAGTCGCTGGCGTTCTTCACCCGCACGCAGACCGGTGCGCTGGTCTCCCGGCTGAACAACGACGTGATGGGTGCCCAGCGTGCCTTCACGTCGACGCTGTCGAGCACGGTCTCCAACCTGATCTCGGTGGTCGTGGTCGGCATCGCGATGATCGCGCTCTCGTGGCAGGTCACGCTGCTCTGCCTGGTGCTCTTCCCGATCCTGTTCCTGTCCTCCCGCATCGTCGGAGGCAAGCTCGCCGGCCTCGCGCGCACGCAGATGGACGGCAACGCCGACATGGGCAATGCGATGACCGAGCGCTTCAACGTCGGTGGCGCGATGCTCTTGAAGCTCTTCGGTCGCCGTGACGAGGAGGACGCGAGCTTCGCCGCGAAGGCAGGAAACGTCCGCGACATCGGCATCCGCATCGCGCTGGTGACCCGGATCTTCGGCGCGACGCTCATGCTGATCCCGGCCCTCGCCACCGCCCTGGTCTACGGCGTCGGCGGCAACCTCGTCATCGACGAGGAGCTGACGGTCGGGACACTGCTCGCCCTGGCAACCCTCCTGCTCCGGCTGCTCGGCCCGCTGCAGGGACTCTCCAACGTCCGCGTCGACGTGATGACCGCCCTGGTCAGCTTCGACCGGGTCTTCGAGGTGCTGGACCTGCCCTCGACGATCCAGGAGAAGCCGTCCGCTGTAGTGCTGCCCGCTTCGGCGGCGTCGCTGGAGTTCTCCAACGTCGCGTTCACCTATCCGCGCGCGGAGGACGTCTCGCTGGCCTCCCTCGAATCGGTTGCCCGCCGCGAGTCCCGCGACGTGCGCGAGGTCATCCACGACGTCTCGTTCACCGTCTCGCCCGGACAGATGGTCGCGCTGGTCGGCCCGTCGGGCGCCGGCAAGACGACGCTCACGCACCTCGTCGCCCGGCTGTACGACGTGACCGCCGGTGCCGTCCGGATCGGCGGCTACGACGTGCGCGACGTGACACTGGAGTCGCTCGAGGCCCAGGTGGGTTACGTGACCCAGGACGCCCACATGTTCCACGACACGATCCGCGCCAACCTCGTCTATGCCCGTCCGGACGCCTCCGATGACGAGATCTGGGCGGCGCTCGCTGCGGCGCAGATCGCGCCGCTGATCCAGGGTCTGCCCGACGGGCTGGAGACGGTCGTCGGTGACCGTGGCTACCGGCTCTCCGGCGGTGAGCGGCAGCGGCTCGCGATCGCGCGGTTGCTCCTGAAGGCGCCCGCCATCGTCGTACTCGATGAGGCGACGGCCCACCTGGACTCCGAGTCCGAGGTCGCGGTCCAGCGTGCACTCGACGCCGCTCTGGCCGGCCGGACGTCGCTGGTGATCGCGCACCGGCTCTCCACGATCCGGCACGCCGACCAGATCCTCGTGGTCGACGAAGGCCGCGTCGTCCAGGCCGGATCGCACGAGGCGCTGCTCGCCGCCGGGGGCCTGTACGCGGAGCTGCACGCCACACAGTTCGCCCGCAGCAACGACGGCTGACACTGTCGATGCCGCACTCGGGGCATATCGGGCGCATACTGGTAGAGATGACTACCACGCCCGCACGTCGCCGCCTGTCCAGCAGCCCGTTTGCGGTTGCCCCCGAGCCTGTCATCCTCTCGTGGGAGATGGATGAGCTGGTCTGCCACGACTCCTACGGGATGGGTCGCATCATCAACGTCGAGGCCGCTGCGGTCACCGTTGACTTCCGCCCCCAGAAGGTGCGGATCGCGAGCCCCTACCCGAAGCTCGGCAAGCTCTGAGGGTCTGAGCCCGACTCGCTAGGGTCGTCGGCATGGACCTGCACCTGACAGACCGTGTCTACATCGTCACCGGTGGCTCGCGGGGCCTCGGCCTCGCCACTGCCGAGGTGCTGATCGAGGAAGGCGCGCACGTCGTGCTCTCCGGACGGCACGAGGACTCCCTCGAAGCCGCCGTTGACGGGCTGGGGGAACGCGCGATCGGCGTGGTCGCCGACAACGCCGACCCGGGGACTCCGCAGCTCCTCATCGCCAAGGCGCTGGAGACGTGGGACCGCCTCGACGGCGCTCTCGTCTCGGTCGGTGGCCCCAAGGCGGGCAACGTGACGGACAGCAAGGACGAGGACTGGTCCGCCGCATTCAACAGTGTCTTCCTGGGCGCGGTCAGGCTCGGGCGCGAGATTGCCGCGGCGTTGCCCGCAGGCGGGAGCATCGCCTATGTGCTGTCCAGCTCCGTGAAGGCCCCTGTGCCCGGCCTGGCCATCAGCAACGGGCTGCGTCCGGGCCTGGCGATGGTCGCCAAGAGCCTGGCCGACGAGGTCGGTCCGAAGGGCGTCCGCGTCAACGGGTTGCTCCCCGGGCGCATCGACACCGACCGGTTGCGCGAGCTCGACGCACTCGGCGGCGACCCGCAGGCGGCCAGGGCAAAGGCCGTCACCAGCATTCCCCTGGGGAGATACGGCGAGGCCGCGGAGTTCGGCCGGGCGGCTGCGTTCCTGCTCAGCCCGTTGGCCTCGTACGTCACCGGCGCGATGTTGCCGGTCGACGGCGGGCTGATCCGCTCGCTCTGACCCGTCGCCGGAGTCAGCCCTGGCGGCGAGGAGCCTTGCGAGCGGTGAGGATCCGCCACTCGTCGTACGCGAGGTAGCCGAAGCCGAAGATCGCGAGCACCCCGAAGAACCACCACTGCAGCCCGTAGAAGAAGTGCGGGCCGTTGCCCAGGTCAGGAAGCTCGCCAGCGCGCAGTGCGGTCGCTGGCTCCGGCGACTCCTTGTCGAGCTGCACGAACCCCTGGTACGTCGTGAGGCCCGTCTCGGCGGCAATGGTCCGGCTCGAGATGGCGCGAGTCGAGACCGCACCGCCTTCGCCGCTGACGGCGGTCGACTCGCCCGTGGCGTCCGCACGCGCCCAGCCGGTCACGGTGACCGTGCCCGTCGGGGGATCCGGGATGTCGGCGAGCTGTGCCGTCGCCGTGTCGGTGGCCAGCCAGCCGCGGTCGATGAGGACGGCAGTCCCGGAGGACGTCACCAGCGGCACCACGACCTCGACACCGGAGTTGCCCTCATAGGTGCGGTACCGCACCTGGACGGTGTGCTCGACGTCGTACGTGCCGGTGGCCGTGATGCGCGTCCACTCGGCCGATGCGGGCACGGACCGGGAGGTCGAGAGGACGGTCGAGACAGGGACCGCAGACGCCGACTCGTTGCGCTCGATCACCGCATTGCGGTCCCGGCGATCCTCGAGCCGGTGGAACTGCCACTCGCCGAGCCACCAGGCAACGTAGGCGAGCAGGCCGACGATGATCGCAAAGAGGACCCATCGCCGGCTCACCAGGAATGAGAGCGAACGCACCGGGCGAGGGTATCTGCCACCCCCGCACCTAGGATGAGCAGGTGACGACACTTGCGCTGGGGGACCGCTACGGCCGCGTGGCCACGGACCTCCGCGTCTCGTTGACCGACCGGTGCAACCTCCGCTGCTCGTACTGCATGCCGGCGGAGGGTCTCGACTGGATGCCGGACGAGAAGATGCTCACGGACGACGAGATCGTCCGGCTGATCACGATCGGTGTGGAGCGCCTCGGCATCCGTGAGGTGCGCTTCACCGGTGGCGAGCCGCTCGTACGCCGCGGCCTCCTCGACGTCGTACGACGCACGAAGCAGCTCGAGCCGACCCCCGACGTGTCGATCACCACCAATGCGCTCGGCCTGTCCCGCATGGCGACCGCGCTCGTCGACGCGGGGCTCGACCGGATCAACGTGAGCCTGGACTCGATCCGTCCGGAGACGTTCACCGAGATCACCCGGCGTGACCGGCTCAAGGACGTCATCGCCGGCCTGGAGGCTGCGCACGACGCCGGGCTCACTCCGATCAAGATCAACGCCGTGCTGATGCGCGGCATCAACGACGACCAGGCTCCCGAGCTGCTGGCCTGGTGCGTCGAGCGCGGCTACGAGCTGCGGTTCATCGAGCAGATGCCCCTCGACGCCCAGCACGACTGGAAGCGCGCCGAGATGGTCACCGCCGAGGAGATCCTCACGTCGCTCTCGACGCGGTTCACCCTCACCCCGGCGCGAGAGCCGCGGGGGAGTGCTCCCGCCGAGCTGTGGAACGTCGACGGCACCAGTTCGACCGTCGGCGTGATCGCCAGTGTCACCCGCCCGTTCTGCGGCGACTGCGACCGGGTGCGGCTCACGGCCGACGGTCAGGTGCGCAACTGCCTCTTCGCCCGCGAGGAGTCCGACCTGCGCACGTCCATGCGCGCCGGGGCGAGCGATGACGAGCTGGCGATCCGCTGGGTTGCCGCCATGCGCGGCAAGCGCGCGGGTGCCGGCATCGATGACCCGTCGTTCCTCCAGCCCGACCGCCCGATGAGCGCGATCGGCGGTTAGGTCGGGTCGACGCCTTCGGGTGTGAAGTCCGCGATCGCCTCGGTCTCGCGCAGGAACCCCCGCGCGGTCAGGAAAGCGGTCAGCGACTCCCGGTGGGAGTCGCACGCCAGCCACGCCTTGCGGCGATCGGGCGTGTGGATCTTGGGGTTGTTCCAGCGCAGGGCCCAGGCAGCGTCGGCCTGGCAGCCCTTCGCGGAGCAGAGGGGCGCTTCAGTCGTGGGGGAGTCATTCATGCCGGCGGGAGCATCCCACGCTGGCTGCCGGGGCTCTGCATCGCCGGTCCGTCGTCGCGCTTGGTGGCGGCGTTGGCCATGACCACCGCTACATAGGGAAGGAAGACCGCGCCGATGATCATCACCCAGAGCAGCCAGCCGTCCTTGACCACGACTGCGCCGACCACGCACGCCGTGCGGATCGCCATCGAGATCAGGTAGCGACGCTGCCGGTGACCGAGCTCGTCGTCGACCGACTGAGGTGCCGTCGTGATGACGATCGCCTCGTCCCCGCCGTGTCGACGGTCCCGATGTCGCATGCCCCCAGCCTACGTCGCGGCGTACGTCGGTAGGCTCGGGGTGTCGCATCGTCCGCACCACCTGGAGGCCCTGCCATGTCGAACCGCACCTACCGCGTCACCGAGATCGTCGGCACGTCGCCGGACGGCATCGACCAGGCCATCCGCAACGGCATCGAGCGGGCCAGCAAGACCCTGCGCCACATCGACTGGTTCGAGATGACCCAGGTTCGCGGCCAGGTGAAGGACGGTGCCGTCGAGCACTTCCAGGTCGGCCTGAAGATTGGTTTCCGGCTCGAGGACGAGTGACTCAGGTGTCCCACACCCTGGTGCTGCTACGCCACGCCCACGCCGAGGGCTGGGCAGCGTCGGATGCCGACCGGGCGCTCGCGCCCCACGGCGTCGACGCGGCCGGGCGGGTTGCTGCCTGGCTTCGTGAGCAGGGCATCCAACCCGAGGTCGCGCTCGTGTCAGCGGCCGTTCGCACGCAGCAGACCTGGATGACAGTGGCGGCGGACGCGGGCTGGACGGTCGTCCCCGTGATCGACGCCGGCCTCTACACAGCCAGCCCTGACAGTGCGCTGGACACGATTCGCCTCACCGACGAGTCCGTCGGGACCCTGCTCGTGCTCGGCCACAACCCGACGATCCACTACCTCGCCCAGATCCTGTGCGACGGGCAGGGCGACCCGGCTGCCGAGACGGAGCTGCTGTCAGGCTTCGCGCCCGCCTCGGTGGCCGTCCTCGAGGTCGACGTGCCGTGGGCACGCCTGTCCGAGGGCTACGGCCGGCTCCGCGCGGTGCGGCCCGGGGAGAGCTAGACCGGGGGAGTTAGACCGGGGGAGCTGGCGTGACGATGCCGGCCTCGGCATCCGCTGCCTCGACCTCTTCGCGGCTGATGCCGAGCAGGTAGATGATCGTGTCGAGGTAGGGCACGTTGACGGCCGTGTCCGCGGCCTCCTGCACGACCGGCTTGGCGTTGTAGGCGATGCCCAGCCCCGCGGCGTTCAGCATGTCGAGGTCGTTGGCGCCGTCGCCGATCGCGATCACCGACTTCTCCGGTACGCCGAGCTCGGCGGCGAAGGCGCGGAGCGACGACGCCTTCCCGGCCCGGTCCACCACGTCGCCGACGATGCGACCGGTGAGCTTGCCGTTGACGATCTCGAGCTCGTTGGCGCGCGCGAAGTCGAACCCGAGGTCGGCCGCGATCCGGTCGGTGACCTGCGAGAACCCGCCCGACACCATGGCGAACCGGTAGCCCAGGCGCTTGAGGGTGCGGACCATCGTGCGCGCCCCGGGGGAGAGCAGGATGCCGTCGTAGACCTTGTCGAGAGCAGACGCGTCGAGCCCTTCGAGCAGTGCGACCCGCGAGCGCAGGGACTCCTCGAAGTCGATCTCGCCGCGCATCGCGGCCTCGGTGACCCGGGCGACCTCGGGCTCGCACCCGGCGTACGCCGCGAGCATCTCGATGACCTCGCCCTGGACCAGTGTCGAGTCGACGTCCATCACGATCAGGCGCGCGGCGCGACGCAGGAGGCTGACCTCCTGGACCGCGACGTCGACGCTGAACGGGCGGGTCTCGGTGACCAGTGCCGTGCGCAGTGCGTCGGTCGGGATCCCCGAGACGAGCAGCTCGATCGCGGTGACCGGGTAGCGCGCCATCCGCTTGATGCTGTCGATGTTGCCGCCCAGGTCGGCGATCCGGCCTGCCACGCCGGCCATTGCGGACGCCTTGAGCGGCGAGCCGATCACGGTCACGTGGTTGCGGTGCGGGGGCAGCGGGTTGGCGTCACCGCTGCGGCGCTGGATGGTGGCGTGCATGCCGAGGTCCGTGGCCGCTTCCTCGACGGCACGGCGGAGCTTCTTCGCGTTGCGTGGCTCCGTGACCAGGACACCGAGGACCAGGCGTCCGCGGAGCACGATCTGCTCGAGGTCGACGACCGCGACGCCCGAGGCGGAGAGCACCTCGAAGATGGCCGACGTGACGCCGGGCCGGTCGTCGCCGGTGAGGGTGATCAGCAGGGTTTCAGCAGTGGCATCAGTCATGACGCGCTGAGGTTATCGCCCTCGGGTGTCGACACCGCGCCGCGATCAGGGTGCGGGCGGCCACACCTCGGGTGAGCAGGCGGCGACCAGCGCACGTCGTGCCGCGGCTTCGAGCGGGCTCAGCTCCTCGATGGGTGCGAGGTCGGCGATCGCCCACGCCTGCAGGGCACGCGCCGCCAGGTCGACGCACAGGGCGGGTGTCCCGGCAGGAGCGTGCGGCATGTGCCGGTGGCGCAGGTTCAGCAACGCGTCAGCGAGCTCAGGCAGCTCATGGCCCAGCTGGCGGCCGTCGAGTCGGTGGGCCGTGGTCGCCAGGGTGTGCCGGAGCCCGCGGTCTGCCTCGCCCAGGTCGGGGAGCTGGCGGCGAGCCGCAGGCAGGCACTGCCACACCACGCCGTGTCCCGCACGGTGCGGGATGAGTCCCAGCCCCGCTCCGGCCAGGACCACGGCCTCGCCCGTGTCGAGCGCGGCCGTGTTGAAGTCCGCGGGACCGCCGAGGCCCAGCGGATCACCGTCGGCGGGCAGCGCCAGACCGGCGGAGACGGCGCCCAGGTCGCGCAACGCGGGGAAGGCGAAGACCAGCGAGAGCGGCTCGTCGTGGCCCGGCAGGCCGGTCACGTGGTGGATGCCCTCGAGCGCGTCGATGACGTCGTCCAGCGCGGCGTCACCGCGGCGCCAGGCGGTCCACCACCAGGCGAAGGACGCGGCATCGGAGAGGGTCACATCGGGGAAGCGTACGGACTCGATAAGGTCGTCCGCATGTCCGCAGTCATCGAGTTCGCTGACGTCACCGTGCGTCGCGGGCAGGCCACCCTTCTCGACGCCGTCACCTGGACAGTCATGGAGGGCGAACGCTGGGTCGTGCTCGGTCCCAACGGCGCCGGCAAGACCACGCTCATGCAGGTCGCCAGCGCGCAGCTGCACCCGACCGCCGGACTTGCAGGCATCCTCGGCGAGGTGCTCGGAGCCGTGGACGTCTTCGACCTGCGCGCACGGATCGGCCTGACCAGCTCCGCGCTCGCGGAGCGGATCCCGCGCACCGAGCTCGTGCGCGACCTCGTCGTCTCCGCGTCGTACGGCGTCGTGGGGCGCTGGCGCGAGGAGTACGACGCGCTCGACCACGACCGCGCGGAGGCGCTGCTCGTCGAGCTGGGTGCCAAGCCGTTGATGGACCGCACGTTCGGCACGCTGAGCGAGGGTGAGCGCAAGCGCGTGCAGATCGCCCGCGCGCTGATGACCGACCCGGAGCTGCTGCTCCTCGACGAGCCCGGCGCGGGTCTCGACCTCGGCGGCCGCGAGGACCTCGTATCCACGCTCGCGCTGCTCGCCTACGACGAGCTCTCGCCGGCAACCGTGCTGGTCTCGCACCACGTCGAGGAGATCCCCCCGGGCTTCACCCACGCGCTCGTTCTGCGCAACGGCGGCGTCGTCGCCGCTGGTCCGATCAACGAGGTGATCACCGACAGCGTGCTGTCGGCGACCTTCGGGATGCCGCTCCACGTGACCCACGAGGACGGCCGCTGGCAGGCGCGTCGCTCGCACCGGCACCTCGGCTGATCCACAGCCTCGGAGGGTCACCTGCGCCTGTTGGCGAACCCGGATAGATTCCTGCCATGGACTGGATACGCGATCACGCGTGGGAAACCTGGCTCGGGATCGCCATCGTCCTGGCGGTCGCCGAGCTGGCGAGCATGGACCTCGTGTTGCTGATGCTGGCGCTCGGCGCCCTCGTCGGCATGGTCGCGGCGTTCGCGACGCTGGACGGCGTCCTTCAGGTCGTCGTGGCCGGTGTGGCGGCCGTGGCGGCCCTCGCGCTGGTGCGTCCGTCGCTGGTCCGTCGTCTGCACAGCAGCCCGGCCGCGCCACTCGGCATCGAGCGCTATGTCGGCAAGCAGGCCGTTGTCACGGAGCGGATCACCGGCCTCGAGTCGGGCTCGATCCGCCTCGACGGTGAGACGTGGACCGCCGCGGTGCAGTTCGACTACGAGACGCTCGAGCCGGGTCAGACCGTCGACGTCGTGGAAATCCGGGGCGCGACAGCCGTCGTGCGCCCGGCCTAAGAGGGGGAAGCACATGCCCGCAGTGGCAGTAGTACTGGTCCTCGCGCTGATCCTGGTCGTCGTCTTCCTGGCGAAGACCGTCCGGATCGTCCCGCAGGCCTTCGCAGGAGTCGTGGAGCGGTTCGGCAAGTACCACGCGACGCTGCCGGCCGGCCTCAACATGGTCGTGCCGTTCATCGACAACGTCCGCTACATGATCGACCTGCGCGAGAACGTCGTCTCGTTCCCGCCGCAGCCAGTCATCACCGAGGACAACCTGACCGTCTCCATCGACACGGTCATCTACTTCCAGGTGACCAACCCGGTCGCCGCGACCTACGAGATCGCCAACTACATCCAGGCGATCGAGCAGCTCACCATGACCACCCTGCGCAACATCGTCGGTGGCATGACCCTGGAGCACGCGCTGACGTCGCGCGACCAGATCAACAACGGTCTGCGCGGCGAGCTGGACGGTGCCACGGGCAAGTGGGGCGTCCGCGTGAACCGCGTCGAGCTCAAGGGCATCGACCCGCCGCCGTCGATCTCCGACGCGATGGAGCAGCAGATGCGCGCCGAGCGCTCCAAGCGCGCGGCGATCCTGACGGCTGAGGGCGAGCGCCAGTCGGCGATCCTCACCGCGGAGGGCAACAAGCAGGCCGCGATCCTCACCGCCGAAGGTGCCAAGACCTCGCTGATCCTGACCGCCGAGGGTGACCGTGAGGCTGCCATCCTCCGCGCTCAGGGTGAGGCGCAGGCCATCACAGCGGTCTTCGAGGCGATCCACGAGGGTCGCCCCGACCAGGAGCTGCTGGCCTACCAGTACCTCCAGGCGATGCCCAAGCTGGCCGAGGGCACGTCCAACAAGGTGTGGATCGTGCCGAGCGAGTTCAGCAAGGCCCTCGAGGGCATCGGTCAGCTCGCCAAGGGTCCCGACAGCGGCACGACGCAGAAGTGACCCTGGTCGAGGCGGCCGCCATCCTGCTCGCCGGGATGGCGGCCGGCACGATCAACACGGTCGTCGGCTCCGGCACCCTGGTCACGTTCCCGACGCTCCTCGCGTTCGGGGTGCCGCCGGTGACCGCCAACATCTCCAACGCGATCGGGCTCGTGCCGGGATCGGTGTCGGGTGCGGTCGGCTACCGGCGCGAGCTCGCCGGCCAGCGGGCGCGCGTCCTCCGGCTGGCCTCTGCGACGACCATCGGCGCGGCCGCTGGTGCAGGCCTGCTGCTGGTCCTGCCCTCGGGAGCCTTCGAGACGATCGTGCCGATGCTGATCCTGCTCGGTCTCGTCCTTGTCGTGCTGCAGCCGCGCATCTCGCGGGCCGTCGCTGCGCGCCACGCCCGGCTCGGCGGCAGCCTGCCCGAGCACGGAGCCCGGTGGGTGTGGCCGGCCATCGGGGGCGTCGGCGTCTACTGCGGCTACTTCGGCGCCGCGCAGGGCGTGCTCTGCATGGCGGTCCTCGGCATCGGCGTCGACGACTCGCTCCAGCGGCTCAACGCCGTCAAGAACGTGCTCGCCGCGCTCGGCAACGGCGTGGCCGGGGTTGTCTTCCTCGCGGTCGCGCTCGACCAGGTCGACTGGAGCATCGTCGGCCTGATCGCGGTCGGCGCAACGATCGGCGGCCAGCTCGGCGCAACGTGGGGTCGCAAGCTCCCGGCGCCGGCACTCCGAGCCCTGATCGTGCTGGTCGGCACGATCGCATTGGTCAGGTTTGTGATCAGCTGAGCCCTCGTCGGCTGATCCACAGCCCGGCGAGACCGGCCGCGACGGCGCCGAGCGCAGGAGCGGTGAGGAACGCACTCGTCGGCTTGCTGACGTAGCCGTCCCGCCCGGCGAGGTAGCCGGACGCTGCGTCGGCCGCGTCCACCGCGATGCCGGCGATCGCGACGTTGCGCCACGTCGTACCGCGGGCCGTCAGTGCGGCAGCCCCGAGCGCGATCTCCCGTGAGCCGAACATCCGCGACAGGTAGGGCGACTGTGGGTTGGCCTCGGCGTCGAGCCGGAAGAGCTTCGCGGCGAGCGCAGGGCAGAGGAACGACAGCAGGCCGATGGCGATGCGCCCGAGGGCGAGGCCGGTCACAGGGTTCATGCCCTCATCCAGTCATGCCAAGGGCCCGAGGTCAACGCACGTAGGCCGTGTGCCACCGGTCGAGCTCGTCGTAGACGTGCTTGCGGACTCCCGTGCGCGACAGCACCACGTCGTGCTTCGCGCCCGGGATCGCGACGCTCGTGACGTGGTTGCCGATCGCCGGCGCCCACTGCCGGACCTGCTTCACGTTGAGAACGATGTCGCGGGTGTGCGCGATCTCGCCCATCTCCTTGGGTGCGCCTGACTTCAACGAGCTGAGCACCAGCGTGGGCGCGTCGATGCCCAAGCCGCGGTGGAGCTCGAAGTGGCCCCGACGGATGGCCGCGAGCCAGCCGAGCCGCACCGGCCAGGACGTCGACGGCTTCCAGCCGAGGTCGTAGGTCCACTCGCCGTCGAAGTCCGCGTGCAGGCTCTCCCCGTAGATGCCGGACACGGTGCGCGGCAGCACCGTCATCGGGCGACGGGTGCCGATCTCCTGCACCAGCCGGGTGCCGAGCGTGCGCTGCCACTCGGGACCCTGCAGGTCGAACCAGGGGGAGTTGAGCACGAGACCTCGCGCCTCGGCCCCCCGATCGGCGGCCCACAGCGGCACGACCAGACCGCCGGTGGAGTGGGCGCTCAGGACGACGTGGTCGTGGCCATCGCGCTCCGTGATGAGTCGCCACGCCTCGTCCAGCTCGGGCCAGTACTCCCGCAGGTCGGCGACATAGTTGGGTGTCTGGTGTGGCCGGATCGAGCGGCCGTACTTGCGCAGGTCGAGGGCGTAGAAGTCGTAGCCCCGCTCGGCCCACCACTCGGCGTACTCCGTCTGGAAGAAGTAGTCGCAGAAGCCGTGCACGTGCAGGACGGCCTTGCGTGAGGTGCTGCCGGAACCCCGGCGCACCAGCGTCGCGACGACAGCGCCCTCATTGTCGGAGGGCAGGTCGATGGTCTCAGCGGTGTACGGCGCCCCGAGGACGTCGATCACGGGATCCGGCATGGGATGAGTCTTCCACCTCAGGACGCGCGACGAGTGGCAAGGGCGACACCTGCCATGAGCGCGCCGAGTGTGCCGAGGGCCTCGTCGCCCAGGGTGTCGGTGTAGGCCGTGTCCAGCTCGGTGCCCTGACGGATGAAGCTGACCCATTCGCCGAGCTCCCAGCCGATCGCGAGGATCGCCCCGAGCCCGGTGATGGCGAGGACCAGCACCCAGCGCGGGGTGAGCTGCGGGCGGACCAGCAGCCCCAGGCCGCCGCACAGCAGAGCCCAGTTCACGAAGTGGTTGGCGTCGTCCCACCAGATGACGCGGTCGTAGAGATCGAGGCTGTTGCCGGTCACGTCGATCAGGAACGGCGACATGATCAGCGCGAAGGCGCCCCAAGGGACCACGGCGCCCTGATCACGGTGCATGCGCCACCACACGGCGGGAACCACGAGCATCAACGCGGGGTAGGCAGCCAGTCGCGAGCCGAAGGCCTTGCCCTCGAACTGGGCGAGGCCCGGCATGAACGTCGCGACCACGAGCTGGCCCACAGTGAGCACGAGGAAGAGGACCGGGACCCACCAGGGACAGCGACGCATGGCGCGATGCTCGCACGGAATACCCATGAGGGCCGGGAAGTTGATATGGTTGACACGTCATCTACCAAGGAGCAGGCCATGCAGATCGGCATCTTCACCGTCGGCGACGTCAGCACCGACCCGACCACGGGCCGCACGCAGACGGAGCACCAGCGGATCAAGGAAACCGTCGCGATCGCGAAGAAGGCCGAGGAAGTCGGCCTCGACGTCTTCGCGACGGGGGAGCACCACAACCCGCCGTTCGCTGCGCCGGCCAACCCGCCGGTCCTGCTCGCCCACCTCGCTGCCGTGACCGAGCGCATCATCCTGTCGACGAGCACGACGCTGATCACCACCAATGACCCGGTGCGGCTCGCCGAGGACTACGCCTACCTGCAGCACCTCTCCGACGGCCGCGCCGACCTGATGCTGGGGCGCGGCAACACCGGCCCGGTGTACCCGTGGTTCGGCAAGGACATCCGCGACGGCATCCCGCTGGCGGTCGAGAACTACGCGCTGCTGCACAAGCTGTGGCGCGAGGACGTCGTCAACTGGGAGGGCAAGTTCCGCACGCCGCTCCAGGGGTTCACCTCCACGCCGCGCCCGCTCGACGGTGTCGCGCCCTTCGTGTGGCACGGGTCGATCCGCAGCCCCGAGATCGCCGAGCAGGCGGCGTACTACGGCGACGGCTTCTTCTCCAACCACATCTTCTGGCCGGCGTCGCACGCGGCGCAGATGATCGGCCTCTACCGCCAGCGTTTCGAGCACTACGGCCACGGCAAGGCCGACCAGGCGATCGTCGGGCTCGGTGGCCAGTTCTTCATGCGCAAGAACAGCCAGGACGCGATCCGCGAGTACCGCCCGTACTTCGACAACGCCCCGGTCTACGGCCACGGTCCGTCGCTCGAGGACTTCATGGACCAGACGCCACTCACCGTCGGTTCGCCGCAGCAGTTCCTGGAGAAGACGCTCGGCTTCCGCGACTACGTCGGTGACTACCAGCGCCAGCTCTTCCTCGTTGACCACGCGGGCCTGCCGTTGAAGACGGTGCTCGAGCAGCTCGACCTGCTCGGCGAGATCCTGCCCGACCTGCGCGCAGGCTTCGCGGAGGGACGTCCGGCGCACGTCCCGGACGCTCCGACGCACGCCTCGCTGGTGGCGAAGGCCGGCGGTTCGCACGATGCCACGGTGTACGCCGCGGCCGACGACGTCACCGGGAAGAGCGACCGATGACGCACCGGATCGCCGTCGTCTCCGCCGGGCTCAGCGTGCCGTCATCGACGAGGAACCTCGCCGACCAGCTGGCGACGGCCGTGGTCGGGTCGCTCGAGACACGGGGCGAGCCGGTCGAGGTGGTCTTCATCGAGCTGCGCGAGCTGGCGCACGCGCTGGCAGACAACCTGCTGACAGGATTCCCGACCGGTGCACTCGCGGACGCGATCGAGCAGGTACGCCGCGCGGATGCGGTTGTCGCGGTGACGCCGGTCTTCTCCGCGTCGTACAGCGGGTTGTTCAAGACCTTCTTCGACGTCCTGGAGCCGGACCTGCTCGCCGGGAAGCCGGTGCTGGTCGCGGCGACCGCCGGCACTGCACGTCACTCGCTGGTGCTCGAGCACGCGCTGCGGCCGCTGTTCTCGTACCTGCACGCGGTCGTGGTGCCGACCGGCGTGTTCGCGGCGACCGAGGACTTCGGTGCTACTGCATCGGGCGCGTTGGCATCGCGGGTCGCGCGTGCGGCTGGCGAGCTGGCGGCTCTGCTGGGTGCCGGCTCCGCGACGACTGCGAAGCCGGCGCCCACCGCGGTGGACGCCGGGTTCGATCCGGGCTCGAGCAGCTACGTCAGCTTCGAGGATCTGCTCCGGAGTTGAGTGCGCAGGCATGTGGCGAGAACAGCCACTTGCGCACTCAACTCGGAGTCAGGCCTGCCATGTGCCGGTGATGACTGCGCGGCCCAGCGTCTTGAAGGCGAGGTTGAAGCCGACGACCGCAGGGGTGGCGTCCGCATCGGCACCGAGCTGCTCGAGGCCCACGGCGTGGACCACGAAGAAGTAGCGGTGCGGGCGGTCGCCCTCCGGGGGAGCGGCGCCGCCGAAGTCTCGGGTGCCGAAGTCGTTGCGCACGTGGAAGGCGCCGTCGGGCAGCTTGGCGTCGCCGAGCGCACCCGCGCCGGTGTCCAGCGACGTCACGTCGGCCGGGATGTCGGCCACGACCCAGTGCCAGAAACCGGACACGATCGGGGCGTCCGGGTCGAAGCAGGTGACGACGTAGCTCTTCGTGCCCTCGGGGGCACCGCTCCACGACAGCTGTGGCGAGGTGTTGCCCTCGGAGTAGACCTGCGCGGGCTTCAGCGGGGATCCGTCGGTCACGTCGTCACTGGTCACGGTGAAGGACGCGGTGGCCGGCAGGAACTCGTAGGGATTCGGGGTCTGCGGACGCTCGAGGCTCATGCGAGGCAGCCTAGGCAACAAGGCCCGCCGGGTGGAACGGGTACGGAGTTCCGATCCTGTTACGTGAGAATGGCTGCGTGACTGACGTACTGAGCACGACCCTCGCAAGCATCCAGCCTCTTGACGCCACTGCCGTCGCTGACGCCGAGGCGCGTCAGGCCGGTCTGGTCAAGCCTGCGGGTGCGCTCGGCGTCCTCGAGTCCCTGTCGATCCAGCTCGCCGGCATCGCCCGGACGTGCCCGCCCGCGGTGCCCGGTGCGCCCGCCGTCGCCGTCTTCGCCGGTGACCACGGCGTCCTCGCGCAGGGGGTGACCCCCTGGCCCAAGGACATCACCGCGGTCATGGTCGAGGTGTTCCGCAACGGTGGTGCCGCGATCAACGTGCTGTCGCGCGCCTGCGGCGCTTCGGTGACCGTCGTCGACATCGCGGTCGACGGCGACGTCGCCGAGGGTGTCGGCACCGGCGCGGAGGTCCTCTCCCGCAAGGTACGCCGCGGCACGGCCGACCTGGCCAAGGGTGCTGCGATGACCCGTGACGAGGCACTCGCTGGTCTGGCCGTGGGCATCGAGATCGCCAACCGCTTGGTCGACGGTGGCGCCGACCTCCTGCTGACCGGTGACATGGGCATCGGCAACACCACGCCCAGCGCTGCCCTGATCGCTGCCTTCACCGGCACCGACGCCGACCTGGTGACGGGTCGCGGCACCGGCATCGACGACGAGACGCTGAACCGCAAGACCGAGATCGTGGCCGCAGCTGTGGCGCGCACCGCAGGTGTCGACGACGCCATCAACCTGCTTGCCGAGGTCGGTGGCCTCGAGCACGCCGGCATCGCGGGGCTGGTCCTCGGTGGTGCCGCCCGTGGCGTGCCGGTCCTCCTCGACGGCGTGATCGCCGGCTCTGCGGCGCTCGTCGCGCAGCGCCTTGCTCCCGCCTCGATCGACTACTGCATCGCGGGTCACCGCAGCGTCGAGTCCGGCCACATCGTCGCGCTCCAGCAGCTCGGCCTGCGGCCCCTGGTCGACCTGGACCTGCGCCTCGGCGAGGGCACCGGCGCCGCCCTGTCGGTGCCGCTGGTCCAGGCCGCAGCACGGGTGCTCAACGAGATGGCCACGCTGGAGTCGGTCATGGCAGGGCCGGACGCCTGATGACGGTGATCCCGGAAGACCTCAACCTGCCGTCGTACCCGGTCGGGCTCCGGCTCGCCGGCCGCCGTGTCCTCGTCGTCGGTGGCGGACACGTCGCCCAGCGGCGCATCCCGACCCTGATCGGAGTGGGTGCCGACGTCGTCGTCGTGGCCCGCTCGGTCACCCCCGCCATCGAGGGCTTCGAGGACGAGATCACGCTCCACCTGCGTGAGTTCACCGAGAGCGACCTCGACGGTGCCTGGTACGCCATCGCCGCGACCGACGACCCGGCGACCAACGCCGCCATCGCGGCCGCGGCCGAGGAGCGTCGCATCTTCTGCGTGCGCAGTGACGATGCGAGCGCCGCCACCGCATGGACCCCGGCTGTCGGCCGCCACGAGGGCCTGACCGTCGCAGTCCTCGCCAACCGTGAGCCGCGCCGTTCGGCCGCGGTCCGCGACGAGATCCTGGTCGCCCTGCGTGACGGCACCCTCGGCGGCGGCGCCCACGAGGTCGTGAAGACCCCCGGCGTCGTCCTGGTCGGTGGTGGTCCCGGTGACCCCGACCTCGTGACCATCGCGGCCCGCAACGCGCTGGCCTCGGCGGATGTCGTCGTCGCTGACCGGCTCGCCCCGCGCGAGCTGCTCGCAGAGCTCTCCCCGGACGTCGAGCTGATCGACGTCGCCAAGCTGCCGCGTGGTCGCTACGCCTCGCAGGACTTCATCAATGAGGTCATCGTCGAGCGGGCCAAGGCCGGCAAGCGCGTCGTCAGGTTCAAGGGCGGCGACAACTTCGTGTTCGGCCGTGGCTACGAGGAAGTCCTGGCCTGCAACGAGGCAGGCGTCCCGGTCGAGATCATCCCGGGCCTCTCGTCGTCCATCTCGGTCCCGGCCCGCGCCGGCATCCCGGTCACCCACCGCGGCATCGCCCACGAGTTCACCGTGATCTCGGGCCACATCCCGCCGGGTCACCCCGACTCACTCGTCGCCTGGCCCGCCGTGGCGCAGATGCGCGGCACGATCGTGCTGCTCATGGCCGTGGAGAACGCTCCGGCGATCGCAACGGCGCTCGTCGACGGCGGACGGCCTGCGGACACGCCGGTGGCCGTGATCATGGACGGCACGATGCCCGACGAGCGCACGGTCCTCTCGACGCTCGGCACGCTCGCCGCCGACATCGAGGCCCAGCAGATCAAGCCTCCCGCGATCATCGTCGTCGGCGAGGTCGTGGCCGTGGCCCACCCGGAGCGCTACAGCCGCTGATGGCGTCAGTTATCGAGGTCGCGGACCCGGCGGACCCCAGGCTCGCCGACTACCGCGACCTGCGTGACGTCGAGCTGCGCAAGCACGTCGAGACCGAGCACGGCCTCTTCCTCGCCGAGGGGGAGAAGGTGATCCGGCGCGCGGTCGAAGCCGGCTTCCAGCCACGGTCCTTCCTGATGCCGGAGCGGCGGATGGAAGCACTTGCCGACGTGCTGGCCACCACCGACGCACCGTGCTTCGTGATGCCGGAGCGCCTGGCCGAGGAGGTCACCGGCTTCCACGTGCACCGTGGCGCGCTGGCCTCCCTCGCGCGCAAGCCGCTGCCTTCGGTCGATGAGGTGCTCGCGGGCGCCCGGTCGGTCCTGGTCCTCGAGGACCTCGTCGACCACACCAACGTCGGCGCGATCTTCCGGAGCGGCGCAGCGCTCGGCTTCGATGCAGTGCTGCTGGCGCCGCGCTGTGCGGACCCGCTCTACCGTCGCTCGATCAAGGTGGGCATGGGTGCTGTCTTCTCCACGCCGTGGACCCGCCTCCCGGACTGGTATGACGCGCTGCCCGCACTGTCTGCACGGGGATTCACCACCGTTGCGCTCACCCTCGCCGAGGACTCGACCCCCATCGAGGAGGCAGTCGCCGGCGTGGA
This sequence comes from Nocardioides cavernaquae, assembly GCF_003600895.1. NCBI lineage: Bacteria > Bacillati > Actinomycetota > Actinomycetes > Propionibacteriales > Nocardioidaceae > Nocardioides > Nocardioides cavernaquae. Next base: position 2,850,832 of record NZ_QYRP01000002.1, read on the forward strand.
GAGGGTGGCGCTGGTGCTCGGTTCCGAGGGCCACGGGCTGTCGCCGCGCTGGGAGCAGTCGGCTGACCGTCGCGCGATCATCCCGATGCGCGAGGGCATCGACTCCCTCAACGTCGCGGCGGCGACCGCGGTCGCCTGCTACATCACTTCACGTCGCTGATCGCTCGGCGCTAGGTTGAGGCTCATGACGAAGAAGGTTGCCCTGGTCACCGGCGCTTCGAGCGGCATCGGGGAGTCCGCGGCGGATGAGCTGATGAAGGCCGGCTTCACCGTGTACGTCGCGGCGCGGCGCACGGACCGGATGGCTCCGCTGGGCGAGCGCGGTGCGCACGTGCTCGCGCTGGACCTCACCGACGACGCCTCGATGGTGGCGGTGGTCGACCAGATCCTTGCGGAGCAGGGGCGCATCGACGTGCTGGTGAACAACGCCGGTTACGGCTCGTTCGGCGCGATCGAGGACGTCCCGATCGAGGAGGGCCGGCGGCAGTTCGAGGTGAACCTCTTCGCCCTCGCCCGCCTCACGCAGCTCGTCCTGCCTGCGATGCGCGCCCAGAAGTCGGGCCGGATCATCAACGTCTCCAGCATCGGGGCACGCTTCTACGAGCCGTTCGGCGGCTGGTACCACGCGACGAAGTACGCAGTCGAGGGCCTGAGCAACTGCATGCGGCTCGAGGTGGCGCCCTTCGGCGTCAAGGTCGTCCTGATCGCCCCGGCAGCAATCCGCAGCGAGTGGCACGGCATCGCGGGCGATTCGCTTGAGGAGGCGTCCGGCAGCACGGCGTACGGGAAGTACGCGCGTCGCGCCCGCAAGATGATGGACCAGGCCTACAAGCCCTCCACCTCGGTCGGACCCGAGGTCGTGGGGGAGAAGATTGCGAAGGCGGCCACGGCGAAGCGGCCCGCTGCCGTCTACCCGGTCGGCAAGGGCGCACGCATGATCCGCAGCTCGGTCGACTTCACGCCGACCGCGATCTACGACGCCGCGATCGGCAGGGCCTACGGCTCGCGCTGACCCCGTGCGCCCTCCGCTCGGTCAGAAGACCTTGCGGAGCACCTTCAGCTTCCACCCCTTGTACGGCGGCTTGAGGAGCGCCGGGTCTCGGAACCAGCCCGGTCGGCGGTAGACCGCCTTCGCGTGGCTGAACGTCTCGAAGCCTGCCTGGCCGTGGTAGGCGCCGTAGCCGCTCTCGCCCACGCCGCCGAACGGCATCTCGCCGCTCATCATGTGCATGAAGACGTCGTTGACCGAGACGCCGCCCGACGACGTCTCGGACAGCACCCGCTCGACCGTCTCGTCGGAGTTGCTGAAGACGTAGAGCGCCAGCGGCTTCTCGCCGGCGTTGATCGCCGCAATGGGCTCGTCGAGGTCGCGGAACGTGATGAGCGGCAGCACCGGCCCGAAGATCTCCTCCTGCATCACCGCCGCGTCGGGACGTACGCCGCGCAGCACCGTCGGCGCGACGTAACGGCTGCGGACGTCGGAGTCCCCGCCGGCCACGACCGAGTCGAAGCCGCCGGCGGTGATCAGCCCTGCGACGCGCGCCGCGTGGCGCTCGTTGACGATGCGACCGAAGTCCTTGCTCGTGCGCGGGTCGCGCCCGTAGCGCGTGACGAGGGTCTTCTTGAGGCGCTCGACGAACTCCTGCTCGACGTCCTCGTGGATGAAGACGTGGTTCGGCGCGATGCAGGTCTGGCCGGCGTTGACCCACTTGCCGCCGGCGATGCGGTCGACCGCCAGCGTGAGGTTGACGTCCTTGTCGACGATCGTGGGGGACTGGCCGCCGAGCTCCAGGGTGACCGGGGTGAGGTGCTTGGCAGCCGCGGCGGCGACGATGCGCCCGACCATGCCGTTGCCGGTGTACATGATGTGGTCCCAGCGCTGCTCGAGCAGCGCGGTCGACTCGTCGATGCCGCCCTCGACGAACCGGATCGCGTCGGAGTCGAGGTACTCCGCGGCGAGCCGCGTCAGCAGCGCGGAGGTCGCGGGGGAGAGCTCCGACGGCTTCGCGACCGCGGTGTTGCCCGCAGCGATCACCGCGGCCAGCGGCGAGATCAGCAACTGCACCGGGTAGTTCCACGGAGCGATGACCAGCACCACGCCCAACGGGTCGAACCGCACGGCCGAGCGACCCGGCTTGAAGAACGCCGGCGTCTTGTACTTCTTCTCGCCAGCCCAGCTCCGGTAGTGCTTCTGGATGGTCCGGATCTCCTTCTCGATCATCCGGACCTCGGAGACCCAGGCCTCCAGGGTCGGACGGCCGAGATCGGCGGCAAGGGCCTCGATGACAGCCGCCTCGTTCTCGACCAGCATCCGGGCCAGGGCGTCGAGCTGCGCGTCGCGCCAGGCGAAGTCGCGGGTGCGCCCCGAGGCGAAGGTGGCACGCAGGTCCCCGAGCAGACCGGCGGCATCGAATGCCTCGGTCTGGCCGGGAGTGATCTCGCTGGTCTCTGTGCTCATGGAGCCACCTTCCCGCGCACGGGCGTCCGCCACAACCACCCGTGGGTGGAAGTGAGCCGCGCGGGAGGTCCCGCGAGGATGCACGGTCAGACCTCGTTCGCGGGCCAGCTCAGGGGGTACTCGGCAATCGCCTGCTCCATCTGCTTGCGCAGCTTCTTCTGGGCGCCGAACGCGAGGCGGTCGCCGAACACCGTTCCTTCGAGGTGGTCCGCCTCGTGCTGCAGGCAGCGCGCCAGCAGGCCGTCGCCCTCGAAGTGGACGGGCTCGCCGTCGAGGCCGAACCCGTCGACCGCGGCGTAGTCCGGACGGCTGCACGGGACGAACGCGCCGGGGTAGGAGAGGCAGCCCTCATCGCCCTTGTCGAGCTTGCGGCCCCGTCCCTCGGAGACGGTCACGACGGGATTGCACACGACACCCACGGTGTGGCGGCCGCTCGCATCGGGGCAGTCGAAGACGAAGACGGCCAGATCCTCACCGATCTGGTTCGCGGCCAGGCCGACGCCCTCCGCGGCGTACATCGTCGCGACCATGTCGGCGACGAGCTCGCGCAGGGACGCGTCGTACGCCGTGACGGGGCGCAGCTTGCGGTGCATCACCGGCTCGCCCCAGCGAGTGATCTCACGCACCTTGCCGCCCCCGGGGAGGGGGCCGTGCGGAGCGAAGGGAGTGCTGTCGGGCGCGTTCGTCATGGGCAAATCGTAAACGTGATCCGTGTCCTGTAGCGCAGCGTGTAACTCACAGTTACAGTTGGCGCATGTCCCAGAACCCTGTCACCCGGGCCGGCGGCAAGTTCGGCCTGTCGAACAAGGAGACGCGCGACCCCATCGGGATCGCCGTGCTCGCCCTGAACAAGATGGCCCAGAGCCCTCTTCTCGACAAGCTGAAGATGCGCCGGTCGACCGAAGCCGTGGTGTTCAACGCCACGCGCGGCGGTTTCAAGGTCGCCGCCTCCGCCAGCCGCACCTTCTCCAAGAAGGGCAAGAAGGGCGCCGCAGGCGTCAAGACGCCCTCCGCCCAGCCGAAGGGTCTCTTCGACCTGAAGCCGACCGAGGACGAGCAGATGCTCGTCGACGTCGTGAGCGAGTTCGCCGCTGAGGCGATCCGTCCGCTGGCTGCCGAGGCCAACGAGGCCGCGGTGACGCCGCACGACGTCCTCGCCGCGTCGCTCGAGATCGGCCTGCCGATCCTCGGTGTCGCCGAGTCGCTCGGCGGCATCGCCGAGGAGCGCTCCGCTGTGGCCGGCACCCTGGTCGCCGAGGCACTCGCCAAGGGCGACATGGGCATGGCTGTCGCCACCCTGGCGCCTGGTGCGGTCGCGACCGCACTGAGCCTGTGGGGCACTGACGAGCAGCAGCAGACCTACCTCCCCGCCTTCACCGGCGCCGAGGTCCCGGGCGCTGCGCTCGCGCTCACCGAGCCCGCTGTCCTGTTCGACGTCTTCAAGCCGTCCACCCAGGCGGTCAAGGCCGACGGTGGCCTCGTGCTCAACGGTGTGAAGTCGCTGGTTCCCCGCGGTGCCGACGCCGAGCTCTTCATCATCGGTGCCGAGCTCGACGGCAAGAACGTCCTCGTCCTGGTCGAGTCCAGCACCCCCGGTCTCAAGGTCGAGGCCGACCCGGCCATGGGCCTGAAGGCTGCCAGCCTGTCCAAGGTCTGGCTGCGCGACGTCAAGGTCGAGGCTTCCGCCATCCTGGGCGAGGCCGACGGCTCGACGTACACCGAGGCTGTCCGTCTGTCCCGCCTCGCCTGGTGCGCCCTCGCGGTCGGCACCGGCCAGGCCGTGCTCGACTACGTGATTCCTTACGTCAAGGAGCGCGAGGCGTTCGGTGAGCCGATCTCGCACCGTCAGTCGGTTGCGTTCATGGTCGCCAACATCGCGATCGAGCTGCAGGCCATGCGCCTGATCACCTACAAGGCCGCCTCGCGTGCTGCGCTGGGCAAGGACTTCTCCCGCGAGGTCGCCCTGGCCCGCAAGATCTGCGCCGACAAGGGCATGCAGATCGGCAACGACGGCGTGCAGCTGCTCGGTGGCCACGGCTTCACGAAGGAGCACCCGGTCGAGCGGTGGTACCGCGACCTGCGGGCCGTCGGCATCCTGGAAGGAGGCGTCCTCGTCTGAGCCCCGGCTCAGATCAGAGGAGACACAGCCATGATCAATCTCGAAACCCCCAAGAAGCACAAGGCGTTCGTCGAGCAGGCCCACCAGGTCGCGATGAACATGCTCCGTCCGATCTCCCGCAAGTACGACCTCGCCGAGCACGAGTACCCCAAGGAACTCGACATGCTCGCCGCGATGATCGACGGCCTCGAGTCGTCGGGGTCGTCCGAGGGTGCCGGTGCGACCGGTGTCCGCGTGGAGGCCTCGGCCGACAAGGGCAACAAGAACGGCTCCAACCTCGCGTCCGTGCTCTCCGTCCAGGAGATGTGCTGGGGCGACACGGGTCTGATGCTCGCGTTCCCGCGCCAGGGCCTCGGCAACTCGGCGATCGCGTCCGTCGCGACCGACGAGCAGATGGAGCGGTTCAAGGGCACGTGGGCCTCGATGGCGATCACCGAGCCGTCGTTCGGCTCGGACTCGTCCGCGATCACCACGACCGCGAAGAAGGACGGCGACCACTACGTCATCAACGGCGAGAAGATCTTCGTCACCGCTGGTGACCGGTCCGACTCGATCGTCGTGTGGGCCACCCTGGACAAGTCGCTCGGCAAGGCCGCGATCAAGTCCTTCGTCGTCTTCAAGGACACCCCCGGCGTCAAGGTCGAGCGTCTCGAGCACAAGCTCGGCATCCGCGCCTCCGACACCGCGGTGATCACCTTCACGGACGCTCGCGTCCCGGCGGAGAACCTCCTGGGCAACCCGGAGATCAACGTCAAGGAGGGCTTCGCCGGTGCGATGGCCACCTTCGACAACACGCGTCCCCTCGTGGCCGCCATGGCCGTCGGTTGTGCCCGCGCGTCGCTCGACCTGACCCGCGACCTGCTCAAGCAGGCCGGTGTCGAGATCGACTACGACAAGCCCGCCTACCTGCAGTCGGCTGCCGCCGCCAAGTTCCTCCAGCTCGAGTCGGACTGGGAGGGTGCGCACCTGCTCACCCTGCAGGCCGCCTGGATGGCCGACAACAAGCTGCCGAACTCGCTCGAGGCCTCGATGTCCAAGGCCAAGGCCGGTCGTGTCGGCTCCGACGTGACGCTGTCCTGTGTCGAGCTCTGCACGGGTGTCGGTTACGCCGAGACCGAGCTGCTCGAGAAGTGGGCCCGCGACTCGAAGATCCTCGACATCTTCGAGGGCACGCAGCAGATTCAGCAGCTGATCGTCGCCCGTCGCATCCTCGGCCTGTCGTCGGCCGAACTCAAGTGACGCTGTAAGGCATCAGCACCATCAGTCGGGTCGGTCCGGCGTACCTGGGAGGTACGCCGGACCGGTCTGCATTTCAGGCCCGGAGGAAGAGCGGCGGATCCCAGCCGCGTTCCTGGAAGTCCAGCACGATCGATGTCATGACGAACTGGAGGCGGCCCTCGGGCACGAGCGCGATGGCCGAGCCGCCGAACCCGCCGCCGGTCATGCGCGCGCCCAGCGCGCCGGCGCGGCGGGCGGAATCGACGGCTAGGTCGAGCTCGAGGGTGCTGACCTGGTAGTCGTCGCGCAGCGACTCGTGGCTCGCGGTGAGGAGGGCTCCCGCCTCCGCCCAGTCACCACGCGCGGTGGCGCGGACGAACGCCTCGACCCGCAGGCTCTCGCTGACGACGTGAGCGGCACGGGGGAGCCACTCGGGGGAGCCGGACACGCCGGCGAGCTGCGCCAGGCTGACGTCGCGCAGCGTCCGCACTCCGAGAGCGGTCACTGCAGCGGCACAGGAGGCCCTCCGGGCGGCGTACTGCCCGTCGGCGAGGGAATGGCTGACCACCGTGTCGATGACCAGGAGCGCGAGATCGGGAGGCGCCCAGGCCACCGGTGTGCGTGAACCGTCAGCGAAGTCGAGGAGCAGCGCCTGTCCGGCGTGGCCATGGATCGCGACGGTCTGGTCCATGCCCCCGGTCGGCGCCCCGGCGCGTTCGTTCTCGGCACGGATCGCTGCCCGCACCATCACGTCGGGAGGCACGTCGCCGACCAGCGCGCCGACTGCCCGTGCAACGGCACAGCTCAGCGCTGCGGACGAGGCGAGACCGGCGCCGATCGGCACCGTCGAGGCGATGGCCAGGTCGATGCCGGGAGCGTCGATGCCCTCCTCACGAAGAGCCCAGACCACGCCGGCGGCGTAGGCGGCCCAGCCCGTTGCGTGCTCGGGCTCGCCATCGAAACCGTCAGGCGCCAGCGTGCTGATCGCGCGCACCCGGGAGTCCGGGCGCCGTGCCGCCGCGGCGTACGTCGCGTGGGGGAGCGGGAGCGGCAGGCACAACCCCGCGTTGTAGTCCGTGTGCTCACCGATCAGGTTGACGCGACCGGTGGCCCGCGCCACGACCTCCGGGTCTGTCCCGAAGGTGGACCGGAGGAGGGAGCCCGCTCGCAACGCGAGCTCGGCGGGCTCGCCGGGTTCGACGACGTGCATGTGGGCAGCCTGACATGCCTGCGGGCGCACAGCGGCCCGCCACCCCGAGGGAGTGGCGGGCCGCTGCCGATGGCGGGATCAGCAGGTGTGGTCGCCGGCGATGTTCTTGACGACCTTGCCGTCGGTGACGGTGAGCGTGCGGGACTTCTTGCCCTTCGGGCCCACGCACACGTCGACACTGCCGGCCTCGGCGGCGACCACGTTCACGACGAACGGGATGTCCTTGCCCGAGTTGCGCACGACGTACCTGGAAGCACGCTTGAAGACGCGCGGGCCGGTGACGGCCTCGAGGGCCGAGAGGTCCTCGCCGCCGGTGGCAGCGGCGGACTGGCGAGCGGCGAAGAACTCGGCAACGGTCAGCGAGTCGGCGTCCTCGGCGAGGGCCCCCTTCTCGCCGAGCGCGACGGCGTCGAGGCCCTGGAGCTTCTCCTGCTGCTCGGGGCTGAGCTTGCCGAGAACGTCGTCGACGAGGGCGCCTGCCTTGTCGCCACCCATCTCGGTGGCCTTGTCGTTGAGCTTGCCCGCAGCGTCGGATGCCTTCTCCTTGGCCTGGGCTGCAGCCTCGGACGCCTTGGCGGCGGCGGCTTCGGAAGCCTTGGCCTTCGCCTTGTCGGCGGCATCCTGTGCTTCGGAGCATCCGGTGAGGGTGACAGCGAGGATGGCCGCTGCGGCGGCCAGTCGCTGCGTGGACGCGAGTCGCTTCTGCATGGTGTGTCCTTCCATTGGTGGTTCCCCGAGAGGGGGACATTCCAGCTGTCGATCCAACCTCATTGGGAAGCGATGGTTACGGTTTCGAGAGATAGACCACAGAGACGTAGATTGCGGCGCGTGCGCTTCCTTGATGACGTTCTCCCGCCCTCGGCCCGTCCGCTCGTCGTGGCGGCCACCCGTGCCGAAGCGGCCTACGTGCCCTCCGGGCTCGACCTGGTGATCACGGGCCTGGGGAAGACCGCAGCCGCGACGGCAGTCGCGCGGTCCCTGGCTGGGCTGGGGTCACTCGCGGACGTCGTCGTGGTCAACATCGGCACGGCGGGCGCGCTCCGGGACCACCTCATCGGCCTGCACGAGCCGGGCACGGTCCTCAACCACGACATCAACGCTGACGCGATCCGCGCGCTCGGCTACGACCCCGAGGAGCGCCTGGTCGTGGACGCAGCGCGTGAGGTCGTGCTCGCCACCGGCGACGTCTTCGTCACCGACCCCGTGGTCCGGGCCAGGCTGGCGATGCAGGCACACCTCGTCGACATGGAGGGGTACGCCGTGGCCTACGCGGCGCGGCAGTTCGGCGTGCCGGTGCGGATGGCGAAGCACGTGTCCGACAACGCCGACGAGAGTGCTCTCGACTGGCCGGCGATGGTCGATGCGTCTGCGCGCGAGCTCGCGGCCTGGCTGGAGTCCCTGCTCGGCTGAGGCCCCCGGGCGCTGGATCAGCGGCGCTGGCTCAGCGGCGCTTGGGCTTGCGAGCGGTGCGACCGGACGCGCCACGCTTGCGGGCCGCCGAGCCCGCGCTTCCGCCCGTCTTCGCAACGGCGCGCTTGGCCTGTGCCTTCTTTGTCGGCTTCTGCTTGGGCGCCTCGTCACTGGAGCGCGAGCTGTTGGCCGTGCGCCCTCGCACGATGCCCATGAAGGTCTCGATGCGCGGGTCGACATCGTCCACGCGCCACGCCAGCCCGACCGGGTGCTCCGGACCGTCGGTGAGCACGCGTGCGACGACGTCCTTGCGGTGGTGCATGCGGGCGACGGACATCGGCAGGACGGCAACGCCCGTGCCGCTCGCGACCACCTCGACCGCGTCTCCTGCGGACATGGCGGGGAAGGGAAGCCGCTGGACCGTCGCGATGTCGGACCAGGCAGGCAGAGCCGCTGGGTCGGTGACCAGCTGCCGGTCGGCGAGGTGGGCAACCGTGAGCTCGTCGTGGAGGCTGAGATCGTCCTCGACCGACACGACGGCGACCGACACCTCGACGTACAGGGGGATGACGTGGAGACCGTCCTTGGCCACGGGCAGCCTGACGAACGACATGGAGACCGCGCCGTCGGTGAGGACCGCGCGCTGCTCCTCGTCAGGGACGAGGGTGACCTCGAGGGGACTGTCCGGAAAGCGGTCACGCCAGCGTCGGGTCCACTTGTCGGGGGAGACGCCGGCGACGAACGCGACGCGGAACGGGTCCGTCATGGCAACAGCCTAGTGACGACCTTCGTAGGATCACCTCATGGTGACCATCCGCCGCGAGGCGCGTCTTGAAGCTCCCACAGAGCAGGTCTGGGAGATTGCCTCTCCGCCGTCGGGATGGGCGGACTGGCTCTCGCTCCACGCGAGCTGGCCCAAGGCCCCTCCGACCGAGGTCGCGGTCGGGACGACGTTCATCGAGAAGGTCGTGCTGCTCAACATCCCGATGCCGATGACGTGGCGCATCACCGAGTTCGCTGCTCCGTCGGCGTTCGCGATGAGCGGCCAGTCCGTGATGGGTGTCGGCCTCGACATCCGGTTCGAGCTGACGCCCGCCGAGGGAGCCACTGACGTCGTGGTGACTGCCGGCCTGAGCGGCGCGCTGGTCATGGGCGGGCTGAAGAACGTGGTCCACCAGTACGCCGACACGCACCTCGAGTTGTCACTGGCGAAACTGACAAGTCTGCTGTCCTGAGGACCGCCTGCCCGACACGTCTCACGGCTCGTGGGGTGGGTGGGGCCGATGTGAGGATCAGGCCCCAGCCCTGCTACTGTTTCTCCCGCACTCGTCCGAGTGGCGGAATGGCAGACGCGCTAGCTTGAGGTGCTAGTGTCCTTTAACGGACGTGGGGGTTCAAGTCCCCCCTCGGACACTGAGAAGGCCCCGGCTCCACGGGGCCTTTTCTTCATTTCGGCGCAGGTCAGCCGGTGTTGGCGCGGGCTTTGCGGCCGGCGGCCGCGACCGCGCCCATCAGCTCCGCGCGGAGCCCCAGCTCGCCCGTGTGGACCTCGACGCCGGCGCCCTCGATCGGCGCGGCGAAGCGCAACATGCCCTCCCGGACAGCGTGGGCCGCCGCCTGGCCGGCGGTGCCGAAGACGCCGCCGACGACGACTGCTTGCGGGTTGACCCAGTTGCAGAGGTCCGCGAGCGCGCGGCCCAGCGTGCGCCCCGCTTCGCGGAGATACGTCGCGATCTCGGGGTCGGCAGCGCAGCTGCGCAGCGGGAAGACCGGATCGGTGTCGCTCGAGGCCAGCTCACGGAACCGGGTCTCCATGACATTGGTCGACAGGACGGTCTCGAGGCAGCCCCGGTTGCCGCAGCGGCACAGGAGGCCGCCGCGTTCGCTGAGCCGGATGTGGCCGATCTCCCCGGCCAGGCCGTTGGCGCCGCGGTGGACCTCGCGGTCCAGGATGAGGCTGGCGCCGAGACCAGCCGAGACCTTCACGTAGACGAAGTCACGCAGTCCGCGCGCGGCGCCGTAGCGGAGCTCGCCCAGCGCGCCCAGGTCCGCGTCGTTGGCGAGGGCCACCGGTCGGCCGAGGCGTGCCGCGAGCTCGGCCGCCGGGTCGAGGCCGGCCCAGCCGGCGAGGACCGGGTGGGAATGGGGCCGACCGGTGCGCAGGTCGAGCGGGGCCGGGAGCCCGGCCGCCACGGTCCGGACGTCGTCGATGGTCCGTCCGTCCTCGACCAGCAGCTCGAGGACCAGGGCCGTGACGGCGTCGAAGGCATCCCTGGGCCTGTGGTCGACGTCGAGGGCGCGGCGGCGCTCTCCGAGGACGGTGCCGGCGGTGTCCGCGATCCCGGCGGCGATGTGGGAGTGGCCGAAGTCGAGGCCCACGACGAGACCGCTGTCCGCCGACGGCCGGAGCACGGCGGCGGGACGTCCGGCACCGGCGCCCTTGCCGCGCGGGGGCGGCAGCTCCTCGACGACGAGCCGGGCTTCGATCAGGCCCTGCACTGCGTCCGCCACCGCGCTCCGCGAGAGCCCGATGAGCCGGTGGAGCTCCCCGCGGGTGACGCCATTGGCCTGGCGGATCGCCTCGAGCACCTGGCTCCGGGAACGGCTCATGGCAACCGCGGTGCGTGTGGCGCTCATCACGCGAGAAGCCTAGACGCCGGCCATCGAATATGTCCTGGCAGCGGACGAATTGTCCTGGCGCAACTTCCCGAGCGAGTGCTCGGAGCGGTTGACTGCGGTCCACGAGCCACTGAAGGAGAGGCAGTCATGACGCACGCAATCGGAGTCGACGTCGGCGGGACGGGCATCAAGGCCTCTGTCGTCGACACCGCGACCGGCGAGCTGCTGGAGATGCGCCGTCGCCTCGACACGCCGAAGCCGGCGACGCCGGCGGCCGTGCGAGACACGATCGCGGAGCTGGTGAACGGCTTCGGGGTGTCCGCGCCTGTCGGGATCGCGCTGCCTGCGATCGTCCGGCACGGGGTCGCGCTCTCGGCGGCGAACATCGATCCTTCCTGGGTGGGGGTCTCGCTGCCCGAGCTCCTCGACGACGCCCTTCCCGGCCCCGCGGCGTACCTCAACGACGCGGACGCGGCCGGCCTGGCCGAGACGGAGTACGGCGCGGGCCGGGGCCAGCAGGGTCTGGTCCTGACCATCACCCTCGGCACCGGCATCGGGGCTGCGATGGTCTACGACGGCACGCTGATCCCGAACGCGGAGTTCGGGCACCTCGAGCTCGACGGTGCCGTCGCCGAGTCGACGACCAGTGCCCGGGCCAGGGAGATCACGGGGCTCGACTGGGAACCGTGGGCGGCGAAGGTCTCGCGCTACCTGAAGCACCTTGAACGCCTTGTCAGCCCCGACCTGTTCCTGCTGGGCGGTGGCGTCTCCAGGACACCCGAGCCGTGGTTCCACCTGATCGATGTGGACACGCCGGTCAGGCTGGCCACGCTCATCAACAACGCCGGGATCATCGGATCCGCCTACGCAGCGACAGTTGCGCAGGCGGACCCGATCGCCCTCAGCGGGTCGTGACCACCTTCACCGTGTAGCTCGAGCCGCCGGCCCGAAGCTGGATCCGCCAGACCGTGCCCGGCCGGATCGCGGGCGGGATCCGCACGGTGGAGGCGCCGCCCACGAGCGCGCGCCAGGCGGTGGGCGTTGTGCCGCGGTAGAGACGGGAGATCCGTCCGCTGGTGACCGCCGTGGCCTTCACCTGGTAGGTCGCGCCGCGCTTCAGCTTGAATGCGCCGTCGACCCAGCGAGCACCCTTCACGGTGAGCGGCAGCGTCCGGTAGCGCGCCGTCGCCGTGGCCACGTTGCCGGCGTTGTCCGTCGCGGTCGCGGTGATGGTGGTCCACGTGGGGGTCGAGCTCGTGGCGAGCGTGCAGGTCGCCATGCCGGAGAGCGCATCCGTGCCCTCGCAGGTGGGGCGAGGCTTGTTGCCGACGTAGAGGCGACCGGCGACGACACCGCCGACCGTCACCGCGGGGGCGATGCGGTCGATGTCGATGTCGCTGACCGTCGTGGTCGCCGTGCCGCCACCCAGAGCGGTCACGGTGCCCGACACGGTCTGGTCCGCGCCACTGGCCTCGAGCACGACCGGCTCCGGGCAGCTGGTGATCGGTGCGCCCGCCGGCGCGCAGGTGAAGGTCGCGGTGACCGCGGAGCGGTACCAGCCTGAGGGCGCCTGGGTGCCGGTCAGGGCGGCGGTGACGGTCGGGGTGCCGGGAGGCGTGCAGGTGATCGTGCCCGCGCGCAGCGAGTGGCCGTCGGTGTCACCGTCGTCGGACCACAGCACCTCCTTCGTGCCGTCCACGCAGCCCGCCCGCGGAGCGATCGCCAGGCCCTCGTTGTTGAGGTTCGGCATGCCCGCCGGGCGGTCGTAGGCCTCTGCCATCACGAACACGCCGCCCTCGAGCTTGAGCAGCGACGTCTGCCCGTCGACGGTGTCGTCGGCGACCGCCCAGAGGCGGGCCCGCTCGGCATCGAAGTTCACGTCGGCCAGCTTGGGCAGGCCGGTCGAGATCGTGGCGACGAGGGTTGAGGAGTTGTCCGAGGAGTTCAGCGCGAACGCGTAGAGCTTGCCCGTGTCCTCGACCGCGACGACGTACAGGCCGCCGCCGTGGTTCGGGTACGCCGCGGGGTCGTATGCCGCGTGGGTGGCCTCGTCGACGAACCCACCCGTCGTGAGGAACGCGTCGGGGACGAAGGCGACACCCTCGAGCCCGAGGTTGGCGCCGATCGGAGGCACGGGAGAACCGGCCGCCAGGTTGATCGCCGCGGTCACGTCCCACTCGTTCGTGGCCGTCAGCGTGGCCGCGGACGAGGACGGGTCGTAGCGCAGGATCGACATCCGGCTGATGCCGCTCGCGCTGTTGTCGCGCTCCGACGCGGCGTACAGGAAGCCGTCAGCGCCGACCGCGATGCCCTCGGTGTCGGGGGCGCCGAGTCCGTTCGGGAACTTCGGGTCCTTGCCAGCAGACCAGCCGTTGGCGGTGTCGGGGACCCAGGTCGCGCCGTCGCGGACCAGGCGCCACAGCGTGCCGCGCTTGTTCTGGGATCCCCAGAGGACGTCGAGGCTGTTCGGGTCGAAAGCCAGTCCGCTGAGGTCGGCGGGGAACGTCGTGACCAAGTCGGCGGTGGTGACGGACTGGCTGCCGGGCCACGGCTGCGTCGCGAGGCCGGGGCACGCGTTGGCCGCTCCCTTGGTCGCGGCGACGGTGGTGACGAAGTCGCCCAGGCCGTCCTTGCAGCGGCCGTACGTGGTGGTCGCGTGTGCGGTCCAGGCGTAGGTGTCGATCAGTGTCGTCGCGTCCGCGGCGTACAGGCGCACGGCGTCGCCGCTGCCCAGGCCGAAGCCCAGGTTGTCGATGGCGAGGTGCCCGTGCGCGGGGATGCTGGTCGCCGCTGCGATCGTGTACGGCGATGCGTCGCCGCTGTCCTTGAGGACCCAGCCGGACACGTCGACAGGTGCGTCGCTGATGTTGACCAGCTCGGCCCAGTCGGGACCGGGAGTCGCGTCACTGGACTCGACCTCGTTCACGCGAACCGGGCTGCAGGCGTTGGGCAGCCCGCGGGTGGAGACGGTGGTGACCGCGAAGTCACCGGTGCCGCTCGGGCAGCGGCCGTAGGTGGTGGCGGCGTGGCCGACCCAGCCGTAGGTGTCCACCGTCGTGGTGCCGTCGGGCAGGAGGACGGTGACCGAATCGGTCGCGCCGAGGCCGAAGCCCGGCGTCTGGGCGATCTCGGTGTAGATGGCGTAGAGGCCACCCGCAGGGATCGTGGTGTTGGCGGGGACGACGACGGGCGTGCTCACGTGCGCGGCGTCTGCGTCGAGGATCTTCCATCCGGAGATGTCGACCGGGCCCGCGCCGTTGTTGACCAGCTCCAGCCAGTCGGCCACCTTGTCGCCGTTCGACTCGACCTCGTTGACCTTGACCGACTGCCAGGACGGGGCGACAGGGCAGTCGTTGACCGCACCCGGTGTCGCCGTGGCGCTCTGCACGAAGGCATCGCCGCAGACGCTGTAGGTCGGGGCGCCGTGGACGGTCCACGCCTGGCTGTCGACGGCAGTGCCGTCGGGCTGCTGGATGGTCACCGAGTCCGCGGAGCCCAGGCCGAACCCACCGGTCAGCAGAGCGGTGTCGAACACGTGGAACCCACCCGGCGCCACGACGGTCTCGGTGGTGGCGATCACGGCCGGCACGTGGGCCGGATCGGCGTCGATCACCTTCCAGCCGTTGAGGTCGACCGGCGCGTCGCTGGTGTTGACCAGCTCGACGAAGTCCGGGTTGGGGTTGGTCTTGACCTCGCTGATGCGGATGCCGGGCGAGCCGGCAGCCGATGCGGGCAGCGCCGATGCGGCGAGTGCGCTGGTGGAGAGGGCGAGAGCAAGACAGGTGGCGAGAGCAGACCGGCCGGTCAGGTGCATGGGGTCCTCGAAGGTCGGAAGAACGGCACAGGATCCCGAGAGTGCGATGAGGCTCGCAGGCGCGGTCGAACGCACGGTGAACGTGGGGCGACGCTTCGCCCTGATGTCAGGATGGGCGCATGGATGCCCAGCTGGATGCCCAGCCAACGGCGTACGACCCGGCCGCCGAGGTGGTCGGGCTCTGCCGCGACCTGATCCGGATCGACACCACGAACGACGGCACGGGCGACGGGCCGGGCGAGCGCAAGGCCGCGGAGCACGTGGCCACGCTCCTCGACGAGGTCGGCATCGAGTCGACCATCGTCGAGTCACGGCCGGGCCGGTCCACTCTGGTGGCCCGCATCGGTGACGGCCCGGATCCGTTGCTGATCCACGGCCACCTCGACGTCGTACCTGCCGCTGCCGAGGACTGGACCCTGCACCCGTTCTCCGGCGAGATCTCCGACGGATACCTGTGGGGCCGCGGGGCCGTGGACATGAAGGACTTCGACGCGATGGCGCTCTCGGTCATCCGTGCCCGTGCTCGTGCTGGACAGCTGCCGAAGCGCCCGATCGTCCTCGCGTTCACGGCCGACGAGGAGGCCGGCGGCCACCTGGGCGCGGAGTGGCTGGTCAACGAGCGGCCCGACCTCGTGGAGGGGTGCACCGAGGCTGTCGGTGAGGTCGGCGGTTTCAGCACGACGGTTCGCGGTCGCCGTGTCTACCTGATCGAGGCGGCCGAGAAGGGCATGGCGTGGATGCGCCTGACCGCCCGGGGGCGCGCCGGTCACGGTTCGATGATCAACCACGACAACGCGGTGACTGCGCTGGCCGGCGCGGTCGCACGCATCGGAGCGCACCAGTGGCCGGTGCGGCTCACGCCGACCATGGAGGTGCTGCTCGCCAGTGTCGCGGAGCTGGCCGGCACGACCGCGACCCCGGACAATGCTGAGGCGCTCATCGAGGAGTTCGGGGGAGCGGCTCGCATGCTCGGCGCCGTCATCCGCAACACCGCGAACCCGACGATGCTCGGAGCCGGCTACAAGGTCAACGTGGTGCCGTCCGACGCGACTGCCCACATCGACGGGCGATTCCTCCCCGGTTACGAGGACGAGTTCTTCCGCACACTGGCCGAGCTCTGTGGTGAGGACGTGACCTGGGACTTCGTCTCGCACCAGCAGCCGTGGGAGGTGTCCTACGACGGACCGCTAGTCGACGTGATGACCCGGTCGATCCTGGCCGAGGATCCCGAGGCCCTCGTCGCGCCGTACACGATGAGTGGCGGCACGGACGCCAAGCACTTCCGCAAGCTGGGCATGCGCTGCTACGGGTTCGCGCCCCTGCGCCTGCCCGCCGACCTGGACTTCACAGCACTCTTCCACGGCGTCGACGAGCGAGTGCCGGTGGACGGGCTCGAGTTCGGCGCCCGGGTCTTCGACCGGTTCCTCGACGAGGCCTGATCCGAACTGCGCCGTCAGGCGACGTAGTAGAACTGCGGCCGCACCTGGCGGATGATCTTGCGGCGTACGACGACGCGGTGTGTCCCGTCCGGGGTGATGCGGACGCGGGCAAGCTCCCACCCGCCGTTCTCGGCGAGGTCCACGAGGAACCGGGTGACCAGGTTGCGACTCATGCCGCGCGGGAGCAGGTGATCATCGAATTCCCATTCGACGTTTCGCTGAAGTGCCCTCCGCGTGGCTGCCGACATCTGCTCACTCTCCTCCGGAAACGTCGTCCAGTGCGTCGATGATCTCGGGGGGCAGCTCCAGCTCGTCGATGCTGAGCGCTGCCTTCAATTGTGCCGCGGTGCGGGCGCCGACGATGGGCGCGGTGACACCCGGACGGTCGCGGACCCAGGTGAGGGCGACCTCGACGGTGTTCCAGCCGAGGCCCTCGGCGGCACGCGCCACCGACTCGACGATCCGCTGCGAGCGGTCGTTGAGGTAGGCACCGACGAAGCCCGAGAAATGGGGAGAGGCAGCGCGGGAGTCCGAAGGAGTGCCGCTGCGGTACTTGCCGGTGAGCACGCCACGGCCCAGGGGTGACCAGGGAAGAACGCCCAGGCCCATGGCCTGGGCGGCCGGGATGACCTCCGCCTCCACGGCGCGGTTGAGCAAGGAGTACTCGACCTGGGTGGAGGCCAGGACGGCCCGGCCGGGCACCGCGCGCTGCCAGGTCGCGGCCTGCGCGCTCTGCCAGCCGGAGTAGTTGGACACGCCCACGTAGGACGCGCGACCCGTGCTGATCGCGTAGTCGAGCGCGGAGAGCGTCTCCTCGAGCGGGGTGCCGTCAACCCAGGTGTGCACCTGCCACAGGTCGACGTGGTCGACGCCGAGCCGACGCAGCGAGCCGTCGAGCTCGGTGATCAGCCGTCCGCGGGACACATTGGTCTCGCGCTCGCCGCGGCGACGGGAGATGCCCGCCTTCGTCGCGATGACGATGTCGTCACGGTCCACGACGTCGCCGAGGAGCGAGCCGATCAGCTCCTCCGAGGCCCCGTCGCCGTAGCCCGCGGCAGTGTCGAGCAGCGTGCCCCCGGCCTCGACGAAGGCCCGGAGCTGGTCACGGGCTTCGTGCTCGTCGGTGTCACGACCCCAGGTGAGCGTGCCCAGGCCCAGGCTCGAGACCTGGAGACCTGTGGAGCCCAACGTGCGCTGCTGCATGCGCCAACGGTAGCCAGCCACGGCGTGTCACGCGGGGAGAACGCGCCGGATCGGGGATGAGGCGTTCTCCACAGGCTTTCCTCCTCCCCGCGCGCCCCAGCGTGGCCGCGGCGTACGTTCGGGGCATGGCTGCCACCCGAGACCTGGTCGAAGCCGTGGCCTTCGAGCGCCGTCGGCGTCTCCGGGCCTTCGTGTCGGGGGACCCCGCGCCCCGGCTCGAGGACCTGCCGCGTCCGGGTCGTTCTCTTGCGTCCGGGGCTGCCGTGGCCGTCCTGGGGTGTGCAGCGGCTGTGGTGAAGCAGTTCTTCTGAGCTGCGGCGCGTGAGCTCCGGCGCGCCCGGTGCCTCGCGCGGCGGGCGCGGCTCGTAGGCTTCTGCGCGTGCTGGACTTCCTCAAGGCGATCTTCCTCGGCATCCTCCAGGGGCTGACCGAGTTCCTGCCGATCTCGAGCAGTGCCCACCTCCGGATCTTCCCCGAGCTCTTCGGCTGGGGCGACCCGGGCGCTGCCTTCACGGCGGTGATCCAGATCGGCACCGAGATCGCGGTGCTTCTCTACTTCCGCAAGGACATCTGGCGCATCGGCAAGGCCTGGGTGCTCTCGGTCTTCCGCGCTGAGTACCGCGGCACCCTGGACGCCCGGATGGGCTGGTTCATCATCGTCGGCTCACTGCCGATCGTGATCCTGGGCATCGCGCTCAAGTCCGTCATCGAGGACCATTTCCGCAATCTCTGGGTCATCGGCACGACGCTGATCGTCCTCGGCATCATCCTCGGCGTCGCCGACCGGGTCTCCGCCAGCAACAAGAAGATCAAGCAGCTGACCCTGCGCGACGGCATCCTCATGGGGCTCGCCCAGGCAGCCGCACTCGTCCCCGGCGTCTCCCGCAGCGGCGCGACCATCTCGATGGGCCGCTTCCTCGGCTACGAGCGCGAGGCCGCGACCCGCTACGCCTTCCTGCTCGCGATCCCGGCCGTCATCGGCGCCGGCCTCTTCGAGCTCAAGGAGATCCCGCACGGGCACAACAGCTACGGCTGGGGTCCGACCATCACAGCGACGGTCGTCTCCTTCATCGTCGGGTACGCCGCGATCGCATGGCTGCTGCGCTACGTCTCGACCAAGTCCTACCTGCCGTTCGTGATCTACCGCGTTCTGCTCGGCGGTGGCGTGCTGGTGCTGCTCACCGCGGGCGTGCTGACCGCCTGACGCCCCTGGGTCAGAGCCAGCCCGAGGCCTTGAACCGCCGGTAGAGGTAGCCCGACACGGACGCCATGAGTACCAGCGCGAACGGGTAGCCGAAGAGCCAGTGCAGCTCGGGCATGTGGTCGAAGTTCATGCCGTAGACGCCGGCGATCAGGGTCGGCACGAGGACGAGCGCAGCGCCCGCGGAGATCTTGCGCATGTCCTCGTTCTGCTGGATCGAGATGCGTGCCAGGTGCGCCTCGAACGCGGTCGACAGCAAGGTGTCGAGGTTGTCGATCGTGTCGGACACCTTCGAGAGGTGGTCGGACACGTCGCGGAAGAACGGCGCCGCCTCGGGGTCCATGCCCTGCACGAGGCCGGTCGCGGCCTGGCGCATCGGCTCACGCAGGGGCATGACGGCGCGGCGCACCTCGGCGATCTCGCGCTTGAGGACGTAGATGCGCGCGGAGTCGTCGGTCCGGTCGGGGGAGAAGACCGACGTCTCGATCTCGTCGACGTCGATCTCCAGCTCGGCAGCGACGCGCACGTAGTCGTCGACCACCCGATCACAGACCGCGTAGACCACGGCGGAGGGACCGTGGTTGAGCACGTCGGCCTTGGATTCCAGCGTGAGGCGAGCGGTGTGCAGCTCGGCACCGGCACCGTGACGGACGGTGATCACGAAGTCGCGGCCCATGAAGACGTTGATCTCGCCGGTCTCCACGGCGTCGTCCTCATCGACGTACCACAGCGTCTTGAGCACCAGGAAGAGCGAGCGGTCGTAGCGCTCGAGCTTCGGGCGCTGGTGCGCCAGGAGGGCGTCCTCGACCGCGAGCGGGTGCAGGTCGAAGACCTGGGCCACCCGGTTCAGCTCGGCGGAGGTCGGGTTGTGCAGTCCGACCCAGACGAACGCGTCGGGCTCGATGCAGCCGGCCCGGAGCGTCTTGAGGTCCTGCGCAGAGCAGTCCACGGCAACCCGGGTGCCGTTGCGGTAGAGCGCGCTGTCGACGATCACGTGCCGAGGATATGCCCGATACGCTCCACGTCATGGCAACAGTGATCCTGGTGCGGCACGGCCGCTCGAGCGCCAACGCCGCCGGCGTCCTGGCCGGATGCGCTCCGGGTGTCGGGCTGGACGAGCACGGACAGGAGCAGGCCCAGGTGACCGCCGAGCGGCTTCGCGGCGTCCCTGTCGTCGAGCTGGTGGTCAGCCCGCTCCAGCGTTGCCGCGAGACCGCCCGTCCGATCGCTGAGGTCACCGGCCTCGATCCGGTGCAGGACGAGGGACTGATCGAGGTCGACTACGGGAAGTGGCAGGGGCAGGCGATCAAGGACCTGCTCGACGAGCCGCTCTGGGCGACCGTGCAGGCGCATCCGTCGGCGGTGACCTTCCCCGACGGCGAGTCGATGGCCGCCATGGCCGCCCGCGCGGCCGCGGCAGTACGCCGTCGTGATGCCGCGATCGAGGCGGAGCACGGACCCGGAGCGATCTGGGTGGCCGTCAGCCATGGCGACATCATCAAGGCCGTCCTGGCCGACGCCCTCGGCCTCCATCTGGACCTCTTCCAGCGCCTGGCAGTTGCGCCTGCGTCGCTGTCGATCGTCCGCTACGGCGAGAAGCGCCCGACGGTCGTGGGGATGAACACCAAGGCGGGCAACCTCGCCTGGCTCACCGGCGCAGACCATGCGCCCGTTGTCGGTGGCGGCGACAGCCCCACACCTGGCCGCGCCTAGGCTGAGTGGCATGGAGCCAGTCGTCCACGCCTTCGACCCCCCGGACCGCTTCGTCGCGGGCACAGTCGGCCCTCCCGGTCAGCGGACGTTCTTCCTGCAGGCCCGGGTCGGTCGTCAGATCGTCTCGGTGAGCCTGGAGAAGCAGCAGGTCACGATCCTCGCCGCGCGCATCGACGGCCTGCTGGACGACCTGATGGAGAAGGCCGCGACGCGCACGATCATCCCGGCGGTCGCACCGCTCGACCTGGCGGACGACGCTCCGCTCGAGCAGCCGATCGAGGAGGAGTTCCGGGCCGGCACGATGACCCTGTCCTGGGACGGCGACGACGAGCGCGTGGTCATCGAGGTCTTCCCGTTCGACGAGGCGGCGGCCATCGACGACGAGACCGGCATGGCGCTCCCCGAGACGGAGCCTGACGAGGTCTTCCTGGTCCGCCTGTCCGCGGGAGTGGCGCGTGCGTTCGTCGAACGTGCTGCACGCGTCGTCAGCGCCGGCCGGCCGGACTGCCCGTTCTGCGGGGGACCGATCGATGCGTCGGGCCACCTGTGCGTCCGCGCCAACGGCTTCAAGCGACGGGCATGACTGACCCCCTCGCCGCACCTGCCGCCGGCCTGGTCCTCGACGGACGGCTGGTGGCTGCTTCGAACGCCACCTTCGTCGGTGACCTCGAAGGCAGCCGTGTCGTCTACAAGCCGATCGCGGGCGAGCGGCCGTTGTGGGACTTCCCCGAAGGGAACCTCGCCAGCCGCGAGGTCGCGGCGTACGTCGTCTCCGAGGCGCTGGGGTGGGGAGTCGTCCCGCGCACCTGGCTCGGAGAGGGGCCCCATGGCAGCGGGATGCTGCAGGAGTGGATCGACGAGGATCCAGGGGTCGGTGCGGTCGACGTCGTCGCCCCCGGCTCGGTGCCGCCGGGCTTCCGGACCGTGCTCGAGGCTCGCGATGGACACGGAAACCCCGTGCTGCTCGTCCATGAGGACACCGCCGCACTGCGCCGGATGGCGGTCTTCGACGCGTTGATCAACAACGGCGACCGCAAGGGCGGCCATGTGCTGGCAACGGCCGATGGGCAGCGCCGCGGCGTGGATCACGGGGTGTCGTTCCACGTCGAGAACAAGCTGCGCACCGTGCTCTGGGGTTGGCTCGGCGAGCCGCTGTCGGCCGACGAGTCCGCAGCGGTGCGCCGCGTCGCCGACGACGCGGACCTCGCTGAGGCACTGCGTGAACTGATCACCGCCGACGAGGTCGCCGCGTTCGTGGCCCGCGCCCGGCAGCTCCTCACGACCGGGGTGTTCCCGCAACCGTCCGCCGAGTGGCCGGCGATTCCGTGGCCAGCGTTCTGAGAAGTGCAGTGACCGACTAGGCTTCTGGTCATGCGCTCCTGGTCTGCTCCCGAGATCGCCCACCTGTCGGTGACCGGTCCTGCCGTGCGGGTGTTCGACACCTCCACCGGCGGCCTCGTCGAGACCAGCCCGGCCGCGGCCGGCGCGCGGATGTATGTCTGTGGCATCACGCCCTACGACGCGACCCACATGGGTCACGCGGCGACGTACGTCGGGCTCGACCTGCTCAACCGCGCCTGGCGCAACGCCGGCCACTCGGTGACCTACGTGCAGAACGTCACCGACGTGGACGACCCGCTGCTCGAGCGCGCAACCAAGGTCTCCGTGCCCTGGGAGGAGCTCGCGCTTCGCGAGACGCAGCTCTTCCGTGAGGACATGGAGGCGCTGCGCGTCCTTCCGCCGGACAACTACGTCGGTGCGGTCGAGTCGATCCCGCTCGTCATCACGCTGATCCAGCGCCTGCAGGCGGCAGGTGTCGTCTACGCAGTCGACACCGACCTCTACTTCTCGGTGGCCAGCGACCCTGCCTTCGGTGACGTGTCCGGCCTCGACCGCGACGCGATGATGGCGGTCTTCGCCGATCGCGGCGGCGACCCGGAGCGCCCCGGCAAGAAGGACCCGCTCGACTGCGTCCTGTGGCGCGGCGAGCGCGAGGGCGAGCCCGCGTGGGACAGCCCGTTCGGCGCCGGTCGTCCCGGATGGCACGTCGAGTGCACCGCGATCGCCCTCGAGCACCTCGGCAACGGCTTCGACGTCCAGGCCGGCGGCAGTGACCTCTCCTTCCCGCACCACGAGATGTGCGCGGGTGAGGCCCAGGTGGCCGAGGGCAGCCGCTTCGCGCAGGCCTACGTCCACGCCGGCATGGTCGGCTACAACGGCGAGAAGATGTCCAAGTCCAAGGGCAACCTGGTCTTCGTCTCCGAGCTGCGCCGCAGCGAGGTCGACCCTGCCGCGATCCGGCTCGCCCTGCTGCGCCACCACTACCGCTCCGACTGGGAGTGGACCAACGACGAGCTGTGGGCAGCCCACGACACCCTCGACGCCTGGCGCGGTGCCCTCAAGCACGGCGTCGGTGCTCCTGCCGGCCCCGTCGTCGACGCCGTCCTGGCGGCCCTCGCCAACGACCTCGACGCTCCGGCCGCTGTTGCCGCGATCGATGGCTGGGTCGCAGCCACCGAGTCCGGTGACCACAAGGACATCTACGCGGCTGACCAGGTCCGCGCCGTCGTTGACGCGGCGCTCGGCATCAAGCTCTGACTCAATCGCCCTGGTTGCGGCGCTTGAGGTATCGCTCGAACTCGCGCGCGATCGCCTCGCCTGAGGCCTCCGGCAGATCGGCGGTGTCGCGGGTCTCCTCGAGGGCACGCACGTAGTCGGCGATGTCCTCTTCCTCCTCGGCGAGCTCGTCGACACCGCGCTCCCAGGCCCGGGCCTCCTCAGGGAGGTCGCCCAGCGGGATGGAGCACTCGAGGAGGTCCTCGAGCTGACCGAGCAGCGCCAGCGTCGCCTTGGGGCACGGTGGCTGTGCCACGTAGTGCGGGACCGCGGCCCAGTAGGAGACCGCCGGAATGTCGAGCCGGGTGCAGGCGTCCTGGAAGACGCCGACGATGCCGGTCGGCCCCTCGTACGTCGAGTGCTCGAGCTTGAGCCTGTCGAGGAGCTCAGGCTCCGTCGCGCTGCCGGTCACCGGCAGCGGGCGAGTGTGGGGCGTGTCGGCGAGCAGCGCGCCGAGCGTGACCACGAGCGCGCCACCGAGCTCGTCGCACGCGGCCAGGAGCTCCGCGCAGAACTGGCGCCAGCGCATGTTCGGCTCGATGCCACGGATCAGGATCACGTCGCGACCCAGTCCCGGAGGAGAAGCGACGGCGATCTGGGTGGTCGGCCAGGTGATCCGGCGGTGCCCGGTCTCGTCGACTCCGACGATCGGGCGGTTCATCTGGAAGTCGTAGAAGTCCTCGGGATCGATCGCGCCGATCACGTCGGCGTCCCAGACATCGATCAGGTGATCGATCACCGAGGAGGCGGATTCGGCCGCGTCGTTCCACCCCTCGAAGGCGGCAATCACCAGGGGGTCGACCAGGTCACGGACATCGTCGATCTCGATCACAGGACCAGCCTAGCCATGTCCGTGTCGCGAACCCCCTAGACTGTCTGGTGCCGAGAGGCGTTGCAACGGAACTCCCGGCATCGGGCTATTCCGCCACGCTCGGTGATGAATCAAGGACGCCTTCCGGACAGGAAGGTTTGTCGTGCCGCAGCAGATCCAGCCAGACCGCACCGAAGAGCTCACCGCCGCCCTGGGCGAGCGCATCCTGGTGATCGACGGTGCCATGGGCACCATGATCCAGCGCCACACCCCGGGCGAGGCCGAGTACCGCGGGGAGCGCTTCGCCGACTGGGCCAGCGACATCAAGGGCAACAGCGACGTCCTCGTGCTGACGCAGCCCGACATGATCCGCGACATCCACAAGCAGTACCTCGCCGCGGGCGCGGACATGGTCGAGACCAACACCTTCGGCGCGACGACCATCGCACAGGCCGACTTCGGCATGGAGGCGCTCGCCTACGAGATGAACCTCGAGGGGGCGCGGCTGGCTCGCGAGGCGTGCGACGAGTTCAGCACGCCCGAGCGCCCGCGCTACGTCGCCGGAGCGCTCGGTCCGACGAACCGCACCGCGAGCATCTCCCCGGACGTCAACGACCCGGGTGCCCGCAACGTGTCCTACGACGAGCTGGTCGCGGCGTACCTCGAGCAGGCCAACGGCCTCGTCGACGGCGGCGCCGACATCCTGCTCATCGAGACCATCTTCGACACCCTCAACGCCAAGGCCGCGATCTTCGCGGTCGAGACGCTGTTCGAGGAGCGCGGCCGCCGCTGGCCGGTGATCGTGTCCGGCACGATCACCGACGCCTCGGGTCGCACGCTGTCCGGTCAGACGACCGAGGCGTTCTGGAACGCCGTACGCCACGTCAAGCCGCTCGCGATCGGCCTCAACTGCGCGCTCGGTGCCGCCGAGATGCGGCAGTACGTCGCCGAGCTCTCCCGCCTGGCCGACTGCTTCGTCTCCTGCTACCCCAACGCGGGCCTGCCCAACGCCTTCGGTGAGTACGACGAGACCCCGGCCCAGATGTCCTCGGTGATCCGCGAGTTCGCCGACTCCGGCCTGGTCAACATCCTCGGCGGCTGCTGCGGCACGACGCCCGACCACATCGGTGCCATCGCGCGCGCCGCTGAGGGCCTCAAGCCCCGGGTGCCGTCCGAGCCGGCCGCCGCCATGCGCCTGTCCGGCCTGGAGCCGTTCAACGTCGACTCTTCGTCTCTGTTCGTGAATGTCGGCGAGCGCACCAACATCACCGGCTCGGCCCGCTTCCGCAAGCTGATCAAGGACGGCGACTACGACACCGCCCTCCAGGTTGCGGCGCAGCAGGTCGAGAGCGGCGCGCAGATCATCGACGTCAACATGGACGAGGGCATGATCGACGGCGTCGCCGCCATGGATCGCTTCCTCAAGCTGATCGCGTCCGAGCCCGACATCAGTCGCGTCCCGGTCATGGTCGACTCCTCGAAGTTCGAGGTCATCGAGGCCGGCCTGAAGTGCATCCAGGGCAAGCCGATCGTCAACTCGATCTCCATGAAGGAGGGCGAGGACAAGTTCCGCGAGCAGGCCCGCCTGTGCCGCAAGTACGGCGCGGCCGTGGTCGTCATGGCCTTCGACGAGGACGGCCAGGCTGACAACCTCGAGCGCCGCAAGCAGATCTGCGAACGCGCCTACCGGATCCTGGTCGACGAGGTCGGCTTCCCGGCCGAGGACATCATCTTCGACCCCAATGTCTTCGCCGTCGGCACGGGCATCGAGGAGCATGCGACCTACGGCGTCGATTTCATCGAGGGCACGCGCTGGATCAAGGAGAACCTCCCGGGAGCGAAGGTCTCGGGCGGCATCTCCAACGTCTCCTTCTCGTTCCGCGGCAACAACGCGGTGCGCGAGGCGATCCACGCGGTCTTCCTGTTCCACGCGATTCAGGCCGGCCTCGACATGGGCATCGTCAACGCCGGGGCCCTGGTCGTCTATGACGAGGTCGACTCCGAGCTCCGCGACGCGATCGAGGACGTCGTGCTCAACCGCACGGCCGACTCGCTCGCAGCGACCGAGCGCCTGCTCGAGCTGGCCGAGGCCCACCGCGGCAACGGCGAGGTCGTCGAGGCAGCCACCGAGGAGTGGCGCAACCTGCCCGTCGGCGAGCGCATCACCCACGCCCTCGTGAAGGGTCTCGACGCCTTCGTCGAGTCCGACACCGAGGAGCTCCGCGCGGAGATCGCGGCCCGAGGTGGTCGTCCGATCGAGGTCATCGAAGGTCCGCTGATGGACGGAATGAACGTCGTCGGTGACCTCTTCGGTGCGGGCAAGATGTTCCTCCCACAGGTCGTGAAGAGCGCCCGCGTGATGAAGAAGGCCGTTGCCTACCTGATCCCGTTCATCGAGCAGGAGAAGGCAGACGCCGGCACGACCGGCGAGAAGGACACCAACGGCACCGTCATCATGGCCACGGTCAAGGGCGACGTCCACGACATCGGCAAGAACATCGTCGGCGTGGTGCTGCAGTGCAACAACTACGAGGTCATCGACCTCGGCGTCATGGTGCCCACGCAGAAGATCCTCGACGCGGCCAAGGAGCACAACGCCGACATCATCGGCCTGTCCGGCCTGATCACCCCGTCACTCGACGAGATGGTCACGGTCGCCACCGAGATGCAGCGCCAGGGACTCACCATCCCGCTGCTGATCGGCGGTGCGACGACCTCGCGCGCCCACACGGCGGTCAAGGTCGACAAGAAGTACGACGGCGCCGTGGTCTGGGTCAAGGACGCCTCGCGCTCGGTCCCGGTGGCCGCTGCGCTGCTCAGCGATGCCCAGCGCCCGAAGCTTCTCGCTGACGTCCAGGCCGACTACGACGCGCTGCGTGCGCGCCACGCCACCAAGAACGACCGGCCGATGGTCTCGCTCGAGGACGCGCGTGCCAACGCGCCCAGGCTCGACTGGTCGGCGTACCACCCTCCGCGTCCGCACCTGCTGCTCCAGCAGGAGCGCGACATCTCCGCCAACGGCGGTGGCTCGCACCAGGCGCCGCAGTTCGTGAAGACGTTCAAGGACTACTCGCTCACCGAGCTGCGGAAGTACATCGACTGGCAGCCGTTCTTCAACGCGTGGGAGATGAAGGGCTCGTTCCCCGAGATCCTCAACAACCCGGCGAGTGGCCAGGCCGCCCGCAAGCTGTACGACGACGCGCAGGCGATGCTCGACCAGCTCATCGAGGAGAAGTGGCTCTCCGCCAACGGCGTGATCGGTCTCTTCCCGGCCAACGCGGTCGGCGACGACATCGAGGTCTACACGAACGACGAGCGCACCGAGGTCCTCACGGTGCTCCACCACCTGCGCCAGCAGGGCCAGCACCGCGAGGGTGTCGCGAACAAGGCGATCACCGACTTCGTGGCGCCGAAGGAGACCGGCCTCAAGGACTACGTCGGCGGCTTCGCTGTCACCGCCGGCCTGGGCAGCCAGGACCGTGTCGCGGAGTTCAAGAAGGACCTCGACGACTACAACGCGATCATGCTCGAGGCGTTGGCCGACCGGCTCGCGGAGGCGTTCGCGGAGCGCCTGCACGAGCGGGTGCGCAAGGAGTTCTGGGGCTACGCACCCGACGAGCACCTCGACAACGTCGGCCTGATCAAGGAGCAGTACTCCGGCATCCGTCCCGCGCCCGGCTATCCCGCCTGCCCGGAGCACACCGAGAAGCAGGTCCTCTGGGACCTGCTCGACGTCGAGGCCGCCACCGGCATCGAGCTGACCGAGTCGATGGCCATGTGGCCGGGTGCGTCCGTCAGCGGCTTCTACTTCAGCCACCCTGAGTCGCAGTACTTCGTCGTCGGTCGCCTGGGTCGCGACCAGGTAGCCGACTACGCCGAGCGCAAGGGCTGGACGCTGCCCGAGGCCGAGCGCTGGCTCTCGGCGAACCTCGCGTACGACCCGGAGGACTGAGCGCGTGCTGGTCGGGGGACTTCCGGCAGCGGTGCTGTGGGACATGGACGGCACGCTGGTCGACACCGAGCCGTACTGGATGGAGACCGAGTTCGATCTCGCGGACCGCTTCGGCGGCACCTGGAGCCACGAGCACGGGCTGAATCTTGTCGGCAACGACCTGCTGGAGTCCGGCCGCTACATCCGGGAGCACATGTTCGCCGACCCTGCGTCGGCGGGCGCGAAGCTCGAACCGGCGGAGATCGTCGAGATCCTGCTGGACGGTGTCGTCGCGCGGGTCGAGCAGCAGGTTCCGTGGCGTCCCGGGGCGGTGGAGCTGCTGCTCGCCCTGCGGGAGGCGGATGTGCCGTGCGCACTGGTGACGATGAGCTACCGGCGTTTTGTGGCTCCGATCCTCAAGCACCTGCCTGAGGACACGTTCGCCGAGCTCATCACCGGTGACGTGGTCTCGCGGGGCAAGCCGCACCCGGAGCCCTATCTGAAGGCGGCTGCAGCCCTCGGGGTGTCGCCGGACAAGTGCCTTGCGATCGAGGACTCCAACACAGGCACCCGGTCCGCCGAGGATGCCGGGTGCACCGTGCTCGTCGTGCCCGCGCATGTGCCGGTGCTGCCGGGGGAGCGGCGCGTCTTCCGCGACACGCTGGTCGGGGTCACGCCGCATGACCTCGCCGAGATCCTGATCCGCTGAAGCCCGCGGCTCATCACAGGTCGGTCAGTCGTCGGTGAGGTCGCTGCCGAGGTCGCCAGCCCCCGCGAGCGCCTCGCGGAACATCGGCAGCGGCAGGATCTCGCCACCGAACTCGGGGCAGTGCGCCTGGAACGAGCACCAGTCACACAGGCGGCTCTTGTTGGGCCGCCAGTCGCCGGTCATCTCGGCGCTGCGGATCGCAGCGAAGACAGCGTTGACCTTGCGTTCGGTCGCCAACAGGTCAGCCTCGTCGGGGGAGTAGCTGAGCACCTCGGTGTTGCCGAGGTAGATCAGCTGGAGCAGTGCGGGGATCACGCCGCGCGTCCTCCACCAGACCAGCGCGTAGAACTTCATCTGGAAGAGGGCCTTGCCCTCGAAACGCTCTCCCACCGAGCGCCCGGACTTGTAGTCCACCAGCCTCACGCGACCATCAGGCGCGACATCGACCCGGTCGACGAAGCCACGGAGCAGCAGCTTCGAGTCGAGCAGCGTCTCGACGTACAGCTCTCGCTCGGCCGGCTCGAGGCGGCTCGGGTCCTCGAGCTCGAAGTACTTCTCCAGCGATCCGCGGCACTCCGCGAGCCAGGCCCCGACCTCGGGACCGTCGTCACCAAACATCCCCTCGAGCTCCGGCTCAGCCTCGAGCAACGCCTCCCACGAGGGGACGACCATCGTCTGCGCCTGCTCGGCCGTGCGCTCGACGGCCGGCAGGTCGAAGAGGTCCTCGAGCACCTTGTGGACCACCGTGCCGCGCACTGCGGCCGGCGACGGATCCTCGGGGAGCTTGTCGACACTGCGGTAGCGATAGAGCAGAGGGCAGGCCATGAAGTCCCCGGCACGACTCGGAGAGAGCGCACCGAGAACGTCGACTCCGTCGACAGGAGTCGAGTGCCGATCAGCCGGAGAGCTCGTCATGTCCCGCAATCTAGGCGACGCCACCGACAGACCGGGGCCCCGGTCCACCGCATCTCCGCTAGCCTCGACCCGTGCCAGAGACTGACACCCCGGAACCCGAGGTCCATGTGAAGCGTCCCCGCCCCCCGGGCACGTTCCGCGTCGGCAGCCTCGGTGGCGTCGACGTCCTGCTCACCACGTCGTGGTTCGTGCTCGCGGCCCTGATCGCCTGGTTGATGGCACCCACCATCGAGGAGCACCAGCCCGGTCTCGGCGGCTTGAAGTACGTCGCAGGACTGGTCATCGCGATCGTCTACGCCCTCACGATCCTCGTGCACGAGGCGTCGCACGCGTTCGCGTCGCGCCATTACGGGCACCCGGTCGACTCGATCACGCTGCACTTCCTCGGCGGGCACACCGGCGTCGACGGGGCGCCACGCTCCGCCCGCGAGGAGTTCGTCATGTCGGTGGTCGGCCCGATCGCGTCACTCGCGGTGGCCGGGCTGGCCTGGCTGCTGTCGCTCGCGATGCCCGACGGGCTCCTCTGGCTGACCGTGATCATCCTCGCCTGGGCGAACCTGGTCCTCGGCGTCTTCAACCTGATCCCGGGACTGCCACTCGACGGCGGACGCATCCTCAAAGCCCTCGTCTGGGGCGTCACGCGCAATGAGCACCAGGGCACCCTGGTAGCCGGTTGGTGCGGTCGCGTGACCGCAGTGCTGGTCCTCTTCCTGCCGTTGATCATGGAGCGGCTGCTGGACACACAGCCTGACCTCACGTCGTACCTCTTCGCCTTCATCCTCGCGGGCTTCATCTGGATGGGCGCGAGCGCAGCGATCCAGTCTGCCCGCCTTCGACGGCGGCTGCCGTCGCTGGTTGCCCGCGGCCTGGCGCGGCGGACGCTGACGGTCCCTGAGGACCTCCCGGTCGCCGAGGCCGTACGCCGCGCGCAGGACGCCGAAGCCGGCAGCATCGTCACTGTCGACGCGACCGGTCGCCCGCTGGGCATCGTGAGCGAGGCCGCTGTGCAGGCGACGCCCGAGGACCGGCGCCCGTGGCTCACCGTGGGCAGCGTCGCCCGCACCCTGGTGCCCGGGATGACGCTCCCGGCCGGGATCGCGGGTGAGGAGCTGATCCGCGCGATCACCTTCCTGCCTGCTTACGAGTACCTCCTGATCGAGGACGACGGCACCATCTTCGGCGTGCTCTCCACCGCTGACGTGGACCAGGCGTTCCGCGAGCGCCACCGCTGACCGGGAGGACCCCCGCACCGCATTAGGCTGGCCCGCATGCCTGATGCAGTGAACACCGACGTACCTTCCGACGCCTGGTCCGGTGTGCACCGTGGGCCCCTCCGTGTGGGCGAGTGGGTCCGGTTGGTCGACTCCAAGGGCCGCAAGCACAACTTCGAGCTGGTCGAGGGCAAGCGCTTCTTCAGCAACAAGGGCCACCTCGATCACGACGAGATCATCGGGCGTGAGGAGGGCTTCACCCTCAAGTCGTCCGCTGGCGGCGAGTACCTCATCTTCCGTCCGCTGCTGAGCGAGTTCGTGGTCTCCATGCCCCGCGGTGCCGCGGTGATCTACCCCAAGGACTCGGCCCAGATCGTGGCGATGGCCGACATCTTCCCCGGCGCGATCGTCGTCGAGGCTGGCGTCGGCTCGGGCGCCCTCACCTGCACCCTGCTGCGGGCAGTCGGGCCGCTCGGGCGGGTCCACTCGTTCGAGCGTCGTGAGGAGTTCGC
Source organism: Nocardioides cavernaquae (assembly GCF_003600895.1). Classification (NCBI taxonomy): domain Bacteria; kingdom Bacillati; phylum Actinomycetota; class Actinomycetes; order Propionibacteriales; family Nocardioidaceae; genus Nocardioides; species Nocardioides cavernaquae. The sequence continues at coordinate 2,881,941 of NZ_QYRP01000002.1, forward strand.
AGCCGTCGCGCGCCAGAACGTCACCCAGTTCTTCGGAGCCACGGACGAGCGACCGCACCCGTCCTGGCAGCTCGAGCTGGGCGACCTCGCCGAGGCGCTCCCGGCCTCCGGGATCAAGGCTGACCGGATCATCCTGGACATGCTCGCCCCGTGGGAGTGCGTCGACGCAACCGCCGACGCCCTGTCGCCGGGTGGCATCCTCCTCGCCTATGTCGCGACGACGACACAGCTCTCGCGCTTCGTCGAGACGGTGCGGGTCCACGGAGGCTTCACCGAGCCCCAGGCGTGGGAGTCGCTCGTGCGTGACTGGCACGTCGAGGGTCTCGCTGTCCGCCCTGGCCACAAGATGATCGGCCACACCGCCTTCCTCGTCACCGCGCGGAAGATGGCTCCGGGGGAGCGGGCCCCGCGCAAGCAGCGTCGTCCTGCGCCGGGTGCCTACGGCGTGGACTACATGGGGCCTCGGCCTGCCGACCTCCCCGAGCAGGTTCTCGAGGAGAAGTTCGACGCCTGAGCGCCCGGCCCGGGCTCAGCAGGGGTCGGAAACACGATCGTCTTCGAATCTTGACCGACACTGCGCGCCTTCAGCCTTCCCCGGTTGAGGAATCTGGGTAGTGTCGCCATAAGGAGGTGACGCGAATGTCGGCATCCGACCAGCCTCGTTCCGCTGAGGAGCTCGCCCACCAGGTCCGTTTCCTGGAGGCCGAGATCACTGACCTGCGCCGTCGGGTGGCTGAGAGCCCGACGCAGTCCCGTCTGCTCGACGACCGACTCGCAGACACCCAGCGCTCGCTTGCCGCGGTCACCGCGCAGAACGAGCGGCTTGCGCAGACGCTCCGTGAGGCGCGCGACCAGATCCTCGTCCTGAAGGAGGAGGTCGACCGCCTGGCCCAGCCGCCGGCCGGGTTCGGCACGTTCCTGCACCGCAACGACGACGACACCATCGACATCTTCACCGGTGGTCGCAAGCTCCGCGTCACGGTGAGCCCCAACGTCGAGCTCGACGAGCTCCAGCGTGGCCAGGAAGTCATGCTCAACGAGGCGCTCAACGTGGTCGCTGCCATGGAGTTCGAGCAGGTCGGCGAGGTCGTCATGCTCAAGGAGATCCTCGCGGACGGCGACCGGGTCCTGGTGATCGCCAACGCCGACGAGGAGCGCGTCGTCCGCATCGCTGACCCGCTGCGTGCCGAGAAGCTTCGCGCAGGCGATTCGCTGCTGCTCGACGCGCGCGCCGGCTACGTCTACGAGAAGGTGCCGAAGTCCGAGGTCGAGGAGCTCGTCCTCGAGGAAGTGCCGGACATCCACTACTCCGACATCGGCGGCCTGAGCGCTCAGATCGACCAGATCACCGATGCCGTGGAGCTGCCCTACCTCTACCCGGAGCTCTTCAAGGAGCACCAGCTCAAGCCGCCGAAGGGCGTGCTTCTCTACGGTCCTCCCGGCTGTGGCAAGACGCTGATCGCGAAGGCGGTGGCCAACAGCCTCGCCAAGAAGGTCGCGGAGAAGACGGGCCAGGAGGGGAAGTCCTACTTCCTCAACATCAAGGGCCCCGAGCTCCTGAACAAGTACGTCGGTGAGACCGAGCGCCACATCCGCCTGGTCTTCCAGCGCGCACGGGAGAAGGCCTCCGAGGGCACTCCGGTCATCGTCTTCTTCGACGAGATGGACTCGCTCTTCCGCACCCGCGGTTCGGGCGTCTCCTCCGACGTCGAGAACACGATCGTCCCGCAGCTCCTGTCGGAGATCGATGGCGTCGAGCTGCTGGAGAACGTCCTGGTCATCGGCGCCTCCAACCGCGAGGACATGATCGATCCTGCCATCCTGCGTCCGGGCCGCCTCGACGTGAAGATCAAGATCGAGCGCCCCGACGCGGAGGCGGCCCGCGACATCTTCTCGAAGTACCTCCTGCCGACGCTGCCGCTGCACCTCGACGACCTGGCCGAATTCGGTGGCTCGCGTGAGGCCTGCATCGCGGGCATGATCCAGGCGGCCGTCGAGCGGATGTACACCGAGACCGAGGAGAACCGCTTCCTCGAGGTCACCTACGCCAACGGCGACAAGGAAGTCCTCTACTTCAAGGACTTCAACTCGGGCGCGATGATCCAGAACATCGTCGACCGGGCCAAGAAGATGGCGATCAAGGACCTCCTCGACCACCAGCAGCGAGGCCTCCGGGTGCAGCACCTGCTCCAGGCGTGCGTGGACGAGTTCAAGGAGAACGAGGACCTCCCCAACACCACCAACCCCGACGACTGGGCCCGCATCTCGGGCAAGAAGGGCGAGCGGATCGTCTTCATCCGCACGCTCATCACCGGCAAGCAAGGCACGGAGCCAGGGCGTTCCATCGACACCGTCGCCAACACCGGTCAGTACCTCTGACCGTTCCCGCTCCCCGAAGGCCCCCGAAGGCCGGCGCTGGTCTAGCCAGCCTCCGGGGGCCGATGGCTGCCACGACTAGGGTCCGGGCCCATGACGATCCAGGCTCGGTACGACGCGCCCCTTCGCGGCGCGCTCGCCGCCGTGATGGAGCACCGTCCCCTCGAAGGCGTGGCCCTGTTCCCCGGCGACGACCCGGTGGAGCGCGCGATGCGCGGCCTCCTTCTGGCCCTTGCCCAGGAGTTCGAGCAGGCATACGAGCTGGCGCTGGCGGCGCGTGCAGAGGCGACCAGCTTCGACGGATTGGCGCTCGCCCGGGGCGTGCTTGCCTTCGCCTCGGCAGGGTGGCCGTTGGAGCCGGATGCGGCGATTGCCGACCCGATCGATGAGGCGCTCGCCGACCTGGACCGGCTCGCGTCGGACGGCGGGGACCGGACGCTGCGTACGCTCGCTGGACACATGCTGCTCGAGGGCGCCTGCGCTCAGTACCGCCTCCATGACGCAGCGAGGCTGCTGGATGCGACGGGTCTTCCCGATCCCGCGTTCCTCGCCGGACCGGACGGGGCTCCGCACGTCTATCTCGACCTGATCCAGACCACGTACACACGGGTGCTGGTGTGGTCGGGGCGTACCGACGCCGCGCTGGCGCACCTGGGATCGCTACCGCCGTCGGCCTCCCTCGCCGGGCAGGTCATCCTGGCGGCCTGCCACGCAGTCGCCTCAGGCCACGCGGCCGAACCGGACGTCATGCGGGGCTTCGCTGCCCAGCTGGCCGACACCTTCCCGGAGCCGGTCGACCACGTCTCAAGTGGCTTCCACCTGATGGCCGGATACGGGCTGGCGGCAGTCGGGGAGACGGCGCGGGCCGCCCGCTCGGTGATCACCGCCGGAGGCGACGCCGACCTGCCACGCCTCACCCTCATCGATCGCGCGATGAGCCTGGAGCTGCTGGTTGCGGCGGCGCTTGCCGAGGACGACCACGACGCGGCCGAGTCCTGGATCGAGCGCCAGGCGCCGCTGACCGCGTCACCGATCGCACGAGCGACGGTGTGGCGGACCCAGGCCCGCATGGCCCTCCATCGCCTCGACCTCGGCGCCGCCCTGGATCTTGCCACGCGTGCACGGGATGAGTCCGAGCGTTGCCAGCGGCCCATCGAGGTCGCTGACACGGAGGTCCTGCTGTCGCGCATCGAGATCGCCATGGACCGCGGGGCCGCGGCGCACGGCCGCCTCGCCCGTCTGGTCGATGACGCCGAGCTCGGGGGACACGCTGCGACCCGGCTCGCGGCGAACCGGGAGCTGCGCCGGATCGGTCGGCGCCTTCCGCCCCCGCGGGCCCAGGGTTGGGACGTGCTCTCCGAACGCGAGAGGGCGATCGCACTTGCTGTTGCACAAGGGCAGTCGAACCCGGCCATTGCAGCCAGCTTGCATCTCTCGCCGCACACCGTGCGAATCCACGTGTCTCGTGTCCTCGCGGCGTTCGGGGTGCCCACCCGCACGCTGCTGGCCGTGCAGCTGGCGGACCGCCTGCCACAGGTCGAGCTCCCCGCGCTCACCCCGCGCCAGCTGGACGTGGCGCGCCTGGTTGCGGAAGGGGCTCGCAACGCCGACATCTCGGAGGCGTTGGGCATCGGCGTTCGCACCGTCGAGCAGCACGTGGCGGCAGTGATGGCGCGCTGGCAAGCGGGGAGCCGCGCCGCGATCGCTGGCCTGATGGCTGCTCATGCCAACCTTTGATTAGTACGAATCCCCATGGACCCCGCTCGCCCCGGAACCCCAGACTTGTCCCGGGGTCGGCTCGACAGCGGTCCCGGGGAGCGCGGGGGTCTTCTCCGGGCCCTGCTGCGCGTTCGTGGTGCGGCGCGGGAGTGGCGCCGGGAGAACCGGTGCCGCAGGTCGGGCGATCTGGCTCTCGTGCGCGAGTAGGCTCGCCGCATGAGCGTCCGGCGCGTGATGGGCACCGAGGTCGAGTACGGCATCTCGGTCACAGGTCAACCCTCGGCAAACCCGATGGTGGCTTCGTCGCAGGTCGTCAACGCCTACGCCTCGGCGACGCTCAAGGCACGTCGGGCCCGGTGGGACTTCGAGGAGGAGTCACCGCTGCGCGACGCGCGCGGCTTCGACATGTCGCGCGCAGTCGCCGACGCGAGCCAGCTGACCGACGAGGACATGGGCCTCGCCAACGTCATCCTCACCAACGGCGCGCGGCTCTACGTCGACCATGCGCACCCCGAGTTCTCCACGCCTGAGTGCACGAATCCGCTCGACATCGTCAAGTGGGACAAGGCGGGGGAGCAGATCATGCTCGACGCCTCGATCCGGGCCGCTCAGCTGCCTGGCGGGCCCGCGATCGTGCTGTACAAGAACAACACCGACAACAAGGGCGTCTCCTACGGCGCGCACGAGAACTACCTGATGCGACGGTCCACACCGTTCTCTGACATCGTTGGCCACCTGACCCCGTTCCTCGTCAGCCGCCAGGTGGTGACCGGCGCAGGCCGTGTCGGGATCGGCCAGGATGGGCGCGGCCAGGGGTTCCAGATCAGCCAGCGGTCGGACTTCTTCGAGGTCGAGGTCGGCCTCGAGACGACATTGAAGCGCCCGATCATCAACACCCGCGACGAGCCCCATGCCGACCCGGAGAAGTACCGCCGTCTGCATGTGATCATCGGGGACGCCAACCTCGCCGAGGTGTCGACGTACCTCAAGGTCGGCACGGCCTCGCTGGTCCTGGCGATGATCGAGGACCGCTACATCACGCGCGACCTCGGCCTCGAGACCCCCGTGGCGTCCCTCCGGGCGATCAGCCACGACCCGACGTGCAAGCTGACCGTCGCGCTCAAGGACGGCCGCAGGCTGACTGCGGTCCAGCTGCAGCTGGAGTACCTCGACCTCGCCAAGAAGTACGTCGAGGACCGGCTCGGCGCCGACGCGGACGCACAGACCGTCGATGTCCTGCGCCGATGGGAGTCGGTCCTCACCCGGCTGGAGGACGACCCGATGTTGTGCGCCGGCGAGCTCGACTGGGCCGCCAAGCTCAAGCTCCTCCAGCAGTACCGCGACCGCGACGGTCTCGACTGGGACGACCACAAGCTGCATGCGATCGACCTCCAGTACGCCGACATCCGCCCCGAGAAGGGGCTCTACCACCGCCTCGTGTCGATGGGCCGGATCGAGACGCTCATCGACAAGGGGCAGGTCGACGACGCGATGCACGAGCCGCCCACCGACACACGGGCGTACTTCCGTGGACGCTGCCTCGAGAAGTACTCCGCCAGTGTCGCGGCTGCTTCCTGGGACTCCGTCATCTTCGACATCCCCGGGCGCGACTCGCTCCAGCGAGTGCCCACGATCGACCCCCTGCGCGGCAGCAAGGCACACGTCGGAGAACTGTTCGATCGTTGTGACACGGCAGAGCAGCTCTTCCGTGCCCTGACCGGCTAGGGTCGGGATATGGCCCAGGAGCAGAAGCAGCCTAAGAAGAGTTCCGAGGCGGATGAGGTCGACGAGACCGCACCCGAAGGGACCGTTGCCGAGCGCAAAGAGCAGCTCGACGAGGACATCGACGCGATCCTCGACGAGATCGACGAGGTGCTCGAGTCCAACGCCGAGGACTTCGTGAAGTCCTTCATCCAGAAGGGCGGCGAGTGACGGGTCTGCCGGGCGAGCGAGCGGGCCTTCCCGCCTCGTTCATGGCCCCCGGCACGTCGTCGTTCACCGACTTCCTCGGCGCTCACCAGCCTGACCTGCTGCCCTCGCGGCGGATGACGTCGGGCACCGGCGATGCGGGCAACCTGGCCCCGCACGGCACCACGATCGTCGCTGCGACCTTCAACGGGGGCGTCGTGATGGCGGGCGACCGCCGCGCGACCATGGGCAACATCATCGCCCAGCGCGACATTGAGAAGGTCTTCCCGGCCGACGAGTTCTCCTGCGTCGGCATCGCCGGCACCGCGGGCCTTGCGGTCGAGATGGTCCGGCTCTTCCAGACCGAGCTCGAGCACTACGAGAAGATCGAGGGCTCGACGCTGTCGATGGACGGCAAGTCCAACCGGCTGGCTGCCCTGATCCGGGCCAACCTCGGCCTGGCGATGCAGGGCCTCGCGGTCGTGCCGCTCTTCGCAGGCTTCGACCTGGCCACGCAGCGCGGCCGGATCTTCTCCTACGACGTCACCGGTGGCCGCTACGAGGAGACCGCGTTCCACTCGGTCGGCTCGGGCTCTCTCTTCGCCCGCGGTTCGCTGAAGAAGCTCTACCGCGAGGACCTCAACGCCAACACCGTCGTCGAGGCCGTCATCGAGGCGCTGTACGACGCCGCCGACGACGACTCTGCGACCGGCGGTCCTGATGTCACACGCCGCATCTTCCCCGTCGTCCAGGTGATCACGGCCGAGGGCGGACACCGCATGCCCGACGAGGAGGTCGCGACCATCGCCGACCGCGTCATCGACGGCCGCATGCGACGCCCCGACGGCCCTGCGGCAGAGCTGGAGAACCGCCGATGAGTATGCCGTTCTACGTCTCGCCCGAGCAGCTGATGAAGGACCGCGCCGACTTCGCGCGCAAGGGCATCGCCCGTGGTCGCTCCGTCGTCGCCGTGCAGTACGCCGATGGCGTGCTGTTCGTGTCGGAGAACCCCTCCCAGGCGTTGCACAAGGTCTCCGAGATCTATGACCGCATCGCGTTCGCCGCGGTGGGTCGCTACAACGAGTTCGAGAACCTCCGCATCGCCGGCGTCCGGCTGGCCGACATGCGCGGCTACGCCTACGACCGGCGCGACGTGACCGGTCGCGGACTCGCCAACGCCTACGCCCAGACGCTCGGCACGATCTTCTCCTCCGGCGGCGAGAAGCCCTACGAGGTCGAGCTCTTCGTCGCCGAGATCGGGGACGAGGTCGCCGGTGACCAGCTCTACCGCCTGACCTACGACGGACAGGTGGCCGATGAGCACGGGTTCGCGGTCATGGGTGGCGCGGCGGACGTCGTCGCGACGTACCTCAAGGAGCGTTATGAGCCGGGCCTCAGCCTCGCTGCCGCGGTGAGGCTCGCGGTGGCTGCCCTCGGCCACTCCCAGAACGAGAAGGGCGAGGGAGGCGACCGGGTGATCCCGATCGGCGACCTCGAGGTGGCGGTCCTCGACCGCACTCGGGTGCAACCGCGCAAGTTCCGCAGGATCCGCCCGCCGATCCTGGGCGACCTGCTCGGGGCGCGCGGACCCGAGCAGCCCGACGAACCGGAGCCCGAGGATGGCGCAGGGGGCTCGCTTCCGTCGGCGCCCGTGGCCGATGACCCCTCCGATCCGACCGACACGGTGAGCGGCCCGGTGCCGCCGCTGGAGCACCCCCTCACGGGTGAGCCCCACACGGCACCTCCGGTTGCTCCGCCCGTTGCGCCTCCGGTAGCCCCGCCTGCGGAGTAGGTTGCCACCATGGACCGGCGGATCTTCGGTATCGAGAACGAGTACGGCGTCACGTGCACGTTCAAGGGCCAGCGTCGCCTGAGTCCGGACGAGGTGGCCCGCTACCTGTTCCGCAAGGTCGTCTCGTGGGGCCGGAGCAGCAACGTCTTCCTGCGCAACGGCGCTCGCCTCTATCTCGACGTCGGCTCCCACCCGGAGTACGCAACGCCGGAGTGCGACGACATCTCCGACCTGGTCGCCCACGACAAGGCGGGGGAGCGGATCCTCGAAGGGCTGTTGGTCGACGCCGAGCAGCGGCTGCACGACGAGGGCATCGCGGGCGACATCTACCTGTTCAAGAACAACACCGACTCAGCGGGCAACTCCTACGGCTGCCACGAGAACTACCTCGTCGGGCGCCAGGGAGAGTTCAGCCGGATCGCCGACATCCTGATCCCGTTCCTCGTGACTCGGCAGGTGATCGTCGGCGCGGGCAAGATCATCCAGACGCCTCGCGGCGCGTCGTTCTCCGTGAGCCAGCGCGCCGAGCACATCTGGGAGGGCGTCTCGAGCGCCACGACCCGGAGCCGGCCGATCATCAACACCCGCGACGAGCCGCACGCCGACGCCGAGAAGTACCGCCGGCTCCACGTGATCGTCGGTGACTCGAACATGTCCGAGACGACGACGCTGCTCAAGGTGGCCAGCTGCGACCTCGTGCTGCGCATGATCGAGGAGGGCGTCGTGATGCGGGACCTCACGATGGAGAACCCGATCCGGGCGATCCGCGAGATCTCCCACGACCTGACGGGCCGCCGCAAGATCCGGCTCTCCAACGGCCGGGAGGCCAGCGCCCTCGACATCCAGCTCGAGTACCTCACCCGGGCGCGCGACTTCGTCGACCGCCGCGAGCTCCGCACACCTGTGATCGACAAGGCGCTCGACCTGTGGGAGCGAGGGCTCAAGGCGATCGAGTCCCAGGACTTCGACCTGGTCGACCGCGAGATCGACTGGGTGATCAAGTTGAAGCTGATCGAGCGCTACCGCGCCAAGCACGGTCTGGCGATGGGCCACCCGCGCATCGCGCAGCTCGATCTGGCCTATCACGACATCCACCGCAACCGCGGGCTCTACTACCTGCTCGAGAAGCGGGGGGCTGTTGCCCGGGTGAGCGACGACCTCACCATCTTCCGGGCCAAGACGGTGCCGCCGCAGGAGACGCGCGCCAAGTTGCGTGGGGACTTCATCCGCAAGGCCCAGGAGCGCCGACGCGACTTCACCGTGGACTGGGTGCACCTGAAGCTCAACGACCAGGCGCAGCGCACGGTCCTCTGCAAGGACCCGTTCCGTGCTGTCGACGAACGAGTCCAGCGACTCATCGACGGGATGTAGGGAGCGTTTCGTTCCTGCGGCTAGGCTGCCGCCGTGAATTCCATGCGCCGTCTCACCGTCATCCCGGCCGTCCTGTGCCTCTCCGTCCTCGGCCTCACCGCCTGTGGCGAGGAGGCCCCCGTGTCCGAGGGCTCGGTGAAGATCTCCGGAGAGTTCGGCGCGGCACCGAAGGTCACCTACGCCAACACCCCTGTCGAGCGCGAGAAGTCGGAGTTCAAGACGATCAGCTCCGGCGAGGGCGCGACGGTGAAGGACGGCGACCTCGTCACCGTCGACTACTACATCGGCAACGGGTTCAACGGCGCGAAGGCCGAGAGCACGTTCGACGACGGCGGACAGCCGGCGCAGCTCACGGTCAGCAAGGCCCAGCTCGCCATTCCGGCGCTCTACACCGCGATCGTCGACCACAAGGTGGGCTCGCGTGTCTCGGTGATCGCAGCCCCCAAGGACGGGCTGGCATCCCAGGGCGGCAATGCCGACCTCGGCATCGGCAACAACGACACGCTCGTCCTGGTTCTCGACATCGTGTCGATCGTCCCGACGAAGCCTTCGGGTGAGGCGGTCAAGCCTGCTGCGGGCGCTCCGAAGCTGGTCGAGACAGCTGGTGTGCCGACCGGGTTCGACTTCAAGGGCATGACGCCGGTCGGCAAGAAGCCGGTCCTCCACACGCTGGTCCAGGGCGACGGCCCGGCGGTGAAGAACGGTCAGAACATCACCGTTCACTACCTCGGCCAGGTGGTCGGCGGAGACGTCTTCGATGCCTCCTACCCGAAGGGCGCGCCCGCGTCGTTCGAGCTCAAGTACCCCGGCCTGGTCAAGGGCTGGATGGAGCTCGTCGGCGTCAAGCTCGGCAGCCGCGTGGTCATCGTGATCCCGTCCGAGTTCGGCTACGGCAAGACCGGGTCCGGCGAGAAGATCAAGGGCGGCGACGACCTGGTCTTCGTCGTCGACGTCCTCGCGGCCAGCTGACGGGCCTCCCCACACCATGGCCGTGAACAAGAGCGAGCGGCTGCTCAACCTGCTGATCCTGCTCCTCGCACAGCGGCACTACATCTCGAAGGAACGCATCCGCGAGCTGATCGAGGACTACCGCTCGGCGTCGGACGAGGCGTTTGAGCGGATGTTCGAGCGGGACAAGGTCGAGCTGCGCGAGCTCGGTGTCCCCGTCGAGACCGGCCAGGCGGACAAGTTCTTCGAGGACGAGCCGGGCTACCGGATCCGTCCGGACGACTTCGCCCTGCCCGGCATCGAGCTGACGGCGGACGAGGCGGCAGTCGTCGGCCTCGCGTCGCGGGTCTGGCAGCACGCCGGTCTTGCCGCCCACACCAGCGACGCGTTGACCAAGCTGCTCGCCGCAGGAGTCGAGATCGACCGTGACCGGCTGGACATGCCAGCACCCGAGGTCGCGGCCGACGAGCCGGAGTTCGACGCGTTCTGGAAGGCATCGCTCGACCGCGTGCGGGTCGCGTTCGACTACCAGCGCTCCGGCTCGAGCGCGGTCACGAAGCGTCTGCTCGAGCCGTGGGGCGTCGTCTCCTACTCCGGTCGGTGGTACGTCGTCGGCCACGACGTCGACCGCGGGGCGCCCCGCATGTTCCGGCTCTCCCGCGTGCGCGGCTCGGTGAGCCGCAGGAGCAAGGGCGACGCGTACGCCGTCCCCCCGGGCACCGACCTCCGGGAGCTGACCACCCGGCTCGGCCCGGGCCCGCGCACCGTGCAGGCGACGGTGCTGATCCGCCCCGGCGCCGCGGCGTACCTGCGACGGACCGGTGCGGCCCAGGACGCCGACGTGACCGGACCCGACGGCACTCCTGGCTGGGACCGTTTCGTCATCACCTCGTCCTCGATCCACGCGCTGGCGGACGAGGTCCTCGCCCACGGCGACCGCGTGTACGCCGAGGAGCCGGCCGAGCTCGTCAACCTGATCGTGACCCGGCTCGACGCGGCCTCGGTGGCTGCGGCGGGAGGTGCCGCATGAGCTCGGGCGCGAAGGACCAGGTCGGCCGTCTGCTGGCGCTGGTGCCGCTGATCCGGCGCCGCGGCGCGATGCGCGTCGACGAGGTGGCCGACATGCTCGGCGTGAGCCCCGCTCAGCTGGTGAAGGACCTCAAGGTCCTGATCTTCTGCGGCTGGCCGGGTTGGTACCCCGACGACCTGATCGACGTCGACCTCGACGCACTCGAGCCCGGCGGCGACGGCATGATCCGGATCTCCAACGCCGACTGCCTGCAGGAGCCGTTGCGGCTCTCGACCGCTGAGGCCTCGGCCCTGCTCGTCGCGGTGCGTGCACTGCGCGACAGCGCCGACCCGGCGGTCCTCCCGAGCATCGACAGCACGCTCGAGAAGCTCGAAGGCGCAGTGGAGGGCACGCCCGTGGCGAGCGTCCAGGTGCCCCCGCGCGAGCGGGAGTTGAGCGCGTTCCGCACCAAGCTCGCCGAGGCCATCCGCGACGCCCGCCAGGTCCGGCTCGGCTACCACGTGCCCGCGCGCGACGAGGACACCGAGCGCACCGTCGACCCGATCGCCGTGGTTTCCCACCAGGGCGTCAGCTACCTCGATGCCTGGTGCCACAGCGCGGGGGAGCGGCGCTCCTTCCGGCTCGACCGCGTCCTCGGTGTTTCCGTCCTCGAGACCGCCGCGGAGGACCACGACCTGGAGCCGCTCGACCTCGGTGACGGCATCTTCCGGCCCAGCGAGGAGCAGCCGCTGGTCACCCTGCAGCTCGCGCCGCGGGCCCGCTGGGTTGCGGAGTACTACCCGGTCGTGGACGCCCGTGAGAGCGCAGCCGGTGCGCTCGAGGTTGATCTCCGCGTCGCCGACCGCGCCTGGCTCGACCGGCTGCTGATGCGTCTCACGCCGCACGTCACTGTCCTCGCCCCCGCAGAGTTCACCGCGTCGTACCGTCAGGCCACCTCCGCTGCCCGGGCGCTCTACGCCTGAGGCGTAGGATTCAGCCGAAGCCACCCAGATCCGATTCCTTGAGGAAAACCATGAACCCGATGATGAACATGCCCGGCGGCTGGGAGCTCATCCTGATCCTTGCTGTCGTCGTCCTTCTCTTCGGCGCCAAGAAGTTGCCCGATCTCGCGCGCAACAGCGGCCAGGCCCTCCGGATCTTCAAGGCCGAGACCAAGGGTCTCCGCGACGACGAGAAGGACGCGAAGTCCACCGTCGAGGGTGAGGTCGTCGACGGCGACAAGCCCACCGACGCCAGCTGAGGTATTCCCCTCGTGTTCGGGTCCGGCCTGATCCGGCTCCTCTCTGGCGCGCCCGCGCACCCCGTCGGACCCGACGGACGGATGGCGCTCTCGGACCACTTCCGTGAGTTTCGTGCGCGCATCGTCAAGATCGCGCTGATCTGGCTCGTCGGGTTCGCCGTCTCGCTGGTCTTCCACGACCAGCTGCTCGACCTCGTCTTCGGTCCCTACGAGCAGGCGCAGAAGGTGCTGCCGGAAGGCACCACCGAGCCGATCATCCAGGGCGCAGGTGCGCCCCTGATGGTCTACCTCAAGCTCTCCGCGCTCGCCACGAGCGTGCTCACCGCACCGCTGTGGCTCTACCAGTTCTGGGCGTTCGTCCTCCCGGGCCTGCATCGCCGGGAGAAGAAGTGGACGGCGATCTTCGTCGTCATCGCGGGTCCGCTCTTCCTGCTCGGCGTCCTGCTCGGCTACCTGACGCTCCCGAAGGGCCTCGAGGTCCTGATCGGGTTCACCCCGGACAACTTCACCAACCTGGTCGACTTCAACGAGTACCTCTCGTTCTTCAGCCGGACACTGCTGGTCTTTGGCATCGCGTTCGAGATCCCGGTCTTCGTGGTCCTGCTCAACCTGGCCGGAGTGGTCAAGGGGGAGTCGCTCGGGAAGCACAGGGCGTGGATGGTCATCGGCGTCTTCGTCTTTGCGGCTCTTGCCACCCCGTCGACCGACCCGTTCACCATGACCGCGCTCGCGGTGCCGATGGTGCTGCTCTTCCTGCTTTCCGAGGGGATCGCGCGGTTCAACGACCGGCGCCGGGCAGCGCGCGATCCTTATGCCGGGCTCTCGCCCGACGAGGCGTCGGCCATCTGACCCACACCCCGACTAGGGTCTGGGTGTGGGCACACCTTCAGAGCAGAACACCGCCTTCCGCCAGCGCCAGGAGTTCCCGGTCTTCGCGGAGTTCGCCGAGCTCTACGACTTCCCGCTGGACGACTTCCAGGTCCGCGCCTGCCACGAGCTCGAGCAGGGACGCGGCGTACTCGTTGCCGCGCCAACCGGCTCCGGCAAGACCATCGTGGGCGAGTTCGCCATCCACCTGGCCCTCAGCCAGGGGCGCAAGGCGTTCTACACCGCGCCCATCAAGGCGCTGTCCAACCAGAAGTTCCACGACCTGGTCCAGCGCTACGGGCCGGAGCAGGTCGGGCTGCTCACCGGCGACAACTCGGTCAACGGCGACGCTCCCATCGTCGTCATGACGACCGAGGTCCTCCGCAACATGCTGTACGCCGGGTCCCGGACGCTCACGGGTCTCGGCTACGTCGTCATGGACGAGGTCCACTACCTCGCCGACCGCATGCGTGGCGCGGTCTGGGAGGAAGTGATCATCCATCTGCCCGAGTCGGTCGCTCTCGTCTCGCTCAGCGCGACTGTCTCCAACGCGGAGGAGTTCGGCGACTGGCTCGAGACGGTCCGCGGCGAGATCACCACGATCGTCGAGGAGCGTCGACCGGTCCCGCTCTTCCAGCACGTGATCGTCGGCAAGCAGATGCACGACCTCTTCGCCGACTCCGACGCCGATGCCAAGGCCGGCTTCGTGCGCGAAGGAGCGCCGGTCAACCCGCAGCTGCTCCGGGTGGCCCGTGACGACTGGGCATCAGGGCGCACCAGTGACCGGCGTAGTCCCCGCGACAAGCGCAAGCCCGGCCAGAAGAACGTGGGCAACGGCCGCCGCGTCTGGACGCCCAGCCGGGTGGACGTCATCGAGCGCCTCCAGCGCGACAACCTCCTGCCAGCCATCGTCTTCATCTTCAGCCGTGTCGGCTGCGACGCCGCGGTCACCCAGTGCCTTGAGTCCAACCTGCGGCTCACCACCGCGGACGAGCGCGACGAGATCTTCGCCTACGTGGAGTCCAAGGTGCGCCACCTTCCTCCGGACGACCTGCAGGTGCTCGGCTACGACGGGTTCCTCGACGGCCTCACCCGCGGTGTCGCGTCGCACCACGCCGGCATGTTGCCGACGTTCAAGGAATGCGTCGAGGAGCTCTTCCAGCGCGGTCTCTGCAAGGCCGTCTTCGCGACCGAGACCCTGGCCCTCGGCATCAACATGCCCGCGCGCACCGTCGTCATCGAGAAGCTGACCAAGTGGAACGGCGAGACCCACGCCGACATCACCCCGGGGGAGTACACCCAGCTCACCGGTCGCGCCGGCCGTCGTGGTCTCGATGTCGAGGGCCACGGCGTCGTGCTCTGGCAGCAGGGGACCAACCCCAAGGAGCTGGCCGGCCTCGCGTCGAAGCGCACCTACCCGCTGCGATCGTCGTTCCGGCCCAGCTACAACATGGCCGTCAACCTGGTCCAGCAGTTCGGGCGGGCCACCGCCCGCGAGCTCCTCGAGTCGTCGTTCGCACAGTTCCAGGCGGACCGCGCAGTCGTCGGCCTGGCCCGCCAGCACAAGAAGGCGGAGGACGCGCTCGACGGCTACGTCGAGGCCGCAACGTGCCACCTCGGGGACTTCATGGAGTACGCCGCGTTGCGGCGCCGGATCTCCGACGCCGAGAAGGCGGGTGCGCGGGACCGGCGCAACGACCGTCGCAGCGAAGCAGCGGCGTCGCTGGAGAAGCTGAGGCCGGGCGACATCATCATGGTGCCGAACGGCAAGTACTCCGGCTTCGCGGTCGTCATCGAGCCGGGCATCACCCCCGAGGGCCCCCGTCCCTACGTCGTGACCGCCGATCGTCAGGCCCGCAGGCTCGCCATGATGGACTTCGGCACCCCGGTGAAGGCGCTCGGGAGCGTGCGGATCCCGCGCGGCTTCAGCGGGCGGAACCCGCAGATGCGTCGCGACGTCGTCAACGCGCTGCGCGAGAAGACCCACGGCCTGACCCCGCCGCCCCCGACCGGTCGCGGGCCGTCGGTGGCCGCCCGCGAGCAGGAGGCGCGGGCCGAGCTCACCGAGGCCGACCGGCTCCGGCGCCAGCTGCGCGAGCACCCGTGCCACAACTGCCCGGACCGCGAGGACCACGCCCGGTGGGCAGAGCGCTGGTTCAAGCTGCAGCGCGACTCCGCAACGCTCCAGCGCCGGATCGAGTCCCGCACCAACACGATCGCGCGACAGTTCGACCGGGTGTGCGACGTGCTGATCAGCCTGGACTACCTCTCGCTCGACGACGAGGACACCACCACGGTCACCGACCAGGGCCGCCAGCTGATGCGGATCCACACCGACATGGACCTGCTCGCTGCAGAGTCGCTGCGCGCCGGGCTCTGGGACGACCTCACCCCGCCCGAGCTCGCCGCGGTGCTCTCCGTCCTCGTCTTCGAGGGCCGTCGCGCGGACGACCAGGCCGTGCCTCGCCTGCCCGGGGACAAGGTGAAGCAGGTCGTCGCCGAGATGGTGCACCTGTGGGCCCAGCTGGACGTGCTGGAGAAGGAGAACGGGCTCGAGTTCCTGCGCGAGCCCGACATGGGCTTCGCCTGGGCTGCCTATCGGTGGGCCGAGGGCGACGACCTGGACGACGTGCTCCGGCAGACCGGTCAGGCGGCCGGTGACTTCGTGCGCTGGATCAAGCAGCTGCTCGACCTCACCGACCAGATCGCCTCGGCCGCCGCCGGCACCCCGCTGCGCAACGTCGCCCGTGCGGCCTCCGATCAGATGCGCCGCGGGGTCGTGGCGTTCTCCACGCTGGGTGAGGACTGACCGGGCGAGGACCGGAGCACCACCTTCCCGACAGTCCGCCGTTCCTCCAGGTCGCGGTGGGCCCGCGCCGCCTCCTCGAGCGGGTACGCCGAGATGAGCGGTCGCCATTCGCCACGAGCGCCCCTCGCCAGTGCCTGCTCGGCCAGCCCGCGGATGCCTCCCGGGCGGGCGAACATCCGCGGCCCGAGGTTCCACCCCGCGGAGATGTTGAGGGCGATCAGGTCTGCCGTCGTGACCTCGGTCGGCGTGCCCGAGGAGTAGCCGAACATCAGCATCCGGCCGCCCGGGGCGAGCTGGTGCATCGCCCGACGGCCGATGGCGCCACCCACCCCGTCCAGCACGACCGTGGCAGCGCGGCCGATCGCCGCGGCCCAGTCCGGCTCGTGGTAGTCGACGGCCTGCGCGCCGAGCTCGCGTAGGCGGCGTACCTTCTCCGGCCCGCCTGCGGCGGCGATCACCGTCGCGCCGGCCGTGAGTGCGGCCTGGGTGAGGAGCCACCCGAGACCGCCCGCCGCCGCAGGGATCAGGACGGTGTCCTCGGCGGAGAGACCCGCCTGCTCCAGGATGCCCTCCGCGGTTCGCCCCGTGCCGACGAGGCCAACGGCCTCGTCCAGGGTGAGCCCGGCGGGAACCGGGATCAGGTTCGCGAGCGAGGTCACCGCCTGCTGCGCGTAGCCGCCGGGAACGGGACCCAGGTGCGCGACGACGCGCCTGCCCAGCCACTCCGGATCGACCGCGTCACCGACTGCATCGACGGTGCCGGCGACCTCACGACCCGGCACCGTCGGCAGCTCCGGAAGCGGGAGGGGCCCGGTCTCGCCGCGGCGCAGGCTGGTGTCGAGGAGGTGCACTCCGCTCGACTCCACCGCGATCCGGACCTGGTCGGGTCCGGGGCTCAGGTCGGGCAGGTCGTCGAGGACAAGGCGGTCAGGATCGCCGAAGGCGTGGAGTTGGATCGCTCGCATGACCACGAGCCTGAATGTTCAAGCGGACTTGAAGTCAAACGCCGCGGCGTGCTCAGCCCGCGACGTGGGGGAGGACCGCCAGGTCACGCATCAGCGCGCCCGACCGATCGGTGCCGACGGCGGAGACCAGATCGACCTCCACCGACTGCTCGGCAGCACGAAGCCGACGTGCGAGGGTCTGACCGCGTGGGGAGAGGGCCACGACGGCGCGACGCTTGTCGGCCGCGTCGATGCGCCGCACGATGATCGCCTGCTCGGCGAGACGGTCGACCAGGCGCGTCAGCGTCGCGGCGGGCACGACGGCCGAATCCGCGATCGTCGTCATCGTCAGGCCGGGCTGCACGAGCAGCACGGACATGATCCGCCAGTGGTCGAGGGTCAGGTCGACCTCGTCGAGCAGCGGCTGGAGGCGCTGCTTGACGACCTGCTCGGCGTGCTTGAGGAGCAAGGTCAGACCGGCGGCCGGGCGCGCGTCGACTGCGTCACTCTGCGGCAGAGCGCCGGTGCTGACGTCGGTCATGCGCCTATCCTAGGTGGCCAACGGTCAAATCGGAGGTAACGGTGCCCACTGGAGCCGCACCCCTGACGGATCGCGTGCGGGAGACCGTCGCGATCGCCTTCGTGGTGCCGTTGCAGGGTCCGACCGGGATCTACGGTCCGTCGTGCCTCGCCTGTGGCGAGCTCGCGGTCGAGCAGCTCAATGCAGTGGACGGCATCGGGGGACGCCAGGTCGAGCTGATCGTCGTCGACGGTGGCCGCGCGCCTGAGGTCGTCGCTGCGGAGGTTGGCACGCTCGTCGACAGCGGTCGGGTGGAGGCCGTGGCGGGCTGGCACATCTCCGCGGTGCGTCAGGCCATCACCCAGCGCGTCGGCGGCCGAGTGCTCTACGCCTTCGCTGCGATGCACGAGGGCCGCGACGACACGCGCGGCGTCTTCATGCTCGGCGAGCGTCCGATCAACCAGCTCCTCCCGGCGGCGCACTGGATGCGCGAGGAACTCGGCACCGGCCGCTGGGCGATCGTCGGCAACGACTACGTCTTCCCTCGGGTGACCGGCGCGACGGCACGCATCGCGCTCCAGGACAGTGCCTCGTCCATCGTCAGCGAGACCTACGTCCCGCTGGGCACGACTGACTTCGGCGCCGTCCTGCGAGATCTCGAGGGTGGTGACGTCGATGGCGTGATGATGCTCCTGATGGGGCAGGACGCCGTCCACTTCAACCGCCAGTTCGCACGTTTCGGGCTCGATGACCGACTCACGCGGCTGAGCCCCGCCGTCGAGGAGAACACCCTCCTCGCTGGCGGCCCCGCTGCCCACAACGGTCTCTACGCGGCGGCGGCCTACTTCGATGGGCTCGACACCGCGGAGGGCAATGAGCTGGCGAGCGCCTACTACGCGCGGTTCGGGCGCTGGGCGCCTGTGCTCAACGCGGTCGGGGAGTCCTGCTACGAAGCCATCCTCTTCCTGAGCCGGGTCGGGCAGGTCTCTGGCGGGCTCGACGTCGCCGGAGCCGATGCGCTCCGCAACGGCCACTTCTACGACAGCCCGAGGGGACTGCTCCGGCTTGATGGCAACCTGCTCAACCAGGACGTCTACCTTGCCGCCGCCAAGGGCATGGAGTTCGAGGTTCAGCAACAGATCTCCCGGACGACCTGATCCCACGCCGCGGCATCGTGGGCGGCATGCGCCTCGTGCGCGAGACGCCGCAGCAGCGTGCCTCCGGACTCGAGGTCGAACCGGTCTGCGCTCGACGACGCGGGCAGGGCGGCGCAGGCATCCCCGAGCAGCAGGAGTGAGCCGATCACCCGGTGACCACCGAGCAGCGCCGTCATCCGCACAGCGTCCACGTCGAGCTCCTCCACCAGGAGCGGGACGCCGGACGCATGCTCGACGGTCTGCGTCTGGTGGAGCCGGCCAGCCGCTTCGCCATGGCGCCCCAGGACGAGCGTCTCGCGCAGGGCGACGCCCGCCCCCGCGTCGAGCACGATCCGCGTGGTGCGGCGTACGTCCGCTCCGGCCGAGACCACGAACGGCTCGCCACCCCAGAGCAGCGTGGCACCCTCGTCGAGGCGCACCGTGACGTCCCATCGAGCGTGGTCACCGCGCATGTCGTAGGCGACTGTGCCCGCAGCCTCGTGAAGCTCCAGGACTGCGCCGGTGCCGACGTGCACATCGACCTCGACCGCGTCACCGGCGAGGAGCAGCGCACCCTCGGGCACGAGCGAGATCCGGGCGATCCGGTCGTCGGCGCCGAGCAGCATCGGCCGGATCAGCGGACGGTCGGACGGTCCGCTCGCGGCCGTGCGGACGCGCACCCTCCCCCCGGAGCGCTCCACGTGGATCGTGGTGCGGCTCGCGGTGGTGGGCGCGACGTCAGTGAGCGTGGACATGGTCCCCAGGGGAGTGCGCGTGCGAATGAGCCGCCATCGGCCCCGGGTCGACCGGGACGAGGGTCCCTTCCCGGTGGTGCGCGAACTGGTGGCGGATCCACGACGTGAGGGCGTCGATCGAGCTGCGGTCGGTGCGTGAGAGCGCGATGACCGGCCGCCCGTCGCGGGCCGCCTCCGCGTCCGCGACCATCTGGTCGCGGTCGACTCCGACGTAGGGCGCGAGGTCGGTCTTGTTGACGATCAGCAGGTCGGCCCGCTCGATGCCCGGCCCGCCCTTGCGCGCGACGTCACCACCGCCGGCGATGTCCAGCACGAAGATCTGCACGTCCACCAGGGCGGGGGAGAAGGTCGCCGTCAGGTTGTCGCCACCGGACTCGATCATCACCACGTCCAGCCCCGCATAGTCGCCCTCGAGCTCCTCGACCGCGATCAGGTTGGCCGTGATGTCGTCGCGGATCGCGGTGTGGGGGCAGGCACCGGTCTCGACCGCACGGATCCGGTCGGCGTCGAGCACTCCGGCAGCCCGCAGCAGCCGGGCATCCTCGTCGGTGTAGATGTCGTTGGTCACGACCGCGAGCGAGAGCGTCTCGGAGAGCTCACGGCAGAGGAGGGCGATCAGGCTGCTCTTGCCGGTGCCGACCGGACCGCACACGCCGACGCGCAGCGCCCGGTCCGAGCAGACGATGCCATTGAACGCCAGATCGCTGATGGTGTCGCGCCCGCTGTTGATGTCACGCACTGAACAACCTCCGAGTGGTCCGGGCGTGGGCCTCTGCCCACGCCTCGATCTGCGGCGCACCTGCCGCGGGAATGTGGGTGGGGTCGACGAGCCCTGCGACCTCCAGCGAGAGCGCCTCGACACCGGGCAGAGCGTCGTGCACCCAGCAGGCCACGTCCGCCGGATCCAGCGGCAGGAGCTTCAGCGCCGCAGCCGCGACGGTCTGTACGTCGTCGTACCCGACGAGGCGCGCCAGGGAGCGCGGTCCGAGGCCGCAGGTCGCCGCGATGGCGGCCAGCACCACCGCCCGGGACGGCAGCTCCCCGAGCGCCGTGAAGGCAGGCGCGTCGGGCCACACCCGGCGCGCCAGCCGGAGGAGCGCCTTGCCCTGTGCGCGCGACGTACGCCGCATGGCCGGGCTCGGCGTGCGCGCCGCCCAGGCCAGCTCCACCGGAGCCACGGCGAGCCCCTGGCGCAGCTGGTGGAGGGCCACGACGGCCGTGGCGGCCTCCACCCGCGTCACCGTCGAGAGCCGCGCCCGCATGTAGGCAGGGACGTCGCGGAGCCCGTGGCGAACGGCCGGCTCCAGGCCGGCCGACTGCGTGTGCCCGGCCACCGGCAGGCGGGCGTCGGCCAGGAGCATCATCAGCAGCTCGGAGGACGCGTTCGGGATCGCTTCCACGCCGGCCTAGAACATCGAGTAGAGCTGGGCGAGCGGCAGCCGCTCGGCAGGGTTGGGCACGATGCGTTCACCATCGACGGTGATGGCGAAGGTCTCCGGGTCGACCTCGATTCGGGGAAGAGCGTCGTTGTGGATCATGTCCGCCTTGCCGATGTCCCGCGTGGGGGTGACGCCCACCAGCCGCCTGCGCAGGCCGAGCCGGGACGCGAGGCCGTCCTCCAGCGCGGACGGCGCGACGAACGAGACCGAGTGGTCCGCGCCGGCCCCGTCGGCCGGGTCCACGAGCGTGTGCCGCATCAGCTGCGGCTGCGGGGTCGGGATCGACGCGTTCGGGTCTCCCAGCGCGCCCCACACGAGCATGCCGCCCTTGATCACCACCTGGGGTCGCACGCCGAAGAAGCGGGGGTCCCACAGGACCAGGTCGGCGAGCTTGCCGGGCTCCACGGAGCCGACCTCGTGCGCGATGCCGTGCGCGATCGCCGGGTTGATCGTGTACTTCGCGACGTAGCGCTTGGCCCTGGTGTTGTCGGCTGCCCCGGAGAGCGGCCCGAAGCGGTGCTTCATGACGTGCGCGACCTGCCACGTGCGGGTCACCACCTCGCCGATGCGGCCCATCGCCTGCGCGTCGGACGACGTGATGGAGAGGGCGCCGAGATCGTGGAGGACGTCCTCCGCCGCGATCGTCGTGGCCCGGATCCGGGACTCGGCGAACGCCAGGTCCTCGGGCACACGGGGGTTCAGGTGGTGGCAGACCATCAGCATGTCGAGGTGCTCGGCGACGGTGTTGACGGTGTGCGGCAGTGTCGGGTTCGTCGAGCCCGGGATCACGTGGGGGAGCGACGCGACCTTGAGGATGTCGGGCGCGTGTCCGCCACCTGCACCCTCGGCGTGGAACGCGTGGATGCTGCGCCCGCCGATTGCGTTGACGGTCGACTCGACGTAACCCGCCTCGTTGAGGCTGTCGGAGTGCAGGGCGACCTGGAGCCCGTGCTCGTCCGCAGCGCGGAGGGAGGCATCGATCGCTGCGGGAGTCGATCCCCAGTCCTCGTGCACCTTGTACGCCGCGGCGCCGGCAAGCGCCTGCTCGGCGAGGCCCGCAGCGGAGACCGTGTTGCCCTTGCCCATCAGCAGGATGTTGAGCGGGAGGGAGTCCAGCGCCCGGTGCACTGACTGCAGATGCCAGGCACCGGGCGTGACGGTGGTGGCCTTCGAGCCCTCGGACGGGCCGGTCCCGCCACCGCCGACTGTGGTGATGCCGGTCGCGAGTGCCTCGACCAGCTGTGACCGCGAGATGAAGTGCACGTGCACGTCGATCGCGCCGGCCGTGAGGATCTTGCCCTCGCCGGAGATGACGTCGGTCGACGGACCGATCAGGAGCTGTGGGTGGACGCCGTCGGCGATGTCCGGGTTGCCGGCGCGGCCCAGCGCCACGATCCGGCCGTCGCGGATCCCGACGTCAGCCCGGACGATGCCGCTGTGGTCGAGCACGATCGCGTTGGTGATCACGGTGTCGAGGGCGCCTTCGGCCCGGGTCGTGGTGCCCTGCGCCATCGACTCGCGGATCGACTTGCCGCCGCCGAACACGGCCTCCTCGCCGCCGAAGGTGAGGTCCTTCTCGATCTCGATCCACAGGTCGGTGTCCCCGAGGCGGACCTGGTCGCCGAGGGTCGGTCCGTAGAGCGCGGCGTACTGGGCGCGGCTGATGATCGCCACTCTCAGGCCTCCTGGCCGGGCTTGATCTGGATGCCGGGAACAACGCGGCGTCCCCCGAACGCCACGATGTCCACCTCCCGAGAGGCTCCCGGCTCGAAGCGACGCGACGTGCCCGACGGGATGTCGAGCCGGAAGCCCTCGGCC
This sequence comes from Nocardioides cavernaquae, assembly GCF_003600895.1. Taxonomy (NCBI): domain Bacteria; kingdom Bacillati; phylum Actinomycetota; class Actinomycetes; order Propionibacteriales; family Nocardioidaceae; genus Nocardioides; species Nocardioides cavernaquae. Next base: position 2,904,613 of record NZ_QYRP01000002.1, read on the forward strand.
AGCGTGCGGTCGAAGTCGAGGGCAGCGTTCACCTCGGCAAGATGGATGTGCGAGCCGATCTGGACGGGCCGGTCGCCCACGTTGAGGACGACCAGCGTGCGTCGCTCCTCGGGTGTGCGGTCGGCGTTGATCTCGACAGTGCCGGCGATGGCGCGGATCGCGCCGGGCCCGGAGGTGGTGGTCGCCATGGGTCTTCTCCTTCGAAGCAGGTCTGGACTCAGGCGATCGGCTGGTGCAGCGTGACCAGCTTCCGGCCGTCGGGGAACGTGGCCTCGACCTGGACGTCGCTGAGCATGTCCGCGACGTCCGGCATGACCTGGTCGCGATGCAGTACGTCGCGCCCCAAGGTCATCAGGTCGCTCACGGACAGGCCCTCGCGGGCCCGCTCGATGACCCAGGTGCTGAGCAGAGCGACCGTCTCCGGGTAGTTCAGGCGTACGCCGCGCGCCAGGCGGTCACGCGCGACCATGCCAGCGACGGAGAGCAGCAGCTTCTCGGTGTCCGAGGGAGTGAGATGCATGGTTGATCCTCCTCAGACGGCCATCGCGGCGCGGACAGCGCCCTCGGCACCTGCGCCACCGGCGCCACTCGACGTCACGCGACCGGACTCCAGGACGTAGTACTTGTCGGTCATCCGGAGCGCGAACCCCACGTGCTGCTCGACCAGGAGCACCGACAGGTCGCCGCGTTGGGACAACCCGACGATCACCTGCTCGATCTCGGCGACCACGTTGGGCTGGATGCCCTCGGTCGGCTCGTCGAGGATCAGCATCCGCGGCTTCGTCAGGAGTGTCCGGGCAATGGCGAGCTGCTGGCGCTGGCCGCCGGAGAGCAGGCCGGCGCGGCGGGGGAGAAGCCCGGCCAGGGCCGGGAACGTGTCGAGGACCTCGTCGACCTCGGACTTCACCCTGCTCACCAGCTGGAGGTTCTCCAGCGTGGTCATCTGCGGGAAGCAGAGCTGGCCCTGCGGGACGTAGCCCAGCCCGCGTCGCACGCGTCCGTTCGGGCGCAGCTTCGTGACGTCCACGCCGTCGAGGAGCACCTGACCCGACTTCACCGGGATCAGGCCCACGGCAACGCGCAGCAGTGTCGTCTTGCCTGCGCCGTTGTGCCCCATGATGGCGGCTGCACCGCCCTGCGGGATGTCGATCGAGACGTCGTTGAGGACCATCGTCCGGCCGTAGCCAGCGGTGACATTCCTGAGCTCAAGCATTGTCCGCACCTTCCACGATCCCTTCGGTCCCGCCGCCGACCACCGTGCGCCCGAGGTAGACCTCCTGGACCCGCTCGTTGGCCTGGATGTCGGCCACGGACCCCTCCGCGAGGACCTTGCCCGCGTGCATCACGGTGACCACGTCGGCGTACGTGCGGACGAAGTCCATGTCGTGCTCGATGACGATGATCGTGCGCTCGGTGCCGATGCGGCGGAGCAGGTCACCGGTCTCCTCGCGCTCCTCGGCACTCATGCCTGCGACGGTCTCGTCGAGGAACATCACCTTGGCGTCCTGGACCAGCAGCATGCCGATCTCGAGCCACTGCTTCTGGCCGTGCGCGAGGATGCCCGCCGGGCGGTCGCGAAGGGCCGACAACCCGATGGTCTCCAGTGCCTCCTCCACGGCCTCCGGCACCCGCCGGCGGGGGAGTGCGAGCCGCCAGGCGCCGCGGTGGATGCCCGCGGCGATGTCGAGGTTCTGGAGGACCGTGAGCTCGTCGAAGACCGTCGCGGTCTGGAACGTCCGACCGACCCCGGCACGGACGATCCGGTGCGACGGCAACGAGAGCAGGTCCTTGTTGCGATAGGTGGCCAGGCCGGTGCCCTTCACCAGGCCGGTCAGGGCATCGACCAGCGTGGTCTTGCCTGCGCCGTTGGGCCCGATCAGGAAGTGCAGCTGGCCCTGGAGCATCGTCAGGTCCACGCCGTCGACGGCCTTGAACCCGTCGAAGTCGACCGTCAGGCCACGCACCTCGAGGTAGTCCAGTCCCTGCTCGTCCGGGGCGGTCATGCCGTCGCCTCCTTCCGGCCGGAGCGGAGCGTGCGGCCGAGGAAGCCGAAGAACCGGGGAACCACCGAGGTGAGGCCGGCGGGGATCAGCAGGATGACCACGATGAAGAGCGCCCCCTGGAAGTAGCTCCACTGGTTCGGGAAGGACTCCGACAGGGTGGACTGCCCGTAGCCCACCGCGAGGGCGCCGAGCGCCGGTCCCAGGAGCGTTGCGCGCCCGCCGAGGGCCACACCTGCGATCAGCAGGATCGAGGCACTTGCGTCGACGTCGGACGGCGAGATGATGCCGGCGATCGGTGCGAACATCGCACCACCGATGCTCGCCATGATCGCGGCGATCACGAAGGCGATCAGCTTGACGTTCGCGGGGTCGTAGCCAAGGAAGCGCACCCGCTCCTCGGCGTCGCGCGTCGCGATCAGGAGCTCCCCGAAGCGGCTGCGGTTGAGGTGCCACACGACGACCAGGCACAGGATCAGCAGGGTCGCGGCGATCGAGTAGATCATCTGCTTGTTGACCGGGTCGTAGAGGTTGTAACCGAAGAACGACGAGAAGCTGTTCAGGCCGTTGAAGCCGCCGGTCTGCTTGATCGTGGCGACCAGCAGGGCGGCGAAGGCCACGGCGAGGGCCTGGGTGAGGATCGCGAAGTAGGCGCCCTTCACGCGGCGCTTGAAGATCGCATAACCCAGGATGCCGGCGACCACGGCAGGAAGCACGATGATCGCGAAGAGGGTGAACGCGCCACTGCGGAACGGCTCCCACCAGAACGGCATCGTCGAGTCGCCGTACAGCGTCATGAAGTCGGGGACGTTGCCCGGGCCCGCCGCGTCGAGCTTGAGGTGCATCGCCATCGCGTAGCCGCCCAGGCCGAAGAAGACGCCCTGGCCCATCACGAGCATGCCGCCGCGTCCCCAGGCCAGCCCGATGCCGACGGCTGCGATCGCCCAGCAGCAGTACTTGCCGAGGTTGCCGAGGCGGAAGTCGGTCAGGGTCGCGGGCGCGACGACGAGCAGCAGGACGGCGACGAGGCCGATGGCAGCCAGAGAGCCCCAGGACTTGTAGAGGCGGCTCACGAGTGCGGTGTTCATGCCAGCCCCCGGGTCCGGACGGTGAAGAGGCCCTGCGGGCGGACCTGCAGGAAGACGACGATCAGGGCGAACGTGACCACCTGGGCCATGCTGCTGTTGAACCAGTCCGTGAGGAACGCGGTCAGCAGGCCGACCGCGAGCGCTGCGAGCACCGTGCCCTTCAGCTGGCCGAGTCCACCGGCGACGACCACGAGGAACGCCGGGATGATGTAGGTCGCGCCGAGCGTCGGGTTGGTGCCGGAGGTCAGCGCGAGCGCCACGCCACCGAGCCCGGCGATGCCGGAGCCCACGAAGAACGTCAGGCGGTCCGTACGCCGCGTGGAGATACCCATGGTCTCGGCGAGGTCGCGGTTCTGCACGGTGGCGCGGATCTTGCGTCCGAAGGAGGAGTACTTCAGGACCGCGGCCAGCCCGCCGAGAGCGGCGAGAGCGATGACGATGGTGAAGATCTTGGCGTACGGCCAGTTGTAGCCCGGGACGGAGATGTAGCCGTCGAGCCAGTCGGGTGCGGTGACCGGGTCACCCTGCGCACCGAAGACGTCCTTGGCCAGCTGCTGGAGCACCATGCTGACGCCGACGGTGACCAACAGGGTGTCGAGTGGTCGGTGGTACATCCGCGAGATGACGAGCACCTCGAGCAGGAGGCCGAGAAGGCCGGCGCCGAGGAAGGCGAGGGGGAGGGCCAGCAGGATCGACAGGCCGGCGCTGGTGACGACTTGCTGGGTCACGTAGGCGATGTATGCCCCGGCCATCAGGAACTCGCCGTGGGCCATGTTGATGACGCCCATCTGGCCGAAGGTCAGCGCCAGGCCGAGCGCCGCGATGAGCAGGATCGCTCCGGTCGATGCGCCGGTGAGCAGAGGGGTGATGAACGACTCCATGCAGGGGTGCTCCTCGAGGTCGGGAGGGGCAGGTGGCCCTGCATCGCAACCGATGCAGGGCCACCTGTCGAAGTGACCGGACTAGCGCGTCAGTTCGCGCTCGGGTCCCACCACGAGTAACCCTTGAGGAACGGGTCCGGCTCGATCGGGCCGTCGGAGCTCCAGACGATGTCGAACTGGTCGTCCTTGTTGATCTGGCCGATCAGGCTGGTCTTGGCGATGTGGTGGTTCTCGCCGTTGATCGTGACGGGGCCCTCGGGCGACGCGAACGTCACGCCGTCAGCTGCGTCGTTGATCTTGTCGACGTCGAACGAGTCAGCCTTCTCGACCATGGCCTTGAAGAGGTACAGCGAGGTGTACGCCGCCTCCATCGGGTCCGACGTCGGCCGGTCGCCGTACTTGGCCTTGAACGCCTTGACGAAGGTGTCGTTGGCCGCGCTCTTGACCGACTGGAAGTAGTTCCAGGACGCGTACTGGCCGGTGAGGTCCTTGCCCATCGCGGGCGCCTCCTCCTCGGCGATCGACACCGAGATGATCGGGGACGTCTTCGCGGTGAGGCCCTGCTCGTAGTAGGCCTTGATGAAGCCGACGTTCGACGAGCCGTTGATGGTGTTGAAGACGAAGTCCGGCTTGGCCTTGACGATCTTCGCGACCTGGGTCGACCAGTCGTCCTTGTCGAGCGGGACGTACTCCTCGCCGACGATCTCGATGTCGAGCTCCTTGGCGTACTGCTTGATGATCTTGTTCGCAGTGCGCGGGAAGACGTAGTCCGAGCCGGCGAGGAAGAGCGTCTTGACGCCCTTGTCCTTCAGGAAGTCCATGGCCGGGATGATCTGCTGGTTCGTGGTCGCGCCCGTGTAGTAGATGTTCTTGGAGGCCTCGAGGCCCTCGTACTGAACGGGGTAGAACAGCAGACCGTGGTCACCCTCGACGACCGGCAGCATCGCCTTGCGCGAGGCCGAGGTCCACCCGCCGAAGACCGCGGCGACGCAGTCGCTGGTGAGCAGCTTGCCGATCTTCTCCGCGAAGACGGCCGGGTCGCTGGCGCCGTCCTCCTCGACTGCCTCGATCTTCTTGCCGAGGATGCCGCCCGAGGCGTTGATCTCGTCGGCAGCAAGCTGCAGCGAGTCGCGGACGGTCTGCTCGCTGATCGCCATGGGGCCGGACGTGGAATTCAGGAAGCCAAGCTTGATGGTGGAGCCCGAGGTGTCCACACAGGACTTGGAGGCTGATGGTGCTTCGTCGGTCTTGGCGCCGCCACAACTGGACAGGACGAGTCCTGCTGCCAGTGCCGCGGCCGTGCTCGTCATGAGACGAGTTCGGGAGTTGAACACCTTTGATGACCTCTCGGTAGGACCAATGGTTCGAGCACGTGTGTGCTCGCTTGGCCATGACCGTAGGAAGCCCCCGTTTCAGTTACTACCGAATGGAATTAAATCCGTGTTACGCGGACGGACGGGCAGCCAGCGTCGCCGTGAGGCGGGTGGTCGAGCCACCCAGGCCCCAGCGCTCGTCCAGACCGGCCAGGGCATCCGGGTCTGCCGGCGTGCGGGGGAGCAGCAGGTCAGGGGAGCCGAGGTCGATGTCGCGAGCGACCGCGACGACTTCCGGGGCCACCAGCAGGTACGCCGCGGCGTCGCGGATCTTCCCGCGGGGGCCGGGTGCGAGATCGCTGGCCGGGTCATCGACAGCGGCAACCAGGTTCGCGATGTCGCCGAACCGGCCCAGGAGCGTGGCGGCGGTCTTCTCACCGACGCCCTTGACCCCGGGAAGCCCGTCAGAGGCGTCCCCACGCAGCGTGGCGAAGTCGGCGTACTGGCGCGCCTCGACGGCGTACTTGGCGCGCACCCAGGCCTCGTCCACGCGCTCGTGCCGGCTGACGCCCCGGGCGACGTAGAGCACGCGCACCTCGGCGGCATCGTCGACGAGCTGGAAGAGGTCGCGATCGCCGGTGACCACGTCGACCGGCATGCCTGCGCCCGTGGCGAGGGTTCCGATGACGTCGTCGGCCTCGTAGCCGTCCGCGCCGATCACCGCGATGCCGTAGGCAGCCAGGACATCGCGGATCACCGGCACCTGGACCAGCAGCGGGTCAGGCACCTCCTCGACATAGCGTCGGTCGCTTCGCTCCCCGCTGCCTGCATCGACCGGAGCAGCTCCCGGGACGATCTCGACGACGCGGTGCTCCTTGTACGTCGGGATCAGGTCGACGCGCCACTGGGGGCGCCAGTCGTTGTCCCAGCAGCAGGCCAGGTGGGTCGGCTGGTACTCCTCGACGAGACGGCTGATGTAGTCGAGAAGCCCTCGCACGGCGTTGACCGGCGTGCCGTCCGGAGCCCGCAGGCTGTCCGGCATGCCGAAGAAGGCGCGGAAGTAGAGGCTGGCCGTGTCGAGGAGCATGAGTCGCGAGGTCACGGGGTGAGTCTGACAGGCCAGGTGCGGATGACCCGTTCTGACCATCTGTCCAGGAATTTGGCGGGAAATGGCACGCTTCGGTTCCCAGTGTGGGTACCGTCACTTTCATGCGAACCGACTTCGGGGGCGGAAGCATCCGCTCGCAGGTCCTCAACCTGGTGATGCGCAACAGCGCTCGCCGGGTCATCGACGTGTGGTCGCTGGCGCCCACGCTGCCCTGGCCGTACGGCGTGGTGGACCATGCCGGGCGCCTGCAGCGCAAGGTGGCGGGGACTGTCTTCGAGCGGGTCGAGATCGCCGGCCGTCGCGCCCGCGTGGTGCGCACCCCGGACTCACGCTCCGGTCGGCACATCCTCTACTTCCACGGCGGTGCGTTCGTGGTGGGCGGGTGGCACCTCCACGGCAGCCTGATCTCCCGGGTCGCTGCGGCCACCGGCACGACGGTCCTGGCAGTGGACTACCGCCAGCTGCCGCAGCACAGCATCGATGACGCCACCGCCGACGGGCTGGCTGCCTATCGCCACCTGCTGGCGCAGGGCATCCCCGCCGAGGACATCGTCTTCATGGGTGACTCGGCTGGAGGCTTCCTCAGCTTCACCGTCGCGGATCGAGCCCGCGAGGAGGGCCTTCCGGCGCCACGCGCCCTGGCCGTCATGTCCCCGCTCATCGATCTCGATCTCGAGCGCACGCCCGCATCAGGCGGATGCGCGATCTTCGACGTGCGGATCCTGTCCATCTTCGCCCGCCTTGCGAACCGGCGCTCCGCAGGCTTCCACGCGCCCGCCGACTGTGCGCTCGGCGCCTTGCCTCCGGTGCTCTTCCAGGTGAGCTCGGCGGAGGCGCTCTACCCGCAGGTCTGCCAGTTCGCCAACCAGTTGGAGAGCGCGGGTGTCACGGTCGACCTGCACGTGTGGCCAGACCAGCTGCACGTGTTCCAGGCCTCGCTGTTGATCCCCGAAGCCGCAGAGGCCGTCCAGGCGCTCGCCCGCTACGTGACGCAGGCCTTTGAGGCGAAGGTTTCGGTGAGCGCCTGAGGGCCGGCGCTCGCACCGTCGGCGTGTCCCACGCGACACGCCGTCCAGCAGGCAAATTCCACCAGAACTGCGGGTGCTGCGGATGTCCGGCGTGACCTGCGACAACGCGCGAACCCGCAGGTCAGAGCGGGGTTGACACTACGCGGGCGAACCCGCAGGGTCGGACAGTCCGCCCATGCAGATCGTCGCGGTCGGACCGACAGCAAGGCAGTCAACGTCCTCGGGTCCATCACCAGCTCCGCGGGACGGGATTGACGGGGGTCGGTCTCGATGGCATCGAGGGTGCGACGCGGAAGGGGCCCCGGGCTCCGTAGACAACTTCCCCCTGACGGCAGCCGGTCGCCAGCGGGTTGGTCCGAAGGGCCTGGCACCCCTTCCGCGACTGCTGTTCACCTGTCGGGAGGTGGCACGCCGCATGGGTAGCCTTGCGGCCGTGCCCACTCGCCTCGCCGCTGCGCTGGTCGCCGGCGTCGCGACGTACGCCGGGTTCGACCCGATCAACCTGCCGCTCCTGATCCCGGCCGGTCTCGCACTCTTCTTCGGTGCAGTCCGCGGAGCCGGCATCCGGCGCGGTGCTGCCGTCGGAGGCGCGTTCGGAGCCACGTTCTTCGGCCTGCACATCTTCTGGATGCGGGCGCTCGGCACCGAGCCCTGGATCGCGCTCACGCTCCTGGAGACACTGTTCCTGATCCTGCTCGGCGCGATCCTCCCCGTCCTCTCCACACGACGTGCGTGGCCGGTCTGGTTCGCTCTCGCGTGGTCCGCCGCCGAGGCGATGCGCGGCGCGATTCCGTTCGGCGGCTTCACCTGGGGCCAGCTCGGCTTCGCGGTGATGGACACGCCGGTCGAACCGGTGCTTCCCTGGCTCGGCGTGGCGGGGGCTGGCTTCGTCGTGGCCCTGCTCGCAGCGCTGCTCGCCTGGGCCCTGCTCGAGGCTCGTCCACGACTGGCCCTGGTGACGGCCGGTGCCGCTGCCGTGCTGCTGGCCCTGCCCGCCTGGGTGCAGCCACCAGGTCTCCGCACCAGCAGCGGGACCCTCGACGTGGCCATCGTCCAGGCCGACATCCCGGGCAACGGGGACAACCTCGTCGCGCATCACCGCGAGGTGACGGAGGGCCAGGCGACGGCCACCCGGGAGCTCGCCGGCGCCGTCCGGCGTGGCGAGGTCGCCCAGCCAGACCTGGTGGTCTGGCCGGAGAACTCGACGGCAGTGGACCCCTTCGACGACGTCGAGGCTCGCGACGAGATCGCGAGCGCGGTCCGTGCGATCGATGCTCCCGTCCTCGTCGGCGCGATCGTGGACGACCCCGACCCTGGTCGGGTCCTGAACCAGGGGATCCTCTACGACCCGGTCACCGGCGCGGGGGAGCGCTACGCCAAGCGGCATCCGGTGCCGTTCGGCGAGTACGTCCCGTTTCGCTGGATCTTCCGCGACCGGTTCACCGAGCGGATCGGACTGGTCCGTCGCGACATGGCGGCAGGCACCCGCACCAGCCCGCTCCGCGTCGATCGCCACGACGGCACAGGCTCGGTCCTGGTCGCCGATGCGATCTGCTTCGACGTCGCGTTCGACGACGCGCTCGGCAGCCAGGTACGCCGCGGCGCCGAGCTCGGCGTCGTACAGACCTCCAACGCGCTGTTCATCCACACCAGCCAGATCGACCAGCAGTTCGCGATCAGCCGCGTGCGCGCACGCGAGCTGGCGAGGACCGTCGTGATTGCCTCGGTCAACGGCCGTTCCGGCGTCGTCGCTGCCAACGGTGATGTCGTCAACGCCTTCCCGGTGCGGGCACGTCAGGTGTCGGTCGACCGCGTTCCGCTCCATTCGGCACGTCCGCCGTCGCTCTGGGTGGGCCCGTGGTGGGGACCTGTCGCCGTGGCGTTGACCTCCCTTGGGTTCCTGTTCACGTGGCGCCCCTATCGTCGGATGAACGGCGGGAGGGTTCGCTCGCGCCCGCATGGGGAACAGTCCCACGAGCAGCCCGCTGGGGCATTCGAAGCAGGGAGGAAACGATGACGGAGAACGCACTCGGACGCGTCGTCATGGTCGTCCCGACATACAACGAGGCCCTGAACCTCGAGTGGATCGTCGGCCGGCTGCGTGCGGCGCAGCCCGATGTCGACGTGATGATCGTGGACGACAGCTCACCCGACGGCACCGGTGACATCGCAGACCGGCTCGCGGCCGCCGACGACCAGATCCATGTTGTCCACCGCACGGAGAAGGCCGGCCTCGGCGCGGCGTACGTGCACGGCTTCACGATCGCCCTGGCGCAGGGCTACGACGTCATCGGCGAGATGGATGCCGACGGCTCGCACCAGCCCGAGCAGCTCTACCGGCTGCTGAACGGCCTGGTGGACTCCGACCTCGTCATCGGGTCGCGCTACGTCAAGGGCGGCTCGGTCGTGAACTGGCCGGTGTTCCGCCGCCTGCTCTCTGCCTTCGGCAACCTCTACGTGCGGCTCCTGCTCGGCATCCACGTGCGCGACTCCACCGCGGGCTACCGCCTCTTCCGCAGGGCCACGCTGGAGAAGATCGACGTCACGACCGTGACCGTCTCCGGCTATGTCTTCCAGACCGAGATGGCGTGGCGTGCAATTCAGGCCCGCCTGCGGGTGCACGAGGTCCCTATCGAGTTCATCGAGCGCGAGCGTGGTGACTCGAAGATGAGCCAGGCCGTCGCGATCGAGTCGCTCCAGCGGATCACCTGGTGGGGGCTCCAGCAGCGCCGCAAGCAGCTGGTGCGCACGCTCCGTCGTTCCCACGGCTGATCGGGTCCGGGCCACCCCGGGGACGCGCTTGGCGCACCGGGCATGATGGGTCCCACGATGACGACCGTACGACGTGTGCCCGGCGGGCTGGTGGCCCTGCTCTTCTTCGGTGTGCCGCTGCTCGAGATCATCGTGCTGATCCAGGTGGGTCAGGCGATCGGCCCGTGGTGGACGATCCTGCTGCTGGTCGCAGACAGCGTCTTCGGCGCCTGGTTGATCAAGCACGAGGGGCGGCGCGCGTTGGCTGCGCTCAGCGGGTCGCTGAGTGCCGGGAAGATGCCTGCGCGTGAGCTCGCCGATGGTGCGCTGATCGTGCTCGGCGGCGCGCTGATGCTGTCGCCCGGCTTCGTGACAGACCTGTTCGGCATGCTCTGCATCCTGCCCATGACCCGTCCGCTCGCCCGGCGTGGCCTGAGCCGGTTCTTCGCGACCCAGCTGACGACCGGCACCTTCGGCCCGGACGTGCAACGACCCCGCCCGGATCCGTCGGGTGACGTGATCCAGGGCGAGGTCATCGGGGACTGACTGACGACTGAGTCGCCAGGACTGCGTCACGACTTTGCGGCTGCTCGGGACTTCCGTGCCGGGCGGTGCAGGTGCGCGGGGCCGATCTCGCCGCCGCGGAGCAGCTCGAGCCGCTCAGTGAGGATGTCCTCGAGCTCAGCGACGCTGCGTCGCTCCAGCAGCATGTCCCAGTGCGTGCGGACCGGCTTCTCGGCCTTCGCCTCGGGCAGGATGCCGCTCGCGCTCAGTGCGACCGCGCCGCAGCGCGGGCACTCCCAGTTGGCCGGGACGTCGGCCTCGACGGACATCGTGATCTCGAACGAGTGGCCCTGCGGACAGTTGTAGCCGACCTGCTGGCGTGCCGCGAACTCGATGCCACGCTCGTCCTCGAAGCTCTGGCCTCCGAGACGAGCTCCACGCAGTGTGCGCTCTGCCATTGCTACCTCCGGATGGTTTGTGGGCGTGTATCAGTGGGACGGGCGGGTGACGGAGCCATGACGCCGTCGAGTGCGGATGATTGCCAACCGATCGTTCCTGGTTCCTACCAACGTACGGGGCGACGCAAGCATTCCGCGCCCCTGCGCGACGGGCGTCACATCCACGGGCACCTTCCTACGGGCACCTCTTATTGGGCGGCCTCCCTGATGCCCCGGGCGGTGTCGACCCGCAGGAGCAGCGCACCGCCGACCACGAAGAACACCACCAGCGCGAAGATCGCCGGCCGGTAGGAGCCGGTGAACTGGTAGACCAGGCCGAAGGTGAGGGTGCCGAACCACGACGTGCCACGGTCGAGAGCGTGGTAGAAGCTGTAGAACTCAGCCTCACGTCCGCGGGGGATGAAGAGCGAGAAGTACGACCGGGCCAGGGCCTGGGTGCCTCCCTGGACCAGGCCGATGCCGACCGCGAGGGCGAGGAACGGCACCAGCGCCTTCTCCGGGACCACCAGTGCAACCGTCACGACCAGGATCCAGCCGAGCAGGCCGGTCAGGATCGCCCGCTTGGCGCCCCACCGGGCGGCAGCCTTCCCGAACGCGAGCGCTCCGGCGATCGCGACGAACTGGACCAGCAGGATGGTGCCGATCAGCACGGAGGTGGAGAAGCCGAGCTCCTTCTCGCCGTACGTCGATGCGCTGGCGATGACTGTCTGGATACCGTCGTTGAAGAACAGGTAGGCCAGCAGGAACGTCAGCGCGGTGGGATAGCGCGGCAGGTCCTTGAGGGTGATCCAGAGCTGGCCGAAGCTGGCGCGGACCAGACCGCCGCGCACGGGATCGGGGTGCTCGACCGGGTGGTTGGACAGCTTGAGGAACGGGATGACCGTGAACGCAGCCCACCACACGGCGGCCGAGAGCATCGAGATGCGGACCGCGAGGGCCTTGTCCAGGCCGAGGGACTCATGACCGAGGACGAGCCCCAGGTTGGCGACGAGGAGCAGTCCTCCGCCGAGGTATCCCCACGCCCAGCCACGCGACGAGACCCGGTCACGCTCGTGCTCCTCGGAGATCAGCGGAAGGATCGCGTCGTTGACGACGGTCGAGGCGCCCAGGCAGAGGTTCGCACCGATGACGGCGACCGCACCGATCTGCCAGTTGCCGCCCGCACAGAAGAAGAGCAGCGCTGCGAAGGCCGAACCGGTCCACGCAAGCCCGGCCAGCAGGCCCTTCTTGTTCGCCGTGCGGTCAGCGATCGCGCCCACCATCGGCAGCAGGAACGCCGAGAGCAGGGTCGAGAACGTGACCAGGTAGCTCGGCAGCGCACCGGGAGCGATCGAGAGGCCGAGCACCTGCAGGTCGGCGTCGCAGGAGCGGATGTCGGAGCCGACGTACCCGCACGCGGCCTGCTCGGCGACGCTGATCAGGTACGGCGCCAGCAGCACCGTTGCGATGGTCGTGACGTAGGCGGAGTTGGCCCAGTCGTACCAGTACCAGGCTCGCTGCTCACGCGCTCGGCCCAGGGGCCGGAGGTCCGCGATGCCGGATGCGCCTCGGGTCATGACAGGTCGTCCTCCAGCTCGAGGTCCAGGTGGACCGGGTCACCCGCCAGGAGGCCCTCGGCCTCCCGGACCTGCTTCTTCACGGGCAGGACATAGCTGCCCGAGGACTTGTCCGGGAAGACCGACGTCGCCCATCCCGTGGCTCCTGCACGCACCCTGACCCGGACCGAGCCGAAACCACGGGGCGCCGTGGGGCACTCCCTGATCTCGTCACCGATGTCCGCCGGCAACTGCACGAAGTGCCACGATCCCGGCTCCTCTCCCCACGCGAAGAGGTCTGCGGTGAACGACCAGGTCATGCCGCCCCCTGCCACAACCCGAGCTCGACCAGCACCTCACGCAGGACGTCCGTGCGGTCGGTGAAGATCCCGTCGACCCCGAGCGCCGCGAGCTCGCGGACCTCGTCGGCGTCGTCGACGGTCCAGACGTGGACCTCGACCCCGGCACGGCGGGCCTTGGCGATCAGGCGCGGCGTCACCACTCGGAGCCGGCCCCGCCGCATGGGCACCTGCAGTGCGATCGGGCGCCCTCGGGTGAGTCGGTGCGCGATGCGGCCCGTCGGCGCCAGGACGTACGCCGCGACCTCGAGCGGGTGGGCCGCGGTCCGCACCGTGCCCCTGCTGGCACGCCGGAAGGCCTTCAACGTGGCGGGGGAGAAGGATCCGACCAGCACCCGGTCCGCGAGCCGGCGCTCGGCGATGAACTCCGCGAGCGGCACCGCCGCCGCCGGCGACTTGATGTCGATGTTCAAGGACGCGTCCGGGAACGCCTCCACAAGCTCGGCAAGCGTCGGGATCGGCTCACGGCCGCCGACGAGCGCCACCTGCACCTCCGCGTAGCTCAGGTCGCAGAGGGCGCCGATGCCATCGGTGACCCGGTCCAGCAGGTTGTCGTGGAAGGCGATCAGGACGCCGTCGCGAGTGATGTGCACGTCGGTCTCGAGGTTCGTGTAGCCGAGTGCGACGGCATGCCGGAACGCCAGGAGGGTGTTCTCCAGGCCCTCGAGGTCCGGGTGCCTGGCACCGCCGCGATGCGCAAAGGCGATCATGATGCCCATCGTGGCGCAGATCGACCGGCGCGGCATCCGTCGACATGCTCAACCCGGAAGCCCGCGAAGGAGTAGGTTCTGGCCCATGGAGTCCGAGTCGTTGGCCTGTCCGCGTTGCGGGGCCGAGATGGTGGAGCGTGCCGTTGGCCGCGTTCCCGTGCAGAAGTGCCCTGAGGGGCACGGCGTGTTCCTGCAGCGCATCGATCTTGGGGCGCTCATCGACGCCGAGAAGGCGTGGCACGACTCCGACGGCCGGCACACGATGGCGATCCCGCGGATCACCGCGAGCATGACCTCCCCACCGCCGAAGCCCCCACGGGCTCCGGCGTGGGTGGCCACGCTGTTCGACTGAGCTGGCACCCGCGACCCAGATGTCGCGGGTGCCTCACACCTCAGATGTCGCGGAACGGCACGATGTTGGCGCCGAGCTCGTTGAGGCGTTCGGCAAGGTCCTCGTAGCCGCGGTGGATGACGTACGTCCCGCGCAGCACGCTCGTGCCCTTGGAAGCGAGCATCGCGAGCAGGATGACGACCGCGGGGCGCAGTGCCGGCGGGCAGACGATCTCCGCACCCGAGAAGTGCGTCGGGCCGTTGACGAGCACGCGGTGCGGGTCGAGCAGCTTCACGTTGCCGCCGAGCTTGGTGAGCTCGGTCAGGTAGATCGCGCGGTTCTCGTAGACCCAGTCGTGCAGGAGGGTCTGGCCCTCGGCCACTGCGGCGATGACCGCGAAGAACGGCAGGTTGTCGATGTTGAGGCCCGGGAACGGCAGTGGGTGGATCTTGTCCAGCGGCGCGCGCAGCTGCGACTTCTTCGTCGTGATGTCGACCAGGCGGGTGTGGCCGTTCTCGGCGACGTACTCGTCGGAGCGGGTGTAGTTGAACCCCATCTCCTCGAGCGTGGCCAGCTCGATCTCCATGAACTCGATCGGCACCCGGGTGATGGTGATCTCGGAGTTGGTCACGATGGCGGCGGCCAGCAGGGACATCGCCTCGATCGGGTCCTCGCTCGGGGCGTAGTCGACATCGACGTCGATTTCCGTCAGGCCGGTGACCGTGAGCGTGGTGGTGCCGACGCCCTCGACGGTGACACCCAGCTTCTGCAGGTAGAAGCAGAGGTCCTGGACCATGTAGTTGGAGGAAGCGTTGCGGATGATGGTGGTGCCGGGGTGCAGCGCGGCGGCCATCAACGCGTTCTCGGTGACGGTGTCGCCGCGCTCGGTGAGCACGATCGGGCGGGCCGGCTCCATCGCTCGGTTGACCGTCGCGTGGTAGCTGCCCTCGTTGGCCTTCACGTCGAGGCCGAAGGGGCGCAGCGCGGAGAGGTGCGGCTCGACGGTGCGCTCGCCGAGGTTGCAACCACCGGCGTACGGGAGGTCGAAGACCTCCTCGCGGTGCAGCAGCGGGCCCAGGAACATGATGATCGAGCGGGTACGACGCGCTGCGGTCTCGTCGATGTTGGCCAGGTCCAGGTGCGCCGGCGGGATGATCTCGAGGTCGTTGTCCTCGTTGATCCAGCGGGTCTGCACGCCGAGGCTCTCGAGCACCTCGAGCAGGCGGTTGACCTCTTCGATGCGCGCGACCTTGCGCAGCGTCGTGCGACCGCGGTTGAGCAGCGACGCGCACAGCAGCGCGACGCCGGCGTTCTTCGAGGTCTTCACGGCGATGCTGCCCGAAAGCGTCGTCGGACCTGTGACGCGCAGGTGCAGCGGACCGGTGCTGAGGGAGACGATCTCGGAGTCGAGAGCGCTGCCGATGCGGGCCAGCATCTCGAGCGAGAGGTTCTGGTGACCCTTCTCGATGCGGTTCACCGCCGACTGGCTGGTGTTGAGCAGATCGGCGAGCTGCTGCTGGGTGAGTCCGCGGTGTTTGCGGGCGTCGCGGATCAGGTTGCCGATGCGTCCGAGATAGTGCTCAGTCATGGTTCCAAGGTATCTCAGATATGAGATACGTCAATCCCGACCTGCCGGGTGGCAGGATCGGCACATGCGCGCGACGACCCTCCACGGACCCCAGGACATCCGCCTCAGCGAGGTGCCCGACCCGACCATCGAAGCCGACACCGACGCGATCGTGAAGGTCGTCGCCGGGTGCATCTGCGGGTCGGACCTCTGGCCGTACCGCGGCCTCAACGACATCGTTCCCGGCAACACGATCGGGCACGAGTGCGTGGGCGTCGTGGAGGAGGTCGGCTCGGCGGTCAGCTCCTTCCGGCCTGGCGACTTCGTCGTCGTGCCCTTCGACCACTGCGACAACACCTGCGTGCACTGCGCCGCAGGCATGCAGGCGGCCTGCACGCACCTCGGCTTCACGACCAGCGGTCAGGCGGAGTTCGCCCGGGTGAGCCAGGCCGAGGGCTCGCTGGTCAAGACCGACGGCATGCCGGACGCGGCGCTGATTCCGTCGTTGCTGGCACTCACGGACGTGATGGCGACTGGCTGGCACGCCGCGATCTCGGCCGGTGTCGGCCCGGGCAGCACGGCAGTCGTCGTCGGCGACGGTGCGGTCGGCCTCTGCGGCGTCCTCGCGGCGAAGCAGCTCGGCGCTGAGCGGATCATCGCGATGTCACGCCACGAACCGCGGCAGGCTGTTGCCCGCCGGTTCGGAGCAACGGACGTCGTCGCCGAGCGAGACAAGGAAGGTGTCGCCCGGATCATGGAGCTGACCGGGGGAGTGGGAGCCGACTCCGTCCTCGAGTGCGTCGGCACCGGCGACTCGATGAAGACCGCCTTCAAGATCGCGCGTCCCGGTTCCACCGTCGGGTTCGTCGGCGTGCCCCACGACGTGGTCCTGCCCGTCCAGGCCATGTTCGGCCGCAACATCGGGCTCGCCGGCGGCATGGCTCCGGTCCGGAAGTACCTCCCCGAGCTGCTCGAGCTGGTCACCACGGGTGCGATCGACCCGGGTCTCGTCTTCGACTCCACGCTTCCGCTGGACCAGGTGGCCGACGGCTACGCCGCGATGGACGAGCGCCGCGCGATCAAGGTGCTCCTGCAGCCGTGACCCTCACGATCCGCCCCGACGACCTGTCCGGCGACGCGGTGCAGGAGCTGCTTGCCGAGCACCTCGCCGACATGCACGCCACGTCGCCGCCGGAGTCCGTGCACCCCCTCGACCTCGACGGCCTGCGCGATGCTGCGGTCACCTTCTACGCCGCATGGCTCGACGACGTGCTGATGGGCTGTGGTGCGCTGAAGGAGCTCGGTGACGGGCACGCAGAGATCAAGTCCATGCGCACCTCGTCGCACGCGCGGGGGAGGGGAGTGGGCGGAGAGCTGCTGCTCTTCCTGCTCGCCGAGGCAGGTCGACGCGGGATCAGGCGGGTCAGCCTCGAGACTGGCGTCGAGCCCTATTTCGCTCCTGCCCGGCGGATGTATGCGCGCCATGGTTTCACCGAGTGCCCGCCGTTCGGCAGCTACCGCGTCGATCCGAACAGCGTCTTCATGACCAGGACTCTCTGAGGTCGATCCGGCAGGACGCCGGGCCCTGGTGGACGGCCCTGGTCACATCCGCCCGCAGGTAGATCCCCATGCCGCACGCTCGGCGCACGAGAACGTAGCGCTCCGCGAACACCTGCTCGAGGTGCGGCACGTCCAGCTGCCAGCCGGCGACTCGCTTCGTGACCACGATCCAGGTCGGGGCGTCCGGGCCGGAGAGCACCTCGTCGACCAGCTCGAACTGCGGATCGCGAACCCGGATCGGCAGCGTCCACAGGTAGGGATAGGGAGAGGTCAGGCCCGAGGCACGCACGATCGAAGGGTCGCCGTACAGGGCCATGACCGTGTCGCCGGGCTCGGCGGAGGCGCCGATGACGGCCCCCGCACCCGCCCCGGGTGCGTCGACCGGATCCAGGACCCGTGCCACGTTCGAACCGAGCGTGATGATCGCGAGGACGACAACCAGAGCGGTCCAGGCCCAGGGGCGCGGCCAGCGGAGCCCCGCGGGCACAGCCGCCACACCGATCCCGGCCAGGACGGCGATCGGCAGGATCGGCTGGACCAGGTAGTGCGACCAGTAGCCGCCGCCGAAGACGATGGCCACCGCGTCGTACGCGATCACAGCGACGAGCGCACCGATCACCGCGCGGTCGGGCGACATGCGGAGGCCACGCAGGCGCCAGGCGGCGTAGCCGAGGAGCGGAACCAGGCCGCCCGCGATGACGGCAACGGCCATCAGGAGCACGCGATCGTCGGTGTTGGGCTGCAGGCCAGCGGCGCTGCGCGCCTCGATGCGGAAGGTCAGCATTGCGTCGTACAGAGCGGACAGCGAGGTCCCGTGGGCCATCGCGAAACCGAGGACGGTGACGGCGACGAGGGTCGCGCCCAGCACGAATCCGAGCCAGGACTGCACGCGGGCGCGCGTGAGCGCACGCCCACGGAGCACCTCGAAGATCGCGACGAAGACGAAGACATCGATGAAGCTCTGCTTCACGAGCACGGCGGCAACCGCGGCCGCACCGGCGACGAGGCCACCCATGACCGTTTGCGACGGACGGATCCACGCCCACAGGCCCACCGCGACGAACGGGCCTGCGATGAGCTCGCCGTTCACCACCTCCGTGCCGTTGAGCGGTGTGGCCAGGAGCAGCGCCGCGGCAACCGCGGTGGCGGCGTACGCGCGCGGGCCCGCGACCCTGCGCGCCGCGAGGGCCGCAAAGAGTACGACGACGACCGCTGCTGCCGTTCCGAGCAGACGCAGCCCGACAGCGCCGCCCAGCAGGTCGCCCAGCCGGAAGAGGATCAGGAGGAGCGGGGGGCGATCGACCCAGTAGTCGCCGTAGAGCGCGCCGGCGGGGACCGATGTGACGGCGTGGCCCGCGGAGGTCAGCCAGTCACGGCCGAGGACCAGGAACCCGGCCTCGTCACGCGAGAGCGGGAGACGGAGGAAGGGAAGTCGCGAGGCGACCACGACCAGGATCGCAAGGAGGAGGGCGACCTGGGAACGGTCGCGGCTGACTGCCTGCCAGGGGCGGCGAAGGGACACGCCGCGAGCGTACGGGCGCTCGCGCACTGGCGGGTCCGATTGGCGCAGCCGGGGCCAGTCAGCTCGCTGCGGCAATCTCCGGCTCGCCGGGCATGGCCGGCGGGACGCAGCCGCAGAAATCGCTGCACGCGAGGAAACGATGGGCAGCATGGCCGCAGCGCGGGCAGGGCAGGTCGTGCGTCAGGTGAATGGTGTTGACGTCCACGGTGTCCCACATGACCGGCTCCTCGGCGGCTCCGAGCCAACCAGGAGGCTCGATGTGAGTGGAACGTCCGATGTGTCGGGCTGTGACGCGGTTTCCGGGAAAGATTCTGGACAGGCGTTCAGACGCGGTCGACGAACCGCCCACGCGCACGGTCCTTGGTGACCGCTCCGGCCGGAAAGACCCGCCCGCTCATCGCGATGTAGACCCCGGGGGAGAGGCTCTGGAGCGCCCCGAGGGCGAGCCCGACGTTGAAGGCCGCGTCGCTGTCGCGCATGCTTGCCGGCTGCATCGCACCGGTGAGTACGACGGTGCGCGCGACGTCCGGGTCGAGGTGGGCGATCAGGTGCTCCGCGGTGTAGGTCATCGTGTCGGTGCCGTGGGTGATCAGCACCTGTGCGGCGCCGAGTTCGGCGACCCGTGCCGTGATCGTCGCCCGGTCGGCGTCGGAGAAGTGCAGGCTGTCCTTGCCGATGATCGGCTCCACCACCACCTCGAGATCGGTGCCGGCGATCTCGAGCAGGTCGGTGACAGCCGGTGGGCCGATCTCGAGGTCACCCGTCAGCGCGTAGACCTTGTCGATCGTGCCGCCGGTGGCCAGCACGTGAATCGGGGACGTCATGCATCGCAGGCTAGCCGCTAGCGTTGCCGTCATGGATCAGCCTGCCGACAGCCACGATGTCATCCGCGTCCAGGGCGCACGTGTCAACAACCTCCGCGACGTCACCGTCGAGATCCCCAAGCGTCGCCTGACGGTCTTCACCGGTGTCTCCGGGTCGGGCAAGAGCTCGCTCGTCTTCGGGACTGTCGCCGCGGAGTCGCGCCGGCTGATTGACGAGACCTATTCCACCTTCGTGCAGGGGTTCATGCCGAACCTCCCGCGTCCCGACGTCGATGTCCTCGAGGGCCTGACGACGGCCATCCTCGTGGACCAGGAGCGGATCGGAGCCAACCCGCGTTCGACGCTCGGGACGGTGACCGACGCCAACGCGATGCTGCGCTCACTGTTCAGCCGGCTGGGGGAGCCCTACATCGGCGGGCCGACGGCATTCTCGTTCAACATCCCGACCACGAAGGTCGGCGGCGTCTCCATCACGGAGAGCGGGCAGAAGAACGTCATCCGCAACCAGGTCTACCTCGGTGGCATGTGCCCGGCCTGCGAGGGCCGCGGCACGGTCTCCGACCTCGACCTGAGCGCGATCATCGACGAGTCGAAGTCGCTGGAGGAGGGCGCGATCCTGGTGCCCGGCTACACCGCAGACGGCTGGCTGGTGGCCGCGTTCAAGGCCGTCGTCCCTTCGGACGTGCCGGTCGGCAAGCTCACCGACGAGCAGCGCCAGGACCTGCTTCACTCCGAGCCGCGGAAGGTCAAGGTCGACAAGATCAACATGACCTACGAGGGCCTGATCCCGAAGATCCGCAAGTCGATGTTCAGCAAGGACCCGGACTCCTTGCAGCCGCACATCAAGGCCTTCGTCGAGCGTGCTGCGGTCTTCGGGGAGTGCCCGACCTGCGACGGCACCCGGCTGAACGAGTCGGCACGCACGTCGAAGATCAAGGGGAAGGACATCGGCGACATCTGCCGTCTGCAGGTGACCGACGTCGCCGACTGGGTGCGCACCATCGACGACCCGCGGGTCGCCCCGCTGGTCGGTGCGCTGCTGCACCTGCTCGATGCGCTCACGGAGATCGGCCTCGGTTACCTCTCGCTCGATCGCCCGTCGGGGACACTGTCGGGCGGCGAGGCCCAGCGCACGAAGATGGTCCGTCACCTCGGCTCCGCGCTCACCGACGTCACCTACGTGTTCGACGAGCCGACGATCGGCCTGCACCCCCACGACATCGAGCGCATGAACAAGTTGCTCCTCGAGCTCCGCGACAAGGGAAACACCGTCCTCGTCGTCGAGCACAAGCCCGAGACCATCTCGATCGCCGACCATGTCGTCGACATGGGCCCGGGCGCCGGCACCGGAGGCGGCGAGGTGGTCTTCGAAGGGACGTACGCCGCGTTGTGCGGGGCCGACACCCACACCGGCCGCCACCTCGGCTACCGCGCGGCGCTGAAGTCGAGCGTCCGGGAGTCCACGGGAGTCCTGGAGATCCGGGGTGCCAGCTCGCACAACCTGCAGGACGTGGACGTCGACATCCCGCTCGGCGTGCTCACGGTCGTCACAGGTGTGGCCGGGTCGGGCAAGAGCTCGCTGATCCACGGTTCACTCGCCGGGCGCGAAGGCGTGATCACGGTCGACCAGGCTCCGATCAAGGGATCCCGCCGCAGCAACCCGGCGACGTACACAGGGCTGCTCGAGCCGATCCGCAAGGCATTCGCCAAGGCGTGCGGGGTCAAGCCGGCGCTCTTCAGCGCCAACTCGGAGGGCGCCTGCCCGACCTGCAACGGCGCCGGGGTGATCATCACCGAGCTCGGTTTCATGGACACGGTCTCGACGCCGTGCGAGGACTGCGGTGGCAAGCGCTTCCAGGCGTCGGTTCTCGAGCTGCGCATGGGCGGGCTCAACATCGCCGAGGTGCTGGACCTGCCGGTGACCGAGGCGTTGGCCTTCTTCTCCGCCGGCGAGGCGAAGACCCCGGCCGCGGCGCAGGTCCTGGCCCGGCTCGAGGACGTCGGGCTCGGCTACCTGCGCCTCGGTCAGCCCCTGAACACCTTGTCCGGCGGCGAGCGCCAGCGCGTGAAGCTTGCGATGAACATGAAGGACGCAGGTGGCATCTACATCCTCGATGAGCCCACCACCGGCCTTCACCTCGCCGATGTCGACAACCTGCTGCGGCTGCTCGACCGACTCGTGGACGCGGGCAAGACGGTCATCGTGATCGAGCACCACCAGGCCGTGATGGCACACGCAGACTGGATAGTCGACCTCGGACCGGGTGCCGGCCACGACGGGGGCCGCATCGTCTTCGAGGGCACGCCCAGTGACCTCGTCGCAGCTCGATCGACCGTCACGGGGGAGCACCTCGCCGACTACGTCGCGGGCTGAGCAGGCAATAGTCGCAATCGGCGACAATTCGGGGAGTGGCGTGCCTACGATCTGCGGGCCCCACTACCTCGTGATTGTCCGCCGATGCAGATCTACGGCCGCACCGTGCCCCGCACGGCCCCTGCCCTTCTCGCCCTGCTGATCCTCGTGACCGGCCTCGTCTCCATGTCGCCCTGGAGCCCGTCCGCCACGAACGGCGAGGCCACCGCGGCCAAGCCGGAACGCACGGGGGAGAAGCCCCGCCCATGGAACCGTCCAGCACCACCACGCCCGAAGGCACCCACCGGTTCCGCGTGGAGCGGCTACGCCTTCGACGCGTGCCGGGCGCCGAGCCAGCAGGTCATGGATCGCTGGCGGACTGCCTCCCCGTTCACCGGAGTGGGCATCTACCTGGGCGGGATCCACCGTGCGTGCGAGCAGCGCCACCTGACCCGTGCCTGGGTGGCGCGACAGGTACGTGCGAGCTGGAAGCTGCTGCCCATCTGGGTCGGACCGCAGGCGGCCTGCACGTCCTACGACCACCGGATCAGCGGCCGCCCAGGAGGCGGCTGGTACTCCCGGGCGCGCTCGGAGGGCAAGCGTGAAGCCACCCGCGCAGCCGCCACTGCACGCGGCCTCGGTATCGGGACGGGCGAAGTGGTCTTCTACGACATCGAGCCCTACGACACGCACAGCGCCAGCTGCCGCGACTCGTCGCTGGCGTTCCTCGAGGAGTGGACCAACGAGCTGCATCGCCGCGGGTACCGATCCGGTGTCTACTCACACGTCAAGGCGAGCATCGCGCAGCTCAGCCGGACCGGTCGCGGCTACGTCCGCCCCGACGCGGTCTGGTACGCGTGGATCGATCGCGTCGGTCACATGCCGCGCAAGTACGTCGCCGACCCGGCCTTCATGCGCACGAGCCGCGTCCACCAGTACGCGCTCGACCGTCGGGTGGAGTTCGGCGGCGTCCGTATGGACATCGACTGGGACTTCGTGAGCCTCGGAAGGACCGAGACACCCAGGTCGGCTGCGAGCTGCGACCAGCTCGCAGCGCGCGTGGGCACCACGAGCGTCGTCCACGGTGACCGTGGCCCGCACGTCCGCGCGCTACAATGTCTTGTGTCGGGCCAGCGCATTCACCCCCTCAAGACGAGCGGCCGGTACGACGCGGCGACGCGGGAGGCCGTGATCAGGTTCCAGACCCGCAGCGGACTGCGCGCCACCGGTGTCGTCGACCGGCCGACCTGGATCTCCCTGCTGGCGCGCGGCCACGCACCGGTGCTCAGCGCTGGATCCCGCGGCGGTTCCGTCCAGCGGCTGCAGCGCAGCCTCAATGCGGCCGTCACGCACGGACGCGTCCGGGTGGATGGACACTTCGGGCGCTCCACGGCACGCGCGGTGCGCCAGTACCGTCGAAACCTCGGATTGCCGCCGGCTGCGGTTGCGACAGAGCGCGTCTGGCGAGCTCTGGAACGTGGCCGCACCGTTCGACGGTAGATCTGGCGCCAGCGAGCGAAACCGCGACGCTTCTCGGGTTTCTGTGCGCGTCGCGATGCACTGGTAGCGACGGGAATTCATGGGCCGGGAGTTGCTCGGATATCCGCCCGCTCGCGGCCCCGACGGAGTGAACACGGCGCCTCGTCGAGCTTGTCGGCAGCTCGAGGTCGGCGGGCAAAATTGGCCTTCGCGTATGGAAGACGTAGCGGCTATCGCGCAGATCATCTTCCGGCAGCCAGACGTCATGGCAACGATCGTTGGGGTTGGTGCTGCACTCGCACTGCTGTCTTGGTTCGCGACGCGAGCTCGAGGGTCCGGGCCTCCGTCCGGTCCCACGACCCGCAGGCGGAGAAGACAATCCGTGACGCAATGGTCGACGTCGAGGCGGCCGAGGCGGGTTGGTGGGCCTCTGCTGTCCTCATCGATGTGACGAGTCATTGGAGATTTCTGCTTTTGCTTGCGGGCCGGCGCAAGGTCCGACAGTCTCAACGCGTCACAACAGTCGACGCGCTCGGGATCGTGTCCTCTCCATATCGGGGGTCTTGGGTGTTGGTTCGCTTCTCTGGTGCCGTGCGCGCCATCTCGCCAGTCGTGTCGACGGCGCTCGTGATCGGCGCATGCCAGGTGCTCGCAAGTTCGGCATCTCCCGCGACGGCGGCACCGGCCGCCGTCGCAATCGTTGCGGACCGCGGCGATCCGGTCTCGGCGATGTCGACGGCTCGGGCGCAGGGCAAGCGCGTGGAGGATCTCTCCCAGAGGACACCATCGACCGCGACCTACGCGACCCCGTCTGGATCGTGGATCACCGAGGCCTACTCAGGTCTGGTGCGGTCGAAGGTCGATGAGGACAAGTGGGTCGACATCGATCCGTCGATCAACTCTGCGGGCAAGGGCTTCGAACCGAAGGCCGTGCCGTTCGACGTGCTGTTCTCCGAGGGCCAGGATAAGAAGCTGGCCACCGTCTCGGCGGATGGCGGTGCGGCGTTGTCGGTCCAGTGGCCCAACACGCTGCCGACGGCGGAGCCGAAGGGCGACACCCTCACCTTCCCGAAAGCGGCCGGTGGCAGCGACCTGGTCGTGACCTCTCGCCCGGATGGCTTCAACTTCTCGGTCAAGCTCGACCAGGCCCCCGCCGCGGGCGCCGCACCGTTGAAGTACCAGGTGCCGCTGCATCTGGACAAGGGTCGGTTCCGGATCCACGACGACGGCTCGTTTGAAGTTCTGCAGGACGGCCATGTGGTGGCGGCAATGACTCCTCCGCTGATGTGGGATACGGCGAAGGACGCCGAGCGGGTCCCGGTCGCCGCGACTGTCGAGGGCGAGGGCGGCGACCGGGTACTGGTGTTGCGGCCCGACATGGCGTGGCTGACCGACCCGGCGCGCGTTGCACCGATCACGGTGGACCCGACGCTCACGCTGACGTCCACGGGTGACACGTGGGTGGAGTCGTTCCTGAATCCGCCGAGCCACGAGATCAGCCCGGAGTTGCAGGTCGGATCGAACAGTCTGGGCCTGAACGTAGCTCGGTCGTATGCGAACTTCGATATCTCGGGGTTGACCTCCAAGCCCGGCGCGGTGGTGTCGTCCGCCAGCCTGCAGCTGTCGAACTTCGAGACCGGCTCGTGTGCTGGTACCGCGATCCGGGTCTCGCAGGTGACCAGCTCGTGGTCGGTCCCCAACATCACCTACAGCAACCAGCCGACCACCACCGCGACCGGCTCGGCGACTTCGACGCAGTCGTTCGGCGCGTCCGGGTGCGGTACAGAGGGCACCGTCTCGTTCGACGCGAAGGCGATCGTGCAGGCGTGGCAGGGCGGCGCAGCCAACTACGGCGTCCAGATCAAGGCCGACAACGAATCGGCCAACACCGGGTGGCGCAAGTACCGGTCGCTGGAGAATGGCGATACCGCCAAGGCGCCGAAGCTGTCGATCACCTACAACACCCCTCCGGCGGTGCCGTCCTACAACCTGGTGACCCCTGCCGGCGCGGTGGGTTCGACGTTCTACACCCGGGAGACGAAGCCGACCTTCACCACCACCCCGACCGACCCGGACGGTGACCAGGTCACCGCGGAGTTGCGGATCCAGCAGGGCGGCTCGACGGTCCAGTCGTGGACCTCGGGTCAGGTTGCGTCCGGAGCGGGCCTGTCCCACGCGCTGGCGACGGCCCTTCATGAGGGCGCCTACGCCGCCAGCTGGCGGGTCAGCGACGGCTCACTGACCTCGGCGTGGTCGCCCGACCAGGCGTTCAACGTCGACGTGACCGCACCGGCGACGCCGGTGATGTCGTGCACCAACTATCCGAACAACTCCTGGCAGGACCCCCGTCCGGCGGCCACTACAACATGCACGGTCACAGCCTCGGCCGACTCCCAGTGGGCAGCTGTGCACGACGGACACGAATGGATCAATGTCCCCCCGCTGAACAACAACACCACGTCCTTTAGTTTCTCCGTACCCACGGACTCCACCTTCGGGTTCTGGGTCGTCGCCTCGGACGCGGCCGGCAACTGGGCGACCTCGACTTATACCTTCGGCGTCGGTGACGGTGGCTTCTACTCACCCGAGAACGGCGCACAGTTCGCTGGCCCGCTGCAGGTCAACGCCGGCGCGCCGTCGGGCGCGTATGCGGCGGTGCTGAACTGGCGCACCGCCGGCACCACGACCTGGACCCAGGCCACCCAGGTCAAGAAGGCGGGCGCGAACTGGACCGGCGGAGTGGACACCTCCGGCGCGATCTCCCGCACCGGCGACCTGATCTGGCAGGCCGACGCCGAGACCGGGATCACCTCCCCGGCAACCTTGGAGATCCAGGCCTGCTTCACCTACTGGACCGCACCGACCCAGCGATGCGGAAAGACCCGCCAGGTCACGCTGGTGCAGCACGCCTTCGGCGGCAGCTATCCGACCACGGAAGTCGGCCCCGCGTCTGTGGCGCTCATGACCGGCGAATACCAGACGTCCTCGACCGACGTCACCGTCCCCGGGTACCGGGACACCCTTTCCATCGGCCGGACCTTCCAGTCCCTCGGTGCCCCCGTCACCGCGGCCGAGTCGGTGTTCGGCCCCGGCTGGATCGCCAACCTGCAAGGCCCCAGCTGGGGCTTCGCCTCAGGACAGGTCGTGGACACCACCGCGACCGACGGCACCATCCAACTGCTCGACCCCTCTGGCGCAGCCTCGGTCTACAAGCTCGCCGGGCCCGCTGCCCAGGCCGTCGGCGTGTACACCGGGCAGGGCCCAACCGCCGGCGACAACGCCAAGCTCGAACTGAAGGGCGGAACCCCGAAGACGTTGGAGCTTACCGAAGCCGACGGCGTGATCACCACCTGGACCAACGTCGCCGGCACCAACAAGTGGAACGTCACCACCGTCGTCGACCCCTCCGCGGCACCGGCCACCACGTTCTCCTACAACGGTGACTACGTCACCGGCATCTACTCCGCACCCCCCGGCGTGACCTGTAACGCCACCACCCAGAGCCGCGGGTGCCGCGCCCTGCAGCTCAGCTACACCGGCACCGGTACTTCGACTCGTCTGACGCAGGTTGACCTGCGTACCTGGGACCCCAAGCCGGGCACCGACGGCTCCCCCACGGCAGCCGCGGGGATGGTCACGGTGCCTGTCGCGAAGTACTCCTACGACGCGAGCAACCGGTTGGCTTCGGTGTGGGATCCGCGCCTGGACTACGGCACCGGCGGCTCCTCCCACGTCGCCACCGGTTACGGCTACCAGACCATCGGTGGCCGTACCCAGCTCGCGTCGATCACCCCGGCAGGGGAGAAGACCTGGAACTTCACTCTCGACGGCACCACCGGCGTCTTTAAGGGAGCCACCCGGGAGCAAGACGCTGCGGTCGGCGGCACTGCCACCTGGGCGGTGAAGTACAACGTCGCGGTCTCCGGCGCCGGCCTGCCCGACCTCGCAGCAGATACTGCCAAGACCTGGGGCCAAAAGACCGTCCCCGCCACGGCCGCGGCGGTGTTCGGCCCCGACGCCCCCGGCACGACCGATTACACCTACGCCAACCTGACGTACTTCACGTCCGCCGGCGTCACCACCAACACCGCCAACTACGGTTCCGGCGAGTGGCTGATCGACACCATCGAGTACGACACACTCGACAACCCCGTCTGGTCCCTCTCCGCCGGTAACCGGGCGGCCCGACTCAAGGACAACTGGACTGGCAACCAGATCCGCGCCTGGGGCGGCGACACGCGCACCTACAGCGCTGACGGCACCCGCGTCGAAACCGACACTTCCCCGATCGCTTGGCTCACCAAGAAGGACGGCACCGGGATCGTCGGTGGACGCGTCACGCGCTATGACTACGACGACGAAGCCCCTGCTGGCGACATGCCCGGACGCCCTGCCGAGTGGACCGCCGACAGTTGGCCGCGGCACAACGTCCTGATCAAGGCCACCACCACCGTCGATGACGGATGGGGGGTAGCGGCCCACGACCCCGAAACCACCTGGTACCGCTACCAGCCCGTCGTCACCGGCGACGGCAGCGGCTGGACCCTGGGCCAGCCGACCCGCGTCTCCACCTCGCTCGGCGCCGGCTGGTCCACCAACCTGACCCGCTTCGACACCCAGGGCCGCACCATCGAAACCCGCACCCCACAAGGCGTCGCCACCGTTGACGGCACCGCCAACGACGCACGATCCCGGATCACCTCGTACTACACCGCCGACGCGACCGCCCCGGTCGCTGCGTGCCGCAACAAGCCCGAATGGATCGACGCCGTCTGCTCAGCGGGCCCTGCGGGTGGGACAGCGCCCACGACGACCACGGAAGGGTTCGACTACCTCGGATTGCCCACGCGCGCAGTCGAGACGACCGGTTCCACCCAGAGGATCACCGTCACCAGTACCGACCAGGCAGGGCGCACGACCAAGGTCGCGCTGACCACTGTGAACGCGCCGACGGGTCAGCAGGCAGTGCCCGACACGACCTTCTCATACGCGAATGCGACCGGCCGCCTGACCGGCACCACGGCTGGCGGAAGCACCGCGTCAACGACCTCTGATAGCTGGGGACGCATCGTCACTCAGACCGATGGAGCTGGCAACACCGCGACCAGCACCTACAACGCCGCCGGCCGCCCAGCGACATTCAATGACGGCAAGGGCACCTACACCTACACCTGGAACGGCACCGACGCCAACGGCAAGACCGAACGCCGCGGCCTGCTCACCGCTGTCAACGTCGGCCTTCCTGGCGGCCCGAGCGAGTTCAAGACCGGGTACGACCAAGCCGGCGCAGCCACCACGCTCGTCTACCCAAACGGGGTCTACCGCGCCACAACCTACGACGCCCTCGGCAACGAGGCCACCCGGGCGTACAACAAGGCCGACGGCACGAGCCTCCTGACCTGGCAGCAGTTCTTCGACCGCGACGGTCGCGTCCGCGCCAACCAGACGGTCGGGGTGACCCTCGAAAACTACGAATTCGACGGCCGAGGCCGACTGACCAAGGTCAAGGACAACGTCTGGGGCCAGTGCACCACCAGGGTCTACGACTTCAGCCTCGACTCCAACCGCAACAGCCTCACCAGCTACGCACCCGCAGCCGACGGCACCTGCTCCACCACAACCACCCCCACCGTCACCAACGGCACCTACGACGGTGACGACCGCAAAACCAATACCGGCTACGTCCACGACGCTCTCGGCCGGACGACCACCCTCCCGTCCGCGGACACCGACAAGCCCTCCGACGGCAACGTCACCGCGACGTACTACGCCAACGACCTCGTCGCAGGCCTCAACCGTCCCGGTGCCGCAGGCGGCGCGCAAGCCAAGACCTGGGGACTGGACGCACTCGGTCGCCTCGCTTCGATGTCCTCGACCACTGGTGGTGTCGAGCTCCGCAAGACCACCAGCCACTACGACGACAGCAGCGACTCCCCGGCCTGGATCAGTGAAGACACCCGCCCCAACGCACAGACCGCCTGGACAACGAACTGGACCCGCAACGTCCTCGACCCCACCGGCGCGCTCGGGCTCATCCAATCCTCCGACGGCACCAGCCGCATCCAGCTCGTCAACCCCCACGGCGACATCGTCTCCACCCTCAACAACGCCCCCACGATCATCGGCCTCGAGAACTACAACGAAGCCACCGAATACGGCGCACCCCGAACCCAGTTCCCCGCCCTCGGGCAGGCCTACACGTGGCTCGGATCACATCGCCGCTCCGGCGACGCCCTCGCCGGCCTCACCCTCATGGGCGTCCGCCTCTACGACCCTGCGTCGGGTCGATTTCTCAGTAGTGACCCCGTCTATGGTGGAAACGACAACGCGTATGCCTACCCGGCCGACCCAATTAACCAATTCGATACGACAGGCAAATGGTGTCGCTTCCAGGTAGGAACAACTTGTACGCGTTATGCCAAGGGTCCGTCCGGCCAGTCCATTCCAGTTCGCCATTGGGTTCGCGAGAAAGTTTGGAACAAGCACAATATTTCTTGGGAAACGATGAAGTTTGTCATTCGAAACATGTACTACCTGTTCCCCGGCGCAAATGGACGCGATAACTACGGGACCCAATTGCACCAAGTATCTTGCAGATGGATCGGGCGTTTCGCGAAACACTGCGAGCGCACAGGGGTCACCATGATGGTCAGAACGGTAATCGACTGGGGTGACAGTTCTGACGGGAAGACAATGGGGGTAGTGACAATGTATTGCCGCCGTGCGGGAACCGATCGCTGCCCTGACTGGGTGAACAACCTCGAATGATTGAGCGATGGAGGGGGGGGAATGGACCAGAACTTCAGCTATCCCTTGAAGGGTGGATGGTGGAAGATGGCACCTTTCCGGCGCCCAGGACGGGAGGTCAGCTTTCCGGAATACTCCTATGCCTGGAGACGGCAGGTGGACCGTCCGTGGAGATTGCTGGTGTCAAGTATTCGTTGACTCCCTACCTTTGGGTTTGTGAAATTCGGGGTCTCCCGGCCGTGGCCAGGCTCGACAAATACTCACAGCCGGGAGATTCCGTCAATGTGGCGGGTATCACCATTCTTCCGGCCGACTATTTCGGGCCGAATCTCGGCGCGCCTACCGTAACTGCACATGTATTGAGTGTGCGCCCGAGTTCTGTTGACGAACCACCACTTGAGTACGCGGTTGGCGCAGTCGTCCGCGTTGAATGACGCGCGACAAGCCTAACTGGCCGCCTGATGGCGCTGACCGAAAGGATCCGAAACGACGTGCTGGTCTGGAACTGAGTCGACAAGGAAATCCTCGAGAGCGTCGAGCCTGGCCGACAGTGCCAATATCGCGTCGCGGATCCGGCAGCCTTCGATCCTGAAACGTTCAGCTGCTCGGCTGCAGGGGCTGAGGACTCTGGCGTCTTCGCGCCCCCCGTCCGGAAAACTCCAACGCTGGGTGCGCCGACGGAGTTGCCCGCGATCGCTTCGCTCATGACAGTTGGATGTACAACAACGGCGCTGTGCACCACGAATATCGTCTCGCGGGACCTGCGAACGCCGACGCTGCAAACCCCGGAGGCTCTCGCAGCCGATCCACGGTCGCTGGTGGTGCACCCGGCGACGTACCTGACCGTGAGCTTCAATCCCGGGGTGGACAAGTTCGACGTCCCGACCGATCCCGCTTACAGCAATATTGCGACTGTTGATGTCAACGGCGTCATGGGCAAACTGACGGCTTCGACGAACGGCCCAGGCGTGATTCGCCGTGACTGGGTCGACGTGACTGGGACTTACCAGGTGGTGATGGTTGACCGACTCCAGACTTCAGACGGCCAAGTGGCCTTTTCGGCGCAGCAGATCCTTGCCGTGGGCCGCAGCGTCAGGTGACTTCGGGCGGGCGGCGCCCCGGTGCGCCCACGGACTTGATGGAGGCGATGTACTCCGAATAGACCGCGGCAGAACCGATTGCGTGACGTTCGATCGTGGTCGTGCTGTACCCCAGTGCGTCGGCGACGATCGGGACCGGTCCGAGCTTGGTGAGCTCGTGCAGCGTGCCGAGTCGCGCGGCACGCGTGGCGAAGAGTGCTTTGAGGCTGATGCGGAGGCTTGAGCCGGTGATATGCCGGCCGGGGGAGTAGCCCCGAAAGACCCAGTTGTCCCTTGGATGGGCAGCGGTCAGCACCGGAGCGGCGGCGAGTTCTCGGAACGGTCCGTCTAAGGGGGAGGGGAGTGCGAATGTCGTCTTGCCGAGGCTGACGGTGACGACCTCATTCACGATGGCGATGTCGCCCCAGGTCAGTTTGATGACGTCCTCGATCTGTTGGGCGAAGACGATGACGAGAATCGCAGCCGCGCGATCGCGCGCGCTCAGCTCATTGGTGTGGACGACGCGCTCGACGGCGTCGTCCTGCGCCGGCTTCGAGAACTTGGGGCTGGTTCCGCGGCGATGCGCAGGTACCTGAAGGTCAGGTCGGACCAGGCGCGACTTGACGGCCCAGGGCAGGAACCGGTCGAGGAACTTGCGGGTGCTCGGTCCGTCGGCAATCCAGGCGTCGACGTGCTCCTGTGCGATCTCGTCGAGCCGGAGCGTGTGGTCGTCGAGCCAGTTGAGGAACTCGATCGCGACAGTGACGCTCTGCTTGGACCGTAGGTAGGTGCCGTCTGGGACGCTCGTCATCTCGTTCATCCGGCGTTGGTGGTACCAGCGGACGTAGCGGCGGATCACGTCGCGGTGTTCGTCGCTCTGCAGTCGGGCGAGTGCGGCGGCAGCCCATTGGCCGTATCGAATCGCGCGCTCGTCCCGCGCGGGCAGGACGTCGTGCTCGACCATGAGCCCTCGGACGTAGCTCCGGGTGCGGTCGACACCCGGCAGATCGTCGAGGGCCTCGTGGCTGATGGACGGTGCGGCAGCAAGCGCGCGGAGGAATCCGTCGACGTGCCCCTGTTGGATCCAGGTCACGCCGCTGTTTGCGCGCTTCATCGCCTTCAGCGCATCGGCAAGTGGGGCCAGTTCGGGCCGGACGCCACCTGTCTCTGGGTGTGCAAGAACATTGTCGACCCGAAGGGCGAGTTCGCAGTGCCAGCAGCGATCGCCGCGGTAGAGCTCGTCTTCGCGGCCGCAGGTCGCGCAGTCGACGTTCAGCTTGACTCCCGAACACGGCCGACACGCCGGGGCGTTGTCGAGCCGACCGGGCAGCACGCCTTCGTGGCCGCAGGCGCACGTTCCGCGTGTGCGCTTGGCCTGCTGGTAGCAGTAGCCGCAGATGTCACCGTCGGGCCACTTGGCCGAAACGGGGTAGTGGCCCTTGCAGCGGGCGCAGGGGAGTGGCCACCGTTCGGGGTTGCCCGGCTTACGTGGCCTAGCCATCCTCGTGGTCCGGAACGATCCGCACCCGACGCGCGATTGGATTGCCCGGCTGGACGCCGAGGTCCTCAGGCCGTCGAGGAGCGTTCGCCGTCTTCGCGGCCCGAACCTCGACGACGACCTCGAGCAACTCGCCGATCTCGCAATCGAGGATGTCGCACAGCGCAGCGATCGTGCGCCCGGAAAAGCGCTCCGGTGTTCCGGTCACCAGTCGATAGACCTGGCTCTCGGAGAGGTTGATGCCGCGCGACCGAAGCAGCGGAAGGAGTTCGGTGCTCTTCCACAGACCGCGTTGCGCCATGAGGGTGCGCAGGTTCCAGCGATAGCCCATGCGGCGTTGCTCAGCCATCTGTCCGTGCCTCCTCAGGTCGAGCGATCCGTCGGGCGATCATCTTCTGGATCGTCTTCTGCTTGAAGTCATCCCCGACAGAGGTGTAGACGCTGGTCACCGAAGCGTAGGCGTGCCCAGCCTGGGTCTGGACGAACGCCGGGTCGTAGCCAGCTTCGATCAGGTGGGTGATGTAGGAGTGCCGCAGGCAGTGCAGCCCGAGCTCCTTGGGGAGTCCGACCGCGTCGCGAGCCGCAGCGAAGGAGTCACCAAGGCTCCCGAGAGTGATCCGGTCAGCACGTTCACTGGGCCACAGCGCCGCCGATCGCTCAGCAGTGGGGAAGAGGCCGCGGCCGCCTTCATGAATCCAGAACTTGAGCAGGTCCACGACCCACTCGAACTCGGGAACCGTAAGCACAGTGCGCCGCCGCGGACCAGATCCGGCCGTGCCCTTGGCCCACCGGATCGTCACCGCGCCGAACTCGCCGTACGCAGGCACGTGCGGGTTCGGACCGAAGTCGTGCACGTCGAGCATCGAGACTTCACGTCGCCGCAGGCCGTACGCGTAACAGAGCTTGAAGGCGATCGAGTCGCGCAGTGCGGGCAGCCACCGCTTCGATCCGGCGGCGTGCTCGCGGTCTACCAGGTCGTCCATGTAGTCGAAGATGCTCTGCAGCTCCTTCTGCGTGAACGCCCGGCGGCCAGGCGGCACAGCGTCATCGGTCGTGTGCCTCGGGGTGTTCCACTCAAAGGAAATCTGGGCAGGAACGTCGCCAAACGTCTTCTCACAGAACTCAATCCACCCGTAGGTCGGTGAAGAAACGTACGAGCAGAACATCGCGATCGCGTTGCTGTCGCTTCGAAGCGTGTTCAGGCTGATCGGCTTGGCACCGGACCGTCGCTCAGCCATGTAGTCGTCGAGATCGACGGCCTGCCATGTCCACGGAAACTTGCCGCCGAACACCTGAAAGCGGCGCAGCGTCCCGCAGCGGCCCTCGATGGTCTGGGTCGTGAGGCCGCGGGCGAGCATCTGCGCCTTCCAGCCGTCGAGCATCGCGTCGAACACACGGTCATCGGCACGGAACAGGCCAACTTCGCCGTCACGAAGGACCCGAGGAACAAACCCAGGAATACCTTGCATCCCGCACCTAGCGTCCGTGGAAACCTGCATCTAATGCAGGAAACATACGCCGACCTGCAGCAACAACGGAAGAGGCGACGTGTACTCGGTGTGCACCGATGCCTCAAAACCACGGATGACCTGCGAGAACACACGCGACCACCGGAACGGGAGTTCCCGCATCTGTTTCAACTCCCGTTGTTTTTGTGCCGATAATGGACATTATGTCAGTCACAACGTGGATCTACGCCCTCCTACTGACCGGCTCGAGAACCCGCGTCCGGAGGCCTGATCGAGCACGAGCGCCCCACTGCATGCGCGATGATCGAAGACGAGCGACCCAGCCAGCCGCCTCAGCGGCGAACGAGACAGGAGAACCGGCATGCGAACAACCCGACGTCTTCGCGCCGCCAGTGTCGTCGTACTCGTTCTCGTCAGCGCGAGCTGCGGGACCGACGACAACGGCGCCGAGCGCGGCAGCACTCCGACATCACAGTCTCCGTCGACGTC
The DNA here is from genome assembly GCF_003600895.1 of Nocardioides cavernaquae. Lineage (NCBI taxonomy): Bacteria > Bacillati > Actinomycetota > Actinomycetes > Propionibacteriales > Nocardioidaceae > Nocardioides > Nocardioides cavernaquae. The sequence goes on from NZ_QYRP01000002.1 coordinate 2,939,266, forward strand.
GAAGTCCGGGGTGACCGAGACTCCGGGCTCGGACGCGCCCACGACGAGCGGCACGACGATCACCACAGCGACCAGCGAGTTCGGTGACGTGCTCTGGGGGCCGGACCGGCAGGTCGTCTACATCTGGGAGAAGGAACCGTCAGGCACAGCCGAGTGCTACGACGACTGCGCTGTCGCCTGGCCCCCGGTGCTGACAACGGGTGACCCGGTCGCTGCCGGCGCGGTGAACGCAGAACTGCTCGGCACCACCACGCGGCGGGACGGCTCCATGCAGGTCACGTACAACGGCCACCCGCTCTACTACTACGCGCACGAGGGTCCCGGCGAGGTCAAGTGCCACGACATCTCCACGCATGGAGGGTTGTGGTGGGTCATCACGCCGGCCGGCGAGCGAGCCGAGTGACCGCTACAGTCGGCGCGTGCTGATCCGACCTGCCCTTGCCGCCCTCCTTCTGCTGCCTGCGCTTGCATCGTGCGGCGCTGACGGGACGGAGGAGCCGAAGTCCGATGCTGAAGCGTGCACCTACACGAAGGACGGCCAGGAGCCGGCCCGTGACGTGAAGCTCCCGCCCGGGACGCCGGATCACAGCGGCAAGGTCGCGGTGACGATGAAGACGACGGTCGGAGATCTGCACCTGTCGCTCGATGCGAAGAACAAGCCGTGCACGGTCAACTCGTTCCTGTCCCTCGTCAAGCAGGACTACTACGACAAGACGGGGTGCCACCGCATCGGCCACGACGCGCCGTACCTCTTCCTGCAGTGCGGCGACCCGACGTTCTCCGGCTACGGCGGGCCGGGCTACACGATTCCTGACGAGCTGACCGGCGACGAGACGTACGCGGCCGGCACGCTCGCGATGGCCCGTACCCAGTCGCCCAACAGTGGGGGCAGCCAGTTCTTCATGGTCTACGGCAACTCCACGTGGCCGCCGGACTACGCCACCTTCGGCACGTTCGACTCCTCGAGCATCCGGATCCTCCAGGGCGTGGGCGCCAAGGGCTCCGACGGCAACGAGCACCCCAACGAGAAGGTGGACATCACCGACATCGTGGTGCGCTGACGGTCACTCCACCGGGGGCAGCGTCGGGATCTCGCCAAGCTGCATGATCACAGGCTCCCCTGCCTCGACGGTCCGGCTGACCGTGCAGATGCGGTCGTGGGTGCGCTGGAGTGCCGACGGCAGGACCGCGCGCGCAGCATCGCCGGCCTCCCCCTCCGGGAAGACAAGGTCGAAGGTGACCACGATGTCGGCGATGCGGGTCGCGCCGTCCTCGTGCACCTTCATCCCCTCGGCACGTGCCCGGAAGGACTCCGCCGTCGCCCGGCGCGAGGTGATCGGGTCGAGCGTGACCGCACCACAGGCGGCGAGCGCGGCCAGGAGCAGCTCCACGGGCGAGAAGTCGGGATCCTCGCCGTTCCCGATCGGGAGGACTCCCCCGCGCACGTTGGTGGCGCGGAACCGGCTCGGGCCGATCTTCTCCATGTCGACGACGCGGGGCTCCGGCGGCTTCTCAGTCATGGAGCCGAGACTAGGCCGCTCAGCCCCGGAAACCACGAAGGCGGCGACCCGGTGTCCGGGTCGCCGCCTCGCGATGGAGCTGGGGTCAGCTCACTTGTTCGGGATCTTGAAGACCTGTCCGGGGTAGATCAGGTCCGGGTTCGGGATGTCGTTGATCCGCGCGATGTCGTGCCAGTCGACGCCGAACCGGGCGCCGATCTCGCTGAGGGTGTCGCCGGAGACGACGGTGTACTCACGGTGGGGCTTGCGCTTCGGCTTGTGCTCGTCGGCCGGACGAGCCTGCGGTGCCTCGGGGGCCTCGGGGGCCGGCGGGGCGGGCGCAGCCGGAGCATCGGGCTGGCCGGCATCCTTCTTTGCGGCGTCGGCCTTGTCCTGTGCTTCCTTGGCCTTCGCGGCTGCGTTGTCCGCCTGCGACTGCGCGTCCTCGGCAACCTCACCCTTGTCGGTGGTCAGCCCGTCCTTGATCTTGTCCCAGAGGCCCATGTCCTCATCCTTTTCAGCTCGTTGGTCAGCGCACCCGATTGCGGGCTGATCCAACTTTCTGCCGATGACCCTAACCCCTCCCCTAGGCTCGGAGCGTGAGCCAGCCACACCGGAGTCTTGAACAAACGGAAGCCGTTGAGCGACGCGCGCTCCTCCACATCGCGGCGTACGACGTCGTGCTGGACCTCGCCAGTGACGAGGCCACCTTCCGCTCGATCACCACGATCGAGCTGACCAGCAACGGCGGAGTGACGTTCCTCGACATCAAGCCGGTGCAGCTCCACGCGCTGCACCTCGACGGAGACCCGCTCGAGGCGAGCCTCCTGGACCGTGGCCGATTCCCGCTGGATCTCTCTCCCGGCGAGCACCGCATCCGGGTCGAGGCGACGATGCCGTTCCGCAACGACGGCGAGGGCCTCCACCGCAGCATCGATCCCGCGGACGGCGAGGCCTACGTCTACGGCATGTCGTTCATGGAGGCTGCGCCCACGATCTTCGCCTGTTTCGACCAGCCCGACCTCAAGGCTCCCTACACCTTCCACGTCACCGCTCCCCCGTCCTGGACGGTCATCGGCAATGCGCCCGGGCACCAGGTCGAGCCGGGCGTGTGGGAGCTCGAGCGGACCCAACCCCTGTCGACGTACTTCGTCACCCTGGTCGCCGGTCCATGGCACGTGATCCGCACCGAGCACGACGGTGTCCCGCTGTCCCTCTCCGCACGGGCGAGCATTGCCCGTGACCTCGACAAGGACGCGGACGAGCTCTTCACCCTCACGCGGCAGTGCTTCGACGAGTTCCACCGGCTCTTCGGGATCCGCTACCCGTTCGGCGACTACCACCAGGCGTTCGTCCCCGAGTTCAACGCCGGAGCGATGGAGAACCCCGGCTGCGTGACCTTCCGCGACCCGCTGGTCTTCACCTCCAAGGTGACGCGGGGGCAGCGGATCCAGCGCGCCGTGACCGTCGCCCACGAGATGGCGCACCAGTGGTTCGGCAACCTCACCACACCGGTGTGGTGGGACGACCTGTGGCTCAACGAGTCCTTCGCCGAGTACATGGGCAACCGCGTGACCGCCGCGGTCACGCAGTACGACGACGCGTGGACCCACAACGCCTTCGCCCGCCGCCAGTGGGGGCTCATTGCCGACCAGCGCCCCTCCACCCATCCAGTGGCCGGCAACGGGGCCCGGACGGCAGCCGCAGCGCTGCAGGACTTCGACGGCATCTCCTACAACAAGGGCGCGGGGATCGTGCGCCAGCTCAACACCGTCCTCGGGGACGAGGTCTTCTTCGCCGGCGCGGTCGACCACTTCACGCAAGCACGCTTCGGCAACGCGACCATGGGCGACCTCGTCGGATCGTGGGAGCGCGCCGGCGCGGGCGACCTCACGGCGTACGTCGATGGGTGGCTGCGCACGGCAGGCGCGGACACGCTCCGGTTCGATCGTCATGACAGCGCGGTGCTGCGCACTCCCCCAGCTGCAGGATGTGGGTCCAGCCGACCGGACCCACATCCTGCGTGTGGCGACTGCGAAGCCGGGCGAGCCGTGGTGTGTCGCCGACCTGACGATCGACGGCGGGGAGACCGAATTGCAGGCAGAGGCTCACGAGGCAGTGCTGCTCGACCCCTACGAGGACACCTGGGCTCTTTGCTTTCCTGACCCGACCACGATGGCGCTCCTCCCCCGGCTCGTCGTCACGGACGATGCGCTGTTGCGCGCCGGCATCTGGAACAACGTCCGCACCGGGTTCCACAACGCCGCCGTCGGCACGGACGCCGTGCTCGATCTCCTTGAGGCCGCTGTTCCCCACGAGGACTCCGATGACGCCTTGAGCACGGTCCTTCCGTGGGCCCTGACCAAGGTCGCTCCCCTCGCCCATGACCGGGACGGAGCTCTCGGGCGGATCCACCTCGCCTCCCTCGCCCGCCTGGCAACCGCCGAGGCGGGCAGCACTGTCCAGCTCGCGGCGTTCCGCGGCGCGGTGGGATCGGCTGCTTCGGTCGACACCCTCACGGCATGGCTGGCCGGCGACGAGCTACCGACCGGTCTGGAGCTTGATCCCGACCTTCGGTGGCTCGTGCTCGTCCAGCTCTCCGCCCTCGGATCGCTGTCCGAGGCGGACCTCCGGGCCGAGCTGGCGGGTGCTCCCACCAACAAGGCGCGCGTCGAGTTCGCCCGCGCGATGGCGTCGCGACCCTCAGCCGATGCGAAGGCCTGGGCATGGCAGCGCTTCACCGGCGCGGCCGAAGCGACGAACTACGAGCTCGAAGCCATCGGGGCGGGCATGTGGCGCACCGGCCAGGAACATCTCACCGAGGAGTACGTCGAGCGCTACTTCGCCACGCTCGGCGAGCTGCCCGGGGTGCACGCGGGCTGGGTGCTCGGCCAGGTCGCCTCGGCCTTCTTCCCGATGACCTCGCTGTCTCGGTCGACGCTCGCACGGGCCAACGCTGCGCTGGCCACGTCCGGTCTGGATGCGACGGTCCGGCGACGCCTCGTCGATGACACCGACGAGCTGTCCCGGCGGCTGGCGGTCGTGGCGGCGTACCCGTCCTGATTGCGCCCGATCGGCGACCTCATTCGGCACTCGGCGGCGTGGGCAGAGGAGATTGTCGGTGGTCACTGTTTGACTGTCGGACATGGAAACGATCGGTCTTCTCCTCCTCGGCCTCGCGCTCGGCGTGGCCCTCGGCTGGCTTGCTGCGCGACAGCGCCTCGAGCCCGCCACCCCGGCCGTTCCTGTCGAGGACCCGGCGCTGATCCGGGCGCGGCACGACGCCGTCATCGCCGAGCTGCGCCAGCAGGAGTCAGCTGCTCGCGGCCAGGTCGAGGCGGACCTCGCCGGCGCTCAGGCGACGGTCGACGCCCTGCGCGAGACCGTGCTGGGCCTGCAGGGCGCTCTCGAGTCCGCTCGCGACGAGCACCGCAACCTGGTCCGCACCCACCAGGCCGAGCGCCAGGAGCGCGAGCGCACCGAGGCGGGCCAGACCCAGGTCCTCAAGACCCTCACCCCCGTCGCCGAGCAGCTGCGCGCCATGCAGCGCAAGGTCGATGAGCTCGAGAAGCAGCGCTCCCACCAGCACGGCGAGCTGGCCGAGCAGCTGCGCACGACGCGTCGCACCGCCGAGGAGTCCCGCAAGGCGGCCGACACCCTCGCGTCCGCGCTGAGCAACAACGCCACCCGTGGCTACTGGGGCGAGACCCAGCTCCGCACGCTGGTCGAGTCAGCGGGTCTGCTCCACCGGGTCGACTTCGACACCCAGGCCTCCATCCAGGCCGACTCGGGTGCACGACGCCCCGACATGGTCGTCAACCTGCCTGCCGGCAAGCAGATGGCGATCGACGCCAAGGCGCCCTACACCGCATTCGTCGCCGCCCATCAGGACGGGATCGCTCCCGACCAGCGCCACACGTTGATGACCGAGCACGCGAAGAAGATCCGCGGCCACGTCGACGCCCTGAGCCACAAGAGCTACTGGACGGGCCTCGACGCCAGCCCGGAGTTCACCGTCGCCTTCATCCCCAATGAGCAGCTGCTCACGGCGGCTCTCGAGGTCGACCCGTCCCTGCTCGAGTACGCGTTCGGCAAGGGCGTCGTGCTCGCCACCCCGACCAACCTGTGGGCCGTCCTCAAGACCGTGGCGTTCACCTGGCGCCAGGACGTGCTCACCGAGGACGCCAAGCGCCTCTTCGACCTCGGCCAGGAGCTCTACCGCCGCGTGGTGACGCTCGCCGAGCACGCCGAGAAGCTCCGCCGTTCGCTGGAGAGCACCGTCGGTCACTACAACCGGTTCGCCAGCTCGCTGGAGACCCGGGTCCTCGTCACCGCCCGCAAGATCGACCAGATGGACGAGTCCAAGCTGATCCCGGCGCCGCAGCTCATCGAGGAGCGACCCCGTCCGTTGATCAGTGACGACTTCGCGGCCATCGCTGACCTGGACCGACCCGAGCTCGAGTTCGACACGGTCGACGCGGTGCTGATCGAGGAGCGCCAGGAGCGTCCCGCCGCGGGGTGAGCGCTGTTAGGTTCGAGCCATGACCGCGATCGATCCGTCGTTCACGACATTGCCGTTTCGCCGTCTCGCTGACGCCGCCCTTGAACGCGCTCGCGACCTCGGCGCGACCCACGCGGACTTCCGCTTCGAGCGGCTCCGGCACCAGCAGCTCTCGGTCCGCGACGCCGTCCTGCAAGGCGCGAGCGACAGCGACGAGACCGGCTTTGCGGTCAGGGTCATCCACGGCGGCGCGTGGGGCTTTGCCGCGGGCGTCCTGCTGACCACCGACGAGGCGGTGCGCGTCGCGGAGGAAGCCGTGCAGGTGGCCCGCGTGGCTGCCACCATGACGACCAGCCCGGTCGAGCTCGCGCCGGAGCCGGTCCACGACGACGTCGCCTGGTGCTCCGCTTATCACCTCGATCCGTTCACGGTCCCCACCGCCTCCAAGGCAGCCGTGCTGATCGACTGGACCGCCCAGCTGCTCCGCAACGATGCGGTCAGCCACGCAACGGCGTCGCTCCAGCAGGTCCTCGAGAACAAGTTCTACGCCGACCTCGCCGGGACCCGCACCACCCAGCAACGAGTGCGGATTCAGCCGTCGTTCGCCGCGATGGGCAGCCGCGACGGCGCCTTCGACTCGATGCGCTCCCTGGCTCCACCCGTCGCCCGCGGCTGGGAATACGTCACCGGGCGTCATGAGGGCCGACCGCTCGACGAGGCCTGGGACTGGGAGGGCGAGCTCGCCGAGGTTCCCGAGCTCCTGGCCGAGAAGTTGGCCGCTCCGAGTGTTGTCGCCGGCACCTACGACCTCGTCGTCGACCCGTCCAACCTCTGGCTCACGATCCACGAGTCCATCGGGCACGCCACCGAGCTGGACCGTGCCCTCGGCTACGAGGCCAACTACGCCGGCACTTCCTTCGCAACCTACGACAAGCTGGGCAGGCTTCAGTACGGATCCCCCGCCATGCACGTCACCGGCGATCGCGTGGTTCGCCACGGCCTGGCCACGATCGGCTACGACGACGAAGGTGTCGCGACCCAGCAGTGGGACATCGTGCGCGACGGGGTGCTGGTGGGCTACCAGCTCGACCGGCCGATGGCGGCACTCAAACCCGAGCTCAACGACGGCCGGTCCAACGGATGCGCCTTCGCCGACTCCCCCGCCCACGTGCCGATCCAGCGGATGGCGAACGTCTCCCTGATGGCCTCTCCCGATGGCGGGTCGACGGCCGACCTGATCGGCCGGGTCGAGGACGGGATCTACGTCGTCGGCGACAAGTCGTGGTCGATCGACATGCAGCGCTTCAACTTCCAGTTCACCGGGCAGCGCTTCTACCGGATCCGCGACGGACAGCTCGACGGTCAGCTGCGCGACGTCGCCTACCAGGCGACGACGACCGAGTTCTGGAACTCCCTCGAGGCTGTCGGCGGTCCGGAGACGTGGGTGCTGGGCGGCGCCTTCAACTGCGGCAAGGCCCAACCGGGGCAGGTCGCAGCCGTCAGTCATGGCTGCCCGACGTCGCTGTTTCGCGGCGTACGCATCCTCAACACGACCGAGGAGGCAGGGCTGTGATCACGCCTCAGGAGCTCGTCGAACACGCGCTGGCGACCAGCAGCGCCGATGACACCATCGCGATCGTCCGCACCGGCTCGCGCGCCAACCTGCGCTGGGCCAACAACACCCTCACGACCAACGGCAGCACGCGCGACCTCACGGTCACCGTCATCGCCTTCGTACGCCGGGCGGCGGGCCCCGGCGGGTCCGGCGGGACCTGCACCGGCTCGGTCACGGGGTCCGCGACGACCCGCGAGCAGGTGTCGGCGCTCGTCGAGGCAGCGACCGCTGCCGCACGCGATGCGGAGGCGGCGGAGGACGCTGCCGACCTGGTCGCGGGCGGCGCCGCAGCGGACTGGGACGAGCCTCCCGCCACGACGTCCATCGGTGTCTACGAGACCTTCGCTCCCGCCCTCGGAGAGGCGTTCCAGCGGGCAGCCGGCGAGCAGCGGATCCTCTACGGCTTCGTCGACCACCTCGTCACCACGACGTACCTCGGGTCGACGACCGGGCTCCGGCTCCGTCACGCCCAGCCGACCGGTCACTACGGGTGCACCGGCAAGACCGCCGATCTGTCGACGAGCGCCTGGGTCGGCGGTGCCACGCGCGACTTCGCCGACATCGATGCCACCGCGATGGATGCCGAGCTCGCCCAGCGGCTGGCATGGGGAGCGCGGCGCGTCGACCTGCTTGCGGGACGCTACGACACCGTGCTCCCGCCGACCGCCGTCGCCGACCTGATGATCGACGCCTACTGGGAGGCGGGTGCCCGGGTGGCTCACGAGGGCGAGACCGTCTTCAGCCGCACCGGTGGCGGCACCCGCATCGGCGAGCGGATCGTCCGGCCCGAGGTTCAGCTCTGGTCCGACCCGAGCCGCTCCGGACTGGCCTGCGCCCCGTTCGTGACCGCGGCGTCGTCGGGCAACATGAGCAGCGTTTTCGACAACGGCCTCCCGCTCGCTCGCACCGACTGGATCCGCGACGGGGAGCTCGCAGCCCTGCTCCAGACGCGCCACAGTGCCGCGCTCACCGGCCAGCCGGTCACGCCGTACGTCGACAACCTGGTGCTGGAGGTCAACGGAGGGGCCGGGGACGTCCGTGACCTGGCCGCCGGCATGGAGCGGGGCCTCCTGCTCACCTGTCTCTGGTACATCCGCGAGGTCGATCCGCAGACGCTGCTGCTGACCGGCCTCACGCGCGACGGCGTCTATCTCGTCGAAGGCGGTGAGATCGTGGGCGCTGTGAACAACTTCCGGTTCAACGAGAGCCCGGTCGAGCTGCTCAACCGGTTCACGCATGCATCCGCCACCGTGCCGAGCTTCAGCCGCGAGTGGGGCGACGACTACTTCAGCCGCACGGCGACGCCGGCCCTCCGGATCCCCGACTTCAACATGTCGAGCGTCTCGCAGGCGCTGTAGGAGCGGGCACCGCTCAGAAGCTCAGGCGACTGGGGGCAAGCACGAGGAACGCCGCGAGGAGCGCGATCGAGACCGACCAGATCATCACGCGCCGCAGCGGGCGCGCGCGGCGGCGACGGCCAGGACCGGTCCGCACATCCGCCGGACGGGGCCGGTAGATCGGGAGCTGCTCCTGGGCCGGTGCACCGCCTTGCGCAGGCACGTCGGGAGTAGCAGGCGACCTGAGGGAGGCGAGCCATGCCGGGAGCTCGAGCTCTGCCTCCGCAAGCGTCACCTGGGCGTGGCGGGCCGGGGGCCCGGTCGGCTCCGGCTCCGCGGGAGCGGCCGGCGGGTTCCAGTTCCGTGGCGGCGGGACCGCCCGGTCGAACGGCAACCGGCACATCACGCAACGCACGGCGTCACCCGGTGACGTCGTGCCACACCACTGGCACTGCTGCTCATCCACGACGATTGTCATCCTCGACGTCTACGCTCCATACGGCTCGCGTGTCAGGCGGAAGGTCGCCAGATCGAGGTGGCTGACGCTCCCACTCTCAGAGCGTACGACCCGGAGTTGCTCCCCCGCTTGGTAACCCCAAATTCCGACGATGCGGTCGCCGTCGAACCGGTAGCGGTACTGCTCGGCCCCGTTCACCCGCACGACCAGGTCAGCTCCTTCTGCAGAGAACACATGAGGTGTGTTCCCCCAGTGCCACACGCCCAGCAGCTCGGCGTACTCCGCAGGGACGGCGACCGTCGGCCGCCACGGCGCAGGCACGGTGGGTTCCCAGGTCTCCATCTCCTCCAGCATCCCGGCAAGCGTGCTCGCGGTGCGCACGCCTGTGGTGCCGTTGCAGAGCATCACCGCTCCCGTGCGACGCTGCGGGTCGACGAAGCAGCCCGCCACGAATCCCGGCATCGAACCGGTGTGGCCGACGAGCGTGCCGGAGCCACCGGGCCACAGCTGCAGCCCCAGCCCGTGGGCCTGCGTGAGACCAGCGCCTGGAGTCCCTGCGCGCGGTGTGGCCATCAGGCCGAGCATGTCGCGCGGCAGCACATCCGGGTGGCCGTCGAGAAGGAACCGGGTGTAGCCGGTGAGGTCCGACAGCGTGCTCCAGAGCTGCCCTGCCGGGGCCATGGCACCCGTGTCCGTGTGCGGTTCGGGGCTCAGCGTGCCGGCATACGGGTGCACGCTGAATCCCTGCGCATGCGGCTTCAGCGGCTCGTACGTCGTGCGGTTCATGCCGAGTGGAGCGAGGACGCGAGTGCGCAGCGCCTCCCACCACGACTGCCCGTGCACCTGCGCGACCACCTCGCCGAGAAGCCCGTAGCCCAGGTTGGAGTAGTGGAACCGCTCGCCGCGGCCGAAGACCCCATGGGCGGAGGCGTTGGACGCGGCGAGCTCCTCGAAGCTCCCGCCATCACGCCGCTCCCACCACTCCCCTGCCGGCTCCGCGGGAAGTCCGCCATCGTGGACGAGCAACTCGCGGAGGCTCCGGTCGGCGAACGGCACGTCTGCGCCGAGCCACCTCGACGCCCGATCCTCCAGCGACGCCACACCGTCGACGACGAGCTGCATGACCAGGACCGCGGTGAACGTCTTGGTGATGGAGCCAATCCGGTACTGGACGTCGAGCGGGTCACCCGGCACGTCGCCATATCCGGCGGACCAGACGAGCCGGCCCTCACGCAGCAGCGCCGCAACCACGGAGGGCAGGCGGCCTTCCACCTGCACGGCGGCAAGCCGGGCAAGCAGCCGGCGCTCGGTGAGCGGAGCGATGCGGACGACGGAAAGCGGAGCGCTCATGGAGGGAGCCTGTCGGAGCGTCGAACTGTTCGCAACAGATTGGCAACGGAGGCACCGCGGCCCTTCCGCGCCGTGGCTACCGGTCAGTAGGTTCCGGCTGTTACCTCCGTCACACTCCCAGGAGATCGCATGCACCTGCCCCGCCCGCTCGCCGTCCTGCTCGGCGCGACACCGATCGTCGCCGCTGGACTCGTCGCCCTCCCCCTCACCGCTGCCCACGCCGACGGTCCGGGCGTCGGCACTCCGTGGGTCGTCTCCGTCGGCGACTCCTACATCTCGGGTGAGGGCGGTCGCTGGGCCGGCAACACCAACAACGGCGAGTCGATCCACGACGCCGGCGGCAACGCGACGTACCTCGACAACCCCGCGCACACCGCCGAGGCGATCAACCGGTGTCACCGGAGCACCGCGGCAGAGGTGCACATCGGTGGTGCCGCCAGCAGCATCAACCTGGCCTGCTCCGGCGCGAAGACCGGCACCGTCGCTGCCGACTCCAGCGGGTACTTCAAGCCCGGCCTCGACTTCTACGACAACGGCGCGGGCAAGCAGGGCCAGGCCAAGATGCTGCAGGCCTTCGCCACCACCCACAACGTGAAGATGGTCGCGGTCTCCATCGGCGGCAACGACTTCAACTTCGCCGGCATCGTCCAGCAGTGCGTGACCGACTTCCTCGGGTCGCCGACCTGGTGGAAGGACTACTGCAAGGACGACGCGATCGTCACCAACGCCATGTCGTCCGCCAACGTGAGTGCGCAGCGGGCAAAGATCGCCACCGCGTTCCAGAACATCCGCACCGCCATGCGCAACGCCGGGTACGCCGACAACTCGTGGACGCTGCTCGTGCAGAACTACATGTCGCCCCTGCCCAACGGTGCGGGCATCCGCTACTCGGAGAGCGGCTACTCGCGGCAGAACACCGGCGGCTGCGGGTTCTGGAACGCCGATGCCGACTACGCCAACAACACCCTGCTGCCTACGATCAACGGCGCAGTGACCGGCGCGATCAGCGACTCGGGACTGACCAACACCAAGACCCTCAACGTCGCCAACGCCTTCACCGGCCGTCGTCTCTGCGAGAGCACGGTCGGGCTCTACGAGGAGAAGGGCCTGTCCAGCTGGACCAACGCGGGCGCGGTCGACAAGACCGAGTGGATCAGCACCATCCGCACGGCGACCGCGACGGGGAACTACTACATCCAGGAGTCCCTGCACCCGAACTTCTGGGGCCAGAAGGCTCTGCGCAACTGCGTCCGCCAGGCCTGGAACGCGGGAGTCCCGAAGAGCGGCAGCTGTGTGCGGGGTGCGAACGGGTTCAACGCCAGCGGTGAGCCCAACATGACGCTGCAGTGATGCTGCGTTGACACCCTGCCGGACGTCATGCGGAGGGTGCCGTGGAGTGCACCTCCGCATGACGTCCTGCAGGAGTCAGTCGGCGAAGGCCTCCGGCGGCGGGCACGCGCAGACCAGGTTGCGGTCGCCGTACGTGTTGTCGATGCGACCGACCGGCGGCCAGTACTTGTCGGGGTCGATGCCGCTCGGGAACACGCCGGTCTCGCGGGTGTAGGAGCGGTCCCACTCCCCCACGATCGAGCGCGAGGTGTGCGGTGCGTGGCGCAGCGGTGAGCTGTCCTCGGCCCACTCGCCGTCCTGAACACGCGAGATCTCGGCGCGGATCGCGATCATCGCGTCGATGAACCGGTCCAGCTCGGCGAGGTCCTCGGACTCCGTCGGCTCGACCATGAGGGTGCCCGCGACCGGGAACGACATCGTCGGCGCGTGGAAGCCGTAGTCGATCAGGCGCTTGGCGACGTCATCGACACTCACGTGGCTGTCGCGCGAGATGCCCCGCAGGTCGAGGATGCACTCGTGGGCGACGAGGCCGTTCTCGCCCTTGTAGAGGACCGGGTAGTGCTCGTCGAGCCGCGCGGCTACGTAGTTGGCCGACAGCACCGCGGTCGCGGTCGCCTTGGTCAGGCCGGCCGCACCCATGAGCCGGACGTAGGCCCACGAGATCGGCAGGATGCCCGCGGAGCCGTAGGGCGCGGCGCTGATCGCACCGATGCCCTCACGCTTGCTCGCGTCGGGGTGCTGCCCATGACTCGGGAGGTACGGCGCGAGGTGCGCGCCGACGGCCACCGGGCCCACACCGGGGCCACCGCCGCCGTGCGGGATGCAGAAGGTCTTGTGCAGGTTCAGGTGCGAGACGTCGCCGCCGAACTCACCCGGGCGGGCGTGCCCGAGCAGCGCGTTGAGGTTGGCGCCGTCGACGTAGACCTGGCCGCCGTGGCTGTGCACGATCTCGCACAGCTCGGTGATGCCCTCCTCGTAGACGCCGTGCGTCGACGGGTAGGTGACCATGATCGCGGCGAGGTCCTGGCTGTGCTCATCGCACTGCTTCTGGAGGTCCTCGAGGTCGATCGTGCCGTCGTCCTTGGACTTCACGACGACGACACGCATGCCCGCCATGACTGCGGACGCGGCGTTGGTGCCGTGGGCCGAGGACGGCATCAGGCAGACGTCACGGTGGGTGTCACCGTTGGCCAGGTGGTAGGCGCGGATCGCGAGCAGGCCCGCGAGCTCGCCCTGGGAACCGGCGTTGGGCTGGATCGAGACGCGGTCGTAGCCGGTGACCTCGGCCAGCCAGCCCTCGAGCTCGTCGACGAGCTGCGCGTAGCCGGTGGCGTCCTCCGCGGGCACGAACGGGTGGAGGTCCGCGAAGCCGGGCAGCGAGATCGGCTCCATCTCGGTGGTGGCGTTGAGCTTCATCGTGCACGAGCCGAGCGGGATCATGCCCTTGTCCAGCGCGTAGTCCCGCGCCGAGAGCTTGTGCAGGTAGCGCAGCATCTGGGTCTCGCTGCGGTGCGTGTGGAAGACCTCGTGCGTGAGGAAGTCGGTCGTGCGGACCAGCTCAGCAGGCAGGGCCAGCGGCGTGGTGCGGTCCAGCTCGTCGAGGTCCAGCACGGTCGTGCCAGGGACGGTCGGACCGAAGGCGGCCAGCACGGCCTCGACCGTCGCCAGGGTCGTGACCTCAGACGTCGACAGGCCGACGGTGTCGGCATCGACCAGGCGCAGGTGCAGCCCGTCCTGGCGGGCAGCGTGGACCACCTGGGCGGCGCGGCCGGGTGCGGCGACGGTCAGGGTGTCGAAGAAGCGCTCCGAGCCGAGCGTGTAGCCGAGCGCCTTCAGGCCGGCCGCGATCACGGTGGCGTAGCGGTGGGTCCGGGTCGCGATCGCCTTCAGGCCCGCCGGGCCGTGGTAGACGGCGTACATCGAGGCGGTGACGGCGAGCAGCACCTGCGCGGTGCAGATGTTGGACGTCGCCTTCTCGCGACGGATGTGCTGCTCACGCGTGCCGAGTGCCAGGCGGTACGCCGGGCGGCCCTCGCTGTCGATCGAGACGCCGACGAGGCGACCGGGCATGTGCCGCTCGAGTCCCTTGGCCACCGCCATGAACCCGGCGTGCGGGCCTCCGTAGAAGAGCGGGACACCGAAGCGCTGCGACGAGCCCACCACGACATCAGCCCCGAGAGCGCCGGGCGCCTCGAGCAGCGTCAGCGCGAGCAGGTCGGCGGCAACGACGGCGAGTCCGCCCTGCGCGTGGGTGGCCTCGATGACCGCGCGCGGGTCGAGGACGCGACCGGACGCACCTGGGTACTGGATGAGCGTGCCGCAGACCGCACCATCCGGAAGCCCCTGCGTGAGGTCGGCGATGACAACGTCGATGCCCATGGCCTCAGCGCGCGTGCGGACCACCTCGATGGTCTGCGGCAGCGCGTCGGAGTCGACCACGAACGGACCCTCGGACTTGCGCTGTGCGCGTCGCACCAGGGTCATCGCCTCGGCTGCGGCCGTGCCTTCGTCGAGCAGCGACGAGTTGGCGATCGGCAGCCCGGCCAGGTCGCCGATCATCGTCTGGAAGTTGATCAGCGCCTCGAGTCGGCCCTGGGAGATCTCCGGCTGGTACGGCGTGTAGGCGGTGTACCACGACGGGTCCTCGAGGACGTTGCGGCGGATCACGGCCGGCGTGATCGTCGCGTGGTAACCGAGGCCGATCAGAGGCTCGCCCGGGAAGTTCTTGCCGGCCAGCTCGCGGGCCAGCGCGCCGACCTGGGCCTCCGAGAGCGCCGCAGGAAGCGACAGCGACTCGGCGGGCCGGATGCCCGCGGGCACCGCTGCTTCCATGAGCGCATCGAGGGACTCGTGCCCCAGCGCCGCAAGCATCTGAGCGATGTCGTCGTCGGTCAGGCCGATGTGGCGGTCGACGAAGGGAAGGGCAGCATCGAGGTCAGCAAGGCTCGGCACGTCGGTCAAGGCGATCTCCTGGAAATGCGTCCCACGTGGGACGGGTCGGGTCGAGTCGCCTCCCCCTCTGTCACCCCACGCCCGCACGCGGCGAGGTGCTTCAGAGTTGCCTGGTCCGCACGGTCCTTGGCGCCTGAGAGGTTCCGGGGAGGAATTGCCCCTTCGGCGCTCCGCCAGTGCACACGGAGTCTCTCCCGCGCGGTGTCAGCAGCGGATCAAGGTTACCCCAGCCGCGCAGCTCGAACCGGATCAGTCGTGGTGGTGAGAGGCGTGGCGGACGCGAGCCCGCTCCTCGGCGTACCGGACCGTCTCGAAGCCGGCCAGCAACCACACGACAACCGCGAGCAGCACGACCTGGAGCAGGGCAGGCACGTCCGCTGCCAGGGCCCAGCCGAGCGCGACCGCGACGACCAGGGCAGCGCGCGGCTTGCTGAGGACACCGAGCGTGCGCAGCTTGAAGGCGATGTGCCCGAGCAGGTAGAGGATCACGCCGCCGAACAGGGCTGCGGCCGCAAGGCCCCCGAGGGGGTCGCTCAGGTCGTGGTGTCCCGGGTCGCCGACGTATTCCATCGTCTTCTTCAGCCCGAGCGCCATCAGCACGATGCCAGCCACCAGGGGCAGGTGCAGGAGGGAGTACGCGTCGCGAGCCATCGCCACACGGCCGTCCCGGAGCGCCTCGGCGAGAGCCTCCTCGCCCTTGAGCGCACTGATGTCGAAGTAGATCCACCACAGGCCGGCGGCGAGCGCGATGCCCGCGACACCGGCTGCGACGATCGGCCACGAGATCGGGAGCTTCTCCGTGCCGACGCCGATCGCGACGATCGACTCACCGAGCGCAATGATGACCATCAGGCCGTGGCGCTCCGCGAAGTGGCCCGCCGAGCGCAGCCGCCAGCCGCTGGAACCGCCCAGGAACGTGCCGCCGTAGTCGGCGATGACCGCGGCCACCCAGAAGAGCGTGCGGTGCACGTCGTCATGGGTGCTGGCCCCGAGCACGAGGAAGGTCGTGCTGAGGATGATCGTCGGGAAGAACCGCATCAGCTGGCGTTGCAGCCCGGCATCGTCACGGGCGTAAGCCCAGAAGAGCAGCACGTGCGTGAGCCGGAAGGCGAAGTAGCAGGCTGCGATGACGTAGGGACCGTAGAGGCCGCCGTCGAGGTCGTGGAATGCCTCCGGGATGGCGAGCGCGACCAGGAACATCACCGTCATCGCCATCATGATGATGATCCGGATGACGCCCTCGTCGGCGCGGACCAGGTTGCACAGCCAGGCGTAACCGACCCAACCCCACCAGAACAGCGCGAGGATCAGCATGCCCTGGGCGATGGCGAGAGCTCCGTGCTCTCCCTTGAGGCCGTGCGCCATGAACGCTGTCACCTGCGTCAACGCGAACACGAAGACCAGGTCGAAGAAGAGCTCGAGGGGTGTGGCGGACTGGTGCTCGTCGGTGCGCTCCATGGAGCGAAACACTAACGGCCTCCACCCCCAAGGGGTGAAGGCCGTCGGCGAATGATGTGTGGGAGTCAGCCGATCTTGCGCGCGGCGCGGCGTGCAGCGAGCTCGTCGTTGGCCGACGGAGCACCCTCAGCGTCCGCGCGCTCGCTCGGAAGCGCGGCGAGCGTGCCCTCGATCTCGCGCCAGACACCGCCGATCGCGATGCCGAAGACGCCCTGTCCCCCCTGGAGCAGGTCGATGACCTCGTCGTTGCTCGTGCACTCGTAGACCGAGGCGCCGTCGCTCATCAGCGTCACGCGCGTCAGGTCGTCGGTGCCGCGCTCGCGCAGGTGGGTCACCGCGGTGCGGATCTGCTGGAGCGAGATGCCCGCGTCCAGGAGGCGCTTGATCACCTTGAGGATCAGGATGTCGCGGAAGGAGTAGAGCCGCTGCGTGCCGGAGCCGGTGGCGCCACGGACGCTCGGCTCGATCAGGCCGGTGCGCGCCCAGTAGTCGAGCTGGCGGTAGGTGATGCCGGCAGCGTTGCACGCGGTCGGGCCGCGGTAGCCCTGGTCGCTGGGCAGCGGCGACACGTCGTCGGTGAAGAGCAGTCCCTGCTCCTCGGCCTCACCCGCTGCGGCTTCTGCCGCGGGGTTCTGCACGCCGTCGTTCAGCTCCACGTCGACCTCCGTCATCACGCTCCGTAGGGTGCAACTCCCGGGGGGAAGGTCCGCAGCGGCCAGAAGACCACAGCGGTGGAGTTACAACGAAGACACTTCAAGGTAGGCCGCGACTGCGACATGGTCAACGCGACACCCCGCGTGTCGCACCCTCAACCTCAACTTGAGGGTTACTGCTGTCAGGCTTCAAAGTCCTCGGGGGTGACGTGGTCGAGGAACTCCCGGAACTTCTCGACCTCGTCCTCCTGCTCCTCCGGCACGGGCAGCCCGGCCTCGTCGAGGACGTCCTCGGCGCACACGATCCGCGTGCCGGTGCGCAACGCCAGCGCGATTGAGTCCGACGGCCGCGCGCTGATCTCCACCCCGGAGCCGAAGACCAGGACCGCGAAGAAGACCCCGTCGCGGACCTCGGTGATGCGCACCTCGGCCAGCTCGTTGCCGGTGCCGGCGATGACGTCCTTCAGCAGGTCGTGCGTCAGCGGGCGTGGCGGCACCACGCCCTGCTGGGCGAAGGCGATGGCCGTCGCCTCGACCGCGCCGATCCAGATCGGCAGGTAGCGCTCCCCCGCGACCTCACGGAGCAGCACGATCGGCTGGTTGGAGGGCATCTCCACCCGGACTCCGACCACATCTATCTCGCGCACGAACCCACCCTACCCGCGTGAGGGATGACTGGCCGAGGGGATGGACGACTCAGCGCGAGCGCCGCAGGCCGGCCTTGACCAGCGTCGCGTGCAGGCGCACGGAAAGGGCGGCGATCTCGGCGGCTGCCTCATCGGCGCGGGCCTCGGCAGAAGCGTCGCGCCCGTTGCGCAGCGGTGCGGTCACCTGCTCGACGAGCCCGACCTCACGGTCGGCCGCGGCCTTGAAGGCACGCAGGTGGCGCGGCTCGAGACCGAACTCGGCGAGCTCGGCGGCGGTCCTTGCCACGAGCAGCGCGTCGCTGTCGTAGTGGCCGGTGCCGGGCCGGGCCTTGATCAGGCCGTGCTGCTCGAGCTGCTCGAGGGTCGCCTCGTCGATCTCGGCGATCTTCAACAGCTCCTTGCGCGAGAGCCGCACATCCGACCGGGCGAGGAACGTCTCCGCGCCGGGCAGGCCGTCCTGGCCGAGCTTGACGGTGGGAACGGTCGGCACGACGTCCTGGATCGGCGGCGGCTCGAGGCCGCGGTCGATCGCGTCGAGGTGCTCACCGATGACCTTCAGCGGCATGTAGTGATCGCGCTGCATCCGCAGGATGTAGCGCAGTCGCTCCACGTCGCCGTGCGAGAACTTGCGGTAGCCCGACGGGGTCCGCTCGGGCTTGATCAGCCCCTTGTCCTCGAGGAACCGGATCTTCGGGATCGAGATGTTGGGGTGGTCGCCGCGCAGGAGCTCGAGCACCTCGCCGATGTTCATCCGCGCCCGGGACGCTGCGGACGGTTGCATGATCACGCCTCGCCGGCAGGGCTCGCGTGACTGGCGAAGAAGACGAGACGGTACTTGCCGATCTGCACCTCGTCGCCGTCCTGCAGGGTGACCTCGTCGATCCGGTCACGGTTGACGTAGGTGCCATTGAGCGAGCCGACATCAGCAACGACGTACGTCGGGCCGCTGCGGCGGAACTCCGCGTGACGGCGCGACACGGTGACGTCGTCGAGGAAGATCTCGCTCTCGGGGTGACGGCCGGCGGTGACGGTCTCGTCGTCCAGGAGGAAGCGGGAACCAGCGCTCGGGCCACGCTGCACGACCAGCAGGGCGTGGCCCACCGGCAGTGCGTCGACCGCCGCGGACTCGGACGAGCCGAGACCGCGCTCGTCGACGTCGAAGGTGATCGTCGCCGTGGTCTCGCTCAGGCTCTCGGGGGACGCCGCAACCGCAAGGCGGGTGCCGCACTGCGAGCAGAATCGCGCCTCAGCGGGATTCTGGCTTCCGCAGTTCGTGCAGTAGGGCATCTGCCTCCCCTTCTGGTCCGACGAAACCCTCAACGGATGGTTGAGGTGGATGGTTCCAAACGTATCAGTCCTTGAGGCCTCAGCCCTCGAGGTTCGCGGCGTAGGCGGCCGCGTCCAGGAGGGCACCGAGCTCGGACTCGTCCGACGGAACGATCTCGAAGAGCCAGCCGTCGCCGTAGGGGTCGGAGTTCACGATCTCCGGGGTCGCCTCGAGGGACTCGTTGCGGGCCACGATCTCGCCGCTCACGGGGGCGTAGACGTCGGAGACCGACTTGGTCGACTCGAGCTCGCCGACGGGGGCACCGGCCGCAACCGTGTCACCCACCTCCGGAAGGGAGACGTAGACGATGTCGCCGAGCGCGTCCTGGGCGAAGTCCGTGATGCCGACGCGGATCGAACCCTGGGCCTCGCCCGGGACGCGCAGCCACTCGTGCTCGCTGGTGTACTTCAAGTCTTCGGGGTACACGTGATCTCCTCGGGGCTGGTGCAGTCGTTCGCGGGACGACGGCAGGTTAGCGGTCGTCTTCGGGGACAGCGAACTCGGGTTGGCGGGCCTTCGCAACAGACTCGACAAGGACCTCGTCGAGCTTGTCGGTCTCGAGCGTGCCGTTGGCCTCCTCAACCCGTTCGACCGGGCCGAACGGGAAGTCCAGTGCACCGTCGAGGGCGGCAGGCTCGCCGATCACGTCGATGACGTAGGGCGCTTCCACGAGCTCGCCGCCGACCTCGATGCCGGCCGCGGTCTCCTCGAACGACGTCTGCGCGACGACGCGGACCCGGTCGTTGAACTCCATGGCCTCGGCGCCTGTGGCGCGCAGCTCCTGGACCATGTCGAGGATGACGCCGGCCGAGACCTGGCCTTCGGGGTCGTCGATGGTGATCCGGATGCCCGACCCGCTGACCGGGACCGTGCCGGCGAGGATGGTCAGGGACGTCCGCTCCTCACGGGCGAGGTCGATCGCGCTCTCGCGGCTCGATGTGCTGCCCTGGAGGTCGTCGCGGTCGGCCTTGAGCCGGTCGATCTCCTTCTCCGCGCGGTCGGTGCTGGTCGAGAGCCCGTCGAAGGCACGGATCAGGTCGGCCTGGCGCAGCCCGCTGTAGTCGTCGTCCCCCTGAGAGCGCACCTGGGTGGCGCCTGCGAAGCCGAGGACGAAGAGCAGGATCGTGACGACGGCCTGGCCACGCCCCGGCCGGGCCAGGAGTGTGCGTCGCAGGAGGTCGGGTCCGGGCTCAGGCATGGAAGAGGTGCCTCCGGATCGCGGCCGCGTTGGAGAAGATGCGGATGCCGAGGACGACGATGACACCGGTGGTGAGCTGGCCGCCGACGCCCAGCTGGTCGCCGAGGTAGACGATCGTGGCCGCGATCAGCACGTTGCTGATGAAGGACACGACGAACACCTTGTCGTCGAAGATGCCGTCGAAGAACGCGCGAAGCGCTCCGAACGTCGCGTCGAGCGCCGCGACGACGGCGATGGGCAGGTAGGGCTCGAAGGCGGCTGGCACGTCCGGCTTGACCAGCAAGCCGAGGACGATGCCACCGAGAAGTCCCAGAACTGCGATCACGGTGTCACTTCTTTCATGAGGCCGTCTCGTTTCATGAGGCGCCAGCCTGCTTCGGGCGGTCGGGTGTCACGGGCGTCGCACGAGCCACGTCGGGACGGTGGGCGGCCGGGAGCCGGAGCTGCTTGTCATTCTGCATGCGGAACACGAATCCGAAGCGGGAGCGCAGGCCGAGGAACGTGTTGCCCGACGACGTCTCGACGAAACGGCTCTGCAGGGTGTTGCTGTTGCCGATCGCCAGGACGACGTAGGGCGGGCGGAGAGCGCGGTCGTGCACGAGGATCGCGCTGCCTGCCGTGCGGATGCCGCTGGTGACGGTCAGCCGTCGCCCGTTGATCGAGATCGCCTCGGCTCCCGCCGCCCACAGACCGTCGACCAACGTGGCGAGGTCCTCATCGCGTACGACGCCGTCCCGGTCGCCACCGGGGGCGTTGGCGACCGTGATCCTCACGCCCTCCCCCGTGACGGCCGCATAGCCGGCGAGCCCGGCGAGCTTCAGGTTGGCTGCAGCGGCCGCGCGCTCGGTGCGGGTGAGCCGCATCAGCGAGGTGCTCAACGACTGGATCTCGTCGCGGAGGTCGCCGATCTCCCGGTTGGCATCGCGCAGCTCGTTGCTCTTGGCAGTCGTCTGCTGGATCAGGGCCTCGCGGGCGAGCGCATCGGTGCGCGCTTCGGACTGGTTCTGCACGGCGGCGATCACGAGCAGGAGGCCGAACAATCCGACGACGACCGCCGCGCCCCAGCGCATCGGGCGTGCGTCGGCCGAGTCGCCGGTGGCTGCGCGCACCGCCGCCACGTGCTGGTAGTCCTGGTCCAGGGAGTTGCGGATGACCACGTCCAGCAAGGGCATGGTCACGTGGGCCGGCAGGGGTGCGCGCTCAGGCATCGGGAAGCGGCGCCCTTCGGTCGCGGTCCGCGAGCAGCTTGCGGACCTGCCAGGCGTAGAGCAGACCGGCCCACCAGTAGAGGACGATCCCCCACCAGGTGAACGCCCACCCGAAGACGTTGGCGAGCGTGCCGCCGACACCTTCGACCTCACCGAGGAGGAGCAGCGGGAACGCGTAGAGCAGGTTGAACGTGGCGCACTTGCCGAGGAAGTGCACGGGCAGCGCGCTGTATCCGCGCCTGCGGAGGAACGGGACCAGGCACCAGAGGAAGACATCCCGCGCCGGAAGGATCACGGCCACCCACCACGGCACGATGTCGCGCAGGGCAAAGCCGATCACGACAGCGAGGATGTAGAGACGGTCGGCGACCGGATCGAGGATCTCGCCGAGCGCCGAGCGCTGGTCGAACCTGCGGGCAGTCCAGCCGTCGAGCCAGTCGGTCACGCCCGCCAGGAAGAGCACGGCGAGAGCCCAGCCGTCGGCCTCCGGACCGAGCAGGAGCCACAGGAAGAGCGGCACGCCGCCAAGACGCACGAAGCTCAGCGCATTCGGGAGCGTGAGCACCCGGTTGCTCCGTCGAACTTCCTGCACGTCTCCCCTAGGGCTGCCGGCTGACTGCTGCTCGTCCACCCTAGCCGTCACGCCTCGTCCTGGTGGGCAGCGTCGCGGATCTCGCCGACCAGCTCCTCGAGGACATCCTCGAGGGCGACCAGGCCGAGCACGACACCCGCTTCGTCCACGACACGGGCCATGTGGGCGCCGCGGCGCTGGAGCGTCTCCAGCGCGTCGTGGAGTACGTCGTCCGCGCGCACGCTCGCGAACGGACGGATCCACTTGTCGTCGATCGGCCGGTTGCGACGGGACTCGTCGGTCTCCAGCACGTCCTTGATGTGCACGTAGCCCAGCCAGGAACCGTCGCCACCCCGCACGGGGAAGCGGGAGAAGCCGGTGGCAGCACACAGGTCCTCGGCCGCCGCGGCTGACGCTCCGTGCTCAAGGGTGGTCACGTCGCCCGTCGGCAGGATCACAGCGCTCACGGTGCGCTCGGTGAAGCCCAGAGCACCGGCCAGGCGGTCGTACTCGTTCTCCTCGAGAAGACCTTCGCCACGGGACTCCTCCACCAGCGCAGCCACCTGGTCGCGGGTGTAGGTCGAGGAGACCTCGTCCTCCATCTCCACGCCGAGCCGTCGGAGGATCCACCGGGCGATCGCGTTGATCACCACGATGACGGGACGCAGCACGACGACGAAGCCCCAGACCGCGGGACCGAGGATCAGTGCCGCCCGGTCCGGGCCGGCCAGAGCGATGTTCTTCGGGATCATCTCGCCGAGCACCACGTGCAGGAAGACGACGACGGTCATCGCGAGGACGAACGAGATCGGGTGGAGCGCGCCGTGCGGGACGTGCGCAGCCTCGAGAACCGGCTCGATGAGATGGGCGACGGCCGGCTCGCCGACGGCACCGAGGACCAGCGAACAGATGGTGATGCCGAGCTGGTTCACGCCGATCACCAGGGAGATGTTCTCCATGGCCTTCAGCGTCGTGCGGGCCAGGGCAGAGCCGGCCTCGGCCTTCGGCTCGATCTGCGTGCGGCGGGCCGCGACGAGCGCGAACTCCGCGCCGACGAAGAACGCGTTGCCGAGCAGCAGCGCGAACGCGAGGGCGATGGCGACCGGTCCACTCATCGCTCCTCCTCCGGATCCATCAGCTGCTCGTCGAGCGTGAGCCGGAGCCGGTCGATGCGCCGGGCCTCCATGCGCTCGACGCGGAGCAGCGCTGCGCGGCGTACGTCGGGTCGGTCGGGATCGACCGGGAGCGGAACGACCGCGACATCCCCCGCGAGCGGGATCCGGCCGAGAGAGCGCAGCACCAGGCCGGCGATCGTGTCGTAGTCGTCGTCCTCCGGGAGCGCGAAGCCGGTCACGTCCTCGACCTCGTCGGGCCGGAGCAGACCGGACAGCGACCAGGAGCCGTCGCGCCGCTGGCGCGCCCGTGCACCGAGGCGGTCGTGCTCGTCCGCGATGTCGCCGACGATCTCCTCGACGACGTCCTCGAGAGTGACGATGCCGGCGTGACCGCCGTACTCGTCGAGCACCACTGCGAGCTGGAAGCCCTCGCCGCGCAGCAGCGCGAGGAGCGGGTCGAGCTTGAGCGAGTCGGGGACCACGATCGGCGGGACCATGATGTGGCGGATCCGTGTGGTCGGGCGCTCGTGGACCGGCAGCGCGACAGCGTGCTTGATGTGGACCGTGCCGACGACCTCGTCATGGTCGTCGAGCACCGGGAAGCGTGAGTGGCCGGTCTGGCGCGCCAGCTCGATCACGGCCGCCGCCCGCTCGGTGCCCTCGAGGCTGTGCACACGCATGCGCGGGGTCATGATCTCGCCCGCCGTGCGGCTGCCGAACTCCACGGACTTCTCCATGAGCTCTGCGGTGTCCGCATCGAGGGTGCCCAGGTCGGCGGAACGCTGGATCAGCGACTGCAGCTCGGCGGGGCTGCGTGCCGAGCGGAGCTCCTCCTGGGGCTCGATGCCCAGCCGGCGCACGGCCGCGTTGGCAGAGCCGTTGAGCAGCCAGATCGGCAGCCGCATCGCCGAGGTGAAGCCGCGCTGGAAACGCTGCGTCGCGCGGGCCACTTCCAGTGGGCGCGCGACCGCGAGGTTCTTGGGCACCAGCTCGCCGAAGATCATGGTGAGCGCCGTGCCCAGCCCGAGGCCGAGTCCGAGCGCGACCGGGCCCACGAACCGGTCCGGGAGACCCGCAGCCTCGAGCGGGCCGTCAACGATGCTGGAGATCGCCGGCTCGGCCAGGAAGCCGATCGCGAGGTTGGTGACGGTGATGCCGACCTGTGCGCCGGAGAGCTGGGTCGACAGTGATCGCAGTGCCTTCTGGATGCCGAGAGCCCCGTGGTCGCCCTCCGCCGCCAGTCGCTCGACGTGGCCGCGGTCAACGGTGAGGAAGGCGAACTCGGCCGCCACGAACAGCCCGCACGCAGCAACGAGCGACAGCGAGACTCCGAGCAGGATCCACTCGGTCATGGGCATCCGTGTCGTCGGGGAGGTCCTGAAGGGTCCGGGGGCGTCACGCGCAAACCCTAACGGCTGCAGTAGCGTCATCCGCGCCATGGAGCTCCCTTTCACGTTCCCGACGATCGACACAGCAGCGCTGATCGCTGGCCTGGTCATCGCCCTGCTGCTCACGGGCTTCCTGCTCCTGGTCAGCAGGCTGCAGCTCCGTCGGGCCCGCCGGCAGCTCCGAGTGCTCGAGAGCACCGAGCCCCTCACGAGCCGAGCCGTGCGCACCGCGGGCTGGGCCATGCGTGGGGTCGTCGGCACTGCGGTCAAGGTCCGGGAGCAGGGCGTCGGCGGGCTGCTCCGCTCCTCCATCGAGGAGCTCACCGGCATTGCGCTCGCGGACAAGCAGGCCATCGCTCAGGTCATCGGCGAGGACGGCACGGTCACCATCGTCTTCTCCGACATCGAGAACTCCACGATGCTCAACGAGAGCCTCGGCGACGACGCCTGGGTCGCCCTGCTCGACGCCCACGACCACCTGATCCGCCGGCTGGTCGACCGGGAGCACGGCCACGTCGTGAAGTCGCAGGGCGACGGCTTCATGATCGCCTTCGGAGACCCGACTGCAGCGGTCCGCGTCGCTGTCGGGATGCAGCGCGCGCTGACGGTGTCGCGGCGCCGCGCGCTGCGTCGTACGCCGATCCGGGTGCGCATCGGTGTCCACGCCGGACGTGTCGTCGCACGCGATGGCGACTACTTCGGGTTGAACGTCGCCATGGCCGCCCGCGTCGCCGCGCTCGCGGTCGGCGGCGAGATCCTCGCGACCGAGGGCGTGCGCGCGGCGGTCGAGGACCAGTCCTTCCAGCTCCGGATGCCCGCTGCCGAGCTCAAGGGCATCCCCGGGCACCACCAGCTCTGGTCGGTTGCCTGGGACTCCGCGTAAGGCCTGCACATCCCTTGCAAGACTGGGGAAAGCGACCCTTCTGGACGATTGACCCACCCGAGCTCCAGCCGGGTAGCGTGACTTCCTGCACGACCTCCGACGAAGGGTGACTGGGTGACCAGCGAAGGCATTGAACCGGCCCAGCCGGCTCCCCTGCCGATGACGTACGCCGAGTTCGGCGACAACTTCATCCGGATGGTTCTCCACCGTCGGCGCATCCTCGAGTCGATCGACCGTCTCCTCGGGGACAAGATCGAGTTGGGTCCGATCGGCGCTGGCCCGGGCCGGGTCTTCGCGAAGGTGCGGGCGACGGGATGGTTCCAGCCGACGTCAGGCGTCGAGATCCCCGGCCCGCTCGTGGCCTACCGCGTCATCCTGCCGATCGATGCGGACTTCGAGATCGAGATCGCCCGCGACATCAACCGGTTCAAGGCAAAGGTCCTCCTCCCCCTCACCCTGAACGTGCGGGTCGAGCACCCGCTCACGATCGTCTGGGACATCGTCCTTCCCGGCGAGGACGAGGTCTCCATCAGCGTCGAGACCGACAAGCGCCGCAGCGCGGTCCTGCAGAAGGTCGCTGGCCTCGATGCGGAGCTGCGCCGGTTCCTGATCCGCGTCATCGAGAAGGAACTCGACAAGCCGCACATCCGCCGGGCGACGCGCATCGACATGGACGCCATCATCGCCGGCGCCTGGGGCCCGATCGCGGACCAGTTCCTTCCGGTCGAGGGTGACCCTGATGCCGAAGTGACCGGAACTCTCCTGTAGGGTTCACTCGCTCTCCCCGGAGGGCACGGGTCCTCCCCGGAGGGCTTCGGGCTGTAGCGCAGCTTGGTAGCGCACCTGACTGGGGGTCAGGGGGTCGCAGGTTCAAATCCTGTCAGCCCGACCGTGTGTGAAGGTCTCCACCCGCATGTCGCGGGTGGAGACCTTCCTGCATTTCCCGCGGACCCCAGCAGGGGGAAAGATGCCGCGTCCGGGTGATGTGCCGCGGTGTGCCAGGCGTTAGACCTGAGAGGTCGGGCCCCGCTCCGGGGCCTCCCCTGAAGGGATCGAGCCGTGTTGCGACGAACGACGATTGCCTTGGCAGGTGCCGGAACTCTGGTTCTTCTCCCGGCAGGCGCGCTCGCTGCGCGTGTCCTGGTCGACCACGGGCACGGGCCCACTGTCGTCCACAACACGACGTACGCCGACATCGAGACCCAGGTGCACTCCTGGACCCGGGACGGCAGCACGCACGTGCGCCTGATGGTCGACGGCCTCCCGCCGGGCCAGACCTTCGGCGCTCACGTGCACACCAGGTCGTGCGGAACCGACCCGCTGGCGTCAGGCGGTCACTACCAGCACTCGACGGACGCCAGCATCCCGCTGAGCGAGCGGGAGATCTGGCTCGACGTGACCGCCGGTGACGACGGCCATGCCTCGGCCCGCCGGACTGTCGACTGGGTGATCGCGGCCGGGACCGCCGGGTCAGTCGTCATCCACGCGAGCCCCACGAATCCGACCACCGGAGCGGCGGGCGCACGCCTGGCCTGCACCGACGTCGCCTTCGGCCAGTAGCACGCGGGCTGGCCTTCCCAGCGAGGGCGGGTGCGTGGCTCGATCAACTCAGGAAACGCTCCAGTCGACCCGGCCACTGGCCAGGTCGTAGACCGCCGGTATCACGCGAGTCCGACCTGCTGCGACGGCAGCGCGGATGATCTTCGAGCGCCGGACCAGGTCCCGGCTCACCGCAATGGTGTTCGCGCGCACCACCTCGTCGATGTACGCCGCCTGGTCGCCCTTCCGCGCCACCCGCCGCGCAACGGGTGCGATCTCCCCCAGAATGTCGGAGACCTCTCCCGGCGCCTCCGGGTGACCTGGCGACGTCTCCATGGCCTCGACGGTCGCCGTGACCGCGCCACATCCGGTGTGGCCGAGGATCACGATCAGCGGGACGGCATACGGGGCACTCGCTGCGAACTCCATGCTGCCGACGATGGTGTCGTCGAGCACCGCTCCTGCCGTGCGCGTCGCGAACACGTCCCCGATGCCCTGGTCGAAGACCAGCTCGGGAGACACGCGCGAGTCGACGCAGCCGTGGATGAGGGCCCACGGCGCCTGGTGTCCAGCAACGTCGTCGCGTGCCCGCGTCGACTGGTGCGGATGCATCGCGTCGCCGCTCGCGAAGCGGGAGTTGCCCTCGGTCAGCCGCCGCTGCGCCTCCGACGGCGAGGCCGGTGTGCTCGAGTGCCCTGCTGCCGCGGGATGCGCTGCCGTCGGCGTGCTGTCACCGGTCGACCGGCAACCCACGAGGGAGGCACCGGCGGCGAGCCCACCGGCGGCGAGGAGGAGGCGCCGGGTGACGACGGCCGGAATGGTCGAGGGGACGGATGAGGGGTCGTTGCGGCGCACTGGGTTCTCCCGAGAGTAGGAACGTTCCTCCTCGGATCGTTCCCGCGCGCACGCCTCGGCCGCGTCGCCCGCGACGGTGAGTCAGGGGGTGGACCGCCGTCAGGCGGTGGCCTCCCCCAGCTCGACCGCGCTCGGCGCGATCTCGCCGAGCAGCTCGTCGCGCAGCGCGACCAGCTCGGTGACCGACTCGATGAACCGCTTCGTGCTGTCGCCGACGCTCAGGTCGTCGAAGTAGTGGTGCCGCATGGCCACGCGAGCGATGTGGTGCTCGTCGTGGTCGAGGCGGTCGGCCACCAGCTCGGTCAGGTCCGCCAGGTCGGCCGATGCGATCACGTCGGCACAGCGGCTGACGGGGACCTCGGTGCGCAGCCGCTCACCGTCCTCGTGGCGGTCCGTGATGAAGATCGGCTTGTCGGTGCGCAGGTAGAGCCAGTCCAGGCCGACAGAGGAGACGTCGGTGACCATCGCATCGCAACCCGGGAAGACGGCGAGGATGTCACCCCGGACGACGGACTCGTGGCCTGCCTCGGGCTCACGGGCAGCGGCCTCGTCGATGAGGGCGAGGATGGCGAGGTGGCTGTCGCGGATCGCCTGGGTCTCGCTGGTGGTCACCTTCGGGTGCGGCTTGTAGACCACGCGAA
This sequence comes from Nocardioides cavernaquae, assembly GCF_003600895.1. Lineage (NCBI taxonomy): Bacteria > Bacillati > Actinomycetota > Actinomycetes > Propionibacteriales > Nocardioidaceae > Nocardioides > Nocardioides cavernaquae. The sequence continues at coordinate 2,967,810 of NZ_QYRP01000002.1, forward strand.
CATCGGGGACCTCGAGCAGCGAACGCACGATGGAGGGGCCGAAGACGTCGACGGAGGTGTAGTCGTTGTACTCCGCATCGCCCTCCCAGGTCGGCGCGTACAGGACCGTGCGCCGTTCAGTCGGCTCGAGCAGCGGCTCCGGGTGGAGGTCCAGCTGAGGACGCCCGATCCGCACGAGCTTCGTCTCGTCGAAGGCGAGCAGGCCTCCGCGGTGCCGCTGGACGGCCGCCTCGCCGGCGACGAAGACGCGGTCATAGGCCTTGGCGTTGTTGCTGACCATGCTCTGCTTGTCGGACTCGCCGTGGTTGATGTGCGCGTGCAGCGTCCGGCCGTGCAGCAGCGAGTTGAAGTTCCGCGCGCCGTTGTTGCAGTAGAGAGCGACCTTCGGGTCGTGCACCTCGTAGAACTCGACAAGGTCCGTGAACTCCGGGGCATCGTGGACCGGCAGACCGGTGCGCGCTTCCACGAGGGCAGCGGTCTCGGGATTGCGGGTCACGATCGCCACCGGACTCACCTCATCGAGGCGCTCCAGCACGGGGAGCCACTGCAACAACTGGTAGACGCGCGTCGGGTCGTCTGCGAAATACGCGATCACTTCGGGGTTCTGCACTACCCGATTCTACGGGTCTGTTGTGTCGGAATTGTTTCCAGGGTCGGACGCGGTACGGTATTTAGTAGGACGTCCTAGCAGTTGCCTCTGGAGGCCACCCGATGACCCGCTTCGTGACCGCTTCAAGCCTCTTCGACGGGCACGACGCGAGCATCAACATCATGCGCCGGATCCTTCAGTCGCAGGGCGCAGAGGTGATCCATCTCGGCCACAACCGCTCGGTCCGCGAGGTCGTCGCCGCGTGCCTCGAGGAGGACGTCCACGGCGTCGCCGTGTCGTCGTACCAGGGCGGTCACGTGGAGTACTTCGAGTACCTCGCCGAAGAGCTCCGCACGCAGCGCAACGGCGAGGTGAAGGTCTTCGGTGGGGGCGGCGGCGTCATCGTTCCCGACGAGATCGCCCGCCTCGCGCAGGCCGGCGTGAAGATCTTCTCCCCCGAGGACGGTCAACGCCTCGGCCTTCCCGGCATGATCCGCGAGGTCCTCCAGAGCGCGTCGGGCGATCTCTGGGCGCAGCGGCCTGCCACCCTCGAGGCCGTCCGCAACGGCGAGCGGTGGGCGGTCGCCCGGGCGATCACGGGCGCCGAGGACGGCACGCTCATCGCCGGGATCGGCGACGCGGCCGCCCAGCGCCACACTCCCGTGCTCGGCATCACCGGCACCGGCGGCTCCGGCAAGTCGTCGCTGACCGACGAGCTGCTCCGCAGGTTCCGCACCGACCAGTCCGACCTGCTCCGGATCGCGGTCGTCGCCATCGACCCGACCCGGCGTCGCGGTGGCGGTGCGCTGCTCGGTGACCGGATCCGCATGAACGCCCTCGACGGCGAGCGCATCTTCTTCCGGAGCCTCGCCACGCGCGGCGCCCACGAGCTCCCGGAGCACCTGAACGACGTGCTCGACGTCCTCCGGGCGGCGCCGTTCGACCTGATCATCATCGAGACGCCGGGCATCGGGCAGGGCGACGCCGCGATCGTGCCGTTCGTCGACACGAGCCTCTACGTGATGACGCCGGAGTTCGGCGCCGCGAGCCAGCTCGAGAAGATCGACATGCTCGACTTCGCCGACGCCGTCGCGATCAACAAGTTCGAGCGGCGCGGCGCGTCCGACGCCCTGCGTGACGTCGCACGCCAGCTGGTTCGCAACCGGGAGGCCTTCGGCTCCTCCCCCGACGAGATGCCCGTCTTCGGCACCTCCGCCGCGACCTTCGACGACGACGGCGTCAGCGCGCTCTACCAGCACCTGCGCGACGAGCTGGCCGGACACGGACTCCAGGTGAAGCCGGGCCAGCTGGTGCCCGTCACCGGCAAGCAGTCCACCCGGGTCAGCACGGTCATCCCGCCGAGCCGGGTCCGCTACCTCGCCGAGGTCGCGGAGACCGTCCGGGCCCATCACCGCACCACCGACGAAGCCGCTGCGGCTGCCCGTCGGCTCCAGCACCTCGAGACCGCGGCCGACGAGCTCGGCGAGGCCACCCCGGATGGTCTTCGCGACCTGGTTGCGTCGGCCCGTGCCGCAGTCCCGGAGCGGGTCAGGGCGGCGCTGGACGAGTGGCCCGCCACCGTCGCGTCGTACGCCGCAGACGAAGGCCGCGCCTCCCTCGCCGGCACCCGGATCCCGCGCGTCGCGCTCCCCCGGTTCAGTGACCACGGCGACCTGGTCCGCTGGTGGGGCCGGGAGAACCTGCCCGGCCGCTTCCCGTTCACCGCAGGTGTCTTCCCGCACAAGCGGCAGGACGAGGACCCGACGCGCATGTTCGCCGGCGAGGGCGACGCGGCGCGCACGAACCGCCGGTTCCACCTGCTCGCGGAGGGTCAGTCGGCAACGCGGCTCTCGACCGCGTTCGACTCGGTGACGCTCTACGGTCGTGACCCGGGCCCGGAGCCGGACGTCTACGGCAAGGTCGGCACCTCGGGCGTCAGCATCGCCACCCTCGACGACATGAAGGCGCTCTATGCGGGGTTCGACCTGCTCTCTCCCGCGACCAGCGTCAGCATGACCATCAACGGCCCGGCCCCGACGGTGCTGGCGTTCTTCCTCAACACCGTCATCGACCAGGCGCGCGAGCGCGGCGTGGAGCCCGCCGAGGCGATGCGCCGGGTCCGCGGCACGGTGCAGGCCGACATCCTCAAGGAGGATCAGGGCCAGAACACCTGCCTGTTCTCCACCGACTTCGCGCTGCGGATGATGGCTGACGTCCAGGAGTGGTTCATCGAGCACGAGGTCCGCAACTTCTACTCCGTCTCGGTCTCGGGCTATCACATCGCCGAGGCCGGGGCGAACCCGATCAGCCAGCTCGCGTTCACCCTCGCCAACGGCTTCACCTACGTCGAGTCGTGGCTCGAGCGCGGCATGGACATCGACGACTTCGCGCCGAGCCTGTCGTTCTTCTTCTCCAACGGCATGGACCCCGAGTACTCCGTCCTCGGTCGTGTCGCGCGGCGCATCTGGGCCGTCGCGATGCGTGATCGCTACGGCGCCAACGAGCGCAGCCAGAAGCTGAAGTACCACGTGCAGACCTCCGGCCGGTCCCTGCACGCGCAGGAGATGTCGTTCAACGACATCCGCACCACCCTCCAGGCGCTGATCGCGCTGCAGGACAACGCCAACAGCCTCCACACCAACGCGTACGACGAAGCGGTCACCACTCCGTCGACCGAGTCCGTGCGCCGCGCGATGGCCATCCAGCTCGTGATCAACCGCGAGTGGGGACTCTCGATGAACGAGAACCCGCTCCAGGGATCATTCGTGATCGACGAGCTGACGGACCTGCTCGAGGAGGCAGTCCTGGCCGAGTTCGACCGGATCAGCGAGCGTGGTGGCGTCCTCGGTGCGATGGAGACCGGCTACCAGCGCGGGCGGATCCAGGACGAGTCGATGCTCTACGAGCAGCGCAAGCACGACGGCAGCCTCCCCATCGTCGGCGTCAACACGTTCCGTGCGGCCGATGACGCCGAGGTCAAGCCGGTCCCGCTGGCCCGGGCGACCGACGCGGAGAAGGCCGGCCAGCTCGAGCGGGTGCGTAGCTTCCGCGCGGAGCACGCCCACGAGGCCGAGGAGGCCCTCAAGCGCCTGCGCCACGCGGTCGCCGACGGCGACAACGTCTTCGCGGAGCTGATGGATGCGGCGCGGGTGTGCACGCTGGGCCAGGTGACCGACGCCTTCTTCGAGGTCGGTGGCGAGTACCGGCGCAACGTCTGACCAGATCACCAGGGGCGATAGCGTGAGTCCATGCGCGCAACCAGCACCGCCGTCGTCCCTGCCTCTGTCCAGCACGTCTGGGACGTGCTCAGCGACCACGAAGGCATGTCCAAGTGGGGCCCCGGCCTCTCCGTCACGCTGACGCACCCGGGCAAGCCCGATCGCAACGGCCTCGGCGCTGTACGCCGCGTCTCGGTGCCCGGCCCCGCGCCGGCGATCGTCGAGGAGGTCATCGCCTTCGAGGCACCCTCCCGCCTGGGATACCGAGCGCTGTCCGGCGTGCCGTTCCGCAACTACTCGGGTGACGTGCGCCTGATCGCCACGCAGACCGGCACCGAGATCGTCTACGTCGTGTCTGCCGACAAGCGGCTGCCGGTGGTGGACAAGCTGGAGCAGCTCGCGCTCAAGGCCATTTCCGCCGGTCTGCTCGCGGCACTCGTGCGCCGCGTGAAGGCCACCTCCTGAACCGCTGAACCGGTCCGGCGGGGCTTCCCCGCCGGATCAGGCGACGCTAGCGTCGGGTCGTGGACCTGCGTCCCGGCCTCGAGATCACGCCGCGGCTCGCGGCCGAGCCGGGCCTGCGCTTCCTGTCCTACCTCGCGTTGCTCCCTGCCGGATCCGTCGACCTCGAGGCCGCGATCGAACGCGCCGTGGCCACCAACCCGGCACTCGAACGCGTGCCCGGCCGCCATTGCCCCGGCTGCGGGATGTACGGCGTGGGCGAGCGGTGTGCGGCCTGCTCGGCGACCGCACGGCCACCCGACCTCGCTGCACCGGTCGACTGGAGGGGCGACCTGATCCACGAGGCCCGACTGGAGCTTCCCCGTCGCCTCCACGAGCTCCTGTCGACCACGGTCGAGGCCCTCGACGACCACGGCTTCCTGCACCGCACCCCGCCCGGGGTCGATGACGGCGACCTCCAGGCGGTCATCACCGGGCTGCGCATCGTCGGCCCGCCCGGCATCGCCGCGTCGTCGCCCGTCGACTGCGTCCGGGTCCAGGCAGACCGCCTCGCCGCGCTGGGTGAAGTGCCCGTCCTCGTAGCCGTCCTCGCCGCTGGCTTCCTCGACGCCGTCGCGGAGGGCCGCCACGCCGAGATCTCGGCTGCGACGGGAGCCTCCGTCGCGGCAGTCGAGCAGGCCGTCTCGGTCCTCCGCGAGCGGGTCCGGCCGTTCGTCCTCCTCGACGGAGGATCCGACCGGGCCCGGCCCACCGACGTGGTCTTCGTGGTCGACGCGAGCGGCACGGTTCGCGCGCACGTCGCGGACGCCGGAGCGTTCGGGGTGAGGCAGGTGCTCGACCCCCTGACGGGCGATCCCGAGGCGCGGCGGTGGTGGACGCCATACCGCGACGAGGCCGGCCGGCTGCTCGCCGCCATCGAAGCGCGGGCCACGATGCTGGGACGCGTCGCCGGCCTGCTCGCCGAGGAGCAGGCCGGATTCATCCTCCAGGGCAGGGCGGCGCACCAGCCGCTGCGTCGCCACGACGTGGCCCGGATGCTCTCCGTGCACCCCTCGACCGTGGGGCGGGCCGTGCAGGACAAGGTCGCCCGCTGTCCCGACGGCCGCCTGCTCCCCCTGTCCCTGTTCTTCGGCCGGACCACCAGCCTCCTCGAGCAGGTCAGCGCTGCCGTCGCCGACCACCCGGGAGCCACGGACGCCGAGATCGCCGAGCGGCTGGCCGCGTCAGGGGTCCCGCTCGCCCGACGCACGGTGGCGAAGTACCGCCTGCTCGCCGCGAACCCTGCTTCGCCGAAGCACTGATCGCACGGGGGTGGAGCGAACCGGGCTTCGCCCATCGCGCGGCTGCTGAGCCCGGAGCGCTCTGGCACGGAAATTGCATGGGGAAGGTCGAGAGCTTCATCCGACCGAGAGGGGAGACCCATGCACGACATCGACCGCGCCATGTTCGAGTTCGAGCAGGAGACATACGAGACCGGCGGGCCCGGCGAGACCGCGGGCGAGTCCTACGAGGCATTCGAGGCCTACGAGAGCTTCGAGGCCAGCCACGAGGCCGAGGCCCTCGAGATGGAGTACGCGGCCCGCCTGCTGGAGATCACGAACGAGGCGGAGCTCGAGGAGTTCCTCGGCGGGCTGCTCCGGACCGCGACCTCGGCCGCCCGCTCCTTCATCAGCTCCCCCACCGGTCAGGCACTCGGCGGCGTCCTCAAGAACGCGGCCCGCCAGGTCCTGCCGCAGGTCGGCGGCATCGTCGGCAATGCGATTGGAGGCGACTTCGGCCGCCGCGTCGGGTCAGCCGGCGGGCGCTGGCTCGGCAAGCAGTTCGAGTACGAGGGCATGTCCGCTGAGGACCGCGAGTTCGAGGTCGCACGTGCCTTCGTCCGCACCGCCCGCGACGCGGCGCAGATCGCCCAGCGCACGGCGTACCTGCCGCCGCAGCAGGCCGCCCGCACCGCTCTCGTCACCGCTGCGCAGCGCAGCCTGCCCGGACTCGTCCCGGTGATCACCGGCGGCAGCGTCCCCGGCCCGCGCCGGACCAGCGGTCGCTGGGTGCGCAAGGGCAACCGGATCGTCCTCTACGGCGCCTGAGCGCCTCCCTACCAAACCCACCCTTGAAGGAGATGCACCCATGACCGCGTACGAAGCATTCGAGTACCAGCCGGAGCTCCACGAGTCCTACGAACAAGCGGAGGCCTACGAGACCTTCGAGACCCAGGAGCTGCACGAGGCCCTCGAGTTCGAGCTCGCCCAGGAGCTCCTCGAGATCACCACCGAGGCCGAGCTCGAGGAGTTCCTCGGCAAGCTGGTCAGGCGAGTGGCGAAGGGCGCCAGCTCCTTCATGAAGTCCGGGATCGGCAAGGCGGTTGGCGGCGTGCTCCGCAACGTCGCGAAGACCGCGCTTCCCATGGTCGGCTCCGCGCTCGGCTCGTTCGTCGCCCCCGGGCTCGGCACGGCCATCGGAGGCAAGCTCGGCGGCATGGCCGCAAGCCTGCTCGAGGCCGAGGAGCTGGAGTCGATGGGCGAGGCCGAGGCCGAGATGGAGGCCGCTCGTCGCTACGTCCGCTGGGCCTCCGGCACCGTGCGCAACGCGATGCGCGCGCCGGCCGGCGTACCGCCGCGCACCGTCGCGCGCAGCGCAGCCGTGTCCTCGGCCCGCCGCTACGCGCCCGCGCTCGTGCGTCCGTCGTACGCCGCCCGCACGCAGCCGTGGCGCAGCCGGCGTGCCTCGTCGTACGGACGGTCCGCCTGGGCCGCACCGTACGGAGGCGGAGTCGGGTTTGCGCAGGCGGCGCCCTACGCACCCTTCACCCCTGCAGGGCCGGTCGCAGGGGGCTGCTCGTGCGGCGGCCATGGCGGGGGCCAGTCCGCTCCGGACTTCGAGCCGTTCGACGGTGACTTCGAGAGCTACGAGACACAGGAGTCCCAGGAGGCGATGGAGGCCTTCGAGTCCCACGAAGCGCACGAGGCGCACGAGGTCGGCGGTGGGGGTGGCCGCTGGTACCGCCGCGGCAACCGCATCGTCCTGGTCGGGGCCTGAGGCCCGCGATGGACGTCCGCCGACTGAGCGGCTCCCTGCTCGAGCTGGAGGCACGGGCGCTGCTGTCCCGCCTGGACCAGATCCGGCCCCTCGCCCTCCACGAGACGATGGTGCCGGCCGCTGCCCTCCCGCCCCGAGCCAGCCTCGACGTCGAGCGGTTCCTCCACACCGGACGGAAGGTCCTGCGCAGCCAGGTCCGGGACTACCTCGCCTGGCTGCGCGGCCCCGGCCGTACGGCGACCCCCGAGGAGCAGCAGTACCGCTTCGTGCTGATCCGGATGCGGTTCAACGCGATCCTGAGCCAGTTCGACATGTTCACCGAGGTGGTGACCCAGCGCAGCGAGAACCGCACCGGCGTCTGGCTCTCCGGCCTCGACGTCGTGGCAGCGGATGCGCTGGTCGCCAATCCCCTGATCGTCGATCCGCCACCGCTCGTCTGCTACCTGGCCCGGGGGCCCGGTGCGGCGATCCGGCGGGCGAAGACCAAGATGCCCGGCGGTGACCTCAGCCCGGCAGCCATCGTGAGGATCCCCCGCGAGCGGATGGTCGGTCACGGCATCGCCTCGTCGCTGGTCCACGAGGTCGGGCACCAGGGCGCAGCGCTGCTCGACCTGGTCCCGTCACTGCGCAAGGAGCTCGCCGAGCACCGCGCGAAGGCGGGATCCGCGGCACCCGTGTGGCGCAACTGGGAGAACTGGATCTCCGAGATCATCGCGGACTTCTGGTCAGTGGCGACGCTCGGGATGTCCTCGACGATGGGGCTGCTCGCCGTGGTCAGCCTCCCCCGGTTCTTCGTGTTCCGGCCTTCGGGAGATGACCCGCACCCGATCCCCTACGTCCGGGTCCTGCTCAGCTGCGCGATCGGCAATGAGCTCTACCCGCATCCGCAATGGGCGGACATGGCCCGGACCTGGAAGGCGCTCTACCCGGTCTCCGCACTACCCCCGGCGCGGCAGCAGGAGTTCGCAGCGATCGAGGCCGGGATCCCGGCGTTCGTGAAGGTGCTGGCCGGCCACCGCTCTCCCACGCTCAAGGGCCGCAGGCTCCGGGAGACGTTCCCGCTTGCCGAGCGCCAGCCCGCCCGCCTCCTCGAGCTGCACCGGACCTGGAAGAACGACGTCGGCGTCATGGCCCGGCAGCGCCCGGCCCTCGTCTTCGCGGTCGTCGGCCAGGCCCGCGCCGGCCAGCTGATCACCCCCGAGGCCGAGAGCCAGCTCATCTCCGCGCTGCTGCGCGCATGGGCCCTGCGCAGCAGCCTCACCTCCACCGAGAACGTCACCACCAACCGACGCGCACTCGTGCGCGCCTCATGAGAAGGAGACACCATGTCCAACCAGATCAGGCCCGTGAGCAGGGTCTTTGCCCCGGGCGACGCGATCGTCCTCGAGATCGCCATCGAGTCCGCCGTGACTGCCTTCACCTGGGTGCTCTCCACCGAGGACGACAAAGGCACGGAGGTCGTGGTTGCGCGCGGCTGGCGTCCCAAGACGGGGGTGCGCAAGCCGCCCTCCGAGGTGTCGGTGACGCTCGCGCCCACGGACCTCGCCGGCTTCGCCCTCGACGCCTCCGAGAGCAGGGACCTTCGCGCCGGTCTGTGGGGAGGCGACTTCGTCGTACGTCTGTACAACGGCAAGCCGTCCGATCCCGATGACCTCGACGACTTCCTCGCCACCGCCGAGCTGCTCGACGAGGACGCGTTCTCGGTGACCGACCAGGGCATCGCCGAGAGTGCCGGCACCGAGACCGGTGACATCGGCTCGCCGATCCGGGTCGCCCTCGTCCGGGAGGGCCCGGCACCGGGCACCCTGCGGTCCGCGCCCGTCACCTTCGAGCGGTTCCACGAGTTCCTCGCCGATCGCTGGTCCGACGGCGAGAAGTACGACGACGCGAACGCCTGGCCCGCCTTCGGCTCGAAGCCGTACCAGGACCTCCGCGACGCGGCCCGCGAGTTCGTCGGGCGGGCCACGGTCACCAACTTCTCCGACCTGATCCCCGCGGGCTACGAGGAGGGCAAGCTCCGCAACACGGAGTCGCAGTTCCCGACGCTCGGCAAGCTCCCGCGCAACGCGAAGACGGCGTACCTGCCCGGCGTCGAGCTGATCTGGAACTACTGGCTCGAGGAGGGCATGCTCGTCCAGACGCTCAACGTGATCCTGGCCCGCTTCCAGAACCGCCGGCTCCCCGGTCGGGACCCGCTCTCCCGCTTCGACGTCACGCCGCTGCTCCCGCTGCGCAACCGCCTGTGGGGCTACGCGGAGGACGAGGTGCATCGGATGACGGTGCGCAGGCGCGCGGTGGAGTACGAGTACGAGTACGGCTTCCCGCTGATCGGGCGTGCCATCCCCAAGACGCGGACGCTCGTCGAGCGCCGCAGCGGGTTCCTGGAGTCGTTCCACCAGGTGCTCTTCCTCGCGCACCAGTACTTCAAGGAGCTCGACGACCTGACCGTCCAGGCCGACGCCTTCCCGCTCTACCGGGCGCTGCGCGACTGCCACATCGTCCTCTCGCAGGGCACCCAGAACCAGTACGGCGAGATGGCGGTCGCCGCACGCGCCGAGTTCCTGGTGATGCAGTCGATCCTGGCCGAGCCGCAGATGCGGGAGTTCCTCGGCGGACGGCCGATGACGCCGTACCCCGAGCCGTGGATGGACCGCGTCGACGCGATGAAGTCCATCCAGGGCTGGACCGACACGAGCATCATGAACTTCAACGACCTGGCCACGATCGGCGAGCAGCTGGTGCTGACGATCCGGCTCGGCAACTGGGCCGACACGGCTGTCAACGTCGCCGAGGCCTCCTCGTGGGCACAGGCGTTCCGCGCCGGCATCCAGCAGTACGCCGCGGCGTACCGCACCGCGACCGGGGTCGACCTGGCCCGCGAGGCGAACACGGAGGTGCCCTCCACACTGCTGGCGCGCAAGCTGGCCGGGAACCGGATCCGTGCCTGATGTCGACCTCACCTCCGGGCACTTCCTCGGGCTGAGGCCCGCCGCCGTGGCAGGCGGCCCGCTGACCACCGGTCGTCCGGCCGTGGTCGGCGAGCCGCCCTCCCACACACAGCTGGCCCTGCGCCTGGCGCAGACCGTCGGTGCTGCCGACGCCGTCCTGTCGAGGACCAGCTTCCACGCCTTGCTCGATGCGATCGCGACCCGCCCCGCCGGCGCGGTCGTGCTCGTGGACGAGGCGATCTACCCGGTCGGCCGCTGGGCCGCCGCCGCTGCGACTGCCGAAGGAGGCACCGTGCGCACCTTCCGCCATCAGGACGTCCGCGACGTGCGGCGGCTGACCCGGCAGGCAAGGGGCCCCGTCGTCGTGGTGACCGACGGGCTGTGCGGGTCCTGCCTGCGCCCCGCTCCCCTGGCCGCGCTCGCGGATCTCGCCGCCGACCGCAATGGCCACCTGGTCGTCGACGATTCGCTGGCTGCCGGCGTCGGTCCGGGCGGAGCGGGCACCGCGGACTGGCTGACCACCGCGCCGGAGCGGATGCTCTGGGTGGCGTCGCTGGCCAAGGGGTACGCCGCGCCAGTGGCCGCCGCGGCCGGACCGGCCGACCTCGTTGCGCTGGTCCGGTCCGAGGGGCCGACCCGGATGCACAGCAGTCCGGCATCGGCCTGCGACGTCGATGCGCTGCGGCAGGGGCTGGCGGACCCGACGGTGCCCGGGCGGCGTACCCGGCTCGCGGCGCACGTCGCGCGGATCCGGTCCCACCTCGAGCGGCTCGGGCTCGCGCCGCTCGGGGCGCCGTTCGCCGTGATCTGCACGGAAGGAGGCCGACGGGACCCGCTCGACCTCCAGCGTCGGCTGGCGATGTGCGGAGTGCGGGCGCTCGCCACCCGTGGCCGGTGCACCGGTCGTCCCACGCTGACGCTCTGCCTCCGGGCCGACCTCACCAGCGCGGACCTCGACCGGCTGGAGGACGCGCTGTCCTGGGCAGCAGGAGGGCAGGCAGCATGAACCGGACTCTGGTGATCGACGCCCACGTCCACATCGGGACCGGTGACGGGTTGCACGGTCCCTGGGACACGGCGGCTCCGCTGTCGCTGTACCTGGACCGGGCCCGTCCGGCTGGCATCCGCGGGGCCGTGATCATGGCGCCACTGACGTCGGACTACCCGAAGGCCAACGCGACGATCGCTGCGCTGATCCGGGACCGGCCGGGCCTGCTGGGTTACCTCTTCATCAATGCGCGGTCCGAGGCTGGGACGATCCAGCAGCGGGTGGCGCACGCGGTCGGCCAGGGCTTCTGCGGGATCAAGGTGCACGCGCACGATGCGCGGATCACCCGCGAGATCGCGGAGGCCGCCCGGCGGTGGCGGCTCCCCGTCCTCTACGACCCTGCGGGTGACACCGCCACGGTGGAGATGGTGGTCCGCTCCTACCCGGACGTGGCGTGGGTGGTGCCCCACCTCTCGTCCTTCGCGGACGACTGGAAGGCGCAGTGCGCGTTCGTCGACCAGCTGGTCCGGCTCCCGAACCTCTTCACCGACACCTCGGGCGTCCGCTACTTCGACCTGCTCGAGGACGCAGCCCGGCGTGCCGGTCCGGGGAAGATCCTCTTCGGGAGCGACGGACCGTTCCTGCACCCCGCCGTCGAGCTGGCCAAGGCAAGGGCGCTCCCGTTCGACACCGACGGGATGGCCCAGGTCCTCAGCGGCAACGTGTTGCGCCTGACCGGTCCGGCCAGGCTCCGGTTCCGTGGACGGCGCCCGGCAGTGCGGCGGCGAGTGGCATGACGACGGACGCCACGCTGGTCGCGGCGCCGGTCGCCGACGAGGTCCGGCACCTGGCAACCGGGCTGCTCGGGCTCTCGCACGACCTCCACGCGCACCCCGAGCTGGCGTGGCGCGAGCACCGGTCCAGCGCCACCGTTGCCACGTTCCTCGGGCGGCACGGCCTCCAGGTGCAGCACCCGGCCCACGGCCTGCCGACAGCGTTCCGGGCCTCGGCCGGCCAGGACGGCCCGCTGGTCATCCTCTGCTGCGAGTACGACGCACTCCCGGGCCTCGGCCACGGCTGCGGGCACAACGTGATCGCAGCCGCCGCTGCGGGCGCCGGCGCTGTCCTCGCCTCCCGTGCTGCGAAGCTCGGGGGCCGGGTGGTGGTGCTCGGGACGCCGGCAGAGGAGGGCGGTGGCGGCAAGATCGAGCTCCTGCGCCGCGGCGCGTTCCACGGAGCAGCGGCCGTGCTGCTGGTCCACCCGGGCAGGCACGACCAGGTCCGGGCCACCTTCCGCGCCGCCGCGTCGTACCGGATCACCTTCCACGGCCGGGCCGCCCACGCGGCGATGGCCCCGGAGACCGGGCGCAACGCGCTCGACGCCGCGGTCCTCGCCTACCAGGCACTGGCTGCCGCACGTTCGACCCTCCGCTTCGGCGACCAGATCACGGCCGTGATCGTCGAGGGCGGCACCGCGCCCAACGTCGTGCCTGCGCGCGCGGTGCTGCGTGCGATGACCCGTGCCGCCACCAGCGCCGGGCTCGCAGCCCTCGCCGATGACGTACGCCGCGCGGCCGAGGCAGGCGCCCGCGCCACCCGGTGCGCCCAGGTCGTCGAACCGGACGGGCCGGTCTACCGCGACGTGCGGAGCGATCCCGCGCTCGCGCGACTCGCTGAGCACCACCTCCGCTCGCTCGGCCGGTCACCCCTGCCGCCGTCACCACGCGACGTACTCACCGCAGGGAGCACGGATCTCGGCAACGTCAGCCACGCCGTCCCGGCCCTGCATCCCAAGCTGTCGATCGGTGACGTCCCGCAGCACTCCACCGCCTTCGCGCGCGCTGCGGTCTCACCCGCCGGCGACCGCGCTGTCCTCGACGGCGCCACCCTGCTCAGCCTGCTGACCCTCGACATCTGGGCTGGACACGACACAGAGAGGTGACCCATGTACGAATTCGAGTTCGAGGCACAGGCCCGACGGGCGGCAGCGCGCCGCCCCGCACGCCCGAAGCGCCACCGCGCTGTCGTGGAGATCAAGCCAGACACGCGAGCCGGACGGCAGGCGGGACTGGAGCAGCTGGCCCGCCCTGACCGCCAGCTCGGTCTGCCCCCACGGCTCGTCGTCTACAGCAAGTCCGGGCCGCGGAGCTACACGATCAAGGTCTCGCGCCCCGGCGCCGCCAAGCGTGCGCTCGGCGCCGCCGGCGGGCCCGACGCCACTCGCCTGACCAGCTTCGAGACCATCGGAACGGTCAGCTTCACCGAGGCGGAGTGGAAGATCGACCTGTCCGCCTGCCCGACCGAGCTCGGCCGGCGCATCGAGCAGAAGGCGTGCGAGCTCTATCGGCGCAAGGTCGGCGGCGGCTCGCGCTGCAAGGTCAGCGCGAGCGCCAACGGTCCCGACTACGTGAGCCGTGAGGCGGCGGAGTTCTACCTCGAGCTGGCCCAGGAGCTCGCGGCAGAGCTGGAGGCTGGCTACTGATCTGCGGCGGTCCGCGGCTTCGGGACCTGCTTGCGCAGCTGGATCGCGCGGTCGGTCACCCCGAGGGCCGTCGCCGCACGATGTGCGTTGCCGTCGTGCTCCGTGAGGGCGACGTCGACCGCGAGGTCGGCGACCATCGCCTTCAGGTCCGGGAGCGAGACGCCGTAGCCCAGGCAGGTGCGGACCGCACGCTCGAGCGCACCCCGGACCAGGCTCGGTCCGGTCGCGTCGGTTTCCGGTCGGTAGCGCGCCGGGATCTCGCCGGGCGTGACCGGGCCTGCCCCGCAGTGGCACGCCGCGACCGCGTAGGCGAGTTGCCTGAGCTCGCGCAGGTTGCCGGGAAAGGCACGTTCATGGAGCATCGCCGCGACCGGCCGGGAGAGCTCCGGGGCCGCGTCATGGGTCGCCTCGGCGAGGAAGTGGCGAAACAGCGGCTCGACATCGCTGGGGCGCTCGCGCAGCGGCGGGAGCCGGACGACGCCCGACGCGATGCGGTGGTAGAGGTCGCTGCGAAACCGGCCAGCGCGCTGCTCGGCTTCGAGGTCCCGGTTGGTCGCGCTCACCAGGCGGAACGAGGTCCTTGCCCACACGTCCCCACCCACCCGCTTGTAGGTGCCCTCCTGGATCACCCGGAGCAGCTCGGCCTGGAGCGGCAGCGGTAGCTCGCCGATCTCGTCGAGGAACAGCGTGCCCCCATCCGCTGCGGCGAAAGCCCCCGCACGTGAGCGATCGGCACCCGTGAAGGCGCCGCGTTCGTGCCCGAAGAGCTCGCTTCCCGACAGCGACGGCACGATCGTCGTGCAGTCGAGTACGACGAGGTCCCCCGTCGTCGGCGTACCCGGCATCGCGTGCACCAGACGGGCCGCCAGCTCCTTGCCGGTGCCGGTCTCCCCGACCAGCAGGATCGGCCCGCTCCCGAACAGGGCGAGCTCGACCAGCTCGACCAGGGCATGGCGGAGCTGCTGGCTGGAGCCGACGAACAGGTCCGTCACGACAGGTGAGGCCAGGACCGCATCCACCTTGCGCCAGCGCTCGAGGCGCCGGACCAGGGCCACCGCGGTGCCAGCGCCGTCCCAGCCGACGACGTCCTCGGCACCCGCGCGCAGGAGCGACCACGCTGCCGCCGCTGTGGCCGCGGCAGGCGTCACCACGACCTGGCGGGACCGTGCCGTCACCGGACACGAGTCGCCGCGCGCGGGGTCGAACACGATCACCTGGTAGTCGTCGTGGCCTTCGGGGAAGCCCGCGGAGTCGAGGGCCTGGCGCAGGTGCGCCACCTCGACCGTGTCCGACTTGCCGATGATCGTTGCCACGCACGCCCCGAATCAGGTGGTGGTCCCCGTCTGCGACCCGAGCCGCAACTCCTGAGCATGACAGCGAACGCCCCGGGCCCACCAATAGCCCGTTCGGGGCATCAGTGGCCATTGAGAGTTTCGAAAGTCCCTCTCGCTGAGCGGGTGTCGCGGAGCGCGCTTCGGGGTACAGGAACGCATCCGTCCGCCATCATGAGGAGTGCACATGACCGATGTCGTCGACCTGATCCTGCAAGACCACCGTGAGTTCGAGCGGATGCTCGACGACCTCACCGACGCCCCCGAGAAGCGGCCCGACGTCCTGCCTGTCTTCATCACGTTGATCACCGCGCACAGCCGCGCCGAGGAGGCCGAGGTCTACCCGCCGGCCGCCGAGGCCGGAGCTGCGCACGATGTCGAGCACAGCCAGGAGGAGCACATTGAGGCCGATGAGCTGCTGGCGAAGCTCGCTGCGGCCGATCCGGCCTCAGCCAACTTCGACGAGATCCTGGCCGACGTCGACTAGTCCGTGCGCCACCACCTCGGCGAGGAGGAGGAGACCGTGCTGCCGAAGATGCGCGAGCTGTTGAGCGCCAGCCGCTTGGAGGAGCTGGGCGACGCGTTCGCTGCGGCGCGCGCCGATCACCTCGGCGTGAGGCCGGCGGACATCACCAAGGACGAGCTCGAGCAGCAGGCAGCCAATGCCGATGTCCCTCGTGCTCGCGGAATGAGCAAGGACGAGCTGCAGCGGGCGCTGCGTCACAAGGCCTCGGGCTGACGGCGTACGCCGCCGGAGCGAGCCGCACGGACGGACTCAGCGCTTGCGCTTCTCCCGCGGCTGGACCTTGATCTCGATCGGCGTTCCGACGAAGCCGAACTCCTCGCGGAGGCGACGCTCGATGAAGCGCTCGTAGCCGGCGTCGAGCTTGCCGGTAGTGAACAGCTTGAACGTCGGGTGCGCGACCTGCACCTGGCTGCCGAACAGGATGCGCGGCTGCTTGCCGCCACGGACCGGGTGCGGGTGCTCGGCGACGAGGCGGCCGAGGAAGGCGTTGAACGTGCCGGTCGAGATGCGGGTCTCCCAGCCCTCGATCGCCGCGTCGAGCGCGGGGACGATCCGGTCGATGTGCCAGCCGGTGCGCGCGGTGATGTTGATCCGCGGCGCCCACTGGACCTGCACGAGGTCGCGCTCGATCTCGCGATCCAGGTAGTAGCGGCGCTCCTCGTCGACGAGGTCCCACTTGTTGAAGGCGATGACGAGGGCCCGGCCGGTCTCGCGGATCATCTGGATGATCCGGAGGTCCTGCTCGGAGACGGTCTGACTGCCGTCGATGACCAGGATGCAGACCTCGGCGCGCTCGATGGCACCAGCGGTGCGCAGCGAGGCGTAGTACTCGTGGCCGGAGGCTTCCTTCACCCGCTTGCGGATGCCCGCGGTGTCGATGAAGCGCCACTCGCGGCCACCGAACTCGATCAGCTCGTCGACCGGGTCGACGGTGGTGCCGGCGGCGTTGTCGACGACGACGCGGTTCTCGCCGGCCAGCTTGTTGAGCAGCGACGACTTGCCGACGTTGGGCTTGCCGACGATGGCGATGCGGCGCGGGCCGCCGACCTCCTTCTCGCCGAGCGGCGGGGGCTCCGGGAGCACGGCCAGGACGGCGTCGAGCATGTCTCCCGTGCCGCGACCGTGGACGGCCGAGATGGGCCACGGCTCACCCAGACCGAGGTTCCACAGCGCGTAGGCCTGCGCCTCGAGCGCCGGGTTGTCGACCTTGTTGGCACCGAGCACGACGGGCTTGCCCGACTTGCGCAGGATCCGGACGACGGCCTCGTCGTCATCGGTGATGCCGACGGTCGCGTCCACGACGAAGAGGACGGCATCCGCGAGGGTCACGGCGATCTCCGCCTGGGCGGCGATGCTCTGCGCCAGGCCCTCGGCGTCGGGGATCCAGCCGCCGGTGTCGACGACGGTGAACGCGCGGCCGTTCCAGGTCGCGTCGTAGGAGACACGGTCGCGGGTCACGCCGGGGCGGTCCTCGACGACCGCCTCGCGGCGACCGATGATGCGGTTGACCAGCGTGGACTTGCCGACGTTGGGGCGTCCGACGATGGCAAGCACCGGCACGGGTCCCTCGGTCTCGTCGACACCAGTGGACTCGTCGTACTCGCTCATCGTGTTCCTCGCTCGCTGACGCCCGTCGGCGGGTCGTCTTCCTCGTCGCCCGGGACCAGTGGTCCGGGTAGTTCGCGGGCGGTCAGCCGCAGTGCGTCCTCGAGCGCTGCGAGCATGTGCCTGCGCAGCAACACCGTGGCCTGCCCTACTTGTTCCCGCGTGCGCGGCCACGGGACCGCCCCCAGACGGTACGGGGTGCCGAACACCATGTCCACGCGAGCACCCTTCGCCGGCAGGTCGTTGGTGCCCCCGCCCGGCTCACGCGTGCCGAGGAAGGTGACGGGGACCACGGGGGCGCCGGTCACGAGCGCGAGGTACGCCGCGCCGCGGTGGAAGCGTCCCAGGTCGCCCGGACCTCGGCGTCCCTCGGGAAAGATGCCGATCACGCGGCCTTCATCAAGAGCCGCCAGGCAGGTGCGGATGGCCGTCGGGTCGGGGTGGAAGCGGTCCAGCGGGATCTGTCCGGCGGTCCGCAGGAACGTGCCGCCGGCGCCTGTGAAGAGCTCGTGCTTGGTGAGCGCGTGCACCGGCCTGGGCGCGTACGCCGCGAGCAGCGGGCCGTCCGCCAGACCGATGTGGTTGCCGGCCAGGATCACCGGTCCGCTGCGTGGGACGTGCTCGACGCCGTGCAGCCGGATGTCGCAGCGCCGCCCCGCGATGACGCGGGCGACCGGCCTGCCGGCACGCAGCAGCCAGGTCTTCGGGAGCGGCTCGTGGGCCATCAGGCCGTGGCGAGCGCCACCAGCGCGACGACCTGGTCGATGACCTCGTCCAGGGAGTACGGCGTGGTGTCGATGTGGTGCGCACCCTCGGGCATCGTCAGCGGAGCCGTGGCGCGGCCGGAGTCGATCTTGTCGCGAGCGAGCAGCGAGGCCTCGACGGCAGCAGCGTCGGTGCCACCTTCCTCGAGGGCCCGCCGGGCGGCGCGGGCAGCCGGGTCAGCGGTCATGTAGACCTTCACTGCAGCGTCCGGTGCGACGACCGAGCCGATGTCGCGGCCTTCGACGACGATGCCGCCTTCGCCGATGATGTCGCGCTGCAGCTGGAGCAGGCGGGCACGCACCTCCGGCACCGCGGCAACGGGGCTCACTCCCCCGGTGACTGCCTCGCCGCGGATAGCCTCGGCGACGTCGGTGCCGTCGACGGTGATGGTCGGCTTCAGCGGGTCGATCCCTGAGGTGATCGTCGGTTCGCCGGCGCGGGCCGCGATCGCGGCCGGGTCAGTCAGGTCGACGTCGTTCTCGAGCATGAACCAGGTCATCGCGCGGAACATGGCGCCGGTGTCCAGGTAGCGCAGCCCGAGCCGCGCTGCGACGCCACGCGACGTACTGGACTTGCCGGAGCCGGAGGGGCCGTCCATGGCCACGACGATGTTCTTCAGCAAGGGGGTCACAGGGCTGCTCACAACGGGACAGACTACTGGTGAACGGTCCAGCCGCGTGCCGTGAGGGACGCGACGAGCGTCTCCTCGTTGCTGACGTCGACGACGAGCTCGACCTGACCGAGGTCGCGCCCCGGGTCGTGGTCGATGTGGACGTCCTCGACGTTGACGCCCGCGTGCCCGGCGTCCGCGAAGAGCCGGGCCAGCTCGCCTGGGTGGTCGGGTACGACGACGAAGACCGAGCTCATCGGGCGGACCGGGCCACCGTGCTTGCCGGGGATCGCCAGCGTGCCGGCGACTCCGTTGGCCAGGAGCTGCTGGAGCGCATCGCGGTCGTCGGCGATGATCGCCGCCTGCAGTCGGGCGAGGTCGGCACCGAGCTGGTCGATGAGCTCGAGGATCGCCGCGGCGTTGGCCGGCACGATCTGCAGCCACATCCCGGGGTCGGTGCCGGCGATGCGGGTGACGTCCCGGACGCCCGGGCCGGACAGCGCGAGGTGACCCTCCGGCGCGTCGGCGAGCCGGCCGGCAACGAGTGCGGACATCAGGTGCGGGAGGTGCGAGGTGCGAGCAACCGCGCGGTCGTGCTCCTCGGGCCCGAAGCGCAGCGGGGTCGCGCCCGTGAGCTCGGCGAGCTCGGTGACGACAGCGGTGGCGGTCGGGTTGGTGGCTTCGTGCGGCGTGATCGCCCAAGGACGGCCCTCGAAAAGGGTGGCGCTCGCGGTCAGGGGGCCGCTGTGCTGGGTTCCCGCCATCGGGTGGCTGCCGCAGTAACGCTCCACGCTCGTGTGACCAGCGATCGTGTTGAGCGGGCCCGACTTGATGCTGCCGATGTCGGTGACCCAGGCGGTCGGGTGCTCATCGAGGGCGCTGCTGATCGCGTCGGCAAGATGGTCCGGAGGCACGGCAACGACGACCAGCTGCGGCTCTTTCGCGCTGGGTGTGTGGGGCGTGCCGGCGCCGAGACCGCTCGCGGTGCGCAGGTTGTCAGCACTCAGGTCACTGAGCTGGACCTCGATGCCGTGCTTGCGCAGGGCCAGGCCGATCGACGTACCGAGCAGGCCGGTGCCGACGATCAGCACCGGTCCGGTCAGGTGGTCAGGCATCTGCGGGCTCGGCGGGCTCATCTGGAACCTCGCGCACCTTGGTCAGGTCGCGGCGGAGGTGGGCAGCGCCGTGGAGGTAGACGTGGGTGACGTCCGCGCGGGCGAGGTCAGTCTCGATGTGCGCCATCATCCGCACGCAGCGCGGCATGGAGCCCTCGATCTCGAGTTCGCGCGCGCAGATCAGCGGGACGTCGTCGAAGCCGAGCACACGCGCGGCGTACGCCGGGAACTCGCTGACCAGGTCGGAGGTGGCCGTGAAGATGATCGAGATGAAGTCGTCGACGACGAGGTCGTTGCTCTCCATCACGTCGCGCACCATCTCGGCGACCCGCTCGAGCATGTGCTCGCGGGTGTCGCTCTCGAGCTGGGTGGCGCCTCGCACCGCACGCACTGCCACGGCTCCTCCTTCGCGTCTGTCCGACCCGCTCCGGGTCACGGGGAAAACCCTAGCGGGCAACGGCTTCGGCAATCACCGTCGACCGGGAGCCTTGCGGTGGGACGACGCGCGCATGAGCAGTACGACGCGCGCCCAGCCCCGCCGAAGTGCACTGGTGCGCGAGTTCCTGCTTGGGAGCCTGTGCCTCTGGATATCCGTCGCCTCGGCACTGAGTGGCGGGACGTCGCACTCGCTCAGCCCGCGCAGGTGCTCACGGATCCGGTCGCCCAGAGCGATCCGATCACCACGATTCTCGTCCCAGGAGCTGAGTAGGGCCACGAGGGCAGCGCCGCGCCCCGGCCCCCAAAGGTCCTCGTGGTCGCCAATGATTTCGAGTACGTGCTGAGCCGACGCATAGGGGCTGTGAGTGCGGTCCATCCGCTCTAGAGCCCACCAGATTCCTTCCCACTGGCCGCGCCAGGGCAGCGTTTCGTACGCGTGGGTGGAAGTGCGCTCAGGAAAGCCCAACTCGGCGAGTACGTCATGGATCCGGACTTTTCCTTCGAGCGCTTCCCTCGGGCTTAGTGCGGCGAGCTCGACCAAGAGGGGCGAGTCGAATCCGTCGATCAACCATTGGCAGGCCAGCATAGGAAGTTCTCGATCGTCGACAATCCGACCATGACTCATCTGTTCGGGAGTGACGTCGAATCGGTCCACACTTGATGCTCGCATGGGGGCCAGATTCGAACGCACTCAATTCGACAGAATCCGCAGCACCAACGGCATGACGGAGCGCCGGATCGGTCCGACCTAGATGCCCAGCACGTAGCTCGCGGAGCCGCCCACGACAAACCAACCAATTGCCAACGCGCCAGCCGCCCAAGCGGGTCCAGGCTTCCGAGCACTGAGCGCAAGGACAAGGCATGCAAGACCAGGCAGCAGCAGGCCGCCCGATACCACGAGCCGGTACGCGACGCCGCTTACAACCGCATCCTCAAGGTACGCCGAGTAGTTCCGAGCCCAGAGATACAGGGCGAGCGCGACGAGGGCCGTCAGGGCAGTCGCGCCCGAAACAACTCGTGCGATCCGCATGTTCTGAACCTATCGGCCTTCGCTAGGCATCCGAGCACTTCGCGGCACATCACGGGCCGGACCATCGTTGTGATCGACCCGTCGTACGGCACCGAGCGGTCGCTGCGGGTCCAGCAGCGCGACCCGACAGATCGAGCCACGAGTTCGCAGCTGACGAGGTATCGAACGGCGTTTGGTTCGTGGCCGTCCCGCACATCCTCTGACCGACGACCCCGCAGAAGCGAGCGGATCAAATCACGCTGTCCGCGGCATGAGCGATCAGATCAGCCGTTCAGCCGAGTCGTGCGGATACGAGCCCGCGGTCCTGGCGCCGGACCCCCAAGCACCGTTCCAGTGTCCTCGAGGACCCAGCGTCGGCCCGGAGTGCGCCACTTCCGATCCCACTCCTGAAGCGCCCGCGGGCGCACCAGCTGGGTGCGTACCCATGCGAGAGCCTGCGCTGCAGCCACCTCCGGAGCAAGACCAGCATCCACGCTGAAACTGTCGGGCTCACCCGGGTCGAACTCGTCCCAGAGGTGCGAGCATCCCCAATATCCGCCGAGGAATCCGGGCGTACGCAGGACCTGCAACTGGTGCGCATGGACGGGCCATTCGCTTGCAGGGATGCCGGGAACCTCGACGGTCAACAGACAGCCCATGACCGGGAACGCGCTTGTTGCATCGGGCGCGACCAGGCCGTCCAGCACGCCTGCAGCATCGGACTGGACGCGCGCCAGAAAGGCGCCGACCTCGCCGTCCTCCGGCCAGGCGCAGCCCGCGAACCAACCACTCACTCCGCCATCCTTGCGCATCGAGCGACGAAACCCGACCGGCGTCACATCGGCACGACCGGGCGGATCAGGTGCGGCTGGCTCGAAGCATCTCCGACACCTGCTTCACGCTGCGCACGGAACCGGAGATCCACTCCAAGTGGTGGAAACGCGATCTGTACCGCGGCGACGACCGTGCGCACTGGGTCGCGGCGGTCGGCGAAGCGATCCAGGCTTGGCCTGAGTGGGCCGAGTGGAGGGCAACACGCTGAGCTGAATGTGCCCGCTCGGGCACTCTGTCAGAGCTGGACGGAGTCGAGGAGCGCGCCGAGCTCGTCGTCGGTCAGCTCGCGGGTCGTGCCGACCTGGAGGTTCTTCAACGCCACCGGCCCGAACGCCGTGCGCGTCAGGCGACGCACGGGGTGACCAACCGAGTCGAGCAGGCGACGGACGATGCGGTTGCGGCCCTCGTGGATCACCAGCTCGACGATCGAGCGACCGGTCGGGTTGCCCTGCGGACCCGCAATCAGCTTCACGTGGGACGGGTGCACCGGACCGTCCTCGAGCACGACACCGGCGCGGAGCTTCTTGAGCGTGGACGGGAAGACGTCGCCGTCGACCTCGGCGACGTACGTCTTGTCCACCTCGTACGACGGGTGAGCCATGCGGTGCGCGAACTCGCCGTCGTTGGTGAGCAGGATCAGGCCGGAGGTGTCGGTGTCGAGACGCCCGACGTGGAACAGCCGCTCGGGACGGTCCTCGACGAACTCGGTCAGGTTGCGACGGCCCTCGGGGTCGCTCATCGTCGACACGACGCCGCGCGGCTTGTTCAGCACGAGGTAGACGTTCGGCGAGATCGGCGGGAGCCGCTTGCCGTCGACGTGGATCACTGCGACCTTCGGGTCGACCTTGGTGCCGAGGCGCGTGACGACCTCGCCGTCCACCTCGACGAGACCCTCGAGCATGAGCTCCTCGCACTTGCGCCGCGAGGCGACGCCGGACTGCGCGAGCAGCTTCTGCAGGCGGATCTGACCGTCGTCCTCGAGCTGGATGTCGGTGCGACTCACGAGGGGTTGTCTCCCAGGGCTGCGGCGAGCTCGTCCTCGAGGTCGTCCATGTCGGGCAGGAAGGGGGCGAGCTCGGGGAGCTCGTCGAGCGAGGTGATGCCGATGCGCTCGAGGAAGTACGCCGTGGTGCGGTAGAGGTTGGCACCGGTCTCGTGGTCCGAGCCGGCCTCCTCGACCAGTGCACGTGCCAGCAGGGTGCGCATGACGCCGTCGACGTTGACGCCACGGATGGCCGAGACCCGGGCCCGCGAGACGGGCTGCTTGTAGGCCACGACCGCGAGGGTCTCCAGCGCGGCCTGGGTCAGGCGGGCCTGTTGTCCGTCGAGCACGAACGCCTCGACGACGGCCGCGAACTCGTCGCGCGTGTAGTAGCGCCAGCCGCCGGCGACGTTGCGCAGGTCGAAGCCGCGTCCCTGCTCGGCGTACTCCTCGGCGAGGGTCTGGAGCGCGCCCACGACCTCTTCGACCGGATAGCCCACCGCGCTGGCGAGGGTGACGGTGTCGAGCGGCTCGTCGGCGATCATCAGGATCGCCTCGAGCGCCGGCCGCAGGTCCGCGACGGCCACCTCGAGGGTCTGGCCTTCGTCCTCAACGAGCTGGTCCGTCATGGCTGCTTCTCCTCGGGAAGGGGTACGTCGTCGTGCGGGTCGGCGCGCGCACCTTCGAACTCGTCGATCTCGAAGTCTGCCTCGTCGTCACCCGTCCACCGAACGCTGAGGTCACCCAGCGGCGAGACCTGGTCGAACGCAACCGCACCTTCGCGGTAGAGCTCGAGCAGCGACAGGAAGCGGGCCACGGTGGTCAGCGTGTCCGGCGAGTCGCCGATCAGCGCGCGGAACGTGAGCGTGCCGGAGCGCTTGAGCCGTTCGACGACGAGTGCTGCCTGCTCGCGCACGGAGACCGTGTTGTTGTGGATGTGGTGGAGAGAGACCTCCTGAACCGGCTTCGGCGCCAGCGCTTTTGCCGCGAGCGCCGCGAAGGCATCGAGGCCGATGCCGATCAGCACCTCGGGCAGCAGCGACGCGAAGCGCTCCTCGAGGCCGACCGCACGCGGGTGCCGCTTCGACTCTGCGGCAAACCGGGTCTCGAAGACACCGGCGACCTGCTTGAACGCCTTGTACTGCAACAGGCGCGCGAAGAGCAGGTCGCGCGCGTCGAGCAGAGCCAGGTCCTCCTCGTCCTCGACGTCGCCCTGTGGCAGCAGCCGGGCGGCCTTGAGGTCGAGCAGGGTCGAGGCGACCAGCAGGAACGACGTCGTCTGCTCGAGGTCCCACACCGAGCCGAGCGCCTTGACGTGCGCGATGAACTCGTCGGTGACCTTGGACAGCGCCACCTCGGTGATGTCCATCTTGTGCTTGGAGATCAGGCTGAGGAGCAGGTCGAACGGACCTTCGAAGTTGTCCAGCCGCACGGCAAAGGCGACCGGCTCCGCTCCTTCGACGACTGCCCCTTCGGCTCCTGCGATGACAGCTTCCCCTGCAACCGGCGCCGTGGGCGACGTCTGGGTCACTGCTCCCTCAGGCGACGGACCAGCGCACTGTCATCGCCGTGCGCCTCGAACTCCTCGAGCACGAGTGCAATGGCCTCACGGACAACGCGTCCGCGGTCGGCGGCGATCCCGTGGTGACGACGCAGCGTCAGCCGCGCGTGCTCGAGATCCATCAGCTCGTCCGAGGAGATGTAGACCGTCATCTTCTCGTCGTGGCGGACCCGACGGGACGGGCGGCGCTGCTCGTCGGCAGCGTCCGGCGCCGGGTCAGGAACGGCCGAGACCGTCCGTGGTGCAGAAGCAGCAGCGGAGGGCCCGGCGGTGGCGCTGGTCGGCCGGAACAGGTCGTCCGCGGCCGGAAGGCTCACGCGTCGAGACAACGCTCTGCCACCTCCCGCGCCAGCTGGCGGTAGTGGTCGGCACCGGTCGACGTCGCGGCGTAGGACGTGATCGGCTCGCCCGCGACCGTGGCGTCGGAGAACTTCACGGTGCGGCGGATGACGGTGTGGAAGACCTTGTCGCCCCACGCCTGCACCAGGCGCTCCATGACCTCACGGCTGTGCAGCGTGCGGCCGTCGAACATGGTGCCCAGGATGCCCTCGACCACCAGGTCGGGGTTGAGGCGCTCCTTGACCTTGTCGATCGTGTTCTTCAGCAGGGCCACGCCACGCAGCGCGAAGTACTCGCACTCGAGCGGGATGATCACGCCGTCAGACGCGGTCAGGGCGTTGACGGTCAGCAGGCCGAGCGAGGGCTGGCAGTCGATCAGGATGACGTCGTACTTCGCCAGGGCCGGCTTCAGCACCCGCTGCAGGGTCTGCTCGCGCGCGACCTCGTGCACGAGCTGGACCTCAGCCGCGGCCAGGTCGATGTTGGAGGGGAGCAGGTCCATGCCCGGCGTGCCGCTGGGTACGACGACCTCGTCGAGCTCCACGTCGCGCTGCATCAGCAGGTTGTAGATGGTCAGGTCCATCTCGTGCGGGTTCAGGCCCAGGCCGACCGAGAGCGATCCCTGCGGGTCGAAGTCGACGAGCAGCACCTTGCGACCGAACTCGGCCAGCGACGCACCCAGGTTGATGGTGGTCGTGGTCTTGCCGACGCCACCCTTCTGGTTGCACATCGAGATCACTCGCGCGGGACCGTGCTCGGTGACCGGCTTCGGGTCGTGGAAGACCGGCATCGGGCGGCCCGTCGGACCGATCTCCTGCTCAGCCACAAGCGTTTCTGTCGGGAATGCCAGCGGCTCGCTCACGCGATCATCGACTCCGGTGTTCGTAGGGGCGGGCGGACGAACCAGCGGCGGCATCTCGGACGCAGCGGCCCCGAAGGACCCGAATCCGTTGGGGTATCCCGAAACACCGCTCATGCTGAAGCTCCTCGCCCGAACTGGGATGCAGACTGAGACTTCAGTCTGTTTGTCGACTCGGCGACAACTCGCCGTGTTGACCCGCGACTCTAGGCCCGTCCTCAGACCGGTCACAAGGCGGGTGGGGGTTACCCACCGGCGTTTGGAAAATCTGTGTATGACATGTGCACAAGGTCCCGCTCAGGTGCACAGGCAAGGCCTTCCCTGTGCACAAACCTGTGGAGGACACGCCGTAGGGTTTGCCGCATGACGGAGCCCACAGCGGTTAGCTCTGCGAGCACCGACGGACGCGCGAACTGGTCGCCCTGGCGCACGATCGTGGCCTTCGGCTTCGTCAGCATGGCCGCCGACATGGTCTACGAGGGCATGCGCTCGATCTCCGGGCCCTACCTCGCCTCACTGGGTGCCTCGGCGGCGATGGTCGGGCTGGTCACGGGAGCGGGCGAGGCCATCGCGCTCATCCTGCGGCTGGTCGCCGGGCCGTTCGCCGACCGGACCCACCGCTACTGGACCCTGACCATCGTCGGCTACGGCATGACCGCGGTCTGTGTCCCGCTCCTCGCCGTCGCTCCCCTGCTCGGCGGTGCCGGGCTCGCGGTCGCCTCCACGCTGATCCTGCTCGAGCGCACCGGCAAGGCCATCCGCAGCCCCTCCAAGTCGGCACTGCTCGCGCTTGCCGCGAAGGACGTCGGCCGCGGCAAGGGCTTCGGCGTCCACAAGTCGATGGACCAGGTCGGCGCCTTCGCCGGACCACTCGTCATTGCAGCTGCCGCTGCCCTGAGCGGGCACCTGTGGCTCGGCCTGGCGCTGCTGGCGATCCCCGGTGCGATCTCGATGGTGCTGCTGTTACAGACCCGGGCGCACGCACCCCTCGTCGAGGAGCAGGCTCCCTCCTCCGGCCTCGAGGTGACCGCGGCGGGGCGTCTCCCCTGGCGCTTCCACGCCTTCGCTGTCGCCACCTCGGTGGGCACCGGCGGCCTGATGACCTACGGAGTCATAGGCTTCCACCTGGTCGACGCCGACCTGCTCTCCGCCGCGTCGACACCGGTCGTGTACGCCGGAGCCATGGCCGTGGCCGCGGTCGCGGCGCTCGGCACGGGTGTGCTCTACGACCGCTTCCACGAGAAGGTGCTCTACCTGCTCCCCGTGCTGGTGGCCTGCGTGCCCGCACTGGTCTTCGCCGACGCACTCTGGCCGGTGCTGGTCGGTGTCGCGGTCTGGGGTGCCGCGACCGGCATCCAGGACTCCACCGTCAAGGCCCTCGTCGCTGACCTCGTCGCGCGACCTCGCCTCGGCACGGCGTACGGCGTGTTCGCGGCGTACCAGGGCGTTGCGGCGCTGCTCGGTGGCTGGGCGGCCGGTGCGCTGCACCAGGAGCACCGCATGGAGCTGGTCACCGGTATCGCGGCCCTGCAGCTGCTCGCGCTGGTCCTGCTCGTCGTGACGCTCTCCCGCCGGCCGGCTCCTGCGGCCTGATCGGGTCAGAGTCGGCGCAGTGCCAGCCCGCGCACGACAGCGCCACCGATCGCGTCGGATGCGTCCAGGTCGACCTCTGCCTCGAGGACCCAGTCGCGGTGACCTGCAGGGTCGTCGAGCGTCTGGGTGGCCTTCCACAGGCGTCCGCTCTTCTCGATGCGCAACAGGTCCGGGCCGCGTGCATCCGCGCCCGTGCCGATGTCGTCGTGCTCGGCGAAGTAGGCCTCGAGCGCCTCGTCCCAGACCGACCGCTTCATGACCACCTCGGCCGGCGGCTCAGTCTGGTCGGCTGCCTCGCGCTCCATGCGGATCAGGCCGGCGAGGTCGTCGCGCGCACAGAGCTCGATCCGCCGGAACAGAGCGTTGCGGATCATCACCGTGAACGCGCGCTCCTGCGCGGAGAGGGGACGCGGCGGGGGCGGCGGTTCGTGGTGCGCAATGTCCGGACGCACGTGATCGGGGTGCGCGAGCGCTTCCCACTCGTCGAGCAGCGAGGAGTCGGTCTGTCGGACGGTCTCCCCCAGCCAGTCGATCAGCTCGAGCAGCTCGGTCGTGTGCTCGGACTCCGGCACGGTCTGCCGCAGCGTGCGATAGGCGTCGGTCAGGTAGCGCAGGACCAGCCCCTCCGAACGGGCCAGCTGGTAGCGCCCGACGAAGTCGTTGAACGACATCGCCTGCTCCCACATCTCACGCACGATCGACTTCGGGTTCAGCGCATCCTCGGGCAGCCACGGGTGGCTGCGCCGATACATCTCGTACGCCGCGCCCAGCAGCTCGGCGAGGGGCTGGGGCCAGGTCACCTCTTCGAGGAGCGCCATGCGCTCGTCGTACTCGATGCCGTCGGCCTTCATCTCGTTCACCGCCTCGCCGCGTGCGGCGTACTGCTGGGCGAAGAGGATCTGGCGCGGGGCCTCGAGCACCGATTCGACGACCGAGACGACGTCGAGCATGTGGGTCTCCGAGGTCGGGTCGAGCACGTCGAGGACCTCGAGTGCGAAGTGCGCGAGCGGCTGGTTGAGGGCGAAGTCGGCGGGCAGGTCCTCCGTGACGACGTAACGGCGGCCGAACTCGTCGAGCGAGTCGAGTCGTCGCAGCACACCCGAGGTGACCAGCGAGCGGGTCAACCGCAACGCGCGACGGGTGAGCCGCAGCTGCGAGCGCCGGTCCTCGTGGTTCTCCTGCAGCAGCCGGCGGAGCACCGCGACGGTGTCCTCCTCGCGGGCCGCCACGTTGAGCAGCATCGCGTTGTCGACCTTCATCCGCGAGGACAGCGGGTCCGGCGCACCCTCGACCAGCTTGGTGAAGGTGCCCTCCGTCCAGACGACGGCGCCCTCCTCCGGCTTGCGGAGCTGGGCCTTGGAGTTCTTCTTGCCCGAGGCACGGCGCTCCTCGGCCTTCTGCTTGAGGCGCTCGTTCTCGATCGTGTGCTCCGGCGCCTGGACCACGACGAAGCCCGCGGTGTCGTAGCCCGCCCGCCCGGCACGCCCGGCGATCTGCAGGAACTCTCTGGTGCGCAGGACGCGCGACTTGGTGCCGTCGTACTTCGCGAGAGCGGTGAAGAGCACGGTGCGGATCGGCACGTTGATGCCGACGCCGAGGGTGTCGGTGCCGCAGATCACGGTCAGCAGACCGGCCTGCGCCAGCTGCTCGACCAGGCGGCGGTAGCGAGGCAGCATGCCGGCGTGGTGCACTCCGATGCCTGCCTTGAGCAGCTTCGAGAGAGTCTTGCCGAACCCTGCGCCGAAGCGGACCTCGACCAGGCGCGCGTTGATCGCATCCTTGGTTGTCGCGTCGATCGGCAGCTTGGCGGCCAGCAGCGACGTCGCGTGCTCGACAGCGTCCTTCTGCGTGAAGTGGACGACGTAGACCGGTGCCTGCTTCGTCTCGACGAGCTCCTTGAGCGTCTCGGCGAGCGGCGTCAACGACCAGGTGAAGCTGAGCGGGACCGGCCGCTCGGCGTCGTCGATCAGCGCCGTCGGCCGACCGGTACGACGCGTGAGGTCCTCGCGGATCGCAGTCGTGTCACCGAGCGTGGCGCTCATCAGCAGGAACTGCGCGCGTGGCAGCTCCAGGATCGGCACCTGCCACGCCCAGCCGCGATCGGGGTCGGCGTAGTAGTGGAACTCGTCCATGATCACGAGCCCGACATCGGCCTGCGCACCTTCGCGGAGCGCGATGTTGGCCAGGATCTCGGCGGTGCAACAGATGATCGGGGCGTCCGGGTTCACCGAGGCGTCACCGGTCAGCATGCCGACGTCATCGGGACCGAAGACCTCGCAGAGCGCGAAGAACTTCTCGCTCACCAGGGCCTTGATCGGAGCGGTGTAGAAGCTCACCCGGTCATCGGCGAGTGCGGCGAAGTGGGCCGCGATCGCGACCAGCGACTTGCCGGAGCCCGTCGGGGTGGCCAGCACGACGTTGCTGCCCGTCACCAGCTCGAGGACGGCCTCCTCCTGATGCGGGTAGAGCTCGAGCCCCGCCTGTGCCGCCCACTCGCTGAACTGCTCGTATCCGTCGCTCATCGGGAGATCAACGGGCCCGCGGGTGCGCGGTCGCGAAGACCTCACGCAGGTTGTCGACGGTGACCAGCGTGTAGACCTGAGTCGTCGTCACCGAGGCGTGGCCGAGCAGCTCCTGCACGACGCGGACATCGGCGCCGCCGTCGAGGAGGTGGGTGGCGAACGAGTGGCGCAGGGTGTGCGGCGAGACGTCCTTGGTGATGCCGGCGCGCTCGGCAGCCTTGACGAGCACAGCCCAGGCGGACTGCCGGGAGAGCCGGCCGCCACGGGAGTTGAGGAAGACGGCACCAGCGGGCGCCTTGGCCGCGCTGGGCGAGGCGCTGGACACCAGCTCGGGCCGCCCCCTCACCAGGTACGCCGACAGCGCGTCGCGGGCGAAGGAGCCGACCGGGACCAGTCGCTCCTTGGAGCCCTTGCCGCGCAGGAGCACCTGACCGAGCTCGAGGTCGATGTCGTCGATGTCGAGACCGACCGCCTCGGAGATGCGCGCGCCGGTGCCGTAGAGCACCTCGAGCAGCGCCCGGTCCCGCAGCGACAGGATCGTGCCGGGTGCGCCGGACGCCTCGAGGATCGCCTCGACCTCGGAGAGCGGGAGTGCCTTGGGCAGCCGTTTCGCAGGCGACGGCGGCTTCACAGCGGCAGCCGGATCGATCTCGGCCAGCCCATCGAGCACCGCGAACTTGTGGAACCCGCGGACCGCCACCACGGTCCGTGCAGCACTGGTCGCACCGAGCGGCGGGTGGTCCGCGTCGCCCTCACGCAGCCGCACCAGGAAGCCGCTGACGGTCGCCTCCTTGATCGCAGCGAGCTCGTTGATCCCCTGGCCGTCGAGGTACTCCGCGTAGCGGCGCAGGTCGCGGCGATAGGACATCAGCGTGTTGTTGGCCAGGCCGCGCTCGACCGAGAGGTGGTCGAGGTAGGTGCGGATGGCGCGAGCAATGCCGTTCGGAGCACCCGAGGTGGTCACGCCAGGCCTCGGGCCCGGGCGGTGAGCACGGCCAGCGCGATGGGCGCATCCGTGACGCGGCCGTCCAGCACCGCGGCGTACAGGTCGTCGAAGGGGGTCCAGAAGGTGACCATCTCCGCCTCTTCGTGCTCCAGCGCGAAGTCACCGCGGGAGACCGGGCTGAGCCCGCGCGCGAAGTAGAGGTGGTGACGCTCGCCGGTGATGCCCGGGCTGGCCCAGACCGACAACAGGTGCGTCCACGAGGAAGCCTCGAACTCCGCCTCCTCACGCAGCTCGCGCTTCGCGACCTCGAGCGGGTCCTCCCCCGGCACGTCGCAGATCCCGGCCGGCAGCTCGACGAACGACATCTGCGCCGGGTGGCGGTACTGCTGGATGCAGAGCGCACGGCCCTGCTCGTCGAGCGCCAGCACGATCGAGGCACCCGGGTGCTCCATCACCAGGCGCCGGAACGGCTCCTCGTCGGGATGCTCCGGGCGCCGGAGGTCGTCGGCCCGGAGCGCGACGACCCAGCCGTCCCGGTGGACGTCCACAGAGGACACCACCGGCCACGACTCAGGGCGGTCACCGATCTCCGACATGGAGTCGCTCAGACCTCGTCGTCCTCGTCGGCGCGCTTGAGCACCGACTCGTCGATGCCCAGACGGAGCTCGCGCTGACGCTCGATGGCCGCAGCGATCAACCCCGCGAAGAGCGGGTGCGGCCGGGTCGGACGCGACTTGAGCTCGGGGTGCGCCTGGGTGGCGATGTAGTAGGGGTGCACGTCCTTGGGCAGCTCGACGAACTCGACCAGGTCGAGGTCCGGGTTGATGCCGGAGAAGACAAGACCCGCCTCCTCGAGCTGTGGCCGGTAGGCGTTGTTGACCTCGTAGCGGTGGCGGTGACGCTCCTCGATCAGGTCCTCGCCGTAGACCTCACGAGCGATGGAGCCCTTCTTGAGCGCGGCCGGGTAGAGGCCCAGGCGCATGGTGCCGCCGAGGTCACCGCCGCCTTCGACGATGTCCTTCTGCTCCTCCATCGTCGCGATCAGCGGCTCGGGGGTCTCGGGGTCGAACTCGGTGGAGCCCGCCTTGTCGAGGCCGAGCTCGGTGCGGGCGTACTCGATGACCATGCACTGCAACCCGAGGCAGATGCCCAGGGTCGGGATGCCGTGGGTGCGGGCGTAGGTGAGCGCACCGAGCTTGCCCTCGAGACCACGGATGCCGAAGCCACCGGGCACGAGGACCGCGTCGACGTCACCGAGGTGCTTGGCGGCACCAGCCGGGGTCTCGCACAGGTCGGAGGCGATCCACTCGATGTTGACCTTGGCCGAGTTGGCGAAGCCACCCGCACGCAGCGCCTCCGCGACGGAGAGGTAGGCGTCAGGCAGGTCGATGTACTTGCCGACCAGCGCAACGGTCACCTCCTCCTTCGGGTGG